>NZ_JBEZFU010000003.1:0-619446 GCF_040649635.1 Micromonospora sp. NPDC048909 | reverse complement strand
TCGACTTGCATGTGTTAAGCACGCCGCCAGCGTTCGTCCTGAGCCAGGATCAAACTCTCCAACAAAAACTTGTCGAACAGCATCCTGACAACAAAAGTGTTGCCAAAGGAATCCCAACCAGCCAAACCAAAAGGCTCGACCAGTCCGGGGTATAAATCATAATTGGCACTGGCTTATCAAGCACCCTGTTGAGTTCTCAAAGAACAACCACACACCGAACAGCAACCCCGCTTCGCGGAGCGCCCCTCGGGGCAACCTCTCTAACCTACTCGGACCGCCTCGCGTTGTCAATCTCGTTTCCGAGGTGATCAACGAAGTGAGATCCGGACCCACGTCGACGCACGCCGAAGTTCGGCGGTCGTTGCTGTCGTGGGAAACCGCAGACCGGCCGATCGCCGCTTCGCGGCTATCCGCCCGGCTCCTGCCGGCTTCAGAACTCTACCCGGTCGGTTTCGCGTTCGCAACCCCGTGTTTCCCGGAGTGTTCCGCACCGCCCGATCTCAGCCCCGCTGGCGTTTCCGCCGCGAGCCCGGCGCCCGTTCTCGGCCAGTTTGTCCGGCCTCCCCCGTGCAGAGAGAAAGTTACGCGGACAGCCCGGAGAAGGCAAATCAACGGCGGTCACTGTGGCCCCTCCGCCGGTCCCGGCACCCGACGACCGGCCCGACCCGATCGCCCGATGTGGATACGCCGGCCGACAGCGCCGCGCGGATCGCCTGGGCGTGCCAGAGTGTCTGGCATGGATGACGTATCCCGGCCGCCGGCGATCCTTCTCGCCGAGGAAGCGCTGCTCGGGCTCCTCCTGCCGTTCTGGCAGCTGGTCATCGGCGCCTTCGTGCTCGTCGTCCTCGTCCTGTCGGTGGGCCGGTTGGCCCGACGCGGCCGGTCCCGGATGACCACCGCGCTACTGGTCACCGCCGCGGCGATCGCCGGCTTCGCCCTGGTGGGCGTCCTGCTGCAGGGTTGACCCAATGCCGGCCCGCCGCTGACGCAGCACCCGCGCGCCCGCTTACCCCATGCCGGCCCGCCGGTTACCCGCGCCGGCTCGGCGCTGACGCGACAACCAGTCCGGCGCTGATCCGGCCGGTGTCGGCGGGCAGACGAGTCAGAACCGCCGGTTGGCCAGGCTCGGCAGCTCGGCGCGGATGGTGGCGAGCCGGTCGAGATTCAGGTCCGCGAAGGCGACACCGGGCTCGTCGGGTACCTGGGCGAGCACCGTCCCCCAGGGGTCGACCACCATACTGCGACCGAAGCAGGTCCGCCCCGGGTCGTGGTCGCCGATCTGGCCGGCCGCCAGCACGTAGCACTGGTTCTCGATCGCCCGGGCGCGGAGCAGCACCTCCCAGTGGTCCCGGCCGGTGTGCAGCATGAAGGCGGCCGGCACCACCAGCACCTGGGCTCCACCCTCGGTGGCGAGCCGGCGGTAGAGCTCGGGAAAGCGCAGGTCGTAACAGATCGACAGGCCGACCCGGACGCCCTCCACGGTGATCGTCACCGGCTGGTCCCCCGGGGCCACCGTCGCCGACTCCCGATAGGACACCCGACCGGGGATCTCCACGTCGTACAGGTGGATCTTGCGATAGCTCGCGGCCAGCGCGCCGGCGCGGTCGAAGACCAGCGAGGTGTTCCAGGTGTGCTCCGGATCCGGTCCGGCCTCGTGGAACGACCCAGCGACCACCCAGATCCCCAGCCGGCGGGCCACGGCGGCGAAGAACTGGCCTACCTCACCGTCGACCGGCTCCGGCGCGGGCGACCCGGGCGCGGGGCCCAGGTAGTCGACGTACTCGGGCAGGATCGCGAGGTCCGCGCCGCCGGCGGCGGCGCGCTCCAGCAACGACTCCGCGGCGGCGAGGTTCGCCTTGCGGTCGTCCCGGGCGTTGAGCTGGCAGACGGCGACACGCATGGAATTCAGCCTACGGGGGCGCGCGGCGCCGGGACAGCGTTGGCCGTGGACCGCCGGCGCGTGGCCGGGTGGACGCCGCCAGCAGCCGGCCGCGGCCGGGCCTGCTGCACGGCGGTCAGGCCGACTTCTCCTCGCGGTCGCGGCGGGCACGCCGGCCGGTGAACTCGCGGGGCACGATCGTCGGGTTGACGTTCTCGAGAACGACCTCACGGGTGATCAGCACCCGGGCGGCGTCGGGGTTGCTCGGCACCTCGTACATCACGGAGAGCAGCACCTCCTCCATGATCGCGCGGAGCCCGCGGGCGCCGGTGCCGCGCAGCATCGCCTGGTCGGCGATCGCCTCCAACGCCGGCTCTTCGAACTCCAGCTCGACGCCATCCAGCTCGAAGAGGCGCTGGTATTGCCGGACCAGCGCGTTGCGCGGCTCGGTGAGGATCCGGACCAGCGCCTCACGGTCCAGGCTGCGGACGTTCGTGATCACCGGGAGCCGGCCGATGAACTCGGGGATCAGCCCGAACTTGAGCATGTCCTCCGGCATCACCTGGCTGAAGATGTCGTCGGTCGACCGCTCCGAGACCGCCCGGAGCCGGGCGCCGAAGCCGGTGCCGCCGTGACCCGTGCGCGCCTCGATGATCTGGTCCAGACCGGCGAAGGCGCCACCGCAGATGAACAGCACGTTGGTGGTGTCGATCTGGATGAACTCCTGGTGCGGGTGTTTCCGGCCGCCCTGCGGCGGCACGTTCGCCACGGTGCCTTCCAGCATCTTGAGCAGCGCCTGCTGCACCCCCTCGCCGGAGACGTCCCGGGTGATCGACGGGTTCTCCGACTTGCGGGCGATCTTGTCGACCTCGTCGATGTAGATGATGCCGGTCTCGGCGCGCTTGATGTCGTAGTCGGCGGCCTGGATCAGCTTGAGGAGGATGTTTTCGACGTCCTCACCGACGTAGCCGGCCTCGGTGAGCGCGGTGGCGTCGGCGATCGCGAACGGGACGTTGAGCATCCGGGCCAGGGTCTGCGCCAGGTGGGTCTTGCCGCACCCGGTGGGGCCGAGCAGGAGGATGTTGGACTTGGCCAGCTCGACGGCGTCGCCGCCGGTGCCCGACCCGCCGGCCGACTCGGCCTGGATCCGCTTGTAGTGGTTGTAGACCGCGACGGCCAGCGCCTTCTTGGCCTGATCCTGCCCGACGACGTAGTTGTCGAGGAACTGGCAGATCTCCATCGGCTTGGGAAGCTCTTCCCACTTCACCTCGCCGGACTCGGCCAGCTCTTCCTCGATGATCTCGTTGCAGAGATCGATGCACTCGTCGCAGATGTAGACCCCGGGGCCCGCGATGAGCTTCTTGACCTGCTTCTGCGACTTGCCGCAGAACGAGCACTTGAGTAGGTCGCCGCCGTCACCGATCCGTGCCACCTACGTTCTCCCTGCACTCACCGGCCGGGGACCCGGCCATGACCTGCGGCGGCTACGCCCCGCCCGTCTCGTTCACCCCGCCGGGCCGTCCCAGCGAAGCGGTACAGACCCGACGTTACCCGCTGGCGGAGCTTTCTCCGACCCCCAAAACGGGTGTGTCAGAGGTCGGCCGGGATCAACGCCCCGGCCGACCTCCGACCCGGTACCGGTCAGCTGGCCGCGTTGGCGGCCAGCAGGCCCTTCTTGCGGCTGGTCAGGATCGTGTCGACCAGCCCGTACTCCCGGGACTCCTCGGCCGTCATGATCTTGTCGCGGTCGATGTCCTTGCGAACCTTGTCGACCGGCTGGTTGCAGTGCCGAGAGAGCATCTCCTCCAGCTGGGTCCGCATCCGCAGGATCTCCCGGGCCTGGATCTCGATGTCCGAGCCCTGCCCGTAGCCGCCCTCGGTGGCCGGCTGGTGGATGATGATCCGCGAGTTCGGCAGCGCCATCCGCTTACCCGGCGTGCCGGCCGCGAGCAGCACCGCCGCCGCGCTGGCGGCCTGGCCGAGGCAGACGGTCTGGATGTCCGGCCGGACGTACTGCATGGTGTCGTAGATCGCCGTCATGGCGGTGAACGAACCGCCCGGCGAGTTGATGTACATGATGATGTCGCGGTCCGGGTCGGTGCCCTCGAGCGTCAGCAGCTGGGCCATCACGTCGTTGGCCGACGCGTCGTCCACCTGGACGCCGAGGAAGATGATCCGGTCCTCGAAGAGCTTGTTGTACGGGTTGGACTCCTTGACCCCGTACGACGTGCGCTCGACGAACGACGGCAGCACGTAGCGGTTGTGCACGGCCGCGAACTGGGGCGGCAAACTCAGGTCGGTCATCGTCAGCTCCTCAGCTCAGGGTCCCGGCACCTTCCGGAACCTGGGTGGCTCCGGTGATGACCTTGTCGATGAAGCCGTAGTCCACGGCCTCCTGGGCGGTGAACCAACGGTCGCGGTCCGAGTCGGCCTCGATCTGCTCGGGAGCCTGACCGGTGTGGTGCGCGACCCGCTCCTGGAACATCCGCTTGGTGTAGAGCATCTGCTCCGCCTGGATCGCGATGTCGGCGGCGGTGCCGCCCACGCCGCCCGACGGCTGGTGCATCATGATCCGCGCGTGCGGCAGGGCGTAGCGCTTGCCCTTGGTGCCCGCGCACAGCAGCAGCTGGCCCATCGAGGCGGCCATGCCCATCGCCACCGTCGAGACGTCGTTGTCGATGAACTGCATGGTGTCGTAGATCGCCATGCCGGAGTAGACCGAGCCACCCGGCGAGTTGATCCAGAGGTTGATGTCGCGGTCCGGGTCCTCCGCGGCGAGCAGCAGCAGCTGCGCGCAGATGCGGTTGGCGACCTGGTCGGTCACCTCGCTGCCCAGGAAGATGATCCGCTCCTTGAGCAACCGGTTGTAGACCGAGTCGTCGAGGTTGCCAATGTTGTCGCCACCTCGGGCATCGATCGCCCGGAGCGGCTTCGCTGGGATGTGCATGTCGGTCATGGCAGCCCTTCGCTCTCCGTACCGTCCTACCCGACCCTAACCGCTGGGCCGGGCAGCAGAGTCCCGGTCGTGGCACTGTTCGCTCTCAGCGCAGCCACCCTCGGGCCGTACCGAAAAAGGGTTGTGGCCGCCGCCCACCGGAACCGGCGGACGACGGCCTCACCCGACGATCAGTGCTCGTGGTTGTGCTCGGCCTCGTTGGCCGCGCGCAGCGCCTCGAGGGTGACCTCGTTGCCAGCGCTGTCCTTGATCGTGATCCGCTCCATCACCGAAGCGAGAGCCTTGCCGCGCCGGACGTCGCCGAAGACGGCGGCCGCCGCGCCCGAGCGCACCAGCTGGTCGTAGTACTGCTGCGGGGCCATCCCGGCACGCTGGGCCCGGTGCACGATCTCGTGGCCGAACTCGTCGTCGGAGACCTGGACGTCCTCGGCGTCGGCCAGGGTGTCCAGCAGCAGCTGGACCTTGACCCCCTCGGTCGCCGCCTCGGTCAGCTCGGTGTCGATCTGCTCCTCGGTCTTCTCCTCCGAGGCGAGGTAGTCCTCCAGGGTGGCGCCGATCCGCTCCAGCTGGTCGATCATCGCCTGCTTGCGACTGTCGACCTCCTCGCGGACGACCCCCTCCGGCGCCGGCACCTCGGCGGCGGCGACCAGCTGCTCCAGGGCCTTGTCCCGGGCGGCGTAGATCTGCTCGACCTGCTTGCCCCGGCTGACCCGCTCGCGCAGGTCGTTGCGGAGCTCCTCGATCGTGTCGAACTCGCTCGCCATCTGGGCGAAGTCGTCGTCGAGCTCCGGCAGCTCCTTCTCCTTGACCGTGCGCACGGTCACCGCCACCTCGGCGTCCCGGCCGGCGAAGTCGCCGCCGACGAGCTGGGTGGTGAAGGTGGTGGTGTCGCCGGCCGCGAGGCCCACCACGGCCTCGTCCAGACCCGGCAGGAGCTGCTTGCTGCCGACCTCGTGCGAGATGTTGCTCGCCGAGCCGCCCGGCACGTCCTCGCCGTCGACCGTGGCGTTCAGGTCGATCTGGACGTAGTCGCCCTCCTGGGCGGCGCGCTCGACGGTCTTCAGGGTCGCGAACCGCTCGCGCAGGTTCTTCACCTGCTCGTCGATCTCACTCTCGTCGATCTGCAGCTCGTCCACGGTCACCTCGACGGTGGCCAGGTCGGGCAGGGTGATCTCCGGGCGGACGTCGACCTCGGCGGTGAAGTTGAGGGAGTCACCGTCGTTGAACTCGGTGATCTCGACCTCGGGGCGGCCGAGCGTCTTCAGGTCGTGCTCGCGGACGGCGGCCAGGATGTTCTCCGGGATGGCGTCCTGCACGGCCTCGTTGAGCACGGTGCCCCGGCCCACCCGCTGGTCGATGACGGCGGTCGGCACCTTGCCCCGGCGGAAACCGGGAACCTGGACCTGCGAGCCGATCTCCCGGTACGCCTTCTTGAGGCTCGGCTCGAGCTCGACGAACGGCACCTCGATGGCGAGCCGAACGCGCGTCGGGCTCAGAGTCTCGACGGTGCTCTTCACAGGCGTACTCCTTGACGGATCTCAGTTGAGTCTGGGCGTGATTCAGCCCATCGAGTGTAGGCGAGCCGGTCGGGCGCTCCGGCAGCGCCCGGGGACCGCGCGGGAAAAATCGGCGGCGCCCCGGACGACCCGGCTGCGGACGACAGTCGGGGTGGCGGGATTTGAACCCACGGCCCCTCGCTCCCAAAGCGAGTGCGCTACCAAGCTGCGCCACACCCCGTGGCGACGAGAAGTGTATGCCGTCGCACCCCGGCCCGGGCCCCGGGGCACCACCAACCCGACACAACGCCCGCTTTCCCCCGCCGCTCACACCCGCTCGGCGCGGCCTCGCGTGTCGCTCGCGCCGGCCGGTTGGAGGCCGCAACTTCCGGGATGTCGTGGCCTCCCCCGCCTCCCCAGGCCCCGACATCCCGGAGAGTGCGTGGATCCTGGCGGGCGGGCGGGCGGGCGGCGCGGCGCGCGGGGGGACACGACTGCGTGCGGAGCGAGGGCATTGGGTACGCTGTGCGCGTCCCGGGTGTGTCGGGGCGTACGCGGGCGTAGCTCAATGGCAGAGCTTCAGTCTTCCAAACTGACGGTGCGGGTTCGATTCCCGTCGCCCGCTCCACCCACGAAGGCCCAGGTAGACCGCGTGACCGCGGCACCTGGGCCGTTCCGTACCGCCGGGTCCGAATCTGGCTTGGCGTCCGCGATACGACGACGTCAGCGAGTCGACTGCCGCATGATCCAGGTGGGCACGGGCTCCGCGAAGGCGTGCACCACGTCCCAGCCGGCACGGCGGTACACCTCGACGTTGTCGGGGTTGCTGGTCTCCAGGATCGCCGGCAGGCCGTCTGCGGCGGCGCGGTCCAGTCCCATCTTCATGACGGCGTGGCCCCACCGGCGGCCGGCGTTGTCAGGGTGGGTACCCAACACCCCGAGGTACCAGAAGGGGGCGGCCGGCAGTGCGGCGTGAACCGCCTCGTCGTAGCCGCGGACGCGGGTCAACACGTCGGCGGGAAGGTGGGCGGCGAGATCGTCATCCGGCCACTCGTTCTCGGCGGCGGGGGGTTCCCAGATCGCGACCGACGCGCCGTGCTCGATCGTCCAGATCGTTCCCTTGCCCACCCGCTTGTCGAAGAGGTGCCCGAAGAAAGCGGCGGCGTACCGCGGATAGGTCGCCTCGTCGGGAAACAGGTACCGCAGGACGGCATCCTTGCTGAAGGCGGCGACCAGCGAGGTGATGACCTGTGCACGGTCTTCCGGGGTGGCGACGGTGATCTCGGGTGCTGTCACCGCGGAAACCTATCTCAGGCCGTCGTACCACCAGGACCACCCGGCGAGCCGGGGCCAGCCCCAACGCCCCCCTTCGCTCGTCGCTCCATCGTTGACGTCCCGAGGGTCAGCCGTACCACCGGACGCGCCGGCCGGCGAATAATCGGCTGCTCCGCCCCGCTGGCGCGGGCGAGAATCCGCCGTATGCCCCAGGCCACGCTGCGAACCAGCCGAATCCACCTCGTCCCCCTCTCCGACGAGCACCTCGACCACGAGGTGGAGCTCGACGCCGACCCGGAGGTCATGCGCTACCTCGGCCCGGCGCGTACCCGTGCGGAGGTGCAGGCCCTGCACCGGCGGCGGCTCGCGGCCGCGCAGCAGGTGCCCGGCCTGGGTTTCTGGGCCGGTCTCGTCGACGGGGCGTTCGTCGGTTGGTGGATCCTCGAACCGCCGGAGGGCGCCGACCAGGGCCCGGTCGAGGGGCAGGCCGAACTCGGCTACCGGCTGCTGCGCCGGTACTGGCGCCGGGGCCTGGCCAGCGAGGGGGCCCGCGAGCTGGTCCGGCACGGCTTCGAGGATCTCGGCCTGACCCGGATCTTCGCCGAGACCATGACGGTCAACACCCCGTCCCGAGCCACCATGGCCTCGGTCGGGCTGCGGTACGTCCGCACGTTCCACCTCGACTTCGACGACCCGCTGCCGGGCACCGAGCTCGGCGAGGTCGAGTACGCGCTGACCCGGCAGGAGTGGCTCGCCCGCCGGGCGGAGGTCGTCGACCGCCGCTGACGCCGATGGCGCCACCGACGTCGCCGCCGCAGTCGACGGCCACGGCGTCGATCAGGCGTGGTCGTTGGGGGCCGGACCGGTACCGATGCTCAGCCGGTAGATCCAGGCCGGGTACTGCACCCGCTGGGCGCCACCGGCCAGGCCCGGCGTCCGGTGCAGCTGCGCCGCGGGCAGCCAGAGGTCGCCCCCGGCGTCGACCCACATGGCATCCACCCAGACCAGCCGCGGATCGGCGATCAACGTCGTCACCGCGCGGTCCGGCGAGATAGCGAGGATCCGCCTCCGTTCGACGTCACTCAGGTAGATCGTGCCGGCCGCGTCGATCGCGGTGCCGCCGGTCGTCGGGGTGTCCAGCCACGGCTCGACCTGCGCGGCCACCGTCTCGGGGGTGGCCGTCGGGTCGTCCAGCCAGCGGGTCTCGATCCGGGACAGGCCGCCGGAGGCCGGCTGGTAGTAGAGGTACCGCCCGTCCGGCGACACCTCCAGTTGGTCGGCGTGCAGGACGACCTCGGCGCCGTCCGGGCCGTGCAGCACCTCGCCGTCGGCAACCAGCCGCCGGCCCACCGTGCTCGGGTGTCCGTCGAGCACCCGGCGGGCCGCGCCGGTCGCCAGGTCGAGCACGATCAACCCTGGCGCCCCGGCGTCGGTCAGGTAGCCGGTGCCGCCGTTGAACCGGACGTCGTCGACGTAGCTGGTCTCGACGACCGCGGCGGTGAGTTCGTAGATCCGGGTCACCTCCCCGGTTGCCGCGTCCGCGACGATCAGCCGGGCGCCGCCGGGGACCTGCGGCTGACCGGGTCCCGGCGCGCCCGCGTCGATGATCCACAGCCGCCCGTCCGGCCCGGCCCGCAGACCGTTGACGTTGACGTACGCCCCGTCGCCGTGGGCCGCGTTCCAGGACGCGTCCGGCCAGGGCTCCCGCCGGCCGTCCGGGAGCGCCTCGGCGACCTTCACCCCCGGCTCGTCAGCGCCGGGGAAGCTCAGGAAGATCCGTCCGCCGACGGTGGTGACGCCGGTGCAGACCCGGTCGTTGGCGAGCACCGGCGTCAGGCGCGGGTCTTCCCGGGCGGGCAGGGCGGACATGGCGCTCCTTCGCGGCTACCGGGTCGTTGACGGCAGCGCGCGTTCCCCGGCCCCACCCTTCGAAACACCGCCACCGGAAGCCCACTGCTTGACAGTTGTCGATCTGTGCACTGGTGTGGGTAGCACCCGTGACATCGATGTCCGTCAGGAGGGCACATGATCGTCCGACGACGGTGGACGGCTGCCGCCACCACAGCGATCCTGCTCAGCGCGGTGCTGTCTCATCCCGGCTCCGGCGCGGCCGCGCCAGCCGCACCACCACCCACGGTCACCCTGGCCAGCGGCGAGACCGCGGTGATCCGGGTCCAGCTGCGCGACCAGGCGCAGCTCGACCAGCTCGTCGCCCGCGGCGCCGACCTCGCCAACCGGCCCCGCTCCGCGGACGGGCGGGTCCTCGCCGATCTGGTGCTGACCGGCGCGCAACTCGCCGAGCTGACCGCGCAGGGCGCCACCGCGCTGCGGGTGGTGCAGCGCGAGGGCGACGGCGCCCGACACCTGGCGGAGAGCGTCCGTGCCGCGCAGCAGCGCACCGCCGCCGGCCTGCGGGCCCCGGCGGCCGGGCAGCGTACGGCCGGCGCCGCGGCGGCCGTGGACACCCTGCACTTCCTTCAGGCGTACTGGTGGAGCACCGGAGGCCAGACCTTCGTGCAGACCCAGGTGGCGACGACCGCGACCGACGACCCGGACGTGGAGATCACGGTCAACTGGCGCACCGCCGACGGGGCGACGGGTTCCGTCCCGCTGTTCCGGTTCGAGGACTCCGGCGAGTACCAGTACCACTACGCGCTCCCCCAGCCGGTGCCGAGCCGGCCGGTGCAGGTGACCGCGACGTCCAGCCTCGGCGGGGTCAGCCGGGTCGTCACCCCGGCACCCTGGCCGAGCGCCGCCCCGCCGCCGCTGCCCGCCGGCTACCAGAAGGACTTCATCGACGCCTACCTCACCCCGGTCGACATCCAGGCCCGGATCAAGCGGCTCGCCCGCCAGTACCCGGGGCTGGTCGACGTGATCGACCTTCCCAACCGCACCCAGGGCTACCGGCGGACCGCGGTGGCGTACCTCGGCGACCCGGCCGCCGCGGCCGTCGTGGTCGAGTCGGTGCGCTTCGGCGACCAGGGCATGAACGGCGTCCAGGTGCGTACCGTCGACCCGGGTCGACCGGGTCGCGCCCTGACGGTCGGTTACCGGGACCGGGTCCTGACCGTCTCGTTGGCGACCGACGGAGCCGGCAAGATCACCAGCAGCACCGACGACGTCGCCGCCGCGATCAACAGCCGGTTCCCGAACCGGTTCCGGGCCTTCGTCGAGGAGGGCTCGGCCGGCCTGCCGATGCCGGTCGTCAGCCCGGTCCGGCTCGACGACGGGCTGCAGGGCGCGGAGGTGCCGACCAAGGCGTGGACCGTGCAGGCGCTGCGCATCGGCGTGCACCGGGACGGTTCCCGGGTCGGCGTGCTGGCGTACTCCCAGGAGCACGCCCGGGAGTGGGCGACGCCGCTGGTCACGCTGGAGTTCGCGGAGCGGATGCTGGCCAACGCCCACACCGACCCGGCCACCCGGGAACTGCTGGAGCAGGTGGACATCTTCGTCATCCCGACGGTGAACCCGGACGGCGCGAACTACTCCTTCCACGACTACAACTTCCAGCGCAAGAACCTGGTCAACCACTGCGCGAACGCCGACCGTGACCCGCGCTACCGCGACTCGTGGGGGGTGGACCTGAACCGCAACTACACCGTCGGCTCGCACTTCGACGGCTACGTGGGCGCGAGCAGCAACTGCCTCTCCGGCACCTACGCCGGGACCAGCGAGCTCTCCGAGGCGGAGAGCCGCAACGTCATCGCGCTGGCCCAGGCGCACTCGAACATCCGGTTCGCGATGAACGTGCACTCCTACGGCGGGTACTTCATGTGGCCGCCGGGGGCGTACCGGGCCGACGGGCGGGTCACGCTGCCCCGGCCGTCGATCGACGAGTCGACGCTCTTCCTGAACAGCGCCCGGCGGATCGTCGGCGCCATCGCACAGGAGCGCGGCACGGTCACCTGGCCGTCGCAGACCGGACCGGTCGCGGACGTGCTCTACTCGGCCGCCGGCAACTCGGCGGACCAGCTCTACTACGAGCTCGGCATCTTCGCCTGGGACTTCGAGGTGGGTAACGACCGCTGGAACCCGGTCACCGCCGAGTGGGAGGGCGTCGGCTTCCAGCCGCCGTTCGATGAGGCGCACGGCGAATCCCAGGAGTACGCCGGCGGTCTGGTGGAGATGGTCCGGGTCGCCCGCGACTGGGCCGCCGCGCAGGCCGCCGGCTGACCGCCCGTGACCCCGCCGCCCGCCCGGCGGCCGGGTCACCTCCACCGGTCACCCGCCGAGGCGGTTGCGGCGGGTGACCGGTCCGGGGACGTCCGTTTTGCGCCGAGACGACCCGGGTACGGGCATCGGCATGGACACGAACAACACAGCGCACCTGGTCGGCGGGCCTCGGGACGGCAGCACCCACGACGCGGGCGGTGCCGCCCTCGTGGAGCTGGAGATCGACGGCATGTTCCATCGCTACATCCGGACCACGAAGCAGCACGGCGAGGGCGGGACGGTCTACAACTACGACGGCGTGGTCGCGCCGGACGGCGGCGAGCCCGGCGTGGAAGACCCGGCCGCCCGGGTCGCCTCGCCGCGGGCCGACGCCGAGGGGCACGGCGGCACGCACTGACCGGCGGACGGTCGCAACCGGACCGGCCGGCCGCGGATGAACCGCGGCCGGCCGGGTAAGCAGCCCGGCCTGGTGGAGAACGACCGGCGTCGCGGCCGTACCCGCGACCGGGCGCGCGGGCGGGCGGCGGTGGCCAGCCCGCCCGGGCGTACCGCCGTCAGCGGCCGGTGATCCAGTTCCAGGCCGACATGACCCACTCGGTCTGCTGGAGCCAGGCGACCCCCAGGCCGGCCAGGAAGACCGCGGTGACCAGGTGCGCGCCCCGGGCGCTGCGCCGGACCCGGCCCAGCTGCCGCTCGAGGACAACCCGCCCGACCAGCCGGGAGAGCGCGAAGAGCCCGACCGCGACCAGCAGGCTCAACACGAGGATCAGCAGCGGCGCGGTCAGGTCGCCCTGCCCGGAGATCGCCCAGATCCCCCAGCAGACGAAGGCGAAGAGCCCGCCCGCGGCGCTCCACTCGCCGCCGCGCCGCAGCTGGGCCAGGTGCCAGCTCATCGGCCGGCGCGGCGTCGGCCCCTCCGGCCAGCCGGTGCCGGTCGGCTCCTGCCCGACCACGGGGAAGGGCTCGGTGCGCGGCGTCCGCGGCTGCCCGACCGGGGCGACGCCCCGGCGGAACCCGTCCCGTTGCGGTGGCACCCCGACACCGGGCTGCGGCGGCACCTCGACGGTCCGCTCCGCCCAGGGCTGTGTCTGGTCCGCCATCTCTCGTTCCTCCCCCTGACCGACGGCACCACCGTCCGCCGTCTGTTTCCGAGGGTAGCCACCCGGCAAATCGGTCGCCGAGTCCGGCACCGCCCGAGCGGTGCCGCCGACGCGCGGCGGCGACGGGGGTACGGTCGGCTGATGGGTGATGCGGAGCGACGGCGACGGCGGCTGCGGCACCACGCCGAAGGCGACCCGGCGACCCGGGGCACCGACGGGCACTCGGTCAGCACGACCGGGGTGCACGACGGGGCCGAGCCGCCCCGACGCCGCGGGCCGGCCGGCGACGAGCGGGACGGCGAGCGCGGGCTGCGCGGTCTGGTCGGCTCGGGGTCGTCGCAGGTGGGGCTGAGCGCCGCCCTGCGCGCCCGGGACGCCGCCCGGCCCGGCGAGGAGGACCTCGCCGCGGCCGAGGCCCGGGTGGTGGTGGTCCGGCGCAACTGGGTGCCCCGCGAGGAGCTGCCCCGCTCACCGCGCTGACCGCCGCCCGGCACCCCGAGCCGGATGCCGGGGATCAGCCGGCGACCGTCACGGCAGCGGCGGCAGCTCCCGGGACTGCTCGTACGCGGCGACCTGGGCGATCCGCCGGGCGTGCCGCTCGTTGCCGGAGAACGGCGTGTCGAGGAACGCCTCGACGATGCCGGTCGCCTCGTCCAGGGTGTGCTGGCGGGCGCCGACGGCGACGATGTTGGCGTCGTTGTGCTGGCGGGAGAGCTGGGCGGTCTCGATGTTCCAGGCCAGCGCCGCCCGCACGCCCTGGATCTTGTTGGCGGCGATCTGCTCCCCGTTGCCCGAGCCGCCGATGACCACACCGAGGCTGCCCGCATCGGCCACCACCCGGTCGCCGGTGTGCAGGCAGAAGGTCGGGTAGTCGTCGTCGGGGTCGAACCCGTGCGGCCCGACGTCCACCACCTCGTACCCCTGCTTGGCCAGGTAGTTGGCCAGGTGCACCTTCAGCTCGTAACCGGCGTGGTCGGATCCCAGGTAGACGCGCATACCGCGCAGTCTTTCAGGCCGCCGACGGCGACGCCGCGCGGGCGGCGCCACCGAGGCGGATTGGTCACAGCTCAGCGGGCGAGCTCGGCCACCACCAGGCCGCCGCGCGCCTTCGGGGTGAACCAGGTGCTCTTGCGCGGCATCTTCTCCCGGGCCAGGTTCACCGCGACGAAATCGTCCACGGTCACCGGGGCGATCAGGATGGCCAGCTCGGCCCGGCCGGCGTCGACCTCACCGGTCAGCCAGCTCGCCGGGTAGTCGCCGCCGACGTAGGTGATCCGCTTGTCGCCCGGGTCGAGACCGAGGGCGTCGCGCAGCAGCAACCGCTCGACCAGGGCATGGTCGAGGTTCTCCAGCCGGTCGCCGTCGACGTTCGGCAGCGTCACCGCGTACCCCTGGCCCGCCAGGCGGAGGTGGACGGTGCCGCCGGCCGCCGGGACCTCGACCGGCCCGTCGATCTCGGTGATCGCCGCGCCGGCCGCGCGGAGCCGGTCGAGCAGCTCCGGCCCGGTGGTGGTCAACTCGCTGACCAGCCGGTTGTACGGCTGGATCGCCACCGACCGGGGCGTGGTGACCACCGCCAGGAAGCGCGGCAGCCCACCGGTCTGCGCGGCGAGGCTGCGGTGGTTGCCGTCGGCGACCACCAGCTCACCGCCGCCGGCCAGCGCGGTCAGCTCGTCCTGCCGCGGGCCGGGGCCGAGCAGCCAGATCGCGTGGGTCCGCCCGGCCTGGTCGGTGTCGGTGGCGGCGGGCGCGCCGGCCGACTCGGTGGCCGCGGCGAGCGCCTCGTGCAACTCCTCGCCGCGCCCGGTCTGCAACAGCAGCACCGGCGAGAGCAGGTGCCCGAGCGACTCGGCGAGGGCGACCCGCTCGCGCACCTTGGCGATAAAGACGTCCTCGTTGCGGATCACCAGGCCCGGCTCGTCGGCCCGCGTGGAGATCTGGTCGGTGTCCACCATGGCGAAGAGTCCGTAGGCCGGCTCCTCGCCCGGGGCGCTGATCCGGTAGAGCACCACCACCTGCTCGGCGGGGGTGTAGCTGCCGTCGGCCTTCGCCTCGGCGAGCCGGGCCACCGCGTCGGGCAGCGCGTCGAGGAAGGACTTGCCGACGCTCTCCGGCGCCCGGTGCGGCATCTCGATGCCGAGGGCGCTGTGCGGGTTCCCCTCGATGATCGCGGTGATCTCCGCGTCGTCGGCGAACTCGTCGTAGTTCTGCGCGCCGGTGCCGCCAGTGGTGATCCAGGCCCGGGTGATCGGGTGCACGACCGTCATGACCGCTGACGCTACCGTCGCCCGCGTCGACCCGGACGCGGACCCGGGGCGGCGTCCACCAGATGAAAGGGGCGGGCCGGCCGGAGGTCCGGCACGGTCAGCCGGCGTGCTCGGTCGACTGGCGGTGCCGGCCGGCGTTCACCGGCCCGCCGGCAGGGCCACGACCGGCCGGGGCGGGCAGCGTCCGCCGGGCCGGGTTGCCGGCGCCGGGCGGGGCCGACCGGGCGGGGCCGGGCGCGGGCTGGGCCGATCGGGCCGCGTTGGCGACGCCGGGCGGAACCGGCCGCGCCGGCTCGGTGGCGGTGGACGGGGGCAGCCGGAAGGTCGGGTCGGTGGTTCCGGGCGGGGTCAGCCGGGACGTCGGCGCCACCCGGGCCACCCCCACCACGATCGGCGGGGCGAGCAGGTCGGCCACGTCCGCGGGCAGGTCGGGTCGGAGCGCGGGCCAACGGGAGTCGTCGACCGACCAGTACGCCGGGGTGTCGGCCGCCTCCTCCCGGTTGAGCAGATCTTGACCGGGGGTGCGGCGGTGCTTCGCCATCGGGATGCCTCCACGAGCTGCAGTTTGCGGGTTGCGAATCGCTGCGGCGGACATCGGGCCAAACGAGGTCGAAGCGGAGCGGTGACGGGGTTGATCGCGCCGCCACGGGTGTTGACCGGCCCCGACGTCGGGTCGGGGCCGGTCAGTGGGCCTGTCGATCGGTGGGCCGGTGGGTCAGTCGAAAATCGGCCCGAGCTCGCGGCTGCGCTTGAGCTCGTAGAAGCCGGGCGTGCCGGCGACCAGCAGCACGCCGTCCCAGAGCCGACCGGCGGCCTCCCCCTTCGGGGCGGGGGTGATCACCGGGCCGAAGAACGCGACCGGGCTCCCGTCCGGGCCGGGCGCGTGGATGACCGGGGTGCCGACGTCCTGGCCGACCGGGCGCATGCCGGCCTCGTGGCTGGCCCGCAGCGCCTCGTCGTACTCGGTGCTGTCGGCGGCCGCGGCCAGCGCCGGGTCCAGACCAGCGTCGGTCAGCGCGGCGGCGTAGAGCTCGGGACCCCGTTCCTCCTTGCCGAGGTGGATCCGGGTGCCGAAGGCGGTGTAGAGCTTGCGGAGCACGTCGCCGCCGTACCGCTGCTCGGCGGCGATGCAGACGCGCACCGGGCCCCAGGCGGTGCTGAGGAACGTCTTGTATTCCTCGGGCAGCTCGTCGCGGCCCTCGTTGAGCACGGACAGGCTCATCACGTGGAAGCGGATGTCCACGTCACGCACCTGCTCGACCTCGAGCAGCCAGCGGGACGTGATCCACGCCCAGGGGCAGGCCGGGTCGAACCACATGTCGGCGGTGACACGATCGGTCACGGTGAGGTCCCTTCGCGACGGGTGACGCCGCGCCTGCGACGTCCAACCCCGATCTTCACCCCGGAAACCGTCGATCGACAGCGGAATGAGAGCGTGACCTCGGCCACCGCGGGGTGCCGGTGCATGGAAGACTCGGTTCCGGGCCGACCGCCACGAGCGGCCGGCGGACGACGCCGCCGCGGCGTACGGCGAGAGTGGGATGGAGACGAACAGTGCCGGGAGTACGCAACCTGACGCAGGTCGAGGCGACCGAGCGGGCCCGCCTGCTCGAGGTGACCGGGTACGAGGTCAGTCTGGATCTGTCGACCGCGGTGCAGGCGGCCGACGGCCGCACGTTCCGCTCCACCACCGAGGTCCGGTTCCGCTGCGCCGAGCCGGGCGCGAGCACCTTCATCGAGGTGGCCGCCGAGTCGGTGCGCTCGGCGACGCTGAACGGCTCGCCGGTGGACCTCGCCGACTGGTCGGCCGAGAAGGGGCTCGTGCTCTCCGGGCTGGACAGTGAGAACACCCTGGTGGTCGACGCCGACTTCGGCTACTCGAACAGCGGCCAGGGCCTGCACCGCACGGTCGACCCGGTCGACGGCGAGACCTACCTCTACAGCCAGTTCGAGACGGCCGACGCGCAGCGGGTGTTCGCCTGCTTCGACCAGCCCGACCTGAAGAGCGTCTACACCTGGCGGGCCACCGTGCCGGCGCACTGGCGCGTGGTGTCCAACATGCCGGTGGAGCGCGAGGAGCCCGCCGGCGAGGGGCTGAAGGTCGTCCACTTCGTCGAGTCGGCCCGGATGAGCACCTACATCACCGCGCTCTGCGCGGGGCCCTACCACGAGGTGCGCGACAGCCACGACGGCATCGACCTGGGCGTCTTCTGCCGGGCCTCGATGGCCCAGTACCTGGACGCGGACGACCTCTTCCTCATCACCAAGCAGGGCTTCGACTTCTTCCACGAGAAGTTCGGGGTGCGCTACCCGCTGCCGAAGTACGACCAGCTCTGGGTGCCCGACTTCAACGCCGGTGCGATGGAGAACTTCGGCTGCGTCACGCACGCCGAGTCGCACTACATCTTCCGCTCGCAGGTCACGGACTTCGAGTACGAGCAGCGGGCCAACACGATCCTGCACGAGCTTGCCCACATGTGGTTCGGTGACCTGGTCACCATGCGCTGGTGGAACGACCTGTGGCTGAACGAGTCGTTCGCCGAGTGGGCCAGCCACTGGTGCAACACCCACGCGACCCGGTTCGGCGACGCGTGGACGACCTTCCTGTCGATCCGCAAGAACTGGGGCTACCGGCAGGACCAGCTCTCGTCCACCCACCCGGTCTACTGCGAGATGCCGGACCTGGAGGCCGTCGAGGTCAACTTCGACGGCATCACGTACGCCAAGGGCGCGAGCGTGCTCAAGCAGCTGGTCGCGTACGTCGGCGAGGAGCCGTTCGTGGCCGGCCTGCGGGCCTACTTCGGCAAGCACGCGTGGGGCAACGCCACCTTCGACGACCTGCTCTCCGAGTTGGAAGCCGCCTCCGGGCGGGAGCTGCGCAAGTTCGCCGCCCAGTGGCTGGAGACGGCACAGGTCAACACGCTGCGTCCGGAGGTGACGATCGGCCCGGACGGCAACTACCAGCAGGTGGTGGTCCGGCAGGAGGCGCCGGGCGGCTACCCGACGCTGCGCACCCACCGGATCGGGGTCGGCCTCTACGACCTGACCGACGGGCGACTGGTCCGCCGGGAGCGCTACGAGGTGGACGTCGCCGGGGAGCGCACCGAGGTGACCGAGCTGTCCGGCGTCCCCGCGGCCGACGTGCTGCTGCTCAACGACGACGACCTCACCTACGCCAAGCTGCGGCTGGACGAGCGGTCGATGTCCACCGTGGTGCAGCACATCGGCGGCTTCGAGTCGTCGCTGGCCCGGGCGCTCTGCTGGACCGCGGCGTGGGACATGATCCGCGACGCCGAGCTCGCCGCCCGGGACTACGTGGCGCTGGTGCTGGCCGGGCTGCCCGCGGAGTCCGACATCAACCTGGTCACCGCCACGCTGCGGCAGGCCACCACGACGCTCACCCTCTACGCCGACCCGGCCTGGGCGCCGATCGGCTGGGCGGATCTGGCCCGCACCGCGAAGACCGCGCTCGCCGCCGCCGAGCCGGGCAGCGGTTTCCAGCTCGCCTGGGCCCGGGCGTACGCCTCGGCGGCCCGCTCCAGCGAGGATCTGTCCACGCTGCGTGGCTGGCTCGACGGCAACGAGGTGCCGGCCGGGCTGACCATCGACACCGAGCTGCGCTGGGGAGTGCTCGGCGCGCTGGTGGCCAACGGGGCGGCCGGGCCGGCCGACGTGGAGGCCGAGCTGGCCAAGGACCGGACGGCTAGCGGCGAGCGGGAGGCCGCGTACGTGCACGCGCTGGTGCCGACCGCGGAGAACAAGGCCGCCGTCTGGGCCCAGCTGACCGGCCCGGAGGCGTTGCCGAACTGGCGGCACCGGGCGCTGCTGCAGGGCTTCGTCCACCCCACCCAGGTCGAGCTGGTCACGCCGTACCGGGAGAAGTACTTCGCCGCGGTCGCTCAGGTGTGGGCGAGCCGGGACAGCGAGCCGGCGCAGGAGTTCGCCCAGCTCGCCTACCCCGCCTACCAGGTGGACGACGACACGGTGGCGGCCACGGACGCCTGGCTGGCCGAGGAGGGGCACCCGGCGCCGCTGCGCCGGCTGGTGGCGGAGGGCCGCGACGGCGTCGTCCGCGCCCTGCGGGCCCGGGCGAAGGACGCCGCGCAGAGCGCCTGATCGGCGGTGGACCGGCCCGGGGCCGGCGAGGGTGCGAGCCCTCGCCGGCCCCGGGCCGTTGTCGGCGCCACACTGCCTGCCGCGAGCACGCTCATCCAATTCGTGCACGCCAGCACCGGGCACGAGAAAGCCCGGCCCGCGAGTGCGCGGGCCGGGCTTCGTCGTACGGGGTGTCAGCCCTTGCCGGCGTGGCTGGCCAGCTGGTCGAGGCCGTTGATGATGCCGCCGGCCAGGTCGCCGCCGCTGAACGCGCCGACCATGGAGAGCGCCGCGAGCTTGGCGTACGTGTCGGGGATGCGCTTGCGCGCGTGCCGGCCGGTGACGATTTCCAGCTGCCGCTGGTTGGGCGACACCGCGATCAGCACCGACTTGTCCGGGTCGGCGAGCTGGCGGTGCAGCCGCTCGGCGTGCTCCCGGATCGGCTCGTCGAGACCACCGACGAAGATCGAGAAGACCAGGCCGGTGCCCTGGTCGGCCAGGCGGAGCGCCTCGTCGATGCGCAGCAGCTGCCGGGTCGAGAAGGGGCCGTCCAGCACCTCCGGCGGGTTGCCCGTAGCGGCCTGCGTCTCACCAACGGTCACTTGCGCCTCCGGTTCCACTGGCCGGGGCCTCCCGGTCAGCCTGTTCCTGCTTGCGACTGGACAGCGCCGGCGCCTGTGCGCCCGCCGCCAGGGAGGTGCCGGCCGAGTCGGCCAGCTGCTCCGGACGGGCCAGGAACCAGACCGGAGTGAAGTCGAAGGGTCGGCCCGGCCGGTAGCGCTTCGCGCTGCCGCCCCCACCGCGGCCGCGGCTACTGGCGTACGCCAGGCCGCCGATCACCAGTACGGCGGCCGCCGGGATGCCGACGAAGACCAGCAACGTGTCGGTAACAGACAATCCCAACGCCCCCAGGCGGAAGAAGAGACCTTAAGCATCCAGGTCGGGTGGACATGGTCAACGCGTCGACCGCCCGACCCCGCTGCCATTCACGTTAGCGGAGTCGACGGCCCGCCAGATTGCGGGGTGGTGATCCCATCCGCCACTGGAGTGCTCCAGTTGCGCAGCCGTGGCGATCAAACGCGCGTCGTCACCGTACCGGCCGGTCAGGAGGGCTCCCACCGGCAGCCCCGCCGCCGTGGCGCCGACCGGCAGCGAGATGGACGGTTCGCCCGTGACGTTGAAGATGGCGCAGTACGGCGAGAACCGGCGTTGTCGGTCGAAATCGGCCGCCGGGTCGCCGTCGGCGGTGAACCAGCCGACCGGCGCCTGCGGGGCGGCGAGGGTGGGGCAGAGCAGCAGGTCGCAGCCGGCGGTACGGCGGGCGCCGAGGCGTACCTGGGCCTGGAGTTCGCCCAGCGTGGCGGAGAGCGTCCCGGCGGAGATCTCGGCGCCCCGGGCCCGGAGGAAGCGGGTGAGCGGCAGCAGTTCGCTCTCCCGCTCCGGCGGCACCGGCGAGAGCGCCAGCACGTACCAGACGATCTCGAAGAGCGGCCACGCCGCGGGCCCGAGTGGCGGTGGCACCTCGACCACCTCGTGGCCGGCGGCGGTGAGCAGCGCGGCGGCCCGGTCCACGGCGGCGACGCAGTCCGGGTGTACGGGCTCCTCGGCGAGCATCGGTGCGGTGAACCGGCCGATCCGCAGCCGGCCCGGCGCGGCCGCGCGGGCCGCCGCCAGGTAGCCACCGGGCGGTGGGACCGGCGGCAGGTAGGGCTCGCCGGGCATCGGCTGGGCCAGCACGTCGAGCAGGGCGGCGACGTCGGTGACGGTCCGCCCGATCGGGCCGTGGGTGGGCAGGCCGAACGCGCCGAAACCGAGCGGACCGCCGGGGACCAGGCCCCGACTGGGTTTGTAGCCGACCAGGCCGCAGAGCGCGGCCGGAATGCGCAGCGACCCGCCACCGTCGGACCCCTGCGCGACCGGCACCAGCCCGGCCGCGACCGCGGCAGCCGCGCCGCCGCTGGAGCCGCCGGCGGTGTACGTCAGGTCCCACGGGTTGCGGGCCGGCGGCGCGACCAGCCCTTCCGAGTAGAGCGAGCAACCCAGCTCGGAGGTGGTGGTCTTACCGAGGCTGACCAGGCCGGCGGCCCGCATGAAGCGGACCACGTCGGCGTCGACCGGCGGCACGAAGTCGGTGAAGGCGGCCGAGCCGAAGGTGGTGCGCACCCCCGCGGTGAGGGTGAGGTCCTTGATCGCGGTCGGCACGCCGTGCAGCGGGCCGCGCTGCCCGGCCGGGACCGCGTCCGCCGCCGCGGCGGCCTGCCCGGCCAGCTCGGCGGTGACCGTGACGAACGCGCCGACGGTGTCGCCGAGCGCGGCCACCCGGCCGAGCTGGTGCGCGACCAGCTCAGCGCTGGACAGCTCGCCGCGGGCGATCGCGGCGGCCTGCTCCAGCGCGGTCAGGTCGTGCGGCTCGGCCATGACCTCATCCTGCCCGGACGACCGACCGCTCGCACTCGTCACGCGCCGGCCCGCCCGGGCGGATCGCCCGACCCGCCCGTTCCGCTCGGTCGCCGGTCCCGCTCTCCGGGTCCGCTCTCCGGCCCCGCTCTCCGGTCCCGCTCTCCGGTCCCCGCTCTCCCGTCCCCGCTCTCCGGTCCCCGCTCTCCGGTCCCCGGTCTGGGCCGGGACCCTTCTCCGGACGCTTTGCTCTGCTTCAGCCCAGGCGCCACCTGAGGCCCATCAGTGTCGCCTGGGCTGAAGCAGAGCAAAGGTTGCAGGGCGTGCGGCACGCGGCAGGCGGCACGCACGGCACCAGGCGGCAGAGCGGCAGAGCGGCAGAGCGGCAGAGCGGCAGAGACAGGGTGGCGGGGCGACCCGGAGGGCAGGACGCCAGCCGTCAGCCGTACAGGAAGCGCCGGGCGTTGCCGGAGAGGAGCTTGTCGCGCTGTTCGGCGGTGAGGAAGTCGGCCTGGTGCACCACCTGGCCGACCGGGCGTTCGCCCAGCGGGTACGGGTAGTCGCTGCCGACCAGCACCCGGTCCTCCCCCATGGTCTCCACCAGCAGTCGCAACGCGGGCGTGGCGAAGACCACCGAGTCGACGCTGAACCGGTCGAGGTACGAGCTGGGTGGCGCGGTCGAGGCGCCACGGACCAGGTCGCCCCGGCGGTGCCAGGCGTTCTCGGCACGGCCGAGCCAGAACGGGAAGCTGCCACCGCCGTGCGCGAAGCAGATCCGCAGCGAGGGTGGCACCCGGTCGAAGACACCGCCGAGGATCAGGGCCAGCACCGACAGGTGGGTCTCGGCGGGCATCCCGGTCAGCCAGCGGGCCATCCACCGGTCCAGTCGAGGACCGCCCGGCATGTCCCACGGGTGGACGAAGACCGGGGCGCCGACCCGCGCGCAGTGCTGCAGGAAGCTGACCACGCCCTCGTCGTCCAGGTCGCGGTCGCCGACGTGGTTGCCGATCTCCACGCCGACGTGTCCGTTGGCGAGGCAGCGGTCCAGTTCCGCGCAGGCGGCGTCCGGGTCCTGCAACGGCACCTGGCAGAACGGCACCAGCCGCTCCCCGCCGGCCTCGGTCACCGCCAGCGTGAGGTCGTTGAAGATCCGGGCCACCTTCACCGCCTGGTCGGCAGGGCGGTCGTAGCTGAAGAAGACCGGGGTCGGCGAGACGACCTGCACGTCGACGCCGTCAGCGTCCATGTCGGCCAGCCGGGTCGGCGCGTCCCAGCACTCGGCGCCGACCGGCCGGAACTCCGTCTCGCCGACCATGATCATGGCGGCGCGTTCGGAGTCGATCCGCAGCCACGGCCAGTCGGACCCACCGCACGCGGCGCCGAGGTCCGGCCACCCCTTCGGTACGACGTGCGTGTGCACGTCGACCACCGGGGACCGTGCCTGCCCCGGCAGGCCTCGGGCGGGTTCCGCCATCAGCCCTTGCCCGGGTGCAGCGCGCCGCAGTTGGCGCAGGTACGCGCGTTCTCGTCGGCGTAGAAGGCCTGGAAGACCGGGGGCAGGTCGGCGGCGATGTCGCGCACCTGCAACTCCACCTCGTGCACCTTGTAGCCGCACTCCGCGCAGTACCACTGGAACTTCTCCAGGGTGCCCTCCTCCCGGATCCGCTCCACCACCACACCGATCGAGCCGGCCTCCGGGCGCTGCGGCGAGTGCGGGGTGTTGCGGGGCAGCATCCACATCTGACCCTCGCGCACGTGCACCGTACGCGGCCCCTCGGGGAGCATCAGGTTGATGTGCATGTTGCCCTTGACCTGGTAGAAGAACTCCTCGTACGGGTCGATGTGGAAGTCGGTGCGCTGGTTCGGCCCGCCCACCACCATCACGATGAAGTCGTCCCCGCCGGGGAACATCTCCTTGTTGCCGACCGGGGGCTTCAGCAGGTGCTGGTTCTCCGCGATCCATCCCGGAAAGCTGAACGGCTCGGCGATCTCGCTCACGACTGACCTCCTGAGGGGAGAAGTGCCACGGCCTGAATCTCGATGAGCAGGTGCGGGTGCGGCAGCTGGTGCACGGCCACGGTCGTCCGGGTGGGCCCGGTGGCGTCGAAGAACTCCGCCCACACCTCGTTGTAGCCGCCGAAGTCGTTCATGTTCACCAGGTAGCTGGTGACCTGGACCAGGTCGGCCAGCTCGGCGCCGACGGAGCGCAGCAGGTCGCGGATGTTCTCGATGACCGCCCGGGTCTGCGCCCGGATGTCCAGGGCGGTGGTGCCGAACTCGTCCACCTCGACCCCGGCGAAGGTGTTGTCCGGCCGGCGGGACGACGTACCGGAGACGAAGACGAAGCCGCCGGCCACCTTGACGTGGGGGAACGCCCCGCGCGGCACGGCCTTGCCGGCCACCACCCGGGCCTCACCCGCGCTCACCGCGGTGCCGCCGTTCGCGCCCGGGCCTCGTCGCTCCTCGCGGTCACGACGCCGCCCGCAGCGAGGCCGCGCCGAGCTTCTCGACCACGGCCCGCACGTGCGCGCCCGGGCGCAGCGGCACCGCCGCCGTCGCCGCGCCGGCCAGGAAGACCCAGCCCTCGCGCAGTCGCACCCCGTGCCGCCCGGCCAAACGGATTCCCTCGTCGAGCGCCCGTCGCGGGTCGCCGAGGATCGCCGCGGTCGAGCCGACCTGGGCCACCCGCCCGTCGACTTCCAGCAGCACGCCGAGATTCTCCAGGCCGTCCGGCACCGGCGACCACGGGCCGACCACGAAGGCCGCGGCCGAGGTGTTGTCGGCGATCACGTCGGGCAGCGAGAAGGTGAAGTTGGCGTACCGGGAGTCGATCAGCTCGATCGCCGGAGCGACGGCGCGGACGGCGTCGGTGAAGTCACCCACCGGCTCGCCCGGTTCGGGGAGCCGGTCGAGCAGGAACGCCACCTCCGGCTCCACCCGCGGGTGGATGTACCCGCCGACGTCGACCGTGCCGCCGTCGGGCACCCGCATCACGTCGGTGAGCCGGCCCCAGATCACCTCGTCCACGCCGACCTGGGCCATCTTCGCCTTGCTGGTGAGCCCCATCTTCAGCCCGACCAGCCGCTCGCCCCGGTCGAGCCGGCGCCGCACCAGCGCGGTCTGCACGGCGTACGCGGCATCCACGTCGAGGCCGGTGTCGGCGGCGAGCTGGCCGATCGCGGTGGCGGTGTCGGCCGCCACTCCCAGCTTCTCGGCGATCCCGACGGTGTCCGGCCCGATCATGCGGGTTCCTCCTGCTCGCGCCGACCGGCCAGGTCCAGCGCCACGTCGACGATCATGTCCTCCTGGCCGCCGACCATCCGGCGTCGCCCCAGCTCGACCAGGATCGAACGGACGTCCACCCCGTACTTCGCCGAGGCGCGCTCGGCGTGCCGCAGGAAGCTGGAGTAGACCCCGGCGTAGCCGAGCGAGAGGGTCTCCCGATCGACCTGGACGGGCCGGTCCTGCGTCGGGCGGACCAGGTCGTCGGCCGCGTCCATCAGCGCGAAGACGTCGCAGCCGTGCTTCCAGCCGTGCAGCTCGGCCACCGCCACGAAGACCTCCAGCGGAGCGTTGCCCGCGCCGGCGCCCTGCCCGGCCAGCGAGGCGTCCACCCGGACGGTCCGCCCGTGCGGCGCTTGCGCGCCGGCCGGCCCGGCACCGGTGATCCGGCCGTGCTCGACGGCCAGCACGCTGTTCGCCACCCCGAGCGAGAGGTTGTGGTGGGCGTGGATGCCGATCTGCGTCTGCGGCTCCAGCACCTGCCGGTAGGCGTCGACCCGCTGCGCCACGTCGGACATCAGCAGCCGACCGCCGGAGTCGGTGACGTAGACGCAGTGCGCCCCGTACGACTCCATCAGCTTGGCCTGTGCGGCGAGCCCGGCGGGGTCGTTCATGTGCGACATCATCAGGAAGCCGGCCACGTCCATGCCGTTCTCCCGGGCCCAGGAGATGTGCTGGGCGGAGATGTCGGCCTCGGTGCAGTGGGTGGCGATCCGGACGCTGGTCACGCCGAGCGCCTTCGCGGCCTTCAGGTCGGCGATGGTGCCGATGCCGGGCAGCAGCAGCGTGGTCAGCCTCGCGTTGGACATCACCTCGGCCGCCGCCGCGATCCACTGCGCGTCGCTGGCCGCGCCGTGGCCGTAGTTGACGCTGGATCCGGCGAGCCCGTCGCCGTGCGCCACCTCGATCGCGGCCACCCCGCCCGCGTCCAGCGCGGCGGCGATGGTGCGCACCTGGTCGACGGTGTAGCGGTGACCGACGGCGTGCATGCCGTCGCGCAGCGTCACGTCCTGGATGTAGAGGTCGGTCACGCGGTCACCCCCGTGGATGCGGCGCCCCGCAGCGCGACCAGCCGCTCCGCGGTGCGCAGCGCGGCCGAGGTCATGATGTCCAGGTTCCCGGCGTACGCCGGCAGGTAGTGCCCGGCGCCGGAGACCTCCAGGAAGACCGAGACCTGCAGGCCGGTGAGGTGGCGGCCCAGCGACGGGACGTAGGTGTCGACCCGGTCGAACTGGACGTCCTGCTTGAGCCGGTAGCCCGGCACGTACTCCTGGACGCGGGCGACCATGTCGGCCACCGAGGCGGCGATGGCGGCGGTGTCCGCGTCGGCGTCCGGGCAGAGGCAGTAGACGGTGTCGCGCATCAGCAGCGGCGGCTCGGCCGGGTTGAGCACGATGATCGCCTTGCCCCGCTCGGCCCCGCCGACCACCTCGATCGCCCGGGCGGTGGTCTCGGTGAACTCGTCGATGTTCGCCCGGGTGCCCGGCCCGGCCGACCGCGAGGCGATCGAGGCGACGATCTCGCCGTACGCCACCGGGGTGGCCCGACCGACCGCGGCGACGATCGGCACGGTGGCCTGCCCGCCGCAGGTGACCATGTTGACGTTGCGCTCGTGCAGGTGCTCGTCGAGGTTGACCGGCGGCACCACGTACGGGCCGATGGCAGCCGGGGTCAGGTCGACCACGGTGCGGCCGTACGCGCGCAGCACCGCGTCGTTGTGCCGGTGCGCCCCGGCCGAGGTGGCGTCGAAGACCAGCTCGACGTCGGCGAACTCGGGCATCGCCACCAGGCCGTCGACGCCGCCGGCGGTGGTCGCCACGCCGAGCCGGCGGGCCCGGGCCAGGCCGTCCGACTCCGGGTCGATGCCGGCCATCGCGACCATGCGGAGCCGGTCACTCAGCCGCAACACCTTGATCATCAGATCGGTGCCGATGTTGCCCGACCCGATCACCGCCACCCCGGTCGCCCTCGCACTCATGCCGCTTCCTTTCCGAAGCAGGTCCGGACCGAGCCGAGGCCGGAGATCCGGGCCTCGTACGCCGCGCCCGGGGTGACCGGCACCATCGGGCCGAGCGCCCCGGAGAGCACCACGTCACCGGCGCGCAGCGGGTCGCCCGAGCGGGCCAGGGTGCGCGCCAGCCACTCCAACGCGTGCAGCGGGTTGCCGAGGCAGGCCGCCCCCGCGCCGACCGAGACCGGCTCACCCGCGTGCTCCAGCACCATGCCGCACAGCCGCAGGTCGACGTCGGCGAGGCGGCGCGGCGAGGTGCCGAGCACGAACATCCCGCTCGACGCGTTGTCCGCGACGGTGTCCACGATGGAGATGTCCCAGCCGGCGATCCGGGAGTCGACGATCTCGATGGCCGGCAGCAGGTGGTCGACCGCCCGGATCAGCGTCGCGGTGGTCACCCGCTCGTCGGGCAGGTCGGCGCCGAGCACGAAGGCGACCTCCGCCTCCACCCGGGGCTGCAGGAGCCGGTCGATCGGCACCTCGACCCCGTCGCCGACCGCCATCGCGTCGGTGAGGATGCCGAAGTCCGGCTGGAAGACGCCGAGGCTCTCCTGCACCGCCCGGGAGGTCAGCCCGATCTTGGCGCCCACCCGGCGTTCGCCGCGACCCTGCCAGGCGCGCGCCTGGAGCTGCTGCACCCGGTACGCCGACTCGACGTCCCCCTCGGGCAGCAGCCGCCCGCGCAGCGGCGCGCAGGGCTTCCCGCTGCTGCGCGCCTCGGCGAGTTCACGGTTCGCCGCTTCGATGTCGACGTCCATCTGCCGCCCGTCGGTTGGCTCGCTGCGCTCGCTCACGAGAGGTCCACGCAGACGTTGGTGAGTTCGGAGTAGAAGTCCAGCGAGTGCACGCCACCCTCGCGGCCGATCCCGGACGCCTTCACCCCGCCGAACGGGGTGCGCAGGTCGCGCAGGAACCAGGTGTTCACCCAGACGATGCCGGCGTCGAGCCGGGCGCCGGCCCGGTGCGCCCGGCCCACGTCCCGGGTCCACACGGTCGCCGCCAGCCCGTACTCGGTGCCGTTGGCGAGGGCGTACGCCTCCTCCTCGTCGTCGAAGGGCGCGACGTGCACCACCGGGCCGAAGATCTCCTCCCGGTTGGTCCGGGCGTCCGGGCCGAGCCCGGTGAGCACGGTCGGCTGCACGTACGCCCCGCCGTCGCGGGCGTCGCCGAAGCGCGGCGTGCCGCCCCCGGTGAGCACCTCGGCGCCCTCGGCCCGGGCCAGGTCGTAGTGGCCGAGCACCTTGTCCCGGTGGGTGTGCGAGATCAGCGGCATGTTCGCCGTGGCCTCGTCGGCCGGCCAGCCGTACGCCAACTCGCCGGCCCGCTTGGCCAGCCGCGCGGTGAACTCCTCGAAGACCGGCCGCTGCACGTAGATGCGTTCGGTGCAGAGGCACACCTGACCGCCGTTGGTGAAGCTGGACCGGACCGAGCCGGCCACCGCGGCGTCCAGGTCGGTGTCGGCGAAGACCAGCCCGGCGTTCTTGCCGCCCAGCTCGAAGCTGACCGCCTTCACCCCGTCGGCCGCGGCCCGCATGATGGCGCTGCCGGTGGCCGACTCGCCGGTGAAGGTGATCGCGTCGACGCCGGGGTGCCGGGTGAGGAACTCCCCGGCCGAGTCCGGCCCGAAGCCGTGCACCAGGTTGAACACCCCGGCCGGCACGCCGGCCGCGGCCATCACCTCGGCGAGCAGGGTCGCCGACGCCGGGGTCTCCTCGCTGGGCTTGACCACCACCGCGTTGCCACTGGCCAGCGCGGGCGCCACCTTCCAGGTGAGCAACAGCAGCGGCAGGTTCCACGGCACGATGACGGCCACCACGCCGACCGGCTTGCGGACGGCGTAGTTGAGCGCCCGGCCGCCGGTCGGGGTGACCGTGGTGAACGACTCGGTGGGCGCGGTGGCGACGATCTCGGCGAACGCCCGGAAGTTCGCCGCGCCGCGTGGGATGTCCAGGGTGCGGGCCTGCGCGATGGCCTTGCCGGTGTCCGCCACCTCGGCGGTGACCAGGTCGTCGAAGCGGCGTTCCAGTTCGTCGGCGACCCGGCGGAGCACCTCGGCGCGCTCCCGCTCCCCCATCCGGCCCCACGGTCCGCGCAGCGCCGCCCGGGCGGCGGCGACGGCGTCGTCCACCGTGGACTGCGACGCCTCGGCCACCTCGAAGACCGGCTCGCCGGTCACCGGGCTGCGCTTGGCGAACCGTCGCCCGCCGTCGAGGAACTCGCCGCCGACGAAGTTGCGCAGCAGGCCCGGACCGTCCGCCGCGTGGCCGGCCATCAGCCGGGGATCCCAGAGCGTCATCAGCGCCTCCCTCGGCTGATCAGGGCCCCGACCACACCGCCCAGCAGCACCACCGCGCCCGCGGCGGCCGCGCCGAGCAGCCGATGCTGCCGGCGCACCCGACGGCGCACCTCGGCGTACGGGGTGGTGGAGAAGGACACCAGCTCGTACCGGGAAACGTACCGGCCGGGAAGCGCCCGCTCCAGTGCGTGCTCGACCCGCCGGCCGAGCTGGAACAGCGGTGAGGCGACCTTGTCCCGCATCTCCACGAAGTTGGCCAGCGCCATCCGGGCGATCGCCTCGGTGTTCTCCTGCCGGCGTCGCTGGAACAGCGGCAGCGCGCTCGCCCAGTTGTCGGCGCACTCGTCGAGGCAGCGATCCAGCTCGACCACGTCCTCGAAGGCGGCGTTCGCGCCCTGGCCGTAGAACGGCACGATGGCGTGCGCCGCGTCGCCGAGCAGGCCGACCTTCCCGTCCACCTGCCACGGGGTGCACCGGACGGTGCCGAGCACGCCGACCGGGTTGTGCTGGTAGTCGTCCACCAGGTTGGGCGCGAGCGGCACCAGGTCGGGGTAGTGCTCGGCGAAGTGCCGCTCGATCGCCGCCGGGCTGCCCAGCGAGGCGAAGCTGGCCGTGCCGTGGGTGGGCCAGAAGAGCGTGCAGGTGAAGGAGCGGTCCGGGTTCGGCAGGGCGATCATCATCGAGGTGCCCCGGGGCCAGATGTGCAGCGCGTCCGGGTTGAGCGCGAAGTCGCCGCCGAGCGGCGGAATGGTGAGTTCCTTGTAGCCGTAGTCGAGGAAGTCCAGACTCTCGGTCAGCAGTCCGTGGCCGAGCAGCTGCCCGCGTACCGCCGAGCCGGCCCCGTCGGCGCCGAGCACCACCGGCGCGGTCGCCACCACCTTGCCCTGCGGGGTCTCGAAGGTCATCTCGCCGGTCGCCGGGTCCAGCCCGACCAGCCGGTGGTCGAAGGCGACCCGCACGCCGGGCAGCGCCGTGGCCGCGTCGAGCAGCGCGTTGTTCAGCGCGCCCCGGCTGATCGAGTTGATCGCCCGGTCTCCGGCGGCGCTGTAGGACTGGAACTGCGGCTCCCCCGCCACCGGGTGGATCATCCGGCCGCGCATCGGCAGCGCGTCCGTCATCACCTGGGTGTCCAGGCCGATCCGGCGCATCGCGTCCAGGCCACGCTCGGAGAGCGCCAGGTTGATCGAGCGGCCCCGCTCGACCCGGCCGGAACGCGGATCCGGCCGCCGCTCGTAGAGCGCCACCGGGTAGCCGCGCCGGGCCAGGAAGCAGGCCAGCAGGCAGCCGGCGAGCCCGGCGCCGACCACCGCGATCTCGTCGCGTTCCGTCATCGGTTCTTCTCCACAGTGGCGGCCAGCGCGTCGGCGACCCGCCAGCAGTCGTGGTAGGTCGAGTAGAGCGGCACCGGCGCGAACCGTACGACGTCCGGCTCCCGGGCGTCGGCGATCACGCCGTGCTCGTGCCGCAGCCGCTTGGTCAGCTCGTTGGCGCTGCCCGCCCCGATCCGCACCGAGAGCTGACAGCCGCGTCGCGCCGGGTCGCGCGGGGTGACCACGGTCAGCGGCCGGCCGGCGGTCACCTCGTCGAGCAGCCGCTCCAGGTATCCGGTGAGCCGCAGGCTCCGCTCGCGCAGCGCCGGCATGCCGACCGAGTCGAAGAGCTCCAGCGAGGTGCGGACCGGACCCATCGCGAAGATCGGCGGGTTGGAGATCTGCCATGCCTCCACGGTGGCCGGCGGCCGGGACACCGGGGTCATCTCGAACCGGGTGCTGGCCTCGGTGCTCCACCACCCCTCGAAGCGGGGCAGCGTCGGGTCGCCGAGGTGCCGCTCGTGCACGAAGACACCCGCCAGCGCACCCGGCCCCGAGTTCAGGTACTTGTACGAGCACCAGGCGGCGAAGTCCACGTCCCAGTCATGCAGGGCCAGCGGCACGTTGCCGGCGGCGTGCGCGAGATCCCAGCCGACCACCGCGCCGGCGGCCCGGCCGGCCGCGGTCACGGCCGGGATGTCCAGCAGCTCACCGGTCAGGTGGTTGACCCCGCCGAGCAGCACCAGCGCCACCCGGTCGCCCTCGGTGGCCAGGTAGTCGAGCACGTCCTCGGTGCGCAGGGCGTCCTCACCGGGTCGTGGCGTCAACCGGACCACGGCCTCGTCCGGGTCCAACCCGTGGAACCGGGCCTGGCTGCGCACCGCGTAGCTGTCGGAGGGGAAGGCGGCGTCCTCGATCACGATCCGGGTCCGCCGGCCCGCCGGACGGTAGAAGCTGACCATCAGCAGGTGCAGGTTGACCGTGAGCGAGTTCATCACCACGGTCTCCGCCGGCAGGGCGCCGACCAGCCGCGCGGCCGGCGCGGTGAGCAGCTCGTGGTACGGCAACCAGGGCCGCTCGGCCTCCAGGTGCCCCTCGACGCCGAGCTGGCGCCAGGCGTCCAGGTCGGCGAGGAGCTCGTCGCGGGTGGCCCGCGGTTGCAGCCCGAGCGAGTTGCCGGCCAGGTAGGCGACCTCGGGGAAGCGACCGCCCTCGGCCGGCGGCACGTGGAACAGGTGGCGGTGCCCGGGATCGGCGGCGTCCAGTCGGCGCGCCTCGGCCTCCGCTGCGGTGAGGTGGGACGGTGCGGGGTGCGGGGCGTTCATGGGGGTGTCTCGCTCTCCGGTCACATGTTGGTGCGGGCCGACCACAGCTCCGGGAAGACCACCCGGGCCATGCTGCGCTGCAACCACGCGAGCCCGGCGGAGCCACCGCTGCCGACCTTGGCGCCCATGGTCCGCTGCACCGCCTTGACATGCTGCCATCGCCAGTCGCCGAACTGCTCGGCCACCTCGGTCAGCGCCTCGCCGAGCAGCCGGAGATCGTTCTCCGGCCCGCTGTCGGCGTAGATCCGCACCCAGGCCGCCTCGACCTGGGGCTCCGGCTGGTGCTCGACCGAGACGTCGCGGGACAGCAGCTCGGCCGGGAGGTCGAAGCCCCTGCGGGCGAGCAGGGCGATCACGTCGTCCCAGAGGCTCGGCGCGGCCAGCGTGGCGCCCAGCTCGGCGTACACCTCGGTCTGCCGGCGGAACGGCCGGATCAGCGCGGGGTCGCGGAGGCCGAGCAGGAACTCCAGGTGCCGGTACATCGCCGACTGGAAGCCGGAGGCGTCGCCGAGCAGGTCGCGGAAGCGGTTGAAGTCGGCCGGGGTCATCCAGCGCAGCCCTCGCCAGGCGGCGTTGAGCCCCTCCAGGTGCAGCCCGGCCCGGCGCAGCGGCGCCAGCGCCTCCCAGACCTGGTCGGCGCGGAGCAGTCGCTGGGCCTCGATCAGCTCGTGGCGGGTCAGCCCGAAGTAGAGCTCCATGATCTGGCTGACCATGAGGAAGGACATCTCGCCCGGGTCGTCGCTGAGCGGCTGTTGCAGCCGGTGCAGTGTGCTGGCGTGGGTGTACGCGTCGTAGGGCACCTGCTCGGCGAACTCCAGCGTCGGTCCGCCACCGTTGCGCGCCGCCGTGGCCGCCCGCTGCTGCGGCGTGATCGGGCGCACCGCTGCGGTCAGGGCGGGCGCCCGCAGCTCCGTCTGTTCCAACGTCGTCTCCTCAAGAAACCGGGGTGAGGTCATGATCCCGCGCCTGGATCGGCGGATGGAATGCCGGATCAACGGCGACGGCGCGGATGGGCCTGCCACACCGAAGGCATGAGATTGCTTCCGGTTGCCGAATGTAAGGTCGCCTCGTGGACGACATGGACTGGGCGCTGCTGCGTGAGCTGCAGGCCGACGCGCGCCTCTCCTTCAGTGAACTCTCCCGCCGGGTGCACCTCTCCCCGCCTGCGGTGGCGGAGCGGGTCCGCCGGCTGGAGGAGTCGGGCGTGATCACCGGCTACCACGCCCACGTCGACCTGAGTCGGGCCGGTCGTGGTGTGGTCGCCCTCATCCGGATGTCCTGTTACGGCTCGCGCTGCATCCTGCACGACCCCGAGGTGGCCGGCTGGCCGGAGATCCTCGAGATCCACCGCATCACCGGGGACGCGTGCAGCATGCTCAAGGTCGCGGCCGGCTCGATCACCGACTTCGAGCGGGTCATCGACCGGCTCGCCCCGTACGGCCAGCCGTCCAGCACGATGGTGCTCTCCACCCCGCTGGACTGGCACCCGGTCACCCCGCTCGCCGGCCCGGACGACGCCTCTGGCGGCCGCCGCCGCTGAGGCGCCCGGGTTAGCCGGCAGACCAGGGGGAAAGCACCGCGGGTCGCCCCAGCAGGACCGGTGCACCGGTGCCGGGAGGGAGGATCATGCGGGGTCTGCGACCGGACGGTGGCGTGTTTCCCGCCCCGTCGACCATCTTCAGGCTGCTCGGGGCGTTCGCGCTGATCGCGGCGTTCGTCCTGGCCGGCGCCGGGCCCGCTCGGGCGGGCGAGAACACGTTCATCGAGGTGACGCCGAGCAGCGTCCAGGCGGGCGGCCGGGTCCAGCTCCGGGCCAGCTGCGACAACGACAACAACCGCCAGGCCGAGGTGCAGTCGGAGGCGTTCAACCGGGTCACCCTGCGGCCGGACAACGGCTTCCTGACCGGCTCGGCGACCGTGCCAAGCGACAAGCAACCCGGTGACTACCCGGTCAACCTGCGGTGCCAGAACGGCAACACCGCGTCCACCACCCTCACCGTGCTGAACATGGCCCAACCGAGCAAGGGCCCGGCGACCGGTGGCGGGGGCACGGCCGTCGGCCGGGGCACCGGCACGCTGCTGCTGATCGGCGGGGTGGTCGTGGTGGCCGCCGCGGTGGCGCTCGGCATGGCCGGTGGCCGCCGACGGACCGGGTCCGGGTCCTGACCCGGGGGGCATCATGGCCCGCTCACCCTCGCGGCGCAGGCGACCGGACCGGCCCCGGGCCGGCTCGACGGCCCGATCGGTCCTGCGGGCGTCCGGCCGGCTGGTGGCCAGGACCTCGGGCCGGCTGCGCCGGGTCGGCCGGCACACGATCGCCGCCAGCCTCGCCAGCACCGACCCGAAGGCCCCGCCACTGCCGGCGCGGCCGCGGGCAGGGCCCACGGCGCGCCGCCGGATCGGCATCGGCGTCGGGCCGGGACTGCCGGTGCTGCTGATCGCGGGGCTGATGGTGCTGATCGTCGCGATGCTGGGGGTGGAGCGGATCACCGGGATCAACGTGCTGCCGGAGCAGCTCAGCGCCGGGCTCCGGCCGCCGCCGAAGAACTTCCCGGTGCTGCCGGCGAGCCGCCCGGTGGACCTCAGCATCCACTCCATCGACCTGCGCGCCCCGGTGCACAGCGTGGGCATCGCCCCGGACGGCAGCATCGGAGTGCCGGACGCCGCCCGGGCCCAGGAGGCCGCCTGGTACGACCAGGGGCCGACACCCGGCCAGTACGGCCCGTCGGTGATCGTCGGACACGTGGACACCACCACCGGACCAGCGGTCTTCCACGAGTTGAAGGGGCTGCGCCCCGGCGACCGGGTGGAGGTCCGGCGGGAGGACGGCACGATCGCCGTCTTCGAGGTGGACTCGGTGGAGAAGTTCGACAAGGCGGATCTGCCGGTGGACGAGGTGTTCGGGGACTTCAGCCGCCCCAACCTGCGCCTGATCACCTGTGGCGGGCGCTGGGTCGGCGGGGAGACCGGCTACGCGGACAACGTCGTGGTCTTCGCCTCGCTGGTGAAGGTGCGCCAGTGACCGGCCAACCGCCGGCCTCAGGCCGCCTCGGGTTCGCGCAGGTCGAGCCAGTCGGCCCAGCGCGGGTCGGGTGCCCGGTGGCCGAGCACCCGCCAGGCGGTGCCCTTCGGTGCCGCGGGCGACGAGTGCAGTCGCCAGCCCAGCTCGGCGGGGGTCTTGTCGCCCTTGGTGTGGTTGCAGCGGGCGCAGGCGGCGACCACGTTCTCCCAGGCGTGCCGGCCGCCCCGGCTGCGGGGGAAGACGTGGTCGATGGTCTCGGCGGGGCCCCGACAGTAGGCGCAGCGCCAGCCGTCCCGGGCGAAGATCGCCCGCCGGGACAGACCGACGTGGGTGCGGTAGGGCACCCGGACGAACCGGGTCAGCCTGACCACCGAGGGCACCGGCAGGGCGTTCCGGGCGCTGTGCAGGATGCCGTCGCCGTCGGCGACACAGACCGCCTTGGCGGAGAGGACGAGGATCGCGGCACGACGCACCGACACGACACACAGCGGCTCGTAGGTGGCGTTGAGGACCAGCGCACCGGAGCCCACCGTGGGTCGTATGTCAGGCATCGCGCTCACCCTCCCGGTTCAGCGGCCCCCTCCGCGCGCCGCCGACCGGGGCCGGGCATGACGGCCCAGCACGGTCGACGTCGGCCGGATCACCGACGTCCGTTGCGCCAATAGTCCCTGATCGGACCCCGGATTGCACGTACTAATCCGGGCTCCCTCGTGAAGGTTTTTCCGGGCCCCGCGAGATGACCGGTTCGCCCGCTCCGTTCACCCACCGGCCGGGTGACAGCGACGGGCCGGTCACCCTGCGGTGGGTCGGCGGCGGGCCACCGGGCCGGTTGCGGTACGAAGACAGGGTGACTGCCTCCGTCCTGACGCTCCTCGCGGCCGTGCCCGGTACCCCCGCCCCGAGCCCGGAATGCCTGAACGAGACGGTGTGCCGGGTCACCTGGGAGACCACCAGGTCGGTCTGGTTCGCCGAGGGCAGCTACTGGATCCTGGTCAAGCCGCTGCGGGTGGTGCTGATCCTGCTGCTGGCGGTGATCGCCCGCTGGGCCGTGCACCGGACCATCAGCCGGCTGGTCCGCACCACCACCGACGCCGGGGTGCCGACCATGCTGCGGCCACTGCGCGAGCGGATCCCGAGCGCCGCGGTGGAGCCCGGCGAGTTCGTGCCCGAGCGACGGCGGCAACGGGCCGAGGCGATCGGCTCGGTGCTGCGCAGCCTGACCACGGCGTTCTTCTTCGGCATCGCGCTGTTGATGATCCTGCGCGAGTTCAGCTTCGACCTGGCCCCGCTGCTGGCCAGCGCGGGCATCGCCGGCGTGGCCCTGGGCTTCGGCGCGCAGAGCCTGGTGAAGGACCTGATCGCCGGCCTGTTCATGCTGATCGAGGACCAGTACGGCGTCGGTGACAACGTCGACCTCGGCGAGGCCAACGGCGTGGTGGAGTCGGTGGGGCTGCGGGTCACCACCGTCCGGGACGGGCGCGGCGTGCTCTGGTACATCCGCAACGGCGAGATCGTCCGGGTGGGCAACAAGAGTCAGGGCTGGGCCCTGGTCGTGGTCGACCTGCCGATCGGGTTCGCCGCCACCGAGGAGGCCACCGCGGTGCTGCGTACCGCGGCCGCCTCGGTCGCCCTGGACCCGGAGCTGGCGCCGGAGATCGTCGAGGAGCCGGAGGTGCTCGGCGTGGAGCAGATGACGGTGGACGGCGCGGTGATCCGCACGGTGGTGAAGACGACCGCGGACGGCCAGTTCGCGGTGGGTCGGGAGCTGCGTCGTCGGCTGGCCGAGGCGTTGGAGAACTCCGGGATCACCGCGCAGATCGCCGCCGCCCGCCTCTTCCCCGGTCTGCCCGGCCGGCCGCCGGCCGACGGCGAGCCGGGGCGGGGCGGCGCGACCTGAGCGGTCCGATATGGCCGTCGGTTGTGGGGTCGCGGTCCGCGTGGCCCCTCAGGTATCGTCCGTTCGTTCAGTCGGAGATGCGACGATCTATCCGTTCGCCCTAGCTAGTTGTCAGACGATCGGGCAGAATCCGGGGCACGCGTTCCCCCGCCGGAGCGTGCTGGCGTCCTCGCTGATCAATTGATCTGACGACAGTTCCCGGGCCGACGCCGTCACGAGTGGCCGTCCTGGGGAACATGGAGGCGACGGTGTCCGACGAGCGACCCTCAGCGGAGGGGCCGGCCACCTTCCGCGAGGTCTTCGCCCAACGGGAATTCCGGGCTGTCTTCGCGGCGGGTTCGCTCTCCTGGGTCGGTGACTACCTCGCCAAGGCCGCGGTCACCCTGCTGGTCTATCAGGAGACCAAGTCGGTCGCGCTCTCCGCCGCCGCCTTCGCGGTCAGCTACCTGCCGTGGCTGGCCGGCGGTCCGCTGCTCGCCGCGCTCGCCGAGCGCTACCCGTACCGGCGGGTGATGGTGGCGTGCGACGTGATCCGGATGGCGCTGATGCTGCTCATGGCCATCCCGAGCCTGCCGGTGCAGGTCCTGCTGGCGCTGCTCTTCCTCACCACCCTGGCCAACCCGCCCAGCCAGGCCGCGAAGTCCGCGCTGATGCCACAGATCCTCGCCGGCGACCGGCTGGTCCTCGGGCTGTCCCTGAACGCCAGCGTCGGTCAGGCGGCCCAGGTGGTCGGCTACCTCATGGGGGCCTCGATCGCCGCCCTCGACCCGGTCACCGCACTGCTGATCAACGCGGGCACCTTCGCCGTCTCGGCGGTCCTGGTCCGCCTGGGCGTGGAGGACCGCCCGGCCGCCCTGAGCCCGGCGCACCGCACCCACCTGCTCCGGGAGACCTCCCAGGGGTTCCAGATCGTGTTCGGCACCCCGGTGCTGCGGGCCATCGCCGTGCTGGTGTTCAGCGCCATGCTCTTCTCGATCGTGCCGGAAGGCCTCGCCGCCCCCTGGGCCGCCACCAAAGCCGGGGGTGACCTCGACGCGGGCATGGCGCAGGCGGTGATCATGGCCGCCAATCCGGTTGGCTTCATCCTCGGCGGGCTGCTGGTCGGGCGGGCCTTCGGGCCGGCCCGCCGGCTCACCCTGATGCGCCCGCTGGCGGTGCTCGCCCCGCTCACCCTGGTGCCCGCACTGTTCGACCCACCGGCCCTGGTGGTGGCGCTGCTCGCGGCCGCCTGCGGCTTCGCGGTCGCCGGCATGCTGCCGACCGCCAACGGGCTCTTCGTGCAGGCCCTGCCGGACGCGTTCCGGGCCCGCGCCTTCGGCGTGATGGCCACCGGGGTCCAGGTGATCCAGGGCCTCGCGGTGCTGGTCACCGGAGTGCTCGCGGACCGCTTCAAGATTCCGTTGGTGGTCGGCATCTGGAGCGCCGCCGGGGTCCTGCTGATGCTCGTGGCCGCCCTGCGCTGGCCGAGCCAGCAGTCGGTCGCCGCCGCCATGACGGCGGCGGACTCGGCGAACGCGACGCCCGGCCCGGAGGGTCCCGAGGGCTCGCCAGCCGCCGACCGGCCGCACCCCGCGGCCGACCCGGTTCCCGGGCAGCCCGGCGAGAACGGTCGGCGGCGGCACGCGGTCAGCTGACGTCCGGCCCGGCCGCACGCCCGCTACCGGATGACGTTGCCGGCCGACCGCACGCCCGTGACCCGACGCACATCGACGGCGGGTCCACCCGTACCGCCGGCGCTCAGGTCGCCTGGCAGGATGGAACGGTGCACCCCGCAGGTGAATCCGACCGTGCCCAGCCGTCGATGACTCTCTTCGAGGCGATCGGCGGCGAACCCACCTTCCGCAAGCTGGTGGACGAGTTCTACGCCGGCGTCGCCGAGGACCCGCTGCTGCGACCGATGTATCCCGAGGAGGACCTGGGTCCGGCGGCCGAGCGGTTCAGCCTCTTCCTGATCCAGTACTGGGGCGGGCCGAACACCTACTCGGCGCAGCGCGGGCACCCGCGGCTGCGGATGCGGCACGCGCCGTTCCGGATCGGCGCGGCGGAGCGGGACGCCTGGCTGCGGAACATGCGCCGCGCCCTCGACCGGCTGGACCTGCCGCCGGAGCACGCCACCGCGCTCTGGGACTACCTGGAGCGGGCCGCGTACTTCATGGTGAACGTGATGGAGGACCCGGCCTGACGGCCGGGCCGGCGGTCGTGGCGGCGGGGATCCGCCGCACCACGCGGCCGGCCCGGCGGCTCAGAGCAGCGCGCCCTCGTCGTGCAGCCAGTCCACGAAGCTGGTGGCCACCGCCGCGCCGCAGTCGAGCATCTCGACCAGGAGCGCGTCGTGGGTGCCGGCACCCAACGGCACCTGCAACTCGGCGTAGATCGGCAGCTGACCGCGCTCGGTCGGGTCGCCGATGTAGGCCTTGCAGAACCGGCGGGTGTGGTTCCACTCGTTGACCACCCGGTAGGCCCGGTCGGCCCAGTCCGGCGGGACGGTCGCGTGCGGACGCGCCCGCATCACCAGAATCTCGTCCTCGGGCCCTTCGAGGGTGACCAGCACCGCGTGCCGCTCCCACATGGCCAGCAGGTTGCCGTCACCGTCAGCCAGGTAGCGCACGTCGAGCAAGTCGAGCGCGTCGCAGACCCGGCTCAGCGTGACCGGCTCGACGGTGGCCGGCATCCCGACGGTCACCGACCGGTCGTTGGCCGTGCAGTCGTCTCCCGGCTGGCGCGGGGTCGGTGGTCCGACCCGGACGGTGCTCTCCACTGTGATCCCGCTCCGACTTTCCGGATCGCCGCCGCCGGCGGGACCCGGGCGCCATGACCACCACGGCATCGCTCGCGCACCTCACTCCCCAGCGGATCCAGTCGCCTACGGTGCGTTGGATCCGAGGATGGACGGTACCCGGACAGCCGGGTTGAAGCATCCCCCCAACGACCGCCCCAACCCAGAAGAATGACCCAGGGTCATCCGTTCGGACGACCCCCGAGGGGCGTCAGGCCAAGATCCGTGGCCTTCTGCGACCAGGCCGCTCCGTATGGTCCCACCAGCCCGACCCATCGGCCGCCTACGCGCACCTGGGCGTCGGCCTCCGGCCGGGAGCCGTCCGGCGGGCCCAGAAAGCCCATCCGGACCAGCCCCTGCACCAGTCGTTGCGGCACCTCGACCGGCGCACCGGGCGGATCCTCCGGGGTGACCAGCACGGCCACGTGGTCGAGCAGCGCGTCGCGCAGCGCCCGCTGCCCCACCGCCCGACCGGCCACACCGTGTTCGCTGGCGGCCCGCAGGGTGCCGGCCGCCGCCCGGGCGATCCGCCACAGGTCGGCGGCGGGCAGCGTCTCCACCGGCCGGCTCGCCGCCGGCGGCAACGGCCACCGCCACTGCGCGTCCCGCCGGGCCGGCAGCGCCGGGCCGGAGCGTTCCAGCTCGGCCAGGAGTTCCGCGGCCGAGACGGTCACGTCCCCCGGCCCCGGGCCGGCCACGGTGCGCACCACCAGCACCTGCCAGGGCAGCCGGGCCCAGAGCGCCGTCCGGCCGCCGTCGACCGGACGGAGCCGAACCGGGAGGGCCGGGTCCAGCCGGAGCAGCCGGGCCAGGAACGCGCCGGCGTCGGCGACCCCGACGATGCCGTGCCCGCCGGCAGCGGGCGCGGGCTCCGCCGGCGAGCCGCTGCTCGGCGCCACCGCCCCACCGGACGCCGCCGGGACGGGCCGCGGACCGGCCGGCCCCGGCCGGGTCACGCCGACCCGCCGGAGAGCGCGTACGTCCGCAGGAACTCCCGCTCCCGGTCGGTGATCCGCCGGGGCAGCTGCCGACCGAGGTCGAACGGCACCAGCACCGACCGGGCCCGCCCGGCGAGCACCTCGCCGTCGTAGAGCTCGTACGCGACGGTGAACCGGGAGGGCTTGATCTCCTCCACCCAGAGTTCGATCCGCACGGTCGGCCCGCCCTCGGCGGTGGCCCCGGCCAACGGATAGTCGACCGGGCGCAGGTAGTCGACCTCGTGCCGGCGGATCACCACTCCGTCGGCGAACGAGTCGACCCCCGCCGCCCGGGCACCGGCGAACATCAACGCCACCCGGGCCTCCTCATAGAGGGTGAGGAAGCGCGAGTTGTTGACGTGGCCGAACGCGTCCAGGTCGGACCACCGCAGGGTGCACTGGTAGACGAACCGGTCAGCCATGATCAGTCGCGGGTCAGCTTGCGGTAGGTCACCCGGTGCGGCCGGGCGGCCTCCGCGCCGAGCCGGTCGATCTTGTTCTTCTCGTACGCGTCGAAGTTGCCCTCGAACCAGAACCACTTCGACGGGTCCTCGTCGTCGCCCTCCCAGGCCAGGATGTGCGTCGCGACCCGGTCCAGGAACATCCGGTCGTGCGAGATGACCACGGCGCAGCCCGGGAACTCCAGCAGCGCGTTCTCCAGGCTGGAGAGGGTCTCCACGTCCAGGTCGTTGGTCGGCTCGTCGAGCAGGATCACGTTGCCGCCGATCTTCAGCGTCAGCGCCAGGTTGAGCCGGTTGCGCTCACCGCCGGAGAGCACCTTGGTCGGCTTCTGCTGGTCCGGGCCCTTGAAGCCGAACGCGGCGATGTACGCCCGGGACGGCATCTCGACCTTGCCCACCATCAGGTAGTCCAGCCCGTCGGAGACGACCTCCCAGACGGTCTTGTCGCCGCTGAGGCCCTGCCGGTTCTGGTCGACGTACGACAGCGAGACGGTCTCGCCGACCCGGACCGAGCCGCTCGTCGGCTGCTCCAGCCCGACGATGGTCTTGAACAGGGTGGTCTTGCCGACGCCGTTCGGGCCGATGATGCCGACGATGCCGTTGCGCGGCAACGAGAACGACAGGTCGTTGATCAGCACCCGGTCGCCGAAGCCCTTGGTGAGGTGGGACGCCTCGATGACCGTGCTGCCCAGGCGCGGGCCCGGCGGGATCTGGATCTCCTCGAAGTCCAGCTTGCGGGTCTTCTCCGCCTCGGTGGCCATCTCGTCGTACCGGTCCAGGCGGGCCTTGGACTTGGTCTGCCGGGCCTTGGCGTTGGAGCGGACCCACTCCAGCTCCTCGGTGAGGCGCTTCTTCATCTTGGCGTCGCGGCGGCCCTCGACGGCCAGCCGGGCGGCCTTCTTCTCCAGGTAGGTGGAGTAGTTGCCCTCGTAGGGGTAGGTCCGGCCGCGGTCCAGCTCGAGGATCCAGTTGGCCACGTTGTCCAGGAAGTACCGGTCGTGGGTGATCGCCATGACGGTGCCGGCGTACTTGGCCAGGTGCTGCTCCAGCCAGGAGACGCTCTCGGCGTCCAGGTGGTTGGTGGGCTCGTCGAGCAGCAGCAGGTCGGGCGCCTCCAGCAGCAGCTTGCAGAGCGCCACCCGGCGACGCTCACCACCGGAGAGCTGGGTGACGTCGGCGTCCGGCGGCGGGCAGCGCAGCGCGTCCATGGCCAGTTCGAGCTTGGAGTCGATGTCCCAGGCGTCGAGGTGGTCCAGCTCCTCCTGGAGCTTGCCCATCTCCTCCATCAGCTCGTCGGAGTAGTCCGTCGCCATCTGCTCGGCGATCTTGTTGAACCGCTCCAGCTTGGCCTTGGTCTCGGCGACCGCCTCCTCGACGTTGCCGAGCACGGTCTTGGCGTCGTTGAGCGGAGGCTCCTGGGCGAGCATGCCGACGGTGTAGCCGGGCATCAGCCGGGCCTCGCCGTTGCTCGGCTTGTCGAGCCCTGCCATGATCTTGAGGAGGCTGGACTTACCGGCGCCGTTCGGCCCGACCACGCCGATCTTGGCCCCGGGCAGGAAGTTCAGCGTCACGTTGTCCAGCACGACCTTGTCGCCGTGCGCCTTGCGCGCCTTTTCCAGGACGTAGATGAACTGGGCCACGGTGCGGGCTACCTCCGTCGATTGGGATCGCGAGCTTGCGGCGCGGCGCGGGCTGCGACTTCCGCCGGCCGCCGCCGGCCGGGGCCGGCTGCACGCACGCCGTCGTCAATCCTGACAGGTACGGCGGACTTCGCCCACATCACCCCGCCCCCCGTGCAGCCCGTTCGGCGGCTGTTGGCAAGATCACCGGCAGGATTCGGCGACCGTGGGACGGGTAGGGAACTCCGGCACGGGGCCCCAGACGCCGCAGCTACGCTCAGTACGCTCATTCGCGGTTGACCCGTCAGCACCCGGAGGTGGCCGAACGTGACCGTCCGCAGCTCCTTTGTCGTAGTGGCGAACCGCCTGCCGGTCGACGAGGTGAGCACACCTGAGGGACGGCAGTGGCGACGCAGCCCGGGCGGGCTGGTGACGGCGCTGCATCCCGTCCTCGCCGAGCATCAGGGCACCTGGGTCGGCTGGGCCGGCGGCACCGGCGCCGCCCCCGAACCGTTCGACCTGGAGGGCATCCGGCTGCACCCGGTCCCGCTCAGCGCCGAGGAGCTGGAGCGCTACTACGAGGGTCAGTCCAACGCGACGATCTGGCCGCTCTACCACGACGCGGTCGAGACGCCGGCCTACAAGCGCCGCTGGCGGGAGGCGTACCGGCTGGTCAACGCCCGGTTCGCCGAGGCCGCGGCGGAGGTGGCGGCCGAGGGCGCCACGGTCTGGGTGCAGGACTACCAGCTCCAGCTGGTGCCGGCGATGCTCCGCGAGCTCCGGCCGGACCTGCGGATCGGCTTCTTCCTGCACATCCCGTTCCCGCCGATCGAGCTGTTCATGCAGATGCCGTTCCGCACCGAGATCCTGCGCGGCCTGCTCGGCGCCGACCTGGTCGGGTTCCAGCAGCGGCTGGCCGCGCAGAACTTCGTCCGGCTGGCCCGGCACCTGCTCGGGCTGCGCTACGAGGGGCAGATGATCCAGGTCGACGGCCGGCAGGTGAAGGCCGGGGCCTTCCCCATCTCGATCGACACCCGGGAGATGGAGCGGATGGCCGCCGACCCGGCGGTGCTGGCCCGGGCCAAGGAGATCCGCGAGGAGCTGGGCAACCCCAAGACGATCATCCTGGGCGTGGACCGGCTCGACTACACCAAGGGCATCGAGCTGCGGCTCAAGGCCTTCCGGGAACTGCTGGCTGACGGAAAGCTGACAGTGCCCGACGCGGTCATGGTCCAGGTGGCCACACCGAGCCGCGAACGCGTGGAGCACTACCAGGCCCTTCGGGTCAAGGTAGAACGCGAGGTTGGTCGGATTAATGGCGAATTCGGCAGGGTCGGCGTGCCGGCGGTGCATTATCTGCATCAGTCGTACAGTCGCAGTGAACTTGCCGCGATGTACGTCGCTGCCGACGTGATGATGGTGACCCCGCTTCGAGACGGAATGAATCTGGTGGCCAAGGAGTACGTCGCATCGCGCGGGGACCAGGGCGGCGCGCTCGTGCTCAGTGAGTTCGCCGGCGCGGCCACGGAGCTGCGCCAGGCATTTTTGTGCAACCCGCACGACCCGGACGCGGTCAAGGACGCCCTGCTGCGGGCCGTGCATGTGGAGAAGCCGGAGGCCCGCCGCCGCATGCGGACGATGCAACGCCATCTGCGTACCAATGACGTTGGCCACTGGGCCAAGTCGTTCCTCACCGAGCTCGGCGTGCCGGAGGCGGAGGCCGCGTGAACACGCCCGTCCCCGGTGGCGCCACCATCGCCACCGGCGTCATGGACCCGGAACTGCGCTCGGCCATCGGCCGGATCGCCCGGGTCCCCCAGCTCCTGATCGCCTGCGACTACGACGGCACCCTGGCCCCGATCGTCGAGGACCCGAGCAAGGCCGTACCGCTGCCCGAGGCGGTCGCCGCGATCCGCGCGCTGGCCTCCCTGCCCCAGACGAGCGTGGCGGTGGTCTCCGGCCGGGCGCTGCGCGACCTGGCCGCGCTCTCCCGGCTGCCCAGCGAGGTCCACCTGGTCGGCAGCCACGGCTCCGAGTTCGACATCGGCTTCGTCGAGCGGCTCTCCCCGGAGCTGATCGCGGTCCGCACCCGGCTGCGCGACGCGCTGCGCGAGATCGCCGCGAGCCACCCGGGCGTACGGCTGGAGCGCAAGCCGGCGAGCGTGGCGGTGCACACCCGCGGGGTCGACCCGCAGGTCGCCGCCGCCGCCATCGACGCGGTCCGTGGCGGCCCCGCCACCTGGGACGGCGTCACGGTCACCCAGGGCAAGGAGGTCATCGAGCTGTCGGTGGTCGCCACCCACAAGGGCACCGCGGTCGACCAGCTGCGGACCCAGCTCTCCGCCAGCGCGGTGCTCTTCATCGGCGACGACGTCACCGATGAGAACGCCTTCGGCAACCTGCACGGGCCGGACGTCGGCATCAAGATCGGCGTGGGCGACACCAAGGCCGACTACCGGGTCGACGAGCCGATCGAGGCGGCGCGGGCCCTCGGCCTGCTGCTGGAGACCCGGCGGCACTGGCTCTTCGGCGAGCGGGCGGTGCCGATCGAGCGGCACTCCATGCTGGCCAACGGCCGGACGGTCGCGCTGCTCACCCCCGACGCGAAGGTCACCTGGCTCTGCAACCCCAAGCCGGACTCGGCGGCGATCTTCGCCGACCTGGTCGGCGGCAGCCCGGCCGGGCACTTCACCGTCTCGCCGGAGCGCGGCGGCATCCCGTTGGGCCAGCGCTACCGCGGCGGCACGATGACGGTGGAGACCCGGTGGTCGGGTCTCACCGTGACCGACTGGCTGGACCTGCCGGCGCAGGAGACCACCCCGGACGGCCCGGCCATCATGGCCGGCGACTCGACGCTGGTCCGGGTGCTCACCGGCCACGGCCGGGCCCGGGTGGAGTTCGCTCCCCGGCCCGAGTTCGGCCAGGTGGCGGTGCAGCTGCAGCCGGTCGGCGACGGTCTGCTGGTGCTCGGTTCGAACGAGCCGATCGTGCTCTACTCCCCCGGGGTCGAGTGGGACGTCGTCAGCGACGGCGGCTACGAGACCGCCAAGGCAATCGTGGACCTGCGGGCGGCCGGCGGGCAGGTCGTGCTGGAGCTGCGCTTCGGCACCCACAGCGTGGAACACCACCGGCTGCCCGTGCACGAGCGACAGGCCGCCGCGGAGCAGCCGTGGAAGGACTGGGTGGCCTCGCTCAAGCTGCCCACCACCGCCCGCGACCTGGTGGTCCGCAGCGCGCTGACGCTGCGCGGGCTCTGTCACCAGCCCACCGGCTCGATCCTGGCCGCCGCGACCACCTCGCTGCCGGAGGAGCTGGGCGGAGTCCGCAACTGGGACTACCGCTACTGCTGGCTGCGCGACGCCGCGCTGACCGCCCGGTCGCTGGTCGACCTCGGCTCGACCGAGGAGGCCGAGGGGCTGCTGCGCTGGATCGACGGCGTCGTCGAGCGCACCGGCGGGCACCCGGAGCGGCTGCACCCGCTCTACACGGTCGACGGGTACGAACTCGGCGCCGAGGCGGTCATCGACACCCTGCCCGGCTACGCCGGCTCCCGGCCCGTCCGGGTCGGCAACCTGGCCAACCACCAGCTCCAGCTGGACGTCTTCGGCCCGGTCGCCGACCTGATCGCCGCCGTGGCCGACCTGCGCGGCTCGGTCCGGGAGACCGAGTGGCGGGTGCTGGAGTCGATGGTCGAGGCGGTCAGCCGCCGCTGGCACGAACCCGACCACGGCATCTGGGAGGCCCGCCTCCCACCGCGGCACCACATCTTCTCCAAGGTCATGTGCTGGATGACCGTGGACCGGGCCCTGCACGTGGTGCGCCAGCACGGCGGCGAGGACCGGCCGGAGTGGGTCGAGCTGCGCGACCGGATCGCGGCCAACGTGCTGGAGCACGGCTGGCACGAGCACGCGGAGGCCTACAGCGTCGCCTACGGTGACGAGGACATGGACGCCTCGTCGCTCTGGATCGGCCTCTCCGGTCTGCTTCCGGGCGACGACCCGCGCTTCCTCTCCACGGTGCTGAAGATCGAGGCCGACCTGCGCAGCGGGCCGGTCGTCTACCGCTACCACTGGGACGACGGCCTGCCCGGGCGGGAGGGCGGCTTCCACATCTGCACGGCGTGGCTGATCGAGGCGTACCTGCGCACCGGCCGGCGGCTCGACGCCGAGGAGCTCTTCGCCCAGATGGTCGACACCGCCGGACCGACGGGGCTGCTCCCCGAGCAGTACGACCCGCTGGCCGAGCGCGGGCTGGGCAACCACCCGCAGGCCTACAGCCACCTCGGCCTGATCCGCTGCGCCCTCCTGCTGGACAACATGCTCAAGCAGTGAGCTGACGGTCCACCCCGACGACGGCCGGAGCCTCGCGCTCCGGCCGTCGCCGTGTTCCCCCGCTCACCCCGACGCGTTGATCACAAAGTTGTTGTCGCCCGCCTCGGCGTGTCGCGACGACAACTTCACGATCAACGAGCGCTGACGGGGGCGGTCAGACGACGAGGGCGTCGACCACGTTGCCGATGACCACTACGGCCGGGGGGCGGAGGTTCGCCGTGGTCGCGTCGGCGGCGACGTTCGCCAGGGTTGACCGGAGGACCCGCTGGGAGCCGGTGGTCGCCTCCTGGACCACCGCGGCGGGGGTGTCCGGCCGGCGGCCGTGGGCGAGCAGGGTGGCGGTGATCCCGGCCAGGTTCTTCAGCCCCATCAGGATCACCAGCGTGCCCCGCAACCCGGCCAGCGCGTCCCAGCGCACCAGTGAGGCCGGCGAGTCCGGCGCCAGGTGCCCCGAGACCACGGTGAACTCGTGCGCGACCGCCCGGTGGGTGACCGGAATGCCGGCCGCCGCCGGGGCGGCGATGGAGCTGGTCACCCCGGGGACCACGGTCACCGGTACGCCGGCCTCGGCGCAGGCCAGCAGCTCCTCCCCACCACGACCGAAGACGTACGGGTCGCCGCCCTTGAGCCGGACCACGAACGCACCGGCGCGGGCGCGGTCGACCAGGATCCGGTTGATCTCCTCCTGGGCCCGGGCCGGCCCGTACGGGATCTTGGAGGCGTCGACCAGCTCCACGTCGGCCCGCAGCTCGTCGAGGAGCAGCCCGGGTACCAGCCGGTCGGCGACCACCACGTCCGCCTCGGTCAGCAACCGCCAGCCCTTCACGGTGATCAGCTCGGGATCACCTGGCCCGGCGCCGACCAGGGCGACCCGTCCGGCCGGGCCGCCCGCCGATCGCCGAGGCGCGTCCGGCTCGGCCACCGGCTCGAACCCGGCGCGCGCGGCGAGCAGCTCGCGTACCGCGTCCCGGACGCTCATCGCCCGACGCGGATCGCCACCGCCCAGCACCGCGACCGTCACCGGCCCGTGCCGGGTCACCGCCGGCGTCCAGGCGGTCGCCGCCGTCCGGTCGTCGGCGCGTACGCAGAAGATGCGCCGCTCGGCGGCGGCGGCGCTGACCGACGCCGCGGCCGACGGGTCGTCCACCGCCACCTGGACCAGCCAGGCCCCGTCCAGGTCCTCGGGGGCGAACCGGCGGGCCGCCCAGCGCAGCCGACCGGCGTCGACGTGCGCGCGCAGCGCCGGGGTCAGCTCCGGTGCCACCAGCAGCACGTCCGCGCCCGCGTCCAGCAGGGCGGGCACCCGCCGGGTGGCCACCGTTCCGCCGCCCACCACGACCACCCGCAGCCCGGCCAGCCGCAGCCCGAGCGGGTACGGTGTCTCGCTCACGCCGCCGCCCCGCCCGGCTCGGCGCCGGCGTGAGCGGCCCCGCCGCCGAACCCTCGGGCTCGCTCGCTCACTTCTCGGCCACCCCGGCCGAGTCGAAGGTGGCCACCTCGTGCAGCACCCGGACCGCGCCGGTGACCACCGGCAATGCGAGCAGCGCCCCGGTGCCCTCGCCGAGGCGCAGGCCGAGGTCGATCAGCGGGACGAGCCCGAGCCGGCGCAGCGCCAGCGTGGCGCCGGGCTCGGCGGACCGGTGCCCGGCGACCATGGCGCCGACCGCGTCCGGGGCGAAGGCCGCGGCGGCGAGCGCGGCGGACACCGCGATCACCCCGTCCAGCAGCACCGGCACCCGGTGCGCGGCGGCGCCGAGGATCAGCCCGGTCAGTGCGGCGTGCTCCAGCCCGCCGACCGCGGCCAGCACGCCCAGCGGGTCAGCCGGGTCAGGCCGGTGCCGGTCCAGCGCGGTCCGCACCACCTCGACCTTCCGCCGGTACGTCGGGTCGTCCACGCCGGTGCCACGGCCGGTCGCCGCAGCCGGATCGGCGTCGGTGAACGCGGCGATCAGCGCGGCCGCCGGGGTGGTGTTGCCGATGCCCATGTCCCCGGTGAGCAGGATGCCGGCGCCCGCCGCGACGAGGTCGTTCGCGACCCGGATGCCGGTCTCGACCGCGGCGCGGGCCTCGTCGCGGGTGAGCGCGGCGGTCACCGCGAGGTCCTGGGTGCCGGGCCGGACGTTGGCGCTGACCAGCCGGGGCGCCCGCGAGTCGAGCGTCCCGGACGCTCCGGCGTCGCGGTCGCCCGCAGCGTCGGCCGCCGCAGCGTCGTCAGCGGCCGCGGGGATCGGGGTCGCCACCCCGACGTCGACCACGGTGACCGCGGCGCCGGCCTGCCGCGCGAACGCGTTGACCACCGCGCCGCCGGCGAGGAAGTTGCCGATCATCTGCGCGGTGACCTCCTGCGGCCAGGGCGTCACCCCCTGGGCGTGCACGCCGTGGTCACCGGCGAAGATCGCCACGGCGGCCGGCTCGGGCAGCGGCGGCGGGCAGTTCCCGGCCAGGCCGGCAAGGCGTACCGACAGCTCCTCCAGGGCGCCGAGCGAACCGGCCGGCTTGGTGAGCCGGCCGTGCAGCTCCCGGGCGGCGGCCATCGCCGGCTCGTCCAACGGCCCGATCGCCGCGATCGTGGTCTCCAGCATCATGCCTCCAGCATCTCGCCCAGTACCCGGATGAACTCGTCGGTGGTGGCCGGGTCGCGCACGGCCACCCGCAGCCAGTCCGGCCCGAGGCCGGGGAAGGTGTCCCCCCGGCGCACCGCCCAGCCGCGCTCGCGCAGCCCGGCCCGGACGATGGCGGCGCCGGGCAGGTGGATCAGGACGAACGCGCTGGCCGGGCGGCCGGCGACGCGTACCCCCGGCAGGGCGGCGAGCCGGGCGACCAGGTGCTCGCGGTCGGCGGCGAGCCGCGCGGCGATCGCGCGCTCGGCCTCGACCGCGGCCGGCGTGGCGCAGGCGGCGGCCGCTGCCAGCGCGGGCGTGGAGACCGCCCAGAGCGGCTGGACGGCGGCGAGCCGGGCCAGCAGCTCCGGTGCGCCCAGCAGGTAGCCGATCCGCAGCCCGGCCAGCCCCCAGGTCTTGGTGAGGCTGCGCACCACCAGCAGGCCGGGCAGGTCTCGCCGGGCGGCGAGGGACTCCGGCTCGCCCGGGTGGCCGGGGCTGACGGTGGTGTCGGCGAACGCCTCGTCCACGACCAGGACCCGGCCCGGGCGGGCCAGCGCGGCCAGCGTCCGCGCCGGGTGCAGGACCGAGGTGGGATTGGTCGGGTTGCCGACCATCACCAGGTCGGCGTCGGCGGGCACCCGGGCCGGGTCGAGGTGGAAGTCGTCGCCCGCGTCGAGCAGCACCCGTTCCACCCGGTGGCCGGCCGCCCGGAGCGCCGCCTCGGGCTCGGTGAACTGCGGATGCACCACGACCGGCCGGCGGACCCCGCGCAGTGCCTGGGCGAGCAGCACGAACCCCTCGGCGGCACCGGCGGTGAGCAGCACCTCGTCCGGGGCGCGGCGGTGCCGGGCGGCGACCGCGGCCCGGGCGGGTGCCGGATCCGGGTAGCGGGCCAGGTCGGTCAGGCTGGCGGCGATCGGCTCCGCCAGCCACGGCGGCATCGGCGCGCGGCGGACGTTGACCGCGAGGTCGACCAGGCCGTCCCCCACCTCCGCGTCCCCGTGGTGGGCGAGGTCGGGCTCGCCGGCGGGGGTCGGGGCCGGGACGCGGTCGGGCGTCGGCGCGCGCGCCGGTTCGTCACCGGCGCGCGCCGGTGCCCCGCTCGGCTGACCACGCATGCCCGCGATCCTGCCGGGAAGGCGGCGTGCGGGACAGCCGATCACGGCGTGGGACGCGTCACGACCCGTTCGACGTACGTCCGTTTATGAATTCTTCTCATTTCTGAATCGGAAATGTCATAGCTTGACCCTGTGAGCAACCGACCCCTTGCTGCCGCCGGTCGTGTCGTCCCTCTCCTCCGCGCCGGGCTGATAGCCGGCATCGTGATCGCCGCCGTCGCCTATCCGCTCTTCGCCTTCACCGGGCTGGGCGCGAAGGCCACCGCGCACGCGATGGAGCACAAGACCAAGCTGCTGACCACCGCGCTACCCGCCGAGACGTCCTACCTGTACGCGCCCGACGGCAAGACCGTGCTGACGATGTTCTACGAGGAGTATCGGCAGTACACCAAGCTGTCGGACATGTCGCCGAACATCCAGCAGGCCATCGTGGCGGCCGAGGACTCGCGCTTCTACCAGCACCGGGGCGTGGACCCGAAGGGCGTGGCCCGGGCCTTCGTCGCCAACGCCCGCTCCAGCGGGGTGTCCCAGGGCGCGTCCACGCTGACCATGCAGTACGTCCGGATGGCGTTGCGGGACAGCGCGAAGACCCCGACGGAGGTCCAGGAGGCCACCCAGCAGACCAGCCTGCGCAAGGTCAAAGAGATGCGGATGGCGCTGGACCTGGAGAAGGAGCTCAGCAAGGAGGACATCCTTGAGCGCTACCTGAACTCCGCGTACTTCGGGCACCGCGCGTACGGCATCTACGCGGCCAGCGAGATCTTCTTCTCCAAGACCCCGAAGGACCTCAGCCCGGTCGAGGCGGCCACCCTCGCCGGGCTGGTCAAGTCGCCCAGCGAGTACGACCCCGCGTCGTCGGACCAGAAGGACGCCACCGCCCGGCGCAACTACGTGCTGGACCGGATGACCCAGCTCGGCTACCTCTCGCCGGACGCGGCCGCGACGGCCAAGGCGGAGCCGATCCGGCTGAAGCTGACCGACCCGCCGAACGACTGCGCCTCGATCCCGGAGAAGTACAACAGCTGGGGCTTCGCCTGCGACTACCTGAAGAACTGGTGGAGCGCGCAGCCGGCGTTCGGGGAGAACCGGCTGGAACGGATGGACAAGCTGCGCCGCGGTGGCTACCGGATCGTGCTCAGCATCGACCCGAAGATCCAGGACGCGGCGGAGAAGAACGTCGGCGCCAAGGAGAACACCGGCAGCCCGTTCGCCAACGGCATCGTGGTCTCCGAGCCCGGCACCGGGCGGGTGAAGGCGATGGCGGTGAACCGGACGTACTCGCTGGACCTGAGCGAGAACCCGCAGAGCTCCAACCCGGAGGCCGGGCCGAACATCAAGGCGAACTACCCGAACACGGTGGCCCCGCTGCTCGGCGGCGGTGACCTACCGGGCTACCAGGCCGGATCGACGTTCAAGATGTTCCCGATGCTGGCCGCGCTCAACTCGGGGATGACCCTCTCCACCTCGTTCAACGCCCCGTACCGCTACCAGTCGAAGGTCTTCGACAACTGGGCGCCGTCCAACGCGAGCGGGGCGATGAGCGGTCAGCAGACCATGTGGTCGGGGTTCGGCAAGTCGGTCAACACCTACTTCGTATGGCTGGAGGAGCAGATCGGCGCCGAGGCGGGCGTCCGGCTGGCCGAGCAGCTCGGGCTTCGCTGGCGCACCGACGTCGACCGGGATCAGGCCTCACCGGCGAAGGTGAAGAAGTGGGGAGCGTTCACCCTGGGCGTCTCCGACGCCACGCCGCTGGAGATGGCGAACGCGTACGCCGCGATCGCCGCCGACGGCCGGTACTGCGAGGCGATCCCGGTGCAGGCGATCATGAACCGGGACGGCACGCCGACGACGTACGCCACCGCCTCCGGCATCCAACGGGAGGTCGCCAAGCCGCGCTGCCGGCAGGTGGTCAGCGCCGACGCGGCGCGCGCCGCCACCGACGCGGCCCGCTGCCCGACCGGCGACACCCCGGCCCGCGGCGGCTGCGGCGGCTGGTCGACGGCGGACAGCGTCCGGGGCACCGTCGGGCGGCCGGTGGCCGGCAAGACCGGTACCACGGACAGCACCCGGTCCGCCTGGTTCGTCGGCTACACCCCGGAGCTGGCCGCGGCGAGCTTCATCTCCGACCCGGACAACCCGTTCAACGCGGTCGGTGACGGGCAGTCCCAGATCCCGATCGCCGCGGTCTCCGAGACCCTCCGCGACGGCCTCAAGGGCCAACCCACCCGCCAGTTCACCCCACCCTCCGACGCCATAGTCGGCTGACCCACCCACCAACCGAGCGGGGTTGATCAAGAGGTCTGCGTCAGGAACCGACCGGTTCCTGACGCAGACCTCTTGATCACGCCGAACCGGGGTGGGGTGGGGTGGGTCAGTGGAGGTCGGCGGCTACGAAGGACCAGAGTTCGAGGTCGACCCGGGCGCCCCGCACGTAGCCGGCGTTGCGCAGCAGCCCCTCGTAGCTGAAGCCGGCCTTCTCGGCCACCCGGCGAGACGCGGTGTTGCCCGGCGCCACCCGCAGCTCGACCCGCTGGAAACCGTGCTCCAGGATCAGCGCGATGGCCACCGCGTCGACCGCCTCGGCGGCCAACCCGAAGCCCCGGGCCTGCGGCGCGATCGCGTAGGAGATCTCGGTGAGCCGGGCGCCCCAGTCGGTGCGGCGGGTCCAGAGACAGCCCACCAACTCGGCGTCCTCTCGCCGGATCACCCCGTAGTGGTCACCGTCGCCGCTGTCACGACGCTGCCGGGCCAGGTCGGTGCACCAGGCGTGGCCGTCGATCGGGCCGGAGTCGTCGGCGAGCGGCAGCCAGCGCCGGGTCAACCGGTCGGCCATGATCGCCCCGGCCGCCGTCGCGTCCGTCGCCACCAGCTGTCGCACCTCCGTACGCGGGGTGGAGACGGTCAACGTCGGGAAGCGGCGTACCGCGACCTGACCGATCACGCCGGCACCCCGCCGGGCTGCGCCGGCACCGCCTCGGGAGCCGGATCGGCGAGCGCCGCCGCGACCACCCGGGTGGCGGTCTCCGGGTGACCGGCCCAGTGCAGGGTGAGCTGGGACGCGTGGACGTTGCGCCAGACGAAGCCCTCCGGCGTGCCGCCGGCCCAGCTCCACGCCGGCCGCTGGCCGGCGCGCGGGGTGAGCACCGCCCGGTGCTCCTTGTGGCCGACCAGCACCGTGCCCTGCGCGGCGACCACGCTCTCGGTGTGGGCCGTCGCCTCCCGGTAGCCGACCACCAGGCCGTCCCGGCTGGCGCCGACCGCGTCCAGCACGCCGCACATCGGCAGCCCGTCCAACTCGCGGGCCAGCCACAGCAGGCCGGTCCCCTCGGCCACCACCGGACGCCCGGTGCGAGCCAGCTCGGCCACCGCGATGCAGAGCTTGCGGTTGGCCGACAGCTGCTCCGCGTACGCCTCGGGCAGCGCGCCACCGACGACCAGCGCGCGGGTGCCCGGGGGCAACGCCTCGTCGCGCAGCGGGTCGAACGTGACCACCTCGGCGCCGGCCGCGCGGAGCAGTTCGGTGGTCTCCGGCGGGCTGTAGCTGCCGCCCGGCCCACCTGCCAGCGCGACCACCGGACGCTCCGCCGGGGCCGCCGGGGCGCCCAGCGCGTCCTGCGCCGACCAGGGAGTGGCCGGCAGCGGCGGTGCGGAGCGGGCCAGCCCGAGCAGGCGCTCCACGTCGACCGTGGCGGCGACCGCCTCGCCCAGCCGGCGCACGGCGCGGGCCGCCTCGGCGGAGCCACCGATCACCGGCACCACGCCGTGCCGCCGGGCCGGGAGCACCGGGGGGAGGTCCTGGCGGCGCAGCGCGCCGTAGACCGGCACGTTGATGTCGTCGAGCGCCTCGCGGAGCATCGCCTCGTGGCGGGACGAGGCGACCCGGGTGAGGATCACCCCGCCGAGCCAGAGCTGCTCGTCGAAGGAGCGGAAACCGTGCACCAGGGCGGCCGCCGACTGGCCCATCGCGGCGACGTCAACGGCGAGCACCACCGGGCTGCGCAGCGCGGCGGCCACCGCCGCCGTCGAGTCCTGGTCCGGGCGACCGGTGACGCTGTCGTAGAGGCCCATGCTGCCCTGCACCACGGCCAGCCCGGCGCCCTCGGCGCCGTGCGCGAGCAGCGGGGCGAGCCGGTCGGCGCCGGCCAGCCGGGGGTCGAGGGTCCGACCCGGCCGGCCGGCGGCGAGCCCGAGGTAGGCGGCGTCGACCTGGTCCGGCCCGATCTTGAACCCGGCGACCTGGACCTCGCGGTCGGCGAGCGCGGCGAGCAGCCCGATCGCCAGCGCGTTCTTGCCGTGCCCGGAGGACGGCGCGCTGAACACCAGGCGCGGCACGACGGTCATCATCGACTCCTCGTCGGCGGCGGGGGTACGCGGCTGAGGACCGTGGGAGCGGTCCGCCCGGGAACGATACCGGTCCGGCCCGACGGGTAAACGCCGCAGCGGGGACTGTCGCGGTGGGCGCAGCGGCCGGTCGCGGAGAGTGGCCCCGGTCATACGAGTAGCCTCGTGGCTGTGTACCGGTTCCTGCTGAGCCCACGCTGGCTGGGCATCCTCGCGTTGACCCTGGTCGCGGCGGCGGTGATGGTGTGGCTGGGCAACTGGCAGTTGGACCGCTACCGGGGGCGTACCGAGGTCAACGAGCGGATCGACGCCGGTTTGCGGATGTCGCCGGTGCCGCTGCACGACGCGCTGGCCGCGCCGGCCGGTGGCCCCGGCACCGCCGGACCGGGCCCGGCCGAGGAGAAGGTCTGGACCCGGGTCACCGTCACCGGGCGTTACGACTCGACCAACACCGTCCTGGTCCGTGGCCGTACGGCGGACAGCAAGGTCGGTTTCGAGGTGCTCACCCCGCTGGTGCTCAGCGACGGCACCGCCGTACTGGTGGACCGCGGCTGGATCCCGCCGGCACCGGGCGGGGCGGCGACCGCCCAGCCGCAGGTGCCCGCCGCCCCGTCCGGTGACGTGACGGTGGTCGGCCGGGTGCACGAGACCGAGAGCGGCGCGACCACGGTCAACCGGCGCGACGGCCGGCTGGAGACTCGGCGGATCGGGGTTCCCCGGCTCGCCGGCGAGCTGCCCTACCCGGTCTACGGCGCGTATCTGCTGCTCGACGAGCAGACCCCGGCGGCCGACCCGACCTTCGTCGCGGTGCCGGTCGGGCACGCCAACAACTGGCAGAACCTCGGCTACGTCGTGCAGTGGTGGCTCTTCGCCGGGATGACGATCGTCGGCTACGGCTGGGCGGCCCGCCGGGAGGCCCGCCGCGAAAGCGGCACCGACTCCCGGCCGCTCGACCGGGCCGCCGAGCCGACCCCGAGCGCACCGGCCTGACCGGCCCCGGCCCGGTAACCGGTGCGCGGTCCCACCGCTGGAGTCGGTGGGCCGGCTGAGCGGTCAGTCGGTGACCCGCCCGGCGTGGATGGCCCGGACGGCGTCGATGGTGTCCGCCTCGGCGGCCGTCTTGTCGCTGCGGTAGCGCACCACCCGGGCGAAGCGCAGCGTCACCCCGCCCGGATAGCGCGAACTGGTCTGCACGCCGTCGAAGGCGATCTCGACGACCTGCTCGGGGCGGACCCGGACGACCCAGTCGCCCCGCTCCACGGCCAGTTCGAGGAAGCGCTCGGTCTGCCAGCGCAGCAGATCGTCGGTGAGGCCCTTGAACGTCTTTCCCAGCATGACGAAGTCGCCGGTGCGCGGGTCGCGGGCGCCCAGGTGCAGGTTGGAGAGCCAGCCCTGGCGTCGGCCGCTGCCCCACTCGACCGCGAGCACCACCAGGTCGAGGGTGTGCCGGGGTTTGACCTTGACCCAGGCGGCGCCGCGCCGGCCGGCGTCGTAGGGCGCCTCCGGCGCCTTCACCACGACCCCCTCCTGACCGGCGTCGACCGCGGCGGCGAACGCCGCCCCCGCCTGCTCCGGCCCGTCGACCTCGATCCGCCCGACCAGCAACGACTCGTCGACCGCGCCGGCCAGCGCGGCCCACCGCTCCCGGCCGGGCAGGTCGATCAGATCATCGCCGTCGAGGTGCAGCAGGTCGAAGAAGTAGGGCGTCAGCACCGCCTGGCCGGTGGTCTCGGCGGCGGCGAGCACCGCCGGGGCGACCGGCGCGCGGCCGGTGGTGCTCGGCGTGGTGCGCCGGGCGGCCCGGCTCGACGTCTGCTGGAACGGCAGCGGCCGGCCGGTCTCGTCGAGCCCGATCGCCTCGCCGTCGAGCACCAACTCCCGGGCGGGCAGGGCGCGGACCGCGGCGACCACTTCGGGCACCCGGGCGGTGATCTCGTCGAGGCTGCGGGTGAAGACCGCGATGTCCTGGCCGGAGCGGTGCACCTGGATCCGGATGCCGTCGAGCTTCACGTCGACCACCGCGGGCGTGCCGGTCGCGGCGAGCGCCTCGTCGACCGAGGGCGCGCTCTGCGCCAGCATCGGGGCGAGCGGACGCCCCACCCGCAGACCGAACCCGGCCAGCGCGGCCGCGCCGCCGTCGAGCGCGGCCACCGCGACCGCCCGCAGGTCGCCGGCGAGCAGCAGGGACCGGCGGACGGCCGTCGCCGGCACGTCGGCCGCCCGGGCGATCGCGTCGGCCAGCAGCCCGGCCTGCGCGCCCTGGCGCAGCTCGCCGCTGAACAGGCCGGTCAGCAGCCGCTGCTCGTCGCCCGTGGCGGCGGCGTAGAGCGCGCCGAGCAGGGCCCTGCGGCGGCCCTGGGAGCCCGCGCCGTGCACCGCGGCGATCTCGTCGATCGCCGCGTCGACGGCGGCCACGGTCAGCGTCGGCTCGGCGGCCGGCGGTGGCAGGTCGCGCAGGCTCGCATAGCCGACCCCGGTCTGCCGCTGGCGCAGCTCGCCGGCGAGCCAGCCGGCGCCGGCCGGCACTTCGGCCGGGTCGAGCGCCCGCAGCGCGCCGGCCAGCAGCTCCACCTTGGCCCGTCGGCCGCTGGTGGCCGCCACGGCGGCAGAGGTGGCTGCCAGATCGAGGAACCGCACGGGTTCATCCTGCCAGCCACCTCCGACACCACCCGGGCATTGCCGTGCCCGGCGAACGGCGTGGCCCGGCTCAGGCCGAGACCGGCTCCTCGATCCGCAGCCCGCGGCCGCGAACCTCGTCGGCCACCCGGCTGAGCAGCGAGTCGAGCGTGACCAGCGCGGCGGAGAGCTCACCAAGCTGTTCCTTGAGCGTGTCCTCGGGCCACGCGGAGACGTCTACGTCCCCCAGAGCGCTGACGGCGGCCTGCAACCGGGCCATCACCTCGTTCGTACTCATGTTCGAAACCCTATATCAGCTCAGGATGCGACACGCCGCAAACTCCCAAATCGACCGGGACGTTACGGTTCCGACACCTAACTCCGGTCCGTGCCCGCCGCGGCCACGTTGCCCAGCAGCAGCGCCTCGGCCAGGCAGACCCGGGCGAACTCGCCCAGGTGCAGGCTCTCGTTCGGCCCGTGCGCCCGGGCGTGCGGGTCCTCCACCCCGGTCACCAGGATCGCGGCCTGCGGGAACATCTCCTGGAAGGTGGCGATGAACGGGATCGAGCCGCCCACGCCGATGTCGACCGGGTCGGTGCCGTCCCAGGCGGTCCGGAAGGCCGAGCGGGCGGCGTCGAACATCGGCCCGGACGCGTCGATGACGCAGGGGTCGCCGTCGTGCTCGAAGGTGACCGTGACCTGGGCGCCCCACGGCGCGTGCTTCTCCAGGTGGCCGCGGAGCGCCTCGTACGCCCGCTTCGGGTCGTCGCCCGGGGCGAGACGGATGCTGAGCTTGGCCTTCGCGGCGGGGACCAGCGCGTTCGGCGCCTCGCCGGTGGCCGGGGCGTCGATGCCGAGCACGGCCAGGGCGGGCTTGGTCCAGAGCCGGTCGGTGATCCGGCCGGTGCCGATGAAGGAGACCCCGTCGGCCAGCCCGGCCTCGACGCGGACCCGCTCCTCCGGGTAGTCGACGGTGGCGCCCTCCCGGCCCACCAGGCCCTCGACCGCGACGTCACCGGCGTCGGTGTGCAGGGTGGCGAGCAGCCGGACCAGCGTGGTCAACGCGTCCGGGACGGCGCCGCCGAACATCCCGCTGTGCACCGCGTGGTCCAGCGTGCGGACCTCGACGAAGCAGTTCACGATGCCGCGCAGCGAGGTGGTCAGCGCCGGAACGCCGATGTCCCAGTTGCCGGAGTCGGCGATCACGATGACGTCCGAGGCGATCTGGTCGCGGTGCTCGTCGAGTAGCCGCTCCAGCGAGTCGGAGCCGTACTCCTCCTCGCCCTCGATGAACAGGACCACGCCGACCGGCAGCTGGTCGCCGAAGGCACGCAGCGCCGCCACGTGCGCCATGATGCCGGCCTTGTCGTCGGCCGCGCCCCGGCCGTAGAGCCGACCGTCCCGCTCCACCGGCTCGAACGGGTCGGACTCCCACAGCGACAGGTCGCCCACCGGCTGGACGTCGTGGTGGGCGTAGAGCAGCACCGTCGGCGCCCCGGGCGGGGCCGCCCGCGTACCGATCACCGCCGGCTGCCCGCCGGAGCGCACGATCGTGACGTCCAACCCGCAACCGCGCAGCAACTCGGCCACCGCCTCGGCGGAGCGCTCCACGTGCGAGTGGTCGAAGCCCTCGAACGCGATGCCGGGGATGCGGACGAGGCGTTCCAGGTCGGCGCGGACCCCGGGCAGCTCCCGCTCGACGGCGGCCCGGATCTCGGACTCGGACATGATCGGTGTGGTCATGACCGGCATCGTATGCCGGCCTTACCGGGCGGGGGCGGCCCGGTCAGCGGATGCGCACGTAGTAGCGGGTGCGGTCGTGCGGCAGCCCCGGCGCGCCGTCGACCACCAGGTGGGCGTGCTCCGCCGTACCGTCGGCCGCGAAGTGTGCCGTCTCCCCGGCGTGCCAGCGGCGCAGCTCGGGCAGGATCTCCGGGCCGTCCCGGGCGACCGCACGGGCCAGCCGCAGCGCTGCCGGCGCGGTGACGAAGACGGCCAGGGTGAGCTCCGGTCGGGCCGCCGCCCGGGCCGCGCTCACCCCCTCGACGACGAGCACCGGGCCGGCCGGCACCGGCACCGCGTCCGGCAGGAAGCGCCGCCGCACCCAGCTGTACCGGCGGTAGGCCCCGGGCCGCCCGGCGCGCAGCGGGGCCAGCACCGACTCCTCCAGCCGGGACCAGAAGGTGAGCTGGTCGTCCCAGCCGTCGAGCAGGTCGTCGGTGTGCAGCACCGGCGGACGGTCGCCGCCGAGCAGGGCGAGGGCGTCCGCGAGGTGTGCCGCGAACCGGCTCTTGCCCGCGCCGCTCGGCCCGTCGACCGCGACCAGTCGGGTACGCCCCAACCGGGCCGGCCCGGCAAGCACCCGCCCGGCCAACTCGGCGTACGGCTCGACGACCGCGACCGGCGCGGCGGTCTCCCCGGCGAGATCGCCCGCCGACCCGGCGGTCGGATCCGGCCGGGCGGTTTCCGGTGTCACGCCGGCTCCACCGGTTCGCCCAGCATCTCGCCGAGCCAGGCCAGTTCCGCCCGGCTGGTGGCTCGGGCGATGGTGAGCAGCCCGCGACGGTAGGGGTCGGTCAGCTCCTCGGCCCGCACGGGGCGGTCGCCGTCGTAGAAGAAGCTGCTCGGGGTGCGGAGGAAGGCCAGCCGGCGGCGGAGCACGTGGTCTCGGGCGGCCGGCTCGTCGAGGTGGCGGAGGAACGCGAGCAGGACGAACCAGCGGTTCTCGTCGCTGATCTCCAGCTCGTCCGGTTCGCGCAGCCGGCGGTTCAACTCAGCCCGGCCCTGGTCGGTCAGGACCAGCATCTGTCGGGGCGCCGCTCGGGTGCCCGGCTCGGCACGGCGGGTCAGGAGGCCGGCGCGCTCCAACCGCTTGACCGCGGGATAGAGCGTGCCGTCGGCGATCGGCCGGATGTGCCCGGTGAGCTGGGCGATCCGCCGTTTCAGGTGGTAGCCGTGCAGCGGCTGGTCGGCCAGGAAACCGAGGATGGCGAGTTCGAGCACGCCACCATTATGCCCTCTTGACGATATACCTCGGGACGGATGTATTGTCTCCGGCATGCAGACAGCGACGGTGGGCCCGGACGGGGCCCAGATGCGATGGGTGGAGACCTCCGGCAGCGAGCCGGCCCGGGTTTACGTGCACGGGCTCGGGGCGATGTCGGCGCCGTACTTCGTTCCCGTGGCCACCCGGCCGGAGCTGGCCGGCCACCGGTCGCTCTTCGTGGACCTGCTGGGCTTCGGCCTCAGCGACCGGCCGGCGGCGTTCGGCTACACACTCGACGAACACGCGACGGCGCTCGCCCGGGCGCTCGACGCGGCCGGCGTCCGGGCCGCGGACGTGATCGCGCACAGCATGGGCGGCGCGGTGGCCATCGTGCTCGCCCACCACCGGCCCGACCTGGTCCGCAGGCTGGTGCTGGTCGAGGCCACCCTGGACCCGAATCCTCCGCCGACCGCCGGCAGCAGCGGCGTCGCCAGCTACGCCGAGGACGAGTTCCTCTCCACCGGTCACGCCCGGACCCTCGACCGGGTCGGACCACACTGGGCGGCCACCATGCGGCTCGCCGATCCGGTAGCGCTGCACCGCACCGCGCTGGGGCTGATGGCGGGAAGTCGGCCCACCATGCGGCACATGCTGGAGCGCCTGCCGATGCCGCGGACGTTCGTGCAGGGCGGGCGGAGCGGTCCCGTGGTTGGCGCGGACGACCTGACCGCCGCCGGAGTCACCGTGGTCACCGTCCCCGACGCCGGTCACAACGTGATGCTGGACGCCCCCGAGGCGTTCACCCGGGCCGTCGTCGCCGCCCTCGCGGTCGCCGCCCAGCCGGTCGGCTGACCGGCACGGTTGACCAACTGGGCGCGTCGACGCCCTCGTCAGGGGCGCCCAGCCGGAGCCGCCGATCACGTCCGGGGGATTCGCGTCCCCCACCGGCGGGCACGCATCCGTTTGCCCGCCGGGCCGGCGGCCGGCTGGGCATGATCGGGAGGTGCTGCGTGACGTGATGAGCCCCGGTGTCGAGGCCCTGCTGGAGCAGGCCCGGTCCGGGCTGCGCCGGTTGTCCCCGCAGGAAACCGTCGAGGCGGTGCGCGGCGGCGCGTTGCTGGTCGACACCCGTACCGATCGACAGCGCCGGGAACACGGCGACCTGCCGGGCGCGATCGTCATCGAACGCACGGTGCTGGAGTGGCGCCTCGACCCGGCCAGCAGCTGGCGCATCCCCGAGGCCACCGGGTACGACCGGGAGATCGTGGTGGCGTGCCAGCACGGCTACAGCTCGAGCCTCGCCGCCGCGAGCCTGCAGACACTGGGGCTGCGCCGGGCAACTGACATGATCGGCGGGGTCGAGGCCTGGGTGGCCGCCGGCCTGCCCCTAGCCGACCACCCCGCCGACGTCCGCCCCTGACCCAAGCCCCGCCCCCTGGCGCCCCGCACCCCGGTTCCGCCCGCGTCCCGTCCCGTCCCGCCCGGCCCGCCCCCGCCCGCCCGCCCGCCCGCCCGCGCGCGCCGATCATGCACTCCTGGTGCCAGCTTTGTCCGCAGTCGCGGCTTTCGTCCACCACCACAACTGCATGATCGACCGGGCCCGGCGAGCGCGGACTGTGCCCGGCGGGCGCGGGCCGTGCTCGTGGGGCGCGGGCCGTGCTCGTGGGGCGCGGGCCGTGCTCGTGGGGCGCGGGCCGTGCTCGTGGGGCGCGGGCCGTGCTCGTGGGGCGCGGTCAGGGGTGTGGGGCGCCCGGGGGGATGAAGGGAAGGCCGGGGGGCGGGCCGGTTTCGATGAGGCGCCAGAGGGCGTCGGTGTCCAGGTGCTCCTCGACCAGGTCGCCGAGCAGGTCGAGGGAGCGTTCGCGGGCGGCCGCGAAGACGGTGTCGGGCGCGACCCGGAAGCCGTGCCGGCCCGCCAGCCGGGCTGCCTCGGTGAGGAACCGCCGGCGGAACCTGTCGGACTCGAACGCCCCGTGCCAGTGCGTGCCGTGCACCGCGCCGAGCACCGCGCCCTCACCGCTGCCGTCCGCGTTGCGAAGCAGCGGGGTCAGCTCCGGATCGGCCGACGAGACGTACCCGTGGTGGATCTCGTAGCCGCGGACCGGCACGTCGCCGCCGATGCTGCCCACCGACTGCCGGACGGTCTTGCGCGGATCGAAGGTGATCTCGATGGGCAGCAGGCCCAGGCCGGGGACGCTGCCCTGCCGGCTCTCCACCGGGTCGTGGATCGCCCGGGCGAGCATCTGAAAGCCGCCGCAGATGCCGAGCAGCGGCTTGCCGGCCGCGACGTGGGCGGTGACCGCGTCGGCGAGGCCGGTCTCCCGCAGCCAGGCGAGGTCGGCCACGGTCGACTTGGACCCGGGCAGGACGACCAGGTCGGCGGCGGCCAGTTCGGCCGGCTCGACGGTGAGCCGCACCCGGACCCCGGGCTCGGTGGCGAGCGCCTCGACGTCGGTGGCGTTGCTGATCCGGGGCAGCCGGACCACCGCGACGTCCAACCACTCGGCGCCGCGCGGGGCGGCCGGGCGGCCGAGCACCCGCCCGTAGGCGAGCGAGTCCTCGGCGTCGAGCCAGAGATCCAACGCCCAGGGCAGCACCCCGTACGTCGGCCGGCCGGTGACCTGGTGCAGCATGTCCAGCCCGGGCCGGAGCAGGCCGAGGTCGCCGCGGAACTTGTTGATCACGAAGCCGGCGATCAGCGCCTGGTCGGCCGGGTCGAGCAGCGCCACCGTGCCGAACATCGACGCGAAGACACCGCCGCGGTCGATGTCGCCGACCACGATGGCGGGCAGCCCGGCGTGCCGGGCCAACCCCATGTTCACGTAGTCGCCGGCCCGCAGGTTGATCTCGGCCGGGCTGCCGGCGCCCTCGCAGATCACCACGTCGTACGTCGCCCGCAGGTCGGCCAGCGCCGCGTACGCGGTCTGCGCCAGCCGGGGCCGCAGCTCGCGGAAGTTGCCGGCGGTGACGGTGTCGACCGCCTCGCCGAGCAGCACCACCTGGCTGGCCAGATCACTGCCGGGCTTGAGCAGCACCGGGTTGAAGCGCAGGTCGGGAGCGAGCCCGCAGGCGGCGGCCTGCATCGCCTGCGCTCGGCCGATCTCGCCGCCGCGCCCGTCCGGCCCGACAACCACCGCCGAGTTGTTCGACATGTTCTGTGCCTTGAACGGGGCGACCTTCACGCCCTGCCGGTGCAGCCAGCGACAGATGCCGGCGGTGAGCACGCTCTTACCGGCGTCAGACGTGGTGCCGGCGACCAACAGCCCGCCGCTCACCGGTTCCGCCCTCGCCCGACCGCCGCCGCCCGGACCCCGTCCGTGACCAGCGCGCCCCGGGCACCGCCGGAACCCAGCACGCCCCGGGCACCGCCGGAACCCAGCACACCCCGGAAACCCCGGACACCGCCGCGAACGGCCGCGCTCCGGGCCCCGCCCGAGGCTGCCGCGACCCGGCGGCCGACGGCGTTCACCAGGCGCCCGGCGGTCAGCGGATAGCTGGCCGCCACGGCCAGGGCGGCCAATCCGACCGCCCCGGAGAGGCGGGCTGCCCGCTTCAGGTGCCGGGCCTGCGGACGGGGGCCGTCGCCGAGGAACGGCCGCACCTCGGACCGCCCGAAGTAGACGTTGCGCCCACCGAGCCGGACGCCGAGCGCGCCGGCCATCGCCGCCTCGCACTGGCCGGCGTTCGGGCTCGGGTGGTCGTTGCGGTCGCGCCGCCACACCCGCCAGGCACGGTCCCGGTCGCCGTGCGCGACCGGCGCCAGCGCGACGGTCAGCAGCCCGGTCAGCCGGGCCGGCACCAGGTTGAGCAGGTCGTCCAGGCGGGCGGCCGGGGTGCCGAACCGGGCGTAGCGCGGCGAGCGGTGCCCGACCATCGCGTCGAGGGTGTTCGCCGCCCGGTAGCCGAGCAGGCCGGGCAGGCCGCCCACCGCGCCCCAGAGCAGCGGAGCGACCACCGCGTCGGAGGTGTTCTCGGCGACCGACTCGACGGTGGCTCGGGCCAGTTCCGGCTCGTCCAGGGTCGACGGGTCCCGCCCGCAGAGGTGGCCGAGGCGCTGCCGCGCGGCCGGCAGGTCGCCGGCGCGCAGCGCCTGGCCCATCACCTCGGCCTCGTGGCGCAGCGTCCGGCCGCCCAGCACCGTCCAGGTCCCGGCCGCGACCAGCGCCGCCCGGGCGAGCGGGCGACGTCGGGTCGCCACGGTGGCGGCCGCGCCGAGCAGCACCGGCACGCCGACAGCCAGCGCGGTGAACGCGGCACCGGCCGATCGGTCCGGCCGGTACATCCGCCGTTCCAGGTCGCCGGCGACCTGACCGAAGCCGGCCACCGGGTGCCAGCGACGCGGGTCGCCGAGCAGCCTGTCCAGCGCGTACCCCGCCACGAGTCCCGCCGCGTTCGCCACCGGCGCCGCCTGCCGCACGCGCACCACCTCCGGCCGGCCAGCCTAGACGAGGTACCTGCGGGACCAGCCCGGCCGCACCCCGCCGGCACGCGGGGTGACGTCGGCGTGCCGTCGCCACCCCACCCCCGTCGCGCCGGTCGCCGGGCCGGTCACACCGGCTGCGGTACCCGCCCTCGGCCTCGGCGGCCACGCCCGCCCGTCGCGGCGCCCACCGGGGACTCGTCGGGCTCCGGGTCCAACTCGCCGTCCCCGCCCTCGGGTTCGCCGGGCAGCGGCCCCAACTCGTCGGTGCCGCCCGCCAGGTCGTCACCGTCGGTCGGCCGCTCCTCCCCCACGGCCGCCCGGTCCCCCGCCGTACGGGCGAACGGGTCCTCGTCGCCGTCCAGGCCGGCGAAGCCGACCGGCTCGTCGAGGCTGGCCCGGGCGACCGGGTCGTGGCCGACACGAGCGGCGCCGAAGTCCGGCAGCTCGAAGTCGTCGTCGAGCGGACGGGCGTCGGGCAGCGCCGGGGCCTGCCCGTGCGGCACCGGCTCGGTCGGCTCGCCGTGCACCCGGCTCTCCGCCTCGGCGTCCTCGACGGTGCTGGTCGTCATGCTCGGGCGGTTGCGCAGGAACCGGGCCCGACCGCGGGACAGGTCGTGGCCGACGGCCACCGCCTCCAGCTCGTAGAGGGTGCGGTGGTTGCCGGCGTCGTCGGTCCAGTCCCGGGTGTAGAGCCGGCCGCAGACCACCACCGGGTCGCCGACCATCACCGAGGCGGCCACCCCCTCGGCGAGCTTCCGCCAGCAGTTCACGCGGACCCGCAGGCTGTTGCCGTCGACCCATCGGCCGCTGTCGCGGTCGAGCCGGCGGGCGGTCGAGGCGACCTTGAAGTTGGCCACCAGGGTGTTGCTCTGGGTGGTGCGTCGCCACTCGGGCGTGGTCAGCACGTTGCCCACGATCGTGACGTAGGTGTCGAACATCGTCCCTCCAGGGGATCCGGGGCTTGCCATCGCGAGTCGACTCGGGCCGAGCCTGGCCCGCCCCGGCGGCCGCGCGCCACCGTCGCCCGCCGGCCTGTGGACGACGCGGCCACCTGTGGAGAACGCCCTGATCAAGCTCACATCTGCTAGGTCCGCGGTGGCGGTTCCAGATCCGCGGCGACTGGGTATGGATTTGATCAACCGCAACACCGAGCAAGGGGGGCACCGCCCATGATGACGACCACCACCGGCCCGACCCGCGTCCCTGGTCAGGTGCAGCGATGAGCGCCGTGACGAACCCGGCCACCGTGGCGGAGTGTCTGCGGGTCGGCGCCGGGTTCTCCCAGGGCGACCGGAACTGGATCGTGGAGCAGTTCGCCACGCTGGACTCCCGGCTGGCCGCGTTCCACGCCGACGCCACCGAGCTGGAGGTGTCGGTCAAGGACCGGGAAGCCCGCGGGCAGAAGGTCACCCTGGAGTGCTGGATCGCGGGCCGGCAGAAGATCGTCACCACTTCCGGCGAGGAGGACCTGCGGGCCGCGCTCAACGACGCCCGCGACGACCTGCGCCGGCGGTTGAACGACGCGAAGACCCGGCAGGAGCCGCGGCACAACAAGCACGTACGCGAAATGGGGCAGCCGGCGGCCGAACCGGCCACCGACGACCCGGAGCGCGCGGACGCGGAGACCGCCTGAGCCGTACGCCCATGGCCCCCGCCGCCAGGTGCGGCCGGACGGGGGCCATGGCGCCGGCAACCGTGAGGGCTACCGCCCGGTAGCTTGCCGGCGTACCGTCGCGTTCGTGGAACCGGACGTGCTGGGGCCGCCCTACGAGCGGCAGACGATCGACCTGGGCACCGACGACGAGGGGCCGGTGGTCGCCACCCTGGTCCGGCGGCGCGCCGAGCGCCCCACCGGGCGGGCCGTGCTCTACGTGCACGGCTTCGTGGACTACTTCTTCCAGACCCACCTGGCCGACTTCTACGCCGAGCGGGGCTGGGACTTCTACGCGCTCGACCTGCGCAAGTACGGTCGCAGCCTGCTCAGCCACCAGACCCCGAACTTCTGCCGCGACCTCGCCGACTACTTCCCCGAGCTGGACGCCGCAGCGGAGATCATCCGCACCGACGACGGGCACGACACCCTGCTCGCCATGGGGCACAGCACCGGTGGGCTGATCATCTCGCTCTGGGCGCACGCCCGGCGCGACGCCGGTGTGGTCGACGGCATCTTCCTCAACAGCCCGTTCTTCGACCTCAACGCCCCCTGGGCGGTGCGGCGACCCCTCGCGGCCGCCGTCTCCCGGCTGGGCCGCCGGGCGCCGCAGCGCATCATCCCCTTCGGCCTGGGCACGGTGTACGGCGAGAGCATCCACGCCGACCACCGCGGCGAGTGGAGCTACGACCTGGCCTGGAAGCCGCTCGCCGGGTTCCCCGTCCGGGCCGGCTGGCTGAACGCGATCCGCACCGCGCAGCGGCAACTGCGGGCCGGGCTGGAGATCCCGGTGCCGGTGCTGCTCGCCTGCTCGACCCGATCGTTCAAGGGCAAGCGGTGGCACGATTCGGCCGTGCTGGCCGACGCCGTCCTGGACGTCGAGCACATGGTCCGCTACGCGCCCCGCCTCGGCCGGCACGTGACCCTGGCCCGCTTCGACGGCGGCATGCACGACCTCACCCTCTCCGGCCCGGCCGTACGGGAGAAGGTCTTCACCGAGGTCGGCCGCTGGGCCGAGGCGTTCCTCGGCGCCGGCCCGACACCCGCCGAACCGACGTCGGCCGCACCTCAGCCGGCCGAGCCGGCCGCCGTTGCGGCGCCGGCCAGCAGACGCCCGACGGCGGAGGCCGGCGCGACGGCACCCGGCAGCTGACCGACGTACCGCGGGTTATTGGTGGGTCCAGACCCGGCGGGGCTCAGGCGTCGCCGACCGCCAGGACGAAGGACGGCTCAGGCGTCGCCGCTCCTCGGGAGGGCCGCCCGGATCCGGTCGAAGGTCGCCACCGGGTGTCCGTCCGAACCCGGCAGCACCAGGCCCAGGCAGTGCAGAGCAAGCTCGCCGTCGGCGTCCGCCTGCACGCCGAAGACCGGCGCACCGACGTACCCGGACGGCAGGTCGGCGGTGATCCGCAGCGTGCCGTCCGCGCGGACCACCCGCTCGATCGCCACCTCCAGCGGCCGCGACCCGTCCTCCCGGACACCGTGGGCGAGCACGAAGGCCGAGCCCGGCTCGGCACCGATCCGCGCGATCACCTCGGCGTCGGCCGCGATGGCGTCGACCACCTCCTGGGTCCGCCACGCCCAACCGCCCTCGCCCGCCTGCCGGTGCAGGTCGGCGGTGGGCAGGACGGCGACCCCAGCCTCCGGGCGGCGGACCCAACCGGCCCCACCCGGGGTGACCGACACCGAGGCCGGGGCGACGCCGGCAGGCTCGGTGACGCTCGCCCGCAGACCGATCTCGCCCGGTGCCACGCCGGCCAGCGCGTCGGCCGTCAGCAGGTACTCCCCGGTCGCGTCCCGGAACAGCACCGCCGTGCCGTCGCCGCCGTCGCGGTCGGCCTCGCCGGCGCGGCGGTACGGCAGGATGGCCCGGCCGACGATCTGGCAGAGCTCGTAGGCAACGTCGTTCTCGGCGTCGGGATCAAGCAGCACGTGGCCGAGAGTACGTGGTCTCATTCGGTGGTCCTGTGGGCTGGCCGGATCCGGCTCCCGCTGTCCCGGCGCTGGTCACGATCGGTCCGCAGCGACCGGACGAGCTGGAAACCCGATGCCCGCCGACCGTGCTCCGTGCGAACCTGATCGGCGGCACCGCACGAGACCCGTTGCGTCGATCCGCCGGACGACGGCGGTACCCTCTTGGCGCAACACCCACGCGCGCGCCCGTAGCTCAGCGGATAGAGCAGGGGACTTCTAATCCCAAGGCCGCAGGTTCGAATCCTGCCGGGCGCACCTACATCACCGCAGGCCGAACGGCTTGGCGATGCTCAACCACCGGGTTCAGTACGGCGCCCCTTACAGCCATTCGTACACCCAACTCGGCCGAAGAGAGGCTTTGCGGCCTCGTCGACGGCGGCTCGCTCGACCTCTGACACGACGTCGGCGTAGGTGTTCATGGTCAACCCGATCTGGTCCCAGTACCTGCTTGACGGTCGGTCTAGATCTCTTGCGCCGGGCGGCGACCGACGATGGTGTCGTAGACCTCGTCGTACAACGCGTCGTCGACCTCCAACTGGTGCTGATCATCGAGGTAGTAGGCGAACCACTCAAGCACGGCGTGCGGGAGGGCCGGGCCGAGCACAGCGTTGATCTCCGCCCGACTGGTTCCCGGCTTGAGCGCTGGTGCCACTGGCGCTCCAATAGCCTCCAGCGACTCGCGCCACTGCGCCAATTGATCGGTGAGCGTCACTGGTGCATGGTGGCATGCCAGACCGACCGGGGCCACGCTGACGGACGAAGGTACGGGCAATCTCGATGGGATGGCCTGTCTGGTTTCGTGTTGGATGCGGGTCATGTCGCTGACCGTCGGACCCGCGTTCACGATCCCCGGCTACAACGCCATGGCCCCGCCTGACTACACCACCGAGTGCGACGCAACCGTGTATGCGGCAGATGGCGTGGTGGGACACGCCGCCTTCTGGTGGCACTACCTGTCGGGACCCCTGGGTGCCTACCCGGAGTCGGAGGCTGCCTTCGAGGTGCAGGCCGCTGATTACAACGCGATGGGCGCCGTCCTGGACGACCCCGAGCGCTGGCCGGTCATCTCGGTGCGGCTCGACGGAGAAGCGTGGCTACGGATCGTGTACCGCAACATCGAGGATGCGGCAGGACTGGACTTCGTGGAGCAGCGGCCGGGCCGTCCGGCAGAGGTGGTCACCTCGGTCGAGGGCCACGGGTTCACGTCCGCGATGACCTGGGCGGAGCTGCTGGCAGCAGCGGCGCTACCCGATGAGCGGCTGGTCTGGGCGCAGCGGCTCATCCTGATGCTGCCCATGCTGGGTCCGCAGGAACTGTCCGAGGACGCCGAGGAGATCTTGCACAGGGCTCTGGAGGGGATCGGTGCAAGAAACCGGTCGGCCCTAGCAGCGGCCTTGCTCGACGCCTTGGACTGGCTACTACAGCCAAGACCACCCACCGAAGCCGACGCCGCCCGACAACGGCAGACGAGCTGACCAGGCAAGCGACTACCTGACCAGCCGTCCGCGATCTTCTTCTGATCCCAAGGCCGCAGGTCCCGAACCCTGCCGGCCGCACTCCCGGCGCAGAGCGCGGGATGTGGCTGTTGGGTCCCTAGCATGAGCGGGTGCGATCGATCCAGTGGCCAGCGGCCGCCTTGACCGTCGGGCCGGCGTTGGGCGCCAGCGCTTCTGTCGTCAACAGCGTGCCCAGCCTGTTGGGCGAGGTGGGTGAGGCGCGCGCAGATCGCAGCGGCTGGTCGCAGACCGCGGAGTTCGCCAGCCTGATTCTCGACTCCGGCTGGGCGTGGGCTGCCGCGGCCGTGGTCGCTGGCTGGTTGGTGAGCAGCGATCTGCGACCGAGGATGGGGTTGCTCGTCGGGGCACTCGCGGGATGTGTCGCGCTGGTCGCCGCCACGGCCGTCTACTACTGCGGGGAACTGCTGTTCACGGGCGACTTCGGGTGGGGTTGGGTGACGCGGTTCTGGCTGGTCGGCAGCGTGGCGTTGGGACTGCCCCTCGGCGCGGTCGGAGCCACCGTTCGGCGTCCCGGCCCGATCGGAGTTTTCGCAGCGTTGGTCGTTCCTTTCGGGGCGGCGGCCAACATGGTGGTCCTGCCACCGCCGCGGGAGAGCCTGGTGGCGGGACCGGTCCGGCTCACCGTGTGGTTCGCCGCCGTGACCACTGCCGTGTTCGTTGCGGTACGCGCCATCCGTGCTCGGCGCCGCCGCGATCGCGACTTCGGCGCGGAACCTGTCGTACGGTCGAGCCCGCCCGCTGACGCCGATGCTGCCCGACAACGGGTGAGCTGACGAGGAGGCAGAGCGGCTATGTCTGGCGGAGGAGGGTCGTCACGTTGACCAGGTATGTGATCGGGCCGGAGGTCGCCCTTCGACTGGCCCGGGACGAGGCAGTGATCTCCGCCGAGCACCAGATCGTGGCGCCGACGCTGCTCCGCTCGCAGTTGCTGTCGTTGCTGTATCAGGCTGTGCGGCGCGGTGACATGTCCAGGAAGGACGCCGACCGCGCACTCGACTACGTGCGAGGGCTACGGATCCGGCTGCTCGGTGACCGCGTCCTGCAGAGCGTCGCCTGGAAGATCGCCGATCAGCTCGGCTGGCCCGACACGCTCACCGCCGAGTACGTCGCCCTGACCCAACTCCAGGCCGACGCCTTCATCACGCTTGATGCGGAACTCGCCCAGGCGGTGCAGGGGCTGGTCACGACGGCCCCCATCGAGGCCTTGGCCTGAGTCCGTCCTCGTCCCGGCAGAGACAGCCGAGCGCGGTCAGCGCTCCGGCGGGAGGCGGTAGACGGAGACGTGCGAACGCGAGTCCGCGGTGAATTCGGCCCCGGTCCAGTCGGCGTGCCGGGATTCCAGCTGGAACCCGGCCAGTTGGGCCATCAGGTCGAGTTCGGCCGGCCAGATGTAGCGGTGCGGGCTGCGGGTCAGCCGAGCCTGCCGGCTCTCGTCGAACTGGAAGTGGTGCGACACGGCGTGCTGGCGCAGCGTGTCGTAGGTGTCCAGGCCGATGTAGCCGGGATCGCTGTGCCAGACCACCGCCTGCTGGCCGGGCGGGAGCTTGCGCAGCTCCGGCACCCACAGCTCGATCACGAACCGGCCGCCCGCCGTGAGGTGGCGGGCGGCGTTGCGGAAGCACTCGACCTGTTCGGCCTGGGTGAGCAGGTTGGAGATGGTGTTGTAGACGAGGTAGACGACGGCGTAGTCACCCGAGGCGGAGGCGGTCGCCATGTCGCCGACGACCACCGGGATCGTCGCCTCGTCCACCTTCGAGCGCAGCTGCTCGATCATCGGGAGGGACAGCTCGATGCCGGTGACCGGGACGCCGCGCTCCGCGAGCGGTACGGCCACCCGTCCGGTGCCGATGGCGAACTCGAGAGCCCGCCCGTCGCCCGCGAACTCGGCGAGCCGGTCAACGGTCGGCCCGAGGACTTCGGGGGAGAACATCCCGGCGCCCGGCGTGTCATAGCGCTGGGCGGCATCGGCGTCCCAGATCTGCTCCTGCTCCACACCGCCCACCATCGACCCGACGATCCACTTTGTCGAACCGTTTATCGCCCGGCGAGGCTCGGGGCGAGAGGGACCCGGCGGCCGGGCAGCGGGCGTGGCGCGGCTGTGGCAGGGTGCGGGGCAGTCCCCGCCCGAGACCTGACCGGAGTGTGACTCCATGGCGCACATCGACCTCGGCGTCGACGAGCAGCGATTTCCCGGCGTCACCGGCCTGATGCGGTTCCGGCCGGAGACGGCCCGGCCGCTCAACGCACTGGTCGAGGTGCTGCTGCGCGCCGAGCCGCACCCGTTGAGCCGGGGCGAGCGCGAACTTGTCGCCGCCTACGTCTCCGGTTTGAACGAATGCGACTTCTGCTCGGCGGGGCACTCGGCGACAGCAGCGGCCCAGCTGGACGGCGGAATGACGCTGGTCGAGCAGGTCCGGGTCGACCTGGAGCACGCTCCGATCTCCGGCAAGCTGCGCGCGCTGCTGCGCATCGCCGCCGCCGTGCAGCAGGACGGCCGGAAGGTGACCGCCGAGCTGGTCGAGGCGGCGCGCGGCGAAGGCGCCACCGATCTGGAGATCCACGACGTCGTGTTGATCGCCGCCACCTTCTGCATGGTCAACCGCTACGTCGACGGCCTGGCCACCCTCACCCCCACCGACCCCCAGGCCTACGCCGCGATAGCCCACCGGATCCTCACCCACGGCTACACCCCCTGACCCCACCCACCTCACCCCGAGCCGCCCCCGGTCGATCACGAAGTTGTTGTCAGCAGCCCCGGCGTGTCCGGGCAACAACTTCATGATCAACAAGACGGAGTGGGGTCAGGTGAGCAGGTCGGTCAGGGTGCGGTCGGCCTGGGCGAGGGACGGGTCACCGGTGGCCGGCAGGTTCAGCACCCGCCGGCAGCCGTCGAGTTCCACGTACACCTCGGCCCCCGGGGTGTGCGCCGGGCGCAGCAGCGCGACCCGGCCGGCCGGCGTGGCGCACGCCGCCGCCGGCCCGGTCTCCGCCAGCGCGCGAGCCACCGTCGCCCACCGATCGGGCGGCAACACCCGGCCGTACGCGAACTCGCCGGCCGGCTTCGCGCTGCCCTGCTCGCGCGCGGGGACCCGGTAGACGCAGAGCCGCACGGCGACGTCGGCGGCGATCGGCGGCGGCCCGGTCGCCCGCGTCGGCGATGGCCCCGAGGCCGTCCGCACGGCGACCATGTCCGCCCATTGCTGGGCGCAGCCCGCGGCGGCCGCCTCCGCCGACTCGATCTCGCGGACGGTACGCGTCGAGACGGTGGTCAGCCGCAGCCCGCCGAGCGCCGCGCGGACCTCGGCCCGGGGCTTACCACAGCCGTCGGCCGGAATACCGGGGCGCAGCCAACCGCCCCGTTCGTCGAGCAGCGCGAGCCAGGGCGGGAGGACCAGATCAGCCGTGCACGCACCGCGGGCCGGTGGTTCGTCGGGCAGCCGTAGCGCGGCGACGAGCGCGGCCACGTCGTCCGCCCGCCGCTCGGTCACCACCAGGTCCCGCCCACCGCCGGGACGCTGCCGCGCCTCCTGACCGCAGAGGACGGCGGTGACCGGGGTGAAAGTGTCGTCGAGCAGCGGCAGGCCCGTCGCCGCACCGGGCACCGGTAGGCCGCCGCCAACCTCGGGGGCGGCGGGCGCGCAGGAGGTCCACCGCTCGACGATCCGCGGCGGACCGCCGTCGCGGGCTGGGGGGCCGGGCGACCCGGACGGTACGCAACCGGCGATCGCGACGCCGACCACCGCGATCGCCGCCGCCGCCATCAAGCCGCCCGACCCCCCGCTCACCACGTCCATCGGACGCGGCGTCGGACCGCCCGGTTCCGCCGGCCCGCCGCCACCCGGCCGCGAGGGCGGCCCGCGGGTTGGCGTGCTCCGGCGGGATGACGATCGACAAGCGGTAACCGTCCGGCACCGGCCGCCGACCACCTGACCTGCATCGATTGCGGCGCTCGTTTACTCAATGGCAATACGTCGCACACAGTGTGTGACTGGGCCTCCGAGCCCGTGTTATTCTCCGTTGTCGATCTATGCCGCAGGGACCGGACCGGGTCCTTGTCGGAAGGACGCTTCTCCCCATGCCGGCCGTTCCTGTTCGGACCGCGCCGCCCGCCGTGCTGGACAGCCCGGCCGGCGGCGCGCTCAACCTCATCTTCACCACGCTGCCGGCGGTGCTACGACTGACCTGCGGGCTGGTCGCCGCCGTGGTGGCCCTCTCGGTCCGGACACCGCCGGTGCAGACGGCCCTGCTGCTGCCCACCGTCGCGGTGCTGACCGCCTGGTCGCTCTGGTACGCCGCACGGACCCTGCGCGGCGGGGTGACGCCGTCGCTCGTGGCCGGTGACGTCGCGCTCACCACCGCGGCCTGTCTGCTCATTCCCCAGTTGGTGGCGCCCGAGGTGCTTCCCGGCGAGGGAAGCTGGATCGCGGTGCTGGCCAGCACAACGGTGATCAACGCCCAGGTCACCGCGCCGGCTCGGTGGTCGATCCCGGCCGGTCTGCTGGTCACCGCCGGCTACGCCACCGGCGCCCACGCCGCCGGCAACCCACGGGAGGCCACCGCGCACGCGGCGACGCTGTTCGTACAGACCGGTTGCACGGCGATGATGAGCGCGGTGATGCGGCGCCGGATCGCGCGCGCCGACCGGGGCTTCGCCGAACACCAACGGCTGGCCCGGGAGGCGTTGCTGGCCCGCACCGCCCGGGAGTCCGAGCGCCGGCAGAACCGCGACCTGCACGACACCGTGCTCGGCACGCTGACCATGATCGGGCTCGGCGCCGTCTCCGGTCCGTCCGTGGCGTTGCGCGAGCGGTGCGCCGCCGACCTGCGTACCCTCACCGCCCTGGCCGACGCCCGCGGGGTTCCCGGCGACGGCCCGGTGGCGCTGGACGACCGGCTGCGGGCGGTCCGCGATCGGCTGCCGGAGTTGCCGGTGACGCTGGAACTGGCCGCGTGCACGGCGCCCGCGGCGGTGGCGGACGCGGTCACCGCCAGCGTCTACGCCGCGCTGTCCAACGTGGCCCGGCACGCACCGGGCGCGACGGCCGGGCTGCGGCTGGCCCGGGACGCCGGCGGCGTCGTGGTCGAGGTGGTCGACGACGGCCCCGGCTTCGACCCGGCCACCGTCCTGCCGCACCGGTACGGGCTGCGCGAGTCGGTGCGCGGCCGGATGGCGGCGATCGGTGGCAGCGCCCGGATCGACTCCGACCTCGGCGCGGGCACCCGGATCCGGCTGGAGTGGCCCGGTGTCGGCTGAGCTGAACGCCGCCGCCCGCACCCCGACCCGCGACGGGCGACCGGGCACACCGGCGGCGGTCCGACCGGGCGGGAACACTGCCGGCGTGGCCGGGCCGCCGCCGAGGTCGCGTACCCCCGACGACGCCCCGGACCACCACCCGGCGGGTCCGGTCGGGGCGGGCCAGGCGGCGGCAGCCGTGGCGCGCGCCTCGGACCGCGGCGCCCGGATAGCGGCGGTGGCCATCGCCCTGGCCTGGCACGCCGCGATCGCCCTGCCGGCGGTGCTGGCCGCCCAGGCGCAGCTGGCGGCGCCCGAGGTGGCGCTCGCCGGCTGGGTGGTCGTGGCGGCGGCCGGCGTGCTGGCCGGGATCCGGCTGCTGCGCGGCCAGCCGCTGCCGGCGTGGCCGCTGGCCGGGCTGCTGCTCCTCATCGACGCGACGGTCTTCGCCGCCGCCGGCGAACGGCAGCTCTTCACCGCGGCCAACTGGGTGTGGGGCACCCTCGGTTGGTTCCTCGTGCTCGCGGTCTGGGGCCGGCGGGTGGCCGGGCTCTTCTCCCTGCTGGCCGCGCACTCGCTGATCGCGCTGGTGGCGGTCGTCGGATACGGCGCGACCGAGCCCGCGGACCTGGCCCGCTTCGCGATGTACGTGTACGGCACGTCGTCGCTGCCGGTGGCGGTCTTCGTGGGCAGCACGGCGATCGCGGCGCTGGCCCGGGACCGGGCCGCCACCGCCGCGGCCACCCACGCGATGACCGCTGAGCGGGACGCGGCCGAGCGGGCCCGCCGTGACCGACGGGACCAGCTGGCCCTGGTCAGCGGCGCCGCGGAGGCGGTACTCGCCGAGCTGGCCGACGGTCGCGCCGACCCGACCGACCCGACCGTGCAGCGGCGCGCGGTGCTGGCCGCCGCACGGCTGCGGCGGTTGATCGCCGAGGCCGACGACGTGCCCGATCCGCTGCTGCACGAGTTGCGCGCCGCGGCGGACCTGGCCGAGCGGAACGGGCTGCCGATCGACCTGGTGATCATCGGTGCGCCGCCGCCACTGCCGGTACGGATCCGCCGGCGGCTCGCCGACCCGCTCACCGCCACCCTGGCCGACGCGGACGGCTGGGCCCGGATGACGGTGGTCTCCGGCCCGGACGAGGTGGTGGTCAGCCTGGTCACCCCGGACCGGGAGGGCCCGGACACGGCGGGGCCCCCGACCGGCTACGGGGACGGCGACGACGACGGTCGGGTGGAGCGGCTCTACGAGCGGGACGGGGAGATCAGATGGGCGCAGACCCGATGGCGGAGATGAGCGCGCAACGGCCGATCGGGGTGGCCATCGTGGACGACCACCCGGTGGTGGTCGAGGGTGTGCGCGCCTGGCTCGCCACCGAGCCCCGACTGACCGTGCTGGCCACCGGCGACGACCCGGACGAGGTGCTGCGGGCCGCGCCGGACGCCGACGTCGTCCTGCTCGACCTGCGGCTGCACGGCCGGATGGCGCTGGGCAAGCTGGCCGAACTGAGCGCGGCGGGCCGCCGGGTGGTGGTCTACTCCGAGCACACCGACCCGGAGACGATGCTCGCCGCGCTGGACGCCGGCGCGGTCGCCTTCCTCGCCAAGCACGAGGGCCGGGAGCACTGCGTGGACACGGTGCTCGCCGCGGCGAGCGACCGCCCGTACGTGCCGCCGGCGCTGGCCGGCGCGATGGTCGGTGACCCGCGCCCGGACCGACCGGTCCTCTCCGACAAGGAGCGCGAGGCCCTGCTGCTCTGGTTCCAGTCGATGTCGAAGGCGTCGGTGGCCCGTCGGATGCGGATCAGCGAGCACACGGTCAAGCAGTACGTCGACCGGGCGCGGATCAAGTACACCCGAGCGGGTCGGCCGGCCGCCACGAAGGCGGCACTGTTGGCCCGGGCGATCGAGGACGGCCTAGTCCGGCCGGAGGAGATCGGCATCTACCGGTCACAGGCGAGCTACGACCGGCCGACCCCCTAACGGGTGTCATGACACCTGGGCTGCTGATCCGCCACCCTCGACGGTGACATCAGCTGCCCGGGAGGTCGTGACTATGCACGGTGACGCGTCCCCCTTCTTCATCGGTCCGCACCGCTTCGACGCGCCGGACGATGAGGTGGGACCGGTGCTCGACCGTCGGTACGAGCTGGTGCCGGTGGCTGGCGAGCAGCTGCTCTGGCGGCAGCGGCTGCTGGTGGCGGGGCACCTGCTCGGCCCGAGCGAGACCCGGCGGGCATGGGCGCTGCCCGGGCCGGTGTCGGTGACCGTCACCGACCAGCGGATCGTCTGGGTGGGCGAGGGATCGCAGCTGGCGGTGGTGGCCGGCGGGCGGGCGGGCGGCACGGTCCGGCAGCGTCCGCCCGCCCGGCAGGCCGGCCTGGTGAGCGGGCAGATCCGCTGGCAGTGGCCGTCCCGACTGGAGCTGCTGCCGGCCCGGGCCGAGCACCCGGCGCAGCTGCTGATCGTCTGCGACGCGTTGCGGACCATCCAGCAGCCGGCGCTCGCCCTCAGCGGGCCGGCCGACGAGATCGTGGAGCTGGCCCGGCGGGTGTGCCGGACCGTGGCGGCCTTCCGGCTGACTCGCCCGCACCTGGTCGACCTGTCAGCTCAGGAGCGGGACGTGCTGGCGCTGCGGTCGCACGCCGCGCTGATCGCCGGGGACGCCCGGATCACCCTGCCCGGGTCGCTACCGGTGGAGTTCCGCTCCCGGGACGACTACTACCGGCGTGCCGTGGCACCCGAGCATCCCGGGCCCGCAGGCGACGCAGCATCCGGGCATCGGTGAAGCCGACGGTCCGGGCGGCGGCGTCCATGGTCGTACCGTGCCCGATCAGGTGTTCGGCGCGCTCGACCCGCAGCAACTGCTGGTAACCGAGCGGGGTGAGGCCGGTCGTCCGGCGGAACAGCCGGGTCAGGGTCCGTTCGGCGACCCCGCCGACGGCGGCCAGCTCCGCCAACGGCAGCGGCTCGGCGAAGCGGCTGTCGATCAGATCCTGCACCCGGTGCACCGCGTCGGACAGGTGTGACCGGTACCGCATCATCGCGCTCGCCTGCTGCTCGTGGCCGTTGCGCCGGGCGTACACCACCATGGTGCGGGCGATCGCGGCGGCCGCGGCCGGGCCGTGCCGGGTGGCCACCAGGTGCAGCGCCACGTCGACGCCGCTGGCGATGCCGGCCGAGGTGACCACCCGGTCGTCGACCACGTAGAGCACGTCGCGGACCACCCGGGCGGCCGGGTGCCGCCGGGCCAGGTCGTCCTGCACCTCGTGGTGGGTGGTGCAGCGCCGCCCGTCGAGCAGCCCGGCCCGGCCGAGGGCGTACGCGCCGGCGCAGACGCTGGCCACGGTGCCCCCGCTCGCGTGGTGGGCGGCCAGCCGCCGCAGGTCGTCGACTCCGACCGGCCCGTGCGGCGGGTGCGCGCGGGGTCGCCAGCCGGGCACCACCACCAGGTCGTCCGGAGTCAGCTCGGGCCACGTGGTGTCCGCGACCAGCGGTACGCCCTGGACGCTGGGCACCTGGTTCCGCTCGGCCACGTAGTGCAGCTGGTAGTCGTGGCCGAGGTCGGCGGCGGCGGAGAAGACCTGGGCCGGCCCGGCGAGGTCCAGCAGGTGCAGCTGCGGAACCAGCAGGAAGACGACCCGGGTCACGGTCAGCTCCGGGTGCCGGCGAGGGTCGCGCCGGTCACCTCGTCCACCGTGCGTACGGTGGCGAACCGGCCGGCGAGGGCGTACTCGGTGCGGGTGATGATCTCCTCGGTCGACAGGGTGCGCGGATCGGCGAGGACCTCCGCGAGCGTGGCGGTCTCCGGCAGGTCCCGGTGCGGCGTCGGGAAGGTCAGCGTCGCGTCGGTCACGAAGGTCATCCGGTAGCCGAGGTCGGCGCCGACCCGAGCGGTGGTCTCGACGCACTGCTCGGTGCGGATGCCGCAGACCGTGATGTCGCCAATGCCGGCCAGGGTGAGCAGCTGCTGGAGGTTGGTGGTGGTGAAGGCGTTGTGCGCCGTCTTGACCAACGTCGGCTCGCCCTCGGCCGGCGTCAGCCCGTCGATCAGCCGCACGTGCCCGCTGGCCGGGTCGAACACCCCGCCGGTGCCCGGCTCGGAGTGCAGGACCCAGACCACCAGGTCGCCACGGTCGCGGGCAGCGGTCACCAGCCGGTCGACCTGGCCGACGATGTCGGGGTGGGAGCCGTGCGCCCAGATCGGGCGCTGGCGGAAGGACTCCTGGACGTCGATCACGACGAGGGCAGCTCTGTTCATGGCAATGATCCTGACCGGGCGCGAGCCGCGAGGGCAGACACCATCATGCCCGGATGCGGAACGATCCGGCCACGCCGCGGGTCGGTCGGCTCGGCGGCCGGTCGGGGACCCCGTCCGGCCCGCACATCCAGGTCGGTTCAGCCGCGCCCGGCGCTGTCCAGTTCGAGGGCCTCGGCCGGGGTGGGGGCCGTCCCGCCCAGGTGCGCGGGCTGCCACCACCGGTCCGTCGGCCCGGTGGGCGCGTGCGGGTACTCCCGCTGCGCCCGGTCGACGAGGGCGGTGAGCCGCTCCCGCAGCGCGAGCGTCATCGCCGCGGCGTCCGGCCAGTCGGCCGGCTGCATCGGCTCGCCGATCAGGATGGTGACGGGGGTGTGCCGGCGGGTCAGGGTGCGCGGGCGCCCCTTGGTCCAGAGCCGCTGGGTGCCCCAGATCGCCACCGGCAGCACCGGCACCCCGGCCTCGCGGGCCATCCGGGTGGTGCCGCTCTTGAGGTCCTTGACGGTGAACGACCGGCTGATCGTCGCCTCGGGGAAGACGCCGACCACCTCGCCGCGGCGCAGCGCGTCCACCGCCGCGGCGTACGAGCCCGCGCCGGCCTCCCGGTCGACCGGGATGTGTCGCATGCCGCGCATCAGCGGGCCGGAGATCTTGTGCGCGAAGACCGACTGCTTGGCCATGAACCGGACCAGCCGGCGGGACGCCAGCGCCCCGAGGCCGCAGAAGATGAAATCCAGGTAGCTCACGTGGTTGCTGGCCAACACCGCTCCCCCGGAGCGGGGGACGTGGTGGGCGCCCACAATGCTGATCTTCAGGTCGAGGACTCGGAACATCGTCTTGGCGGTGGCGATCACGGGCGGGTACACGAGCTCCGGCATCCGCAGAATCTACCCTCCCCGGCTGAATCCAACCTGGGAGCGGATCGACGGCGCTTGGCGGAGCAGGTCAAGTTTTTCTGCCGACGGCGGACTTCTTTGGCCGTTCACGGCCCCGGACCGCACGATGGCGGAATGACTGAACGAGGCGTGCTGCTCTGGATCCACGGCGGCGGTTGGCGCGCCCGGGCGACCGAGGACGGCGACGCGCTCGCCGGGCTGGGGCTGCGGGTGGTGCAGGCCGACTACCGACTGGTGCCCGAGGCGCGCTGGCCGGCCCAGCTCGACGACGTACGCGCCGCGGCCCGCCGGGCCCGGGCCGGGTCGGACGGCCTACCGCTGCTGGTCGGCGGCGACTCGGCCGGCGCGATGCTCGCCCTGCACCTGGCGTTGCGCGGGGTCGACCGGCCGGACGACGTGGCCGGCGTCCTGGCCTACTGGCCGCCGGTCGACCCGCTCGCCATGGACTGGAAGCGGCTGCGGGCCGGCGACGACCCGTGGGAAGGCTTGCTGGGGCACCCGCCGACCACGGACGACCCGGTCACCACCGACGCCACCGTCGCCACCCACGCCGGCAACGGCGTGCCGGTGCTGCTGGTGCAGGGCACGGACGACCGCTCGGTGCCGGCGTCGCAGACCGTCACGCTCACCGGCCAGCTACTGGCGGCCGGGCATCCGGTGCACAGCTGGCTGACCCACGGCGGCCACGCGCTGCCGTTGGACCGGCCGGACCTGTGGGCCGCGGCCGCCGCGTTCCTCGACACCGTCCTGCCCACCGGCTGACGGACGCCGTCCCTCCTCCGGCCGGCGTTGACGCAAACGGCGGCGGCCAGGCAGGGGCGGCCACGCCCGGTACCGCCGCCGGCGCGACCGGCGGCGGTACCGGCGGCGGTACCGGGGGCGATCAGTCGCCCAGCTTGTGCAGGTCCAGCCGGCCTCGGGCGAAGGCGTCCACCCGACCCCACCGGCCCGGGATGTCCAGCACCTCGATCCGGCCCATGCCCACCGGCAGTCGCGGCTCGACCGAGAGATGCCCCTCGTGCGGCTCCAGCCCGAGCATGGTGCGCAGCAGCAGCAGCGGCGTACCCGTCGACCAGGCCTGCGGGCTGCACGCCGTCGGGTACTCCACCGGGAACTTGGTCAACTCCCGCTGGTAGCCGCCGAACGCCTCGGGCAGCCGGCCGTCGAAGTAGGTGGCCGCGTCGAGGATGCCGTTCGCGATGGTGGCCGCCTCCTCCGCGAAGCCGTACCGGCGCAGCCCCCAGGCGATGAACGAATTGTCGAACGGCCAGATCGTGCCGTTGTGGTAGCCGATCGGGTTGTAGCGGACCTCCCCCTCGGCCAGCGTCCGCACCCCCCAGCCGGAGAAGAGCCGCGGGCCGACCAGGTGGTGGGCGATCTTCTCGGCCCGATCGTGGTTGACGATGCCGCTCCACAACAGGTGGCCGATGTTGGAGCTGAGCACGTCGCACTGGCGTCCGTCCGGGTCCAGCGCGAGGGCGAAGTACTCGCCGTCCGCCACCCACCAGTCCCGGTTGAAGCGCTGCTTGAGTTCCGCCGCCTCCCGCTCCAACTGGTCGGCGAAGGCCGGGTCGTTCCAGAACTGTCGGGCCAGCCGGGCCGCGCGCATCTTCGCGTCGTACGCGTAGCCCTGCACCTCACAGGTGGCCCGGGGAAACGGTGGCAGCCGCCCGTCGGAGTAGGAGATCGAGTCCCAGGAGTCCTTCCAGCACTGGTTCTCCAGGCCGGTGTCGGTGTTGCGCCGCTCGTACCAGATGTAGCCGTTGCCGACCAGGTCGGCGTAGTCGTCGATCCACCGCAGCGCGGCCCGCGACTCCTGCTCCAGCTCCATGACCAGCGCGACGTCCCCGCTCCACTTCTCGTACTCGTCGAGCAGCACCAGGAACAGGGGAGTCGCGTCCACCGAGCCGTAGTACGGGGAGTGCGGCTGCTCCTCGAACGCGGCCGTCTCGCCGTAGCGCATCTCGTGCAGGATCCGGCCCGGATCCTCGTCGCGGAAGTCATCGAACCGGCTGCCCTGCAAGGCGGCCAGGATGCGCAGCGTGGTCTTCGACAGCTGCGGGGTGAACGGCAGCGTCTGCAGGCAGGTCAGGATGCTGTCCCGGCCGAACATGGTCATGAACCAGGGCAGGCCGGCGGCGGGGAGGGTCGCCCCGCCGAGAGAGAGCGGCGAGAACCGCAGCGCGGCCAGGTCGATCAGGCTGCGCTTGTAGGTCGAGGCGACCCGTCCGTGCTGGCTGTTCACCTTGGGCGCGTCGGCGATCCACTTCTCCAGGTCGTGCTGGAGGGCCAACCGCTCGGTGCCGTGCACCCGCAGGCCCATCCGCAGATCCCGCCCGCCCGGCCCCAGTGCCGCGGTGTGCACGTCGATCCGGGTCTCCCACTGCTCGTTCGGTTCCAGGTGGATGGTGTGCGCGAAGCCGTCCCGGTCGTACTTGGCCGGCTCGGACGACAAGATCGTCGTCTCCCGGGTGAAGTTGCCGCGCCGGTAGCCCAGCCGCAGCCGGTCGGATTCGACCTCCGCGTAGATCTCACCCTTCTTGTTCAGGATCTCGTCCTTCACCTGGAACAGGTCGGCGAAGTCCGACCCGGCGTCCATCCGGATCTCCAGGTCGACCGGGTTCTCGTCGTGGTTGAGGATGGTGAGCTGCTCCCGGAAGCTGCCGCCGACCGTCCGCTCCCGGATGATCGACAACTTGGCGTCGGTGTAGTGCGTCGCCATGCCGGGCACCAGGAAGAAGCGCGCCTCGTAGTACTGGAGGTCGTCGTAGGAGAGGGAGTTGAGCCGCTCGCCGTTCACCGTCAGCACCCACTTCGACAGGAAGCGGGTGTCGATGGAGAAGAGCCCGGTCGGCTCGCTCGGCGTCGCCTCGATGTCACCGGTGTCCTCGGACACCACGAAGGTGTTTCCGTCCAGGATCCGAACCGTGTTGCCAGCCCCCATCACCGCACCTCCCGCTGGAAACGCCGCCGTGGCCCACGGGCGTCCGGGTTGCCGGGGAAGATCCGTTCCACCTGCACCACGAGTCGGGCGTCACCCATCACCGTCATGTCCCCGCGCAGCAACGCCGCGATGCCGTGCTCGCGGCCGGCCGCGATGTCCTCGAACAGTGCCGGGCTGGTTCCGATCACCGTGTCGGCCTCCCGGTCCTCCTGGCTCACCTCCACCCGGCCCCGGTCGATGCGCATCAGCCAGTGCGTGGTCCGCGGCCCTTCGTGCAGGTCGACCCGGAGCGAGCCGACGGTCTTGGCCAGCCGGGGCTCGTACCCCTTCCGATCGAGCTCCTCGAAGAACCTCGTGGTCGCGTCCAACATCCGGCCCTCCCCTTCCCGGTCGGTCGCGTCCGGTTCCGGCCGTACCGGCGTCTGCGTCCTCCGGACCGGCCGATCGGCGTCGGAGCACGGGTGCCCGCCCGGGGCACGGTCAACCTCGCCCGGATCGGGTGAGCCGCGACGCGCCTGGTCGGCTGCGCCGGCGGCGGGACGCCGGGGTCGGAGTCGGGCGGTAGCGTCCGGAAGGCACGGGCGGACAAGAGGGAGGCGCGATGGCCGGAACTGCACCGGAGGTCAGCCGGGCGCAGGTGCTCGCCTACCGGGTGGCGGCCCACCAGCTGGACCGGCCGGGGCTTCGGCCGGCCGACCTCGCCGTGCTGGGGCTCGGTGTCCAGGACACCCCCTACGGGTCGGCCCGGCTGGCGCTCGCGGCCCGTGGCGCGACCGGGCCGGACGACCGGCTGGAGCTGGTCTGGTCCCTGCGCGGGGCCCCGCACCTGCACCGCGGCGCCGAGCTGCCGGCCCTGGCCGCGGCGATCTGGCCGTTGAGCGACGCCGACGCCACCCGCCGGATCAGCGGCCAGATCGGTGCCGGCGCCCGGCTCGGGCTGGCCGCTTTCCGGGCCGCCGCCGAGGCGTTCCGGGCGGTGGTCACGGCGGAGCTGCCGAAGGGCGAGGTGAGTCGCGCGGTCACCGACCGGATCCCGGCGGAGCTGAGCTACGAGTGCCGGGCGTGCCGGTCCCGACACATCTCCGGCGCGCTCTTCCAGCAGGCCGGGCTGGCCGGTGGGGTGCGTCTGGTGGTGACCGGTCGGGCGGCCCGGCTCGCTCCGCTGCCCGGCTGGTCCGGGCCACCGGCCCGGGCGGCCGGCACCGCCGATCTGGTCGCCACCTACCTGCGACTGCTCGGCCCCGCCACGCCGGCCGATGCCGCCGGCTTCCTCGGTACCACCGCCACCGAACTGCGCGCGGTCTGGCCCGCCGGGCTGGCCGAGGTCCGCGTCGACGGGCGGGCGGCCTGGCTGCCGGCCGACCGGCTCGACGCGCTCACCGGGGCGCAGCCGGCCGGACTGGTCCGGCTGCTGCCCCCGGGCGACCCCTACCTGGCCGGCCGCGACCGCGACCTGCTCGTTCCGCAGCGAGCCCACCAGCAACAACTGTGGCGCATCATCGGCAACCCCGGGGCGCTGCTGGTCGACGGCGAGGTCGCCGGCAGCTGGCGGTCCCGGCAGGCGGCCCGGGGGCGGCTGGAGGTGACCGTCACCCCGTTCGGCGTGCTGCCGGCGCGAGTCACCCGGGCGATCGACGCGGAGGCGGCCACGGTGGCGGACGCCCGCGGCGCGACAGATCTGCGGGTACACGTCGAGGCGGCATGAGACGCCGGCTCCCCGGAGACCCGGGGAGCCGGCGCACGCCCGCGGCGGACGGTCAGTTGTTCGGGTCGTCGGCGCTGATGTCGGCGAGCACCGACTGCGGTTCGCGCTCGACGGCGAGATCACCCATCGACACCAGGCCGATCAGGCGCCCCTCCTCGACGACCGGCAACCGTCGTACCGCGTAGGTACGCATCAGGTCGGCGGCGGCCACCGCGTCGTCGTACTGGCTCACCGTGATCACGTCCTTGCTGGTGATCTGGTTGAGCCGGGTGGAGCTGGGGTCCATGTTCTCCGCTACGGCGCGGACCGTGATGTCCCGGTCCGTCACGATGCCGACCACGTTGTCGCCGTCGGTCACCACCACGTCGCCGATCGCGCTGTCGCGCATCTCCTGTGCCGCGGCGGTGAGCGTGTCGCTGCCGTCCATCGTCACCAACCGGGTCGTCATGAACTCTCCGACCGTTGTCATGGTGCTCCCCTCTCGGTGTCGGCCCCGGCCGTCTACCCGCCGCCCAGGGCGGGGTAACGCCGGCCGGCCACGGGTCCGGGCCCGGGTGTTCACCGGCGGGCCGGTTGCCGCCGCAGCCGGCGTTGCAGGTCGAAGAGGCCGTTGCTGGACAAGGCGTAGAAGACCGGCAGGACGAGGAAGATCGCGAGCGCGACCACCGGGTCGACCAGGACACCCGCCAGGCCGGCCGCCCCGAACCCGACCAGGCCGACCAGGCCGCGTCCGCGCTCCACCGCGAAGACCCGCGGCGGCACCCGGGGATGCAGCAACGCCCGGCTCCGGCTGAGGTGGTGGTAGAGGCCGAGCCAGCCGATGGAGAGCAGCACCCCCACCAGGCCGTAGAGCCCGGTGGTGACCCGCTCGTCGGCGCGGTCGCCGTGTTGCAGGGCCCGCGAGACGATGGACGTGACGAACGGCAGCAGCGCGGTCCCGAAGAGGACGGTGAGGTTCCATCCGTGCAGGCCCGGGTCGGCCCGGACCACCCGGCGGAAGGTGCCCTTGTGGCTCAGCCAGCTCACCGCCACGACCAGATATGACGTGACGTACGCCAGGTAGGCCGGCCACTGGTCGAGCAACGCGCGCGACATCCGGCCCGGGGGCGCCTCCGGTGCTCGCAGGTCGAGCACCAGCAGGGTGATGATGATGGCGAAGACCGCGTCGCTGAAGGTGAGCAGCCGGCCGATCTCCGAACGCAGCTCCGCGCCGTCACCGTCGACGTCGACCGCCTCGTCGCCTTCGCGCTCGGCCCGCATCCCACCCCTCCCCCGGTGCCCGCCGGGTTATACCCGGCATCCGGGGCGGTACCCGCCGGGCCGCACCGCCCCGGGGCGCGCGGTTAGCGTGGCGGGATGCCGGATGACGAGCAGGAGTTACGCGGGCTGGTCGGCGGCTGCCCGTGGTTGCTGCGGGCGCTGGCCGTGGTCCGCGAGACCGGTCTGCCGGACGCCTGGATCGGCGCCGGGACACTGCGCGACCTGGTGTGGGGGCAGCGGTACGGCGCCGGGTTCGACCCCGGTGCCCTCCGGGACGTGGACGTGGTCTTCTTCGACTCGACGGACCTGAGCCCGGAGTACGACCAGCGGGCCACCGCCCGGCTGGCGTCCGCCTGGGGCGAGCCGCCCTGGGAGGCGTCCAACCAGGCGGCGGTGCACACCTGGTACGCCGCGACGTTCGGCGGCGAACCGATCCAGCCCTACAGCAGCGTCGCCGATGCGGTGGCCACCTGGCCGGAGTACGCGACCGCCGTCGCGGTCCGGCTGGACGCCGCCGACCAGATCGAGATCTGCGCGCCGTACGGCCTGGCAGACCTGCTCGGCGGCGTGTGGCGGCACAACCCGGCCCGGGTGCCGGTGGCGCACTCCCGGCGGCGGCTGGCCCGGCAGGAACCGGCCCGGCGCTGGCCCGACGTGACCGTGGTCGAACCGGCCTGACCAGCCCCGATCAGTGGATCGGGCGACCGGCGGGTGTCAGCCGCGGGGTGGAGCGCCGTAGGTCCGCTCGACGTGCAGGCGCAGCACCAGCCGCCGCTCGGCGACCATCGCCCGCCGGAAGTCGTCCCAGTCCGGATGCTCGCCCTGGACCGACCGGTAGATGCCGACCAACTCCTCGACGGTGTCGTCGCCCGGGTCGGCGGCCACCGGGGTCAGTTCGGCGCGCCCCTCGGCCACCGCGTACGCCCAGCCGTCCTCGCTGCTGACATGGAAGCTGGCTCGCGGGTCGCGGCGCAGGTTCGCGGTCTTGGCCCGGTCGTCGGTCACCGACACCCGGATCAGGCCCGACTCCCGGTCGAACGAGTAGACCACCGTGGACAGCTGCGGTCGTCCGTCCCGCTTGATCGTCGCCAGCACGCCCAGCCACCGGCCGGCGATCAGGTCGAACAGCGCGGTCTGCGCCCGCTCATCCGGCACGGCAACCTCCACCTCGTCCGGTCGAGCCTCCATCCAAACACGACCGGCCGATCCCCGCGATCCAGCCGGCCCGGCCGACCCGTCATTACCGACTCGGGTCGGCCATGAGGAGCCCGGCCGGCGCTCTCGCTCGGCCCCGCCCATGCCACCGGGTCGGCGGAGCAGGACGACGCCGGGCCCCCGCCGGAGATCGGCGGAGGCCCGGGGCGGGAGACGGGACGGCGGTCAGCGACGCTCGGCCGCGACCAGCTCGGCGATCTGCACCGCGTTCAGCGCGGCGCCCTTGCGCAGGTTGTCGTTGGAGCAGAAGAGCGCGAGCCCGTGCTCGACGGTCTCGTCGGCCCGGATCCGACCGACGTAGGTCGGGTCCTGGCCGGCGGCCTGGAGCGGAGTGGGCACCTCGGAGAGGGCCACCCCGGGAGCGCCGTCGAGCAGCTCGCGGGCCCGCTGCGGGGTGATCGGCCGGGCGAACCGGGCGTTGATCTGGAGGGAGTGGCCGGTGAAGACCGGTACCCGCACGCAGGTGCCGGAGACCCTCAGACCGGGGATCTCGAGGATCTTGCGGCTCTCGTTGCGCAGCTTCTGCTCCTCGTCGGTCTCGAAGGAGCCGTCGTCGACGATCGAGCCGGCGAGCGGGAGCACGTTGAACGCGACCGGCTGGGCGAACGCCCGCGGCGGCGGGAACTCGACCGCGTCGCCGTCGAAGGCGAGCCCGCTGGCGTGCTCGGCGACCTTGCGGACCTGCTCGTCGAGCTCGGCGACGCCGGCCAGGCCGGCGCCGGACACCGCCTGATAGGTCGAGACCACCAGGCCGACCAGCTCCGCCTCGGCGTGCAGCGGGCGCAGCACCGGCATCGCGGCCATCGTGGTGCAGTTCGGGTTGGCGATGATGCCCTTCGGGCGCGCCGCGGCGGCGTGCGGGTTGACCTCGGCGACGACCAGCGGCACCTCCGGGTCCATCCGGAACGCCGAGGAGTTGTCGATCACCACGGCGCCGGCCGCCGCCACCCGGGGGGCGAGCTCCTTGGCGGTGCCCTTGCCGGCCGAGAAGAGGACGATGTCCAGCCCGGCGAAGTCGGCGGTGGCCGAATCCTCCACGGTGATCTCGCCGTCCCGCCAGGGCAGGGTGCGCCCGGCGGACCGCGCCGAGGCGAACAACCGCACCTGCTCCGCTGGGAACTCCCGTTCCGCCAGCACCTGCCGCATCACGCCACCGACCTGGCCGGTGGCCCCCACAATGCCGATCCTCATGCCCGCGAGGCTACCCACGCCGACCCCGGGACCGGGAACCCTTTCCCACGGCCCGGGGCCGGTGTCACAGCCCGCCGGCCCGACCCGACGGTGGACCGGGCACCCGGTCACCCGGAACCTCGCCGGCCGAGCACCGCGCCCACCGGAAGATCCGAGCCCGCGCGCCCACACCGCCGCAGCATCGCCGACCGGCGTCCGCTCCGGAGGCCCTCCACGCCAGCACCGTGCCTCGACCGCGACCCGCGTCACACTTCCCGCCGGCCACGCCTTCCCGGCGGCCACGCCTTCCCGGCGGCTGGCGCGGCCGCCCCGCGCCGGCGTGATCGACACAGAATCGCCGATATCGCGGTATCCGACCCAGTCGGACACCCCCACTTCGGCGAACCGGAGGTCGATCAACCGACGCCGGACGGTCAGGCCGGACGCCGGACGGTCAGGGGGCGTCGATGATCTCCCCGAGGCCGGTGGCGGCCAGCTCGTCCCGGATCACCGCGGCGTCGCCCTCCACGACCAGGGTGAGCGACTCCGGGTGCAGGTGGCTGGCGGCCGCGGCACTGACCTGGTCGACATCGGCGGCGAGCAGCGCCGCGCGCAGCTGGGCGTGGTAGTCGTCCGGGAGGTCGTGCACCACCAGGGTGCTGAGCGCGGCGGCGATCGCCCGCGGGCTCTGCAGCTCCACGGACAGCTGCCCGGCCCGCCAGGACCGGGCCACCGCCAGCTCGTCCTCTGTCACCCCGCCGGTGCGGGTACGGGCGATCTCACCGACCGCCTCCACCAGCGCCGGCGCGGTGACCGCGGTCTGCACCCCGGAGCTGACCGCGAACCGCCCGAACCGCCGGGACGAGGCGAAGTCGCCGCGGATCCCGTACGTGTAGCCGCGCACCTCACGGATCAGGTGGTTGAGCCGGGAGGTGAACGCGCCGCCGAGCACCGTCCCGGCGAGGCTCATCGGCACGTGGTCGGGGTGGGCGCGGTGCGGGGACGGATGCCCGAGACGCAGCGTGGACTGCACCGAGCCGGGCCGGTCGACCAGGATGATCCGCCGACCGCTGTGCGGCGGCACCTCGATCGGGCCGCCCCGCTCGACCGGGCCACCGCCGGTCCCGGCGAACGCGGCAGCGCCGAGCGCTTCCAGGTCGATGCGCTCCAGGTCGCCGGCGACGATCAGGGTGCCGGGACGGATGAACCACTCGGAGTGGAAGACGGTGACGTCCTCGACGTCCAGGCCGGCGACCGAGTCCGGGTCGCCGTACATCGGCCGGCCCCAGCGGTTCTCCGCGCCGAACAGGTCGGCGCGCAGCGCCGCGTCGGCCCGCGGTCCCGGGTTGGCCCAGTCCATCCGCAGCGCGGTGGCCTCGTCGTCACGGACCCGGCGCACGTCGGCGGAGTCGAGCCGGGGGGTGCGGACCGCCTCGGCCAGCAGCTCCACGGCGGCGCTCAGCCGGTCCACCGGCACCTGCACGCTGACCTGGAACGAGTCCCAGTCCAGCCCGGCCACCAGCTCGGTGCCGAGCCCCTCCACGGCGAGCGCGTACGCGGCCGCGTCCCGCTGGGCGGTCCCCTCCTCCAGGGCCTTGGCGAGCACCCCGCCGAGGCCCTCCTTGCCGGTGGGCTCGCGCCCGGCGCCGGCGTCGAGCAGCAGCAGCGCGACCGCGAGGTTCTGCCCCGGCAGGTGTGCGGCGACGACCTGACCGCCGGCCACGGCACGGCGGACCACCGGCGGGAACCGGTACGGGCGGGCGGCGCCCGGGCCGGGGCGGACGGCGATCAGCGTCATGGCTTCTCCTCGGCGAGGTAGGTCAGGGTCACCCGATCGTCGGCGGCGAGCACCTCGACGGCAGCTTCGGCGATCTGCTCGGCGGTCACCGCGAGCCAGGCCGGCAGGCGCTCGGCGGCGGCGGCCGGATCGCCGAACTGGGTCGCGTACCGGCCGAGCGTGTCCGCCCGGCCGTCCACCGTGGACATCTGTCGCCACCAGGCGGTGCTGAGCAGGGCCTTAGCGCGGTCCAGCTCGGTGGCGGTGACCGGCACACTGGCCAGCTCGTCGACCACCGCGTGCAGCCCCTCGGACAGCCGTTCGGCGCTCACCCCGGGCCGGGCGGTGGCGGTGGCGATCAGCGGCGCCGGCGCGTGCGCCAGGTCCACCCCGTACGCCCCGACCAGGTCCGGCTGGGCGAGCCGCTCGCCGTCGGCGAGCCGCTGGTAGAGCCGGCTGCCCCGGCCGCTGCCGAGCACCGTGGCCAGCACGGTGAGCACGTCGTAGCCGGGACTGCCGAACGGGTAGGTGCGGTGCGCGACGTAGACCCGGGGGGCCGGCACGTCGGCGGTCACCGTCTCCACCGCCGGTCGCCCGGTGGCCGGCACGCTCCGGCCGTCCGGCGCGGCGGGGATGTCGGCCCGCGCCGGGAGCGCGCCGAAGTACTTGTCGGCCAGCGCGAAGACCTCGGCGGCGGAGGCGTCGCCGACCACGGTCAGCACGGCGTTGTTCGGCGCGTAGTAGGTCTGGTGGAACGCCTGGAAGGTGGCCAGGTCGGCGGCGTTCAGGTCGGCCATCGACCCGATCGTGGCGTGGTGGTAGGGATGGCCGGGCGGGTAGAGCAGCGGCAGCAGCCGCAGCCAGGCGTCGCCGTAGGGCACGTTCTCGTAGCGCTGCCGGCGCTCGTTCTTGACCACGTCGCGCTGGTTGTCGAGGGTCTCCTGGGTCAGCGCCGGGACCAAACCGCCCATCCGGTCGGCCTCCAGCCAGAGCGCCAGCTCCAGGTGTTCGGCCGGGACCGTCTCGAAGTAGTTGGTCCGGTCGGGGTTGGTGGTGGCGTTGAGCGAGCCGCCGGAGCCCTGGATCAGCTTCATGTGCTCGGTCTTCGCGACGTTCACCGAGCCCTCGAACATCAGGTGTTCGAAGAGGTGGGCGAAGCCGCTCTGCCCCGCCGGCTCGTGCCGGGAGCCGACGTCGTACCAGAGGTTGACCGCGACCGCCGGGGCCGTGCGGTCCTCGCTCACCACCACACGCAGGCCGTTGGCGAGTCGGGTCGTCTCGATGGGCCAGGGGTAACCGCTGTCGGGCATGGCACGACGCTATCCGATCTCGCGGGCGCAAAGGTGACGTGCGGCCGCCGGGCGAGCCGGGGCGGGGGCGACGGCCGGGCGGGCGGGCGGGCGGGGCATCGACCGGTCCGGTCGGGGTACCGCAGGGGCATGCCCGCGCCCGTCGCACGCCCCAACCCGCCCGTTGCCGTGACGCGCGCGGGTGCCGCCGTCAGCCACGCCGCCGCCGTCCTGACCCGCCTGCGGCGGGCCCGGCTCTTCCATCCGGCCGGACGTTCGTTCGCCGGCGAGGTGACGATCTGGGGTACGGCCGGCCCGCCGACCGGAGTCGCCCTGCTCGACGAGCCGGGCCGCTACCCGGCGACCGTCCGGCTCTCCAAGGGCGTCTCCACGCCCGGGAGCTGGCCGGACGTGCTCGGCCTGGCGGTCCGGCTGCACCCCGACGACGGCCGCCCGTTCGACCTGCTGGTCAGCTCCAGCGGCGCGCCGCCGGTGCTGCGGGCCATGCCGCTGCCCCGGCGGCGTTTCGCCGGGACGTACAGCACGATCATGCCGCTGCACGCCGGCCGGCAGCGGCTCTGGCTGGCCGCGCTGGCCGACCCGGAATCGGCCGACCTGGGCCGCAGCCTGACCGCGGTGGCCGCCGCCACCCGGACGGACGAGCCCCGCCTGGTGCTCGCGGTGGCCTCCGCCGTGGGGCCGTGGCGGCCGTTCGGTCAGGTCAGCATCGGCACCCAGCTCAGTGCCCGGCAGGACGCCACGCTGGCCTTCGACCCGATCGGCAACCTGCCGGCCGGGCTGCGGGCCGCCGGGCCGCTGGCATGGCTGCGGGGGCAGACCTACCGGGGCTCCCGCCGGGCGCGCGGCGCCGACGTTCAGTCCGGCGGCTCGTTGGGCGCCACCGTCTGATCCGAGGTCCGGTGCTCCAGGACGGTGTCCGGCGCGAGGTTCCGGTCCTCCCGCAGGTCGGATTCGGTGAGGATCGCCTCCGCCTGCGCCTCCGCGTCGTCGCTGCCCACCGCCGCCTCCTCCGGCAGCAGGTGGGCGCGGGACTCCACGCGGTCCTGGTCGCTCTGCTCGTCAGTCATGGCACCCCTCATACCCCCGCCCCACCGCCCGCACGCCCGAGATCGGTCGACCCGGCCGGGCCCGGCCGATCGGGGCTGCCGCGGCGTCCGGATGATCCGCGCCGGCCCGTCGGGTACGCTTGGCCTCGTGACGCGGTCGTATCGATGGTTTAGGCAGCCGGCTGGAGGAGCCGGTGACTTCACCATGAACTGACGTCACCTTTCTTCGAGCCGGCTGGGCAGGGACTTGGGTTCCTGCCCTTTTGCGTACGAGCAGCCGGCTCGACCCGGGCACCGGCCCCGGGCGCGGTCGGCGGAAGGATTCCCACCGTGACGACCCCGGAGACCGATCGGGTCAGCGACCAACGGATCGACCGTGTCGTGCCGTTGACCACCCCGGCCCTGTTGCACCACGAACTGCCCCTGGACGACACGCTCGCCTCGGCCGTACTGACCGGCCGGCGCGCTGTCGGCCGGGTGCTCGACCGCGCCGACGACCGCCTGCTGGTGGTGGTCGGCCCGTGCTCGGTGCACGACCCGGCCGCCGCCCTGGACTACGCCCGACGGCTGCGCGCGGCGGCCGACCGGGTCGCCGACGACCTGCTGGTCGTCATGCGGGTCTACTTCGAGAAGCCCCGCTCCACGGTCGGCTGGAAGGGCCTGATCAACGACCCCGGGCTGGACGGTTCCGGCGACGTCAACACCGGCCTGCGGATGGCCCGCGCGCTCCTGCTCGACGTGCTGCGCCTCGGCCTGCCGGTGGGCTGCGAGTTCCTCGACCCGATCACCCCGCAGTACATCGCGGACGCCGTGGGCTGGGGCGCGATCGGCGCCCGGACGGTGGAGAGCCAGGTGCACCGGCAGCTCGCCTCGGGGCTCTCCATGCCGATCGGCATGAAGAACCGCCCGGACGGGAGCATCGGCACCGCGGTGGACGCGATCCGGGCTGCCGGCGTACCGCACGTCTTCCCCGGTATCGACTTCTCCGGCACGCCGGCGATCATGCACACCCGCGGTAACGCCGACGGGCACCTGGTGCTCCGCGGCGGTGGCGGCCGGCCGAACTACGACGCGGAGTCGGTGGCCGGGGCCCTCGACCTGCTGCGGGCCGCCGATCTGCCGGAGCGGGTGGTCATCGACGCCAGCCACGCCAACAGCGGCAAGGACCACCGCAACCAGCCGCTCGTCGCGGCCGACGTGGCCGCCCAGCTCGCGGCCGGGCAGCGCGGCATCGTCGGCATCATGCTGGAGAGCTTCCTGCAGCCCGGCCGGCAGGACCTGGACCCGACCCGGGAGCTGGAGTACGGCAAGTCGGTGACCGACGCCTGCATGGGCTGGGACACCACCGAGGAGGTGCTCGACCAGCTCGCCGTCGCCGTCCGCGCCCGTCGCGCCACCCTCCCCGCACCCGCCTGATCCGCAGGCCCCCTCCCCTCGTCCCGGCCCGTGGTGGGGCCGGGACGGGTGTGAGCGGGGGCACAGGTCGGGGCGGAAGAGCGGCGGGGGTCGGTGGGTTGTGTGAGGTGTCGGTGTGTCCAGTGTCCCCGGGCCTCACCCAATTGCCTTCGCGGAAAACCGTTCGGCTGGAGCCGCGTCGAGCCACTCGCCGAGAGGCGACCTGCACACCGACACCAGCGGCGCCCCGGCCATCCGGCCGGGGCGCCGTCTGGCGTTCCGCCCAGCTCCGGGCCGGGGCCGGCGACGTTTGACCGATTCCGGCACGGGTAGCTGATCGCCGTGACCGACGACGCACCCGTGACCGACCAGACGACGGACGCCCGGCGTCTCGACGACCTGCTCGAGGATCTCTACCACGGCCAGGAGCGGATCAGTCAGGGCAACATCTACCGCCGGGCGGTGGCCGCGGAGCTCCCCGCCGACTGGCTCGCCCGGATCGCCGCGCTCCCCGAGGGCGAGTACTCGGTGGACGAGGCGGCGGACCTGCTCGGCGGATCGGTCACCTGACCCCCGGCGAGAGGAGAACGAGATGTCCCACCATGAGGAGCAGCACGAGAAGGTGCCGGCGCTGGGTCAGCCCCCGGAGGGCGTCGACACCCTGCCCGAGCCGGACTTCGCGAACGAGCACGACCGCACCGCGGTGGACCGCGAGGTGATCACCGGGGACGACGAGGGCGAGCGCGAGCCGGAGGCCGCCCGTGGCTGGGCCGGCGAGGACCACGGCACCACACCGACCTGACGCCGACTGGCGCGAGTAAGGGGCCGGCATCCGCCGGCCCCTTACTCGTCCTCGCATCAGTCCTTGTCGTGCCCGCCGCCCTCGGCGGCCTGCTGGGACACCGCGTACGCCATCTGGAGGAAATCGGACGCGGCCACCGCGGTCAGCGCGGTGGCCACCAGACGGGTCAGCCGTGGCGCGAGCACCAGCCCGCCGGTGAGCCCGGTGGCTACCCAGACCGCCAGGCAGAACGGGCAGCTCAGCAGCTCCCCGATCGCGTGCCGGGTGGAGCTGTCGGAGTCGCGGACCTGCTCCATCACCTCGCCGCTGCCGATCGGCCGGTCGTAGCGGGTGAACGGGGCACGCAGCGGGCTGGTCACCGCGTCCTTGCTCAGCAGCCGGCTGAGCTTGTGCGTGGCGATCGACAGCAGCACCACGTCGGAGGGCGCCGGACGCTCGGGCACCGGCCGGCCGGTCAACCGCACCAGACCGGCGAGCGCCCCGGCGACCCCGGCATAGGTGCCCATCGCGACCAGGTAGCCGCCGAGCGGCCGGTGCTCGTGTGGCGCGTACGCCTGGCGCAGTCGCGCCACCTTCTGCCTCAAACCACTGTCGGTCACCGGTCTCCTCGTTCTCGTGCGGGGGATCACCACCCGGTCCGGCCGGCCCGCACCAGGCCTGCCGTTCGGGGTTGGCGCGATCCGGGGTCGCCGGCGCGACTCAGCCGGCCTGGAGGTTGTCGGCCACCTCGCGGGCGAGGCTGTCCAGCGCCTCCGCGGCCAGCCGGTCGTGGTCCCCTCCCCCGTTCGCACCGGCGAGGTCGAACCGGATCCGCGCGCCGCCGGAGTCCTCCGGGTCCACCCGGATCTCGGCCGTGAGGTCCGAGGGATCGGGTGCGCTCCAGGTGGCGCGCAGCTCCTCGCCGGCGATCTCCGGGGTCGGCGCGCCGTCCGTGCGCAGCGCCGGGGGCAGCCACGCGGACGCCCGGTCCGGGTCGGTCGCGGTGTTGAAGACGACCTCCGGCGGCGCGGACATCCCGCGCTCGGCGTGTGCCGCCATCACTCGTCCCGCAGCCGGCTCGGGTCGACCTCCCGCCCCGGGTGCCGGGCCAGGTACTCGGTCTCCAGCTCGGCGGTGCGGCGCAGGTGGTTGGCGAGCGCGGAGTCGGAGGCGTGCCGCAGCGTGTCCAGCCGCGTGCGGTGCAGGCTGTGCATCTCGCGGATCAGGTCCTCGTCGGTCAGCTCGGCCGGGTCGACACCGAGGTCACCGTCCACGTCGAGTCCGGTGGTGGTCGGGTCGGCCAGGTGGTCGCCGCTCCACTCAGGCATCCGCTGCTCCGGGCTGGCGTCCGTACCGCCGCTCGACGGGTACCCGTCCTGTCGCACTGATCCGGTCATCGTCGCCCCCCTGGTCTCGTTTGGGCTGGCATCTAGACGGATGCCCACATCGGGTGCCAGCAAACCCGTTTGATCGTCCGACAACTACGACACCGCGTCGGAGAGCGCCGTCCCTCCCGGTACCCTCGATGCCATGAAGCGGCTCTGGACCCCGGCGTGGATCGTGCGCCACGTGGCCACGGTCGTGCTGGTCGTCGCGTTCCTCGGCCTGGGCTGGTGGCAGATCAGCCGGGCCGCCTCGGGCAACACGCTCAGCTGGGCGTACGCCTTCGAATGGCCGATCTTCGCGGGGTTCGTGGTCTTCGTCTGGTGGCGTGAGTTGCGCCACACCCTGCGCGGTGACGTCGCGCCGACGGAGCCGGCCGACGCGGAGCCGGCCGAGGTCGTCGGGGCGCGACCGGGCGGCGGGGCGGCGGGGTCCGCGACCCGACCGGTGGTTCGCCGGCCGGTCCGGGTGGCCCGGGTGCCGGCCGCGGCGGACGGCGTGGAGGACACCGACCTGGCCGCCTACAACCGCTACCTGTCATGGTTGAACGCCAATCCGGGCGCGAAGCCCGGTGACTATCCCGGCTGAGCCGGGCTCGGGAAGGACGGACAGAGGTGGGCGCAGCCCTTACCCGGTACCGCGTGATCGCCTGGATCGTGGGCGTGGTGCTGATCCTGCTGGTCGTGATCGGCATGCCGCTGAAGTACCTGTTCGACAACGCGGTGGTGGTGGAGACGGTCGGCCCGGCGCACGGCTTCCTCTACATGGTCTACCTGGTGGCCGCGTTCGACCTGTCCCGCCGGGCGGACTGGCCGTTGAAGCGGATGCTCGCCGTGATGCTGGCCGGCACCGTGCCGTTCGTCTCCTTCTACGCCGAGCGCCGGGTGACCGGTTGGCTCGACCGTCCCGCCGAGCGCACCCCGGAGCCGGTCGCCGGCTGAGCCGTCCGCCCGATCCTCGCCGTTGGCTTCTGCTGGCCGGTCGACGCCGGCCGGGGTCGGCCTGGCCGGCGTCGACCGGTCAGCGGCTCGGCCGCCAGGGGTCGGTCGAGGCGAGGGGCTCGCTCCACCCGCCGTACCGGTTCATCTCCCGGGCTCGCACCAGAGCCCGGGTCACCTGGCCGAACTGGCGCTCGTCGTCGGCGCTGAACAGCAGCACCTCCTCGCCGCCGTACATCCCCCACAGCTCGTACGCCGGCGGCCGCCAGCGGTCGCCGGCCAGCACGAGCAGGCCCGGCACCAGCAGCACCGCCCCGAGGATCAGGTACGCGCCGGCGGTGAGCCGTTGCAGGCCACCGGTGAAGCCGAGCAGCAACCCGACGGCACTGATGGTGACCGCGCTGGTGGCGAAGGCGCGGACGGCGACCCGGTCGTGCGGACCGCGGGTGCTGCGCAGGTGCGTCAACTCGGCGACCCGGAAGGTGTTGCGACCGACGGTGAACCGGTCGATGGTCACGATGATGCCGGGACGGGCGTAGAGCAGCGTGGTCTTCGCGCCGGTCACCCTCGGTGAACGCCGCGCTCGCGTGGTGGCTCCTTCAGGATTCACGGTCCCTCCCACGGCGGTCCGCCGGGTCGGCCCCGCCGCGGTCTGAGGCATCAATGCCGGTCGACGGGATTCCCGGCTCGCGCTTCATTGTGTTGCGGCCCTGCCAGCGCGTACGGCCAAATAGCGGACAGCGCCGCCACGGGAGCGACGGGACATTGCCGGGAAAGGGAATCCATTTCCGTCTTTATCGGTTATGGCGGGCTGCTATCCGGCGGCATACGCCCAGAACGACGAAAGCCACTGTCCTATCAAATGCCGCAACCTTGGCGCACCCGCCGAGCGGTCGCCTCGTTGGTGATCACGGTGGGTCACCCGACACACCCTTCACTTTCCGCCACTTTGCCAACATTCGCCCCGACTTCCACTGCGGATCACACCCGTCCCGGGTTAAGTTGATCGGGCCGGCCGGCCCAGCGCCCGCCATCCGGAGGGCCCCGGACCGGTGCCGTCGAGGGCGAGAGCAGCCACCGGCGGCCGTGGGAGAGGGGCCTTCCGCTCTTGTCATCCCTGAGAACACTGCTGCGAACTCTGGCGCTCACCGGCCTGTCGGCCGCGCTGATCGCCCCGGCGGCGGCGGCCCACGCCGAACCGTCCCCCGCCGACCTGACCCAGCGGATCGAGAAGTCGTCGGCCCAACTGGAGCGGGTCGTCGAGTCGTACAACAAGCTCACCGAGGAGATCAAGGACAACAAGACTTCGGTGGCCCGATTACAGGCCCGCATCGGCCCGCTCGAGAAGCAGACCGAGCAGAACCGGGCCGACGTCGCCGCACTCGCCGCGACCGCGTACAAGACCGGCGGCCTGCGCACCGCGGACGCGCTGCTGCGCCCCGGCGGTTCGGCCGCCCTGCTCGACCGGCTCGGCACCATCGACCAGCTGACCAAGCAGCGGCAGGAGCAGATCGACGGCTTCACCGAGAGCCAGCGCGCGCTGCTCGAGGAGCGAGGCCGACTGAGAATGGTGCTGGCCCAGCAGGCCGCCCAGGCCCGCGAGCTGAAGTCCGCGAAGACCCGGATCGAACGGGACCTGGCGCGCCTCTACGAGCTGCGCCGTCAGGCGTACGGGCGGGCCACCGAGGCGCCCGCCGCCCGGCCGGACGCCGGCCGGGACGCTCCCGCGATCTCCGGTCAGGCCGGCGTCGCGGTCCGGTACGCCTACGGCGCCGTCGGCAAGCCCTACTCCTGGGGCGGTGAAGGCCCGAACGGCTACGACTGCTCCGGCCTGACTTTGGCGGCGTGGCGGGCGGCCGGCAAGTCCCTGCCGCACAACGCCCGGATGCAGTGGGGCGCGACCAGCCGCATCAGTCGCGGCGAGCTGCGCCCCGGCGATCTGGTCTTCTACAGCGGGCTCGGGCACGTCGCCCTCTACGTCGGCGGCGGCCAGGTGATCGACGCGCCCAGCGCCGGGCGCAACGTGCTCAAGCGGGGCATGAACATGATGTCCATCCAGGGCTACGGCCGGGTGCGCTGAGCGAACCACGCGGCGGGTGCCCCGCCAGACGGCGAACGGCCGGCGTCCCCCTATCGGACGCCGGCCGTTCGCCGTGTTACTACCAGCTCAGGCTGCCTGCAGCCCCTCTGCCCGGGCCAGCTCACGGAGCCGCCCGAGGGCCTGGATCTCCAGCTGACGGATCCGCTCCCGGGAGAGCGAGAACCGCGACGCGACCTCGGTGAGGGAGTGCTCGCGGCCGTCCTCCAGCCCGTAGCGAGCCCGCATGATGCCGGCCGAACGGTCGTCGAGGTGGTTGAGCAGACCCTCGATGCGCTGCCGCTCCAGCCCGGTCAGGACGATGTCCTCCGGCGACGGGGCGTCGCTGTCGGCGACCAGGTCGCCGAGGTTGGTGTCCCCGTCGTCGCCGACCGGGGTGTCCAGCGACACCGTGTCCTGCGACCAGCGGACCAGCTCGTTGACCCGCTCGACGGTGACGCCGAGCGACGCCGCGATCTGCTCCGGCTCCGGGTCGGCACCCAGCTCACGGGTGAGCTGGCGGGCCACGTTGCGCATCCGGTTGACGTCCTCCACCAGGTGCACCGGCAGTCGGACGGTGCGCTCCTGCTGCGCGATCGCCCGGCTGATCGCCTGGCGGATCCACCAGGTCGCGTAGGTGGAGAACTTGTAGCCACGCTCGTAGTCGAACTTCTCGACCGCCCGGACCAGGCCGGTGTTGCCCTCCTGGATCAGGTCCAGCATGGGCATCCCCGACCGCACGTAGCGGCGGGCGATCGACACGACCAGTCGCAGGTTGGCGCGGATGAAGAGGTCCTTCGCCCGCTCACCCTCGACGACCAGCCGCTCCAGGTCGTCCCGGTCGACACCGGCGGGGACGCGGTCCTCGTCGAGCAGGTGCTCGGCGTAGAGGCCGGCCTCGATCGCCTTGGAGAGATCGACCTCCTTGGCGGCGTCCAGCAGTGGCGTCCGGGAGATCTCGTGCAGGTAGACGCCGACCAGGTCGCGCTCCTCGGCGACCTCGTCGGTGCGCATGCCGATGTTCTTGTCCACGTTGCCCACGGTCCCCTCGCTCGCGCCGGTTGCCCGGTTCCTTGCCATCCCCACGTCCATCAGCTCCCCGAAACTTCTGCTGTGCCCCCCGGTGCTGACACCTACACAACAGTTGAGACGTGTCGGGGATTCCATGCCGTGAGTCGAAAGTGTCACGAATGCCTGAGTAGTAGCTGAGAGCACGGTCCATGTTTGCTGTCAGCACCCCGCCGGGTGGCTCGCCGATGGGCACCACGAACGGGTCGGCGGGTCGACGGATCGCCGTTCGCCCCTGATATGGCAACATCGCGATGTCGTGGGGCACAGCGACCCGGGTCACCAGCCCGGTGCGATCCTGGTCACTGCCTGATACGCACCGATGGACGGGTCGGTTCATCCACGGAGTTGGTAATACCCCGCGCCCCGTTGAACAATCCGGAGCCGGGTTCTATGCCCGCTCGCCCCGGGCCCCCTGGGCGGCTCCCCGGAGGGTCCGCCGGGCCGCTGGATTCGGGCGAAGGGGCGTCAGGAGGCGAGCAGGGCGAGCGCGCCCCGCACCTGGTCGGCCGAGCGGGCCAGCGCGGCGCGGGCGGCCGGCACCTCGGCACCGGACACCAGCGAGACCAGGGCCGTCTTCAGGTCGCCGTCCGCCTCGCTGAGGGCCCGCCGGGAAACCTCCTCCGAGCAGCCGGTCGCCTCCACGAGGATCGAGATCATGCGCCCGCGAAGTTTCGCGTTGGTGGCCACCATGTCGATCATGAGGTTCGAGTAGACCCGGCCCAGACGCACCATCACGGCGGTGGAGAACGCGTTGAGCGCAAGCTTCTGCGCCGTGCCCGCCTTCATCCGGGTCGACCCGGTGACCACCTCAGGTCCGGTATCCACCCCGATGAAGACATCGACCGACCCGGCGGCCTCCGCCTCCGGATTGGCGCAGAGCAGCACCGTCGAGGCGCCCTTGGCGCGCGACGCGGCGAGCGCCCCGAGGACGTACGGGGTGCGTCCGCTGGCGGCCAGACCGACCACCAGGTCACCGGCGCGTACGCACTCGGCCGCTTCGGCCGCCCCGCCCCTATCGTCGTCCTCGGCGTCCTCGACGGCCCGCCAGATGGCGTCCGGACCGCCGGCCAGGTGGGCGCAGAACCAGTCCCGGGGCGAGTTGAAGGTGGGGGCCAGTTCGACCGCGTCGAGCACCCCGAGCCGGCCGGAGGTGCCGGCGCCGAAGTAGTGCACCCGGTGCCCGCCGCGCAACGCGGCGACGGCCAGGTCGACGGTGGCGGCGATCTCGTCCAGCACCTCGGCGACCGCGGCCGGCACCCGCCGGTCCGCCTCGTTGATCGCGGCGAGGACGTCCCGGGTCGACATCAGGTCGAGGTCGACGCTGAGCGGGTTGCGGCGTTCGGTGGGGGCGCCCACCCGGACGACCGGGCGGACCGGCGCGGCGGGTGACGACACCTCGTCCGGCTCCACGGCGCCGGCCGTCATGCCCGCCTCCGTCCGCCACCCACCCGGTGCGACTGGACGGCCTCGGCTGTCACCTCGAGGGCCTTTCTCGCCCGGGCACGGTTGCGCGCGGCGACCCCGACGAAGAGGCAGTCGACCACGGTGAGCTGGGCCAGCCGGCTCGCCATCGCCCCGGAGCGGTAGGTGGTCTCCCGGGCGGCGGTGGTGAGCACGTGGTCGGCCACCTCGGTTATCGGCGACCGCGGGAAGTTGGTCAGCGCCACGGTGGCGGCGCCACGGGCGCGGGCCTGCTCCAGCACCTCGATCACGTCGGAGGTGGTGCCGGTGTGCGAGATGCCCACCGCCACGTCCCCCCGGCCGAGCAGCGCGGCCGAGGTCAGCGCGGTGTGCACGTCGGGGAAGTAGAAGGCGGTGCGGCCGATGCGGTGCAGCTTCTGCTGGAAGTCGGAGGCCACGAAGCCGCTCGCGCCGGCGCCGTAGACGTCGATCCGGCCGGCGCCGGCGATCGCGTCGACCACCTGCTCGCAGACGGCCGGGTCGAGCTGTTCGGCGGTCTCCTCGACGGCGCGCGCGTCGTTGAAGGCGATCGTCGCGATGATCTGGGCGAGGTCGGCCCCGGGCGGGATGTCACCACCGACCACCCGCGCGTCCGGCGGCTCGACCCGGCGGGCGGCCTCGGCGGCGAGCCGGATGCGCAGCTGGGGGTAGCCGTCCATGCCGACCGAGCGGCAGAACCGGATGACGGTCGCCTCGGAGGTCTCGGCTGCGGTGGCGAGGTCGGTGATCGTCCGGCGCGCCGCGTCCGCCGGATTGGCGACGACCAGGCGGGCGACCCGCTGTTCGGCCGGCGACAGCGACGGGAGCAAGCCACTGATGTGGACGATCAGCCCACCGGGCTCCTGACTCGCAGAAATCTTCGGACTCTTCGCCACGGATGAAACTTACTTTCACGAGGCGTGAGCGTCAACCATGACTGCGCGTGTTGGAGAAAACACCGGCGACCCGGTCCACCTTCCGGGACAGCGTGCCACCCGAGCGGCGTCGCCGCGTCAGCCGCCGGGCCGGCTCCCGCCTCCCGGACGGCGGCTGGAGACGCGCACTTCCAGGCCTGACCAACCGTACGGCGTCGGCGGGCGGACCATGCGGCAGGCCGGCATCGGACGTCCCGGCGTCGTCGGCCGGGCGACCCGGGCACCGGCGGGTCGGCGGCGACGCTAGCGTGTGCTCCATGGCGCAACGCACTGTGCTGGTCACCGGCGGAACGGGCGGGCTGGGCGAGGCGGTCACCGCCGCCTTCCGCGAGGCGGGCTGGCGGGTGGTCGTCCCGGGGCGGGCGGGCGCGTCGACCACTGCGCCGGCGGGCGACGTGGTCCGGCTGGTCGCCGACCTCACCGATCCGGCCGGCGCGGCCCGGGCGGTCGAGGCCGCGAGCGGCGACCCGGCGGCCCCGCTGCGCGCGGTGGTCAACCTGGTCGGCGGATACGCCAGCGGCGGGCTGGTGCACGAGACACCGATCGAGGAGTTCGACCGGATGTTCACCGCCAATCTGCGCCCCACCCACCTGGTCACCCGGGCGGCGCTGCCGCACCTGATCGCGGCCGGCGGCGGAGCGATCGTCTGCGTCTCCGCCCGCGCCGCGCTGGCGCCATTCCCCGGCGCGGCGGGCTACGCCACCGCCAAGGCGGCCGTGCTCGCCTTCGCCAACGCGGTGGCGGTGGAGTACCGCCGATCGGGGGTGCGCTGCAACACGGTGCTGCCCAGCGTCATCGACACCCCGGCCAACCGGGCCGCACAACCGGACGCCGACCATGCGCGCTGGGTCGCCCCGGCCGAGATCGCCCCGGTGATCCGCTTCCTGGCCTCCGACGAGTCGGCACCGACCAGCGGCGCGGCCGTGCCGGTCTACGGCCGCGCCTGAGCTTCGACGCACGATTCCCGGGCCCTGCGGCCGGTCGGCGCGTCTGACGGCGGCCGGTCGGCGCGGGGCCGGGCCGTCGGGCAGGGCCGAGCGCGCGACGGGCGGGCTACGGGCTGGCCTGGGCCGCGAAGGGCGTGGCGACCCCGGGCGTGGGGCGGCCCGACTCGGTGGCCCGTGGCGGCGGAGCCAGATCGGGTGCCGGGGCCAGGTCGGGCGCCGGCGCCAGGTCGGGCGGCGGGCCGGTGCTGTCGGTCCACTGCTCCGGGTCGCCCGACGGCAGCCACCCGGCCAGGTGGCGCTGGATCTGCCGGGAGACCTCCTCCGCCGGCCGGCCGGCGTCGACCAGCACGAAGGTCGGATACTCCGGCAGCGCCCGGTAGGCGGTGTCGGCGGCGGTGAGCCAGCCCATCGTCTCGTGGTCGGTGCCGCGCCGCTCGATCCGCTGGTACGCCTCCGTCGGGTCGACGGCGAGCAGGAAGGTCACCTGCGGCGGCGGGAACACCCGGTAGCCGACCCGGGCCAGCCGCTCCCAGCGGTGCCCGCCGTGGGCCCGGATGCTGGCGTACTGGCAGGCGGCGTAGCGGTCCATCACCGCGGTCCGGCCAGTGACCAGGCAGCTGAGCAGGGCGACGGCGATGGCGATCCAGCGCAGCACGGACTCGACCGCGAGCAGCCCGTCCCGCCCGACCAGCCGCTGGGCGTCCGGCCGGCCCAGTCGATGGGCGAGCCGACCCAGCCAGCGTCGGCCGCCGGCATTGCGATGGTAGGTGGCCGGTCGGCCGGCGGCGGTGAGCGCGTCGGCGAGGCGGTGCGCCTGGGTGGTCTTGCCCGAGCCGTCGATGCCGATCAGAGCGACGGTGCGCAACCGGGCTCGGCCGCGTCGCGTCCGCATTGATCTGACCACCTTGCACAGGCTATCCGACCGCCGCTTCCGGGCATGGTGTTATGAACCCGTTACTCCCGGTTCGCGCCCACCCGCGACCGGCACAGGTGTGGCCGACCGGAATGCCGGGTACGGGAGTTGGAATCCAACCGCCTGTTTCACGACGACGGGAGACCCAGATGGCCGAGCGCGGGGACGAGACTCTCGTGCACACCCTCAAGAAGGTCGCCGCCGTGCTCAAGCAGTCCGAGATCCCGTTCGCGCTCGGCGGGAGCTTCGCGGTCTACGCCCATGGCGGCCACTCCAGCGAGCACGACGTCGACTTCCTCATCCGTGAGGCCGACGTCGAGCAGGCCCTGGAGGCGCTGGTGGAGGCGGGCTTCATCGCCGAGCGCCCGCCGGAGGACTGGCTGGTCAAGGTCTACGACGACGGGCGGATGGTGGACCTGATCCACCGGCCGATCGAGACCCCGGTGACCGAGGAGACGTTCGCCGACACCGTGGTCCGCCCGGTCGACGCGATCCACATGCCGGTGCTCTCCGCGACCCAGCTGATGGTGCACAAGCTGCTCAGCTTCTCCCAGCACTACTGCGACTTCGCCCGTGGCCTGCCGCTGGCCCGCTCGCTGCGGGAGCAGATCGACTGGGAACGGGTACGTAAGGAGACGCAGCACTCACCGTACGCCGAGGCGTTCCTGGTGCTGTTGGACCGGCTGGAGGTGGTGCCGGACTCCGGCACCCCGGCAGAGAAGGGGACATCGTGACCCAGCACCGCGACATCGGCGTCGGACCACCCGACGAGTACATCGAGGCGGAGATCCACCGGTTGCTGGCCGAGGATCCGTCCGTCGCCGAGCAGGGGATCACCGTGGTCCGGCGGGAGACCGGGCTGGTGCTCTACGGCGAGGTGGAGAGCCCGCACCGCCGCGAGGAGATCCTGCGCCGGGTCTCCGAGCGCTTTCCGGACGTGCCGATCACCAGCGACATCGGGGTGATCCGCGCCCAGGCGCCGACGGAGATCGAGCAACTGCCCTGAGGGAGGTTCATGGTGATCCGGATCGCTGCCGTCGGCGATGTGCATCTGGACGAGGATGTGGTCGGCCGGTTCCGGCCGGCCCTGGAGGAGTTGCCCGACTGCGCCGACGCGCTGCTGCTCGCCGGTGACCTGACCCGGCACGGCACCGAGTCCGAGGCGCGCTGCGTGGCCCAGGAGTTCGGCGGGCTGGGGGTGCCGGTGATCACCGTGCTCGGCAACCACGACCACCAGTGCGACCAGGTGCCGCAGGTGGTCAAGGTGTTGGAGGACGCAGGCATCACCGTGCTGGAGGGGACCGGTGTGGTGCTCGAGTGTGCGGGCGGCCGGCTCGGCGTCGCCGGGGTGAAGGGCTTCGGCGGTGGTTTCGCCGGGCGCTGCGCCAGCGACTTCGGCGAACCGGAGATGAAGTCCTTCGTCCGGACCACCACCGACAGCGCTGACCGGCTCGCCCAGGCCCTGCACAGCCTCGACTGCGACCTGCTGGTGGCGTTGACGCACTACTCCCCCGTGCCGGACACGCTCGCCGGCGAGCCGCTGGAGATCTACCCGTTCCTCGGCTCGTACCAGCTCGGCCAGGCGATCGACTCGGCACCGACCGCACTGGCCCTGCACGGGCACGCGCACGCCGGCACGGAGCGCGGCACCACCCCGGGCGGGGTGCGGGTCCGCAACGTCGCGCACCCGGTGATCAAGCAGGCGTACAGCGTCTTCCACCTGGGCGACCAGCTTGATCACGAGCAGGTTTCCCGCGTCGGCGCCTCGGGTATCTGATCGCCATGGAGCTGATTCTCTGGATTCTCGCGGTCGTACTGGTCGTTGCCGGCATCCTGGCGCTGTTCCGCCGGCAGCTTCTGTGGGGCATCGTCCTCATCGTGGTCGGGCTGCTGGTCGGCCCGTTTGGCGTCAGCATCTTCAACAATTGACGCCGGCGCCCGTGTTGTGACACCTGGACCCGCCGGGGTCGTCGCGTCCGGTCTCCGTCCTCCCGACAGGAGCACCGGGCACGACGACCCCGGCGCCTTGCTGTCCGGGCCGGCCGGGCCCGGCGCTCTGGGCCTGGATCGTCCAGCTCGTGCTCAACGCGGCCTGGACGCCGCTCTTCTTCGGCGCCGGCCGGTACGGGCTGGCGTTCGCCGAGATCATCCTGCCCTGGCTGGCGGTCGACGCGACGGTGGCGCTCTGCGCCCGGGTCTCCCGGGTGGCGGTCCCGCTCATGCTCCCCTACCGGGCGTGGGTCACCTTCGCCGCCGCGCTCGACCTCGCGATCTGGCGGCTCAACGGCTGACGCCGCCGCCTGCCGGTGGGCCCGACCGGGTCGACCGAGCCCACCGTTGACTTCTCAGCAGCGCGGCACGCCCGGGATGTAGCCGTCGTGGCCGGTGTAGACGTAGGCGTCGGCGATGAACCGGCCGGCGCCGATCCGGTCCCAGATCGAGCTGGTGCCGTAGGTGCCGGTGACCGTGGTGCCGCTGGTCTGGCACTGGATGGTGACCCGGGTGCCGTCGGCGACGGTGTCGACCGCGGCGTAGCCGGTGCCGGGCCCGGAGCGGACGGTCAGCGGGGTGCCACTGGTGTCGACCGTGCCCGAGCCGGCGCCCGAGGAGCAGCCGTTGTCGCTGGTGTAGTTCCTCGTGCCCCAGTAGAGGGCGAGGGCGCCGTTGAACCGGACCTGGATGTCGCCGCCGTTGAGGCGCTGCTCGTAGTGCAGGTGCGGACCGGTCGAGCCGCCGGTGCTGCCCACCCAGCCGATCACCTTCCCGTAGCCGACGGCCTGGCCGACCGAGACGTTGAAGCCGTTCAGGTGGGCGTAGTAGGTGTGGTAGCCGCCGGCGTGGGAGATCCGGACGTACTTGCCGTAGCTGGTGCCGCCGAGGTCGGTGACCCGGTCGACGGTGCCCGGCGCGCTGGCCACCACCGGGTCACCGAGGTCGTCGGTCCGGTTGAAGTCCACCGCGTACGCCGGGCTGTGGTTGCTGCGGGTCTGGCCGGACCAGGTCTGGCCGCACGGGAACGGCACCTTGAAGGTCGGCGCGGCCATCGCCGGTGCCGCGGGCACCAGGACGGCAACGCCGGCCAGCAGGCTGGCCGCCATCAGGCTGAACCACCGCTTACGCATCCAGCTCCTCCTATGTCGAAATCCTTCGATGGGACAGCTCTAGCCTGACAGATATCTCCATCGATCGAAAGAGCCGGATGTCTGGGCTGGGAGCGCGCCCATCGGGGGGCCCGGAGGTTTCGGGATTGTTACTTGGTCGTGTCCAGCAGGGGGTGGACCGCAGGAGATGCAAGCGCTTACATATGGGCACGCCCATCGGACCGGCGGCAGGTCAGAGCGTGACCGCGCCGGCTAGAAAGGAGGACGGCATGGCGGTCTTTACCAGACCACGCCAGGCCTTCGTGATCGCCGGCGTACTGGGGCTGGCGCTCAGCGCCACGGCCTGCGGCACCGGCGACGACAAGAAGAGCGACAACGCGGGCTCCGCGGAATGTGCCGGATATGAGAAGTACGACGGCAACGACGGCAAGAAGGTCTCCATCTACGCGTCCATCCGCGACGCGGAGGCCGACCTGCTGGAGCGGTCGTGGGAGCAGTTCACCGACTGCACCGGCATCGAGATCGACTATGAGGGCAACGCCGAGTTCGAGGCGCAGCTCCCCGTCCGGGTCGACGGCGGCAACGCGCCCGACCTGGCGTTCGTACCCCAGCCGGGTCTGGTCAAGCGGTTCGCCGACGCCGGCAAGCTGAAGTCCCTCGGGGCCGACACCAAGGCGATGGCCGAGCAGAACCTGCCGGTCGACTGGCTGAAGTACGGCACCGTCAACGGCACCCTCTACGGCGTGCCGCTCGGCGCCAACGTGAAGTCCTTCGTCTGGTACTCGCCGAAGCTCTTCAAGGAGAAGGGCTGGACGGTCCCGACCAGCTGGGACGACATGATCAAGCTCAGCGACACGATCGCGGCCAGCGGCATCAAGCCGTGGTGCGCCGGCATCGAGTCCGGTGACGCCACCGGCTGGCCGGCCACCGACTGGATCGAGGACGTGCTGCTGCGCACGCAGGGCCCCGAGGTCTACGACCAGTGGACGACCCACGCCATCCCGTTCAACGACCCGCGGGTCGTCGAGGCGGTCGACAAGGCCGGCACCATCCTCAAGAGCGAGAAGTACATGAACGGCGGCTTCGGCGGCGTGAAGAGCATCGGCACCACCGCCTTCGGTGAGGCCGGCCTGCCGATCACCACGAACAAGTGCGCCATGCACCGGCAGGCGTCGTTCTACGCCAACCAGTTCCCCGACGGCACCAAGGTGGCCGAGGACGGCGACGCGTTCGCGTTCTACTTCCCGGCCATCGACTCGGCCAAGGGCAAGCCCGTGCTGGGTGCCGGCGAGTTCGTCGTCGCCTACGCCGACCGTCCCGAGGTCCAGGCGGTGCAGACCTACCTGGCCTCGGCCGAGTACGTGAACAGCCGCGCGAAGCTCGGCAACTGGGTCACGGCGAACAACAAGCTGGACATCGCCAACGTCGCCAGCCCGATCGACAAGCTCTCGGTCCAGATCCTGCAGGACAAGAGCGGCGTCTTCCGCTTCGACGGCTCGGACCTGATGCCGGCCGCGGTCGGCGCGGGCACGTTCTGGAAGGGCATGGTCGAGTGGATCAACGGTAAGGACACCGCGACGGTGCTCCAGGGCATCGAGAACAGCTGGAAGTGATCTGAGCGGTGGGCCGGTCCGCGCACGCGGACCGGCCCACCCGCGGATCCGGACCTGGGAGGGTCGATGGAGTTCGACTTCGCGGAGGAACAGCCGAAGTTCCTCATGCTGATGTACGGGCTGATCGCTTTCGTCGCGGTGGTGGGCGGTCTGCTCCTGCTACTCGACGTGGTGCCGGCCTGGTTCGCCCGGCGGCGGGAGGCGCAGCTCGTTGCCGCGTCCGCGAGCGGAGCCCCGCTGCCCCGCAGGCGCAAGCAGCGGGAGGGCGCCTTCGCGCTCTTCTTCCTGCTGCCGACGCTGCTGCTGCTCACCGTCGGCCTGGTTGTGCCGGCCATCCGCACCACGCTGCTCTCCTTCATGGACGGAGGCAGCAACAACTGGGTGGGTTTGCGTAACTACGGGTGGATGTTCTCCGAAGACTCGATCGTCCGGGTGCTGGTCAACACCCTGATCTGGGTGCTCCTGGTACCGCTGGTGGCGACCGCGTTCGGCCTGATCTACGCCGTCCTGGTGGACAAGGCCCGGTTCGAGGCCGTGGCCAAGTCGCTGATCTTCCTGCCGATGGCCATCTCCTTCGTCGGCGCGAGCATCATCTGGAAGTTCGTCTACGCCTACCGGGGCGAGGGCGACCAGATCGGCCTGCTCAACCAGATCGTGGTCAGCCTCGGCGGCGAGCCCAAGCAGTGGCTGCTCGAGTCACCCCTGAACACGCTGCTGCTGATCGTCATCATGGTCTGGATCCAGGCCGGCTTCGCGATGGTGGTGCTCTCCGCCGCCATCAAGGCCATCCCCGCGGACATCGTGGAGGCCGCCCGCCTCGACGGGGTCAGCCCGTGGCAGATGTTCTGGCAGATCACCATGCCGAGCATCCGCCCCGCGCTGATCGTCGTGGTGGTGACCCTCTCGATCGCCACGCTCAAGGTCTTCGACATCGTCCGGACCTCGACCAACGGCAACTACGACACCAGCGTGATCGCCAACGAGATGTACAACCAGGCGTTCCGGTACGGCCAGAACGGGCAGGGCTCCGCACTCGCGGTCTTCCTCTTCATCCTGGTCATCCCGGTCGTGATCTACCAGATCCGCAACCTCCGTCAGCAGCGGGAGGGCTGAGATGACCACCGCCACGCCCACAATTGCCGCCGGCACCCAGCAGACCGACGCACCGAAGACCACCGCCGGGCGGGTCCGCAAGCGGCTGAACAGCCGCACCGCGACCCTCATCTCGATCGTCATCGCGGTGGTCTGGACCATCCCGACCTTCGGCCTCTTCCTCTCCTCGCTGCGGCCCGAGGACGAGATCAAGACCACCGGCTGGTGGACGGCCTTCACCAACCCGCAGTTCACCCTGGAGAACTACCAGGAGGTCCTGTTCGGGCGGTCGGCCTCGTCCGGGCAGCTCGCCAGCTACTTCATCAACTCGCTGGCGATCACCATCCCCTCCGTGCTCTTCCCGCTCGCCTTCGCGGCCCTGGCCGCGTACGCGCTGGCGTGGATCAACTTCCGCGGCCGGGACTGGGTCTACATCGCGATCTTCGCGCTGCAGATCGTGCCCCTGCAGATGGCCCTGGTGCCGCTGCTGAAGTTCTTCTCCACCGGCGTCACCGTCGCCGGCGTCACCCTGATGCCGGCCTGGGACCTGGTCGACGAACAGAAGTTCGCCCAGGTGTGGTTCGCGCACACCTGCTTCGCGCTCCCGTTCGCCGTCTTCCTGCTGCACAACTTCATCTCGCAGCTGCCCGGCGACCTGATGGAGGCGGCCCGGGTCGACGGTGCCAGCCACCCGAAGATCTTCCGCACCATCGTGCTGCCGCTGATCACCCCGGCGCTGGCCGCGTTCGGCATCTTCCAGTTCCTCTGGGTCTGGAACGACCTGCTGGTCGCGCTGATCTTCGCCGGCGGCGGCAACGAGACCGCTCCGCTCACCGTCCGGCTGGCCGAGATGGCCGGCACCCGGGGCAACGAGTGGCAGCGGCTGACCGCCGGCGCGTTCGTCTCGATCGTCGTACCGCTGATCGTGTTCCTGTCCCTGCAGCGCTTCTTCGTGCGAGGTCTGCTCGCCGGCAGCGTCAAGGGCTGACCCGCGCCGCCGCCGTTCAGCAATGGGCGGCGGCGGGCGCGGACGCGGAGCGGGGGAACCGTGACCAGGATTGATGATGTCGCCCGGTTGGCCGGGGTCTCCACGGCCACCGTCTCGCGGGCGCTGCGCGGCCTCCCGACGGTCTCGGCGGCGACCCGGCACCGGGTGCTCGCCGCCGCCGAGCAGTTGGACTACGCCGTCTCGCCGAGCGCGTCGCGGCTCGCCGGCGGCCGGACCGGCACGGTCGCCGTGGTGGTCCCCCGGATCACCCGGTGGTTCTTCAGCACGGTCGTCGAGGCGGTCGAGGACTTCCTCCACCAGTCCGGCTACGACCTGCTGCTGCACAATCTCGGCGGGCGGGAGCAGATCCGGCAGCGGGTGCTGCGCACGGCGAACCTGCACAAGCGGGTGGACGCCATCATCCTGGTGGCCACCCCGCTGCGGGCCGCCGACCTGACCGCCCTCGCCGCGCTGGACGTGCCCGGAGTGACGATCAGTTCGGGCACCGTCGTACCGGGCTGGCCGTGCGTCCGGATCGACGACGTGGCCGCCGCGCGGACCGCCACCCGGCACCTGCTCGACCTCGGGCACCGGCGGATCGCGCACATCTCCGGCGACCCGGACGACGAGCTGGCCTACACCACCCACCTGGACCGGCGCCGCGGCTACCAGGCGGAGCTGCGGGCGGCCGGCATCCGGCCGGACCCGAGCCTGGACATCGAGTCCCAGTTCACCATCGACGGCGGCAACCGGGCCGCCGCGGAGCTGCTGGCCCGGGGCGAACCGCCGACGGCGATCGTGGCGGCCTGCGACGAGATGGCGATGGGCGCGATGACCGCGCTACGCGACGCCGGACTGCGGGTACCGCAGGACGTCAGCGTGATCGGCATCGACGACCACGACCTGGCCGGGGTGCTCGGACTGAGCACCATCGCCCAGCCGGCGGCGGAGCAGGGCCGGCTGGCCGCCCGGCTGCTGCTCGACCCGCTCGGCGGCCCCATGGTCGACCCGGTCCCCGGCCGGACACCCGGGCCGACCGGCGGGCGCAGGCCGGACGCGCCGACACCGCCGGTGATCCTGCCCACTCGGCTGGTCGTGCGCGAATCGACCGCACCACCCCGGGCAAACTGAACGGATTGCCCGTCACCGCCGCCGGGAATCCACCCGCACCCACGCACGACACTCGGGAGAAGACCCTGAACACCAACCTGACGCAGCAGAGTCCGACCGGTGACCCGATCACCGGCTGGTGGACCGAGGCGGTCATCTACCAGATCTACCCACGATCGTTCGCCGACTCGAACGGGGACGGGATCGGGGATCTGCCGGGCATCACCGCCCGCCTCGACCACCTGGTCGAGTTGGGCATCGACGCGGTCTGGCTCTCGCCGTTCTATCCGTCGCCGCAGGCCGACGCCGGCTACGACGTTGCCGACTACCGGGACGTCGACCCGCTCTTCGGTCAGCTGCCGGACGCGGACAAGCTGATCGGCGAGGCCCACTCGCGCGGTCTGCGGGTGATCGTCGACCTGGTCCCCAACCACACCTCGTCCGCGCACCGCTGGTTCAGCGAGGCGCTCGCCGCCGAGCCGGGCAGCCCGGCGCGGGCCCGGTACATCTTCCGGGACGGAAACGGCCCGGACGGCGAGCAGCCGCCGAACGACTGGCAGAGCGTGTTCGGCGGGCCGGCCTGGACCCGCGCCGTCGACCCGGACGGCCGGCCGGGCCAGTGGTACCTGCACCTCTTCGACACCGGCCAGCCGGACCTGAACTGGGACAACCCCGAGGTGCGCGCGGAGTTCCTGGACATCCTCCGGTTCTGGCTCGACCGAGGCGTGGACGGCTTCCGGGTGGACGTCGCGCACGGCCTGATCAAGCAGGCCGACCTGGCCGACTGGCAGGAGCCGCAGGAGATCCTCTCCGGCAACGAGGGCGACCGGCCCCGCCCGCCGATGTGGGACCAGGACGGCGTGCACGAGATCTACCGGGAGTGGCGCCGGGTGCTGGAGAGCTACCCCGGCGAGCGGGTGCTGGTCGCTGAGGCCTGGGTGGAGCCGGCCGAGCGGCTGGCCCGCTACGTGCGCCCGGACGAGATGCACCAGGCGTTCAACTTCGAGTACCTGCTCGCCGCCTGGTCCGCTCCGGCCCAGTACGCGGTGATCACCCGCTCGCTGGAGGCGACCGACGCGGTCGGCGCCCCGACCACCTGGGTGCTCTCCAACCACGACGTGGTGCGGCACGCGTCCCGGCTCGGCCTGCCGGTCGGCACGCCCCGGCCGAACGGCATCGGCATCGGCGACCCGCAGCCGGACGCGGCGCTCGGCCTGCGCCGGGCCCGGGCGGCCACCCTGCTGATGCTGGGCCTGCCCGGCTCGGCCTACCTCTACCAGGGTGAGGAGCTGGGTCTGCCCGAGCACACCACGATGCCGGACGAGGCTCGCCAGGACCCGACCTGGTTCCGCAGCGGGCACACCCACCGCGGCCGGGACGGCTGCCGGGTGCCGATCCCGTGGGAGGCCGACGCGCCGTCGTACGGCTTCGGGCCGACCGACGCGAGCTGGCTGCCGCAGCCGGCGCTCTGGGCCGAGTACGCCCTGGACCGCCAGCGGGAGACGCCGGGGTCGACCTACGAGATGTACCGGACCGCGCTGCGGCTGCGCCGCGAGCACGAGCTGGGCCGGGGCACGCTGCGCTGGCGGGAGTCCGGCGATGAGGTGCTCATCTTCGACAACGGCGGGCTGACCGTGCTGACCAACTTCGGCCCGGCGCCGGTGCCGCTGCCGGCCGGCGCGGAGCTGCTGCACAGCAGCGCCCCGCTGACCGACGACGGCGCGGTCCCCACCGACGTGACGGTCTGGTTCCGCGGCTGACGCCCGACCGGGGCCCCGGGGAGACTTCCCCGGGGCCCCGTCACTCCTCCAGGCGCTCCGCGCGGCTGTGCAGCAGGTCGTGCACGTCGGTGATGTCCCGTGGCGAGGTGCGCGAGGCCAGCCAGTACATGATGCCGGTGGGGATGAAGAAGAGCTGGAACGCGGCCAGCCCGACGGCGTAGTTCAGCGGTGGCGGGAACGCCGCCCGCAGCCCGTTGAAGGCCACCGTGACCAGGCCGTTGCCGGCTGCCCGACCGACACCGTTGACCAGGTTGCCGAGGCTGTAGACGGTCCCCCGGTGCTCGGGCGGGTTCACGTCGGCGATCAGCGCGAACCAGTTCGGCGAGTTGGCCGAGGTGAGGGCCAGCGCGACGAGCGCGGTCAGCAGACTGAGCCCGACCGTCGGCTCGGTGAAGACGCTGGACAGCACCGCACCGACCACCGCCCCGGTGCTCCCGCCGTCGGGCACGTCGATGCGGAACGGCACGAAGAAGAGCACCAGGTAGAACGGCACCGCGACGAGGATGCCGACCGCCGCGACCAGACCCCGCCCGCGCGGCGTACGCCGCTGGACGCTGTCGCCGACCAGCCCGCCCACGATGGAGAACACCCCACCGAGCTGGAACAGGGTGGCAAAGACACTGCCCACCACCACCGCGGTCGGCTCCGAGTAGCCCTGGTCCTCGGCTCGCTGGGTGAAGAGCACCGGCAGCCAGACCAGCGAGCCGAAGGCGGCCTGCGCGGTCAGCCCCTGGAGGATGAGCCAGACGTTGGTCCGCCGGTCCAGGATCCGACGCAGATCGGCCCGGCGGATCCGGTAGTCGTAGTCGGCGCCGCCGGCGAGCGCGCCGGCCAGCTCCGGCTCGCTCTGCCCGCGCCGGATGTCGTAGGTGAACAGGTACGCCAGCGTGGCGGCCAGGCCGACCACGGTCAGCACCCAGAACGGCCGGCGCCAGTCGGTGCTGCCGAGCAGGCCGCCGACCAGGGTCCCGGCCAGGGTGCCGACCCCCTGGGAGAGTCCCCAGAAGCTCATCACCAGCCCGCGGCGGCGGGGCGAGATCAGGTCGGTGACCACCGAGAAGCCGACCGAGCCGACGGCGCCGAGGCCGATCGCCGCGATCAGTTGCGTGGCGAGGAAGGTCAGGTAGCTGCCGGCCAGCGCGCTGCCACCGGTCCCGGCCGCCCAGATCAGCGTGCCGACCATCAGCAGCGGCTTGCGGTGGCCCCGGTCGCCGACGTACGCCCAGCCCACCGCGGCCACCGCGCTGACCAGGAAACTCACCGCGGTGACCAGCCCGAGCAGCCGCTCCGGCACGGTGAACGCGTCGGCGATCGACCCGTACAGCGGCGGGACCAGCCCGATCGCCACGTTGTCCAGCGAGGCGAGCAGCACGAACACCACCACGCTGTACAGCCGGTGCGCCCGGCTGCCGCCCCCGGCCCGCGCCAACCCACCCCGGGTCAAGGTCATACCGGCAGCCAACCAGAACCGGACGCCGATGTCCTACCCGGGTGGCATTCCGCGGACGGCCAGCGGCGCGGCGTCCGGGTGAGCCATGGGGATCAGCCGTCCGCCCGCAGCGCGGCGACCGGCTCGATCCGGGACGCCCGCCAGGCGGGATAGATCCCCGCCAGCAGCCCCACGACGGCGCCCAGCAGCGCGCCGCCCGGGGTCAGCCACGGCTCCATGACGGGCGTCCACTGCCGCAGGTAGCCGACCCCGACCACGGCGAGGACGCCCAGCGCCGCGCCCAGGACGCCACCGAAGAGCCCGACCAGCGCCGATTCGAGCATGAACAGCAGTGCGATGGAGCCACGGGTGGCACCCAGACTCCGCCGCAGCCCGATCTCCCCGACCCGCTGCAGCACCGAGACCAGCATGGTGTTGGCGATGCCGACCGCGCCGATGGCCAGCGTGACCGCCGCGAGCGCCAGGAACAGCGCCTGGGTGTCGGCAGCGACCTTCGCCCGGGTGGCCTCCGGCTCCGGCGGGCGCTGCGCCACCAGGGCATCCGGCTGCTGCGGTGCCAGCGCGAGCGGGGCCTGGCCGGCGACCAGCGCCGCCGCCCCGACATCGGTCTCCACCACTACGGAGAGCGGGGCGGCCAGCCCGAACCGGGTACGGGCCGTGCCGTCGGGCAGGATCACCGCGTCGAGCAGGCTGGGTACGCGTTCCACGGTGCCCAGCACACCGATCACGGTGAACGCGCGGTCCCCGACGAAGACGGCGGGCGACTGGCTCACGTCGGCCAGGTGCAGCCGAGCCGCCAGCCGGCCGCCGAGCACCACGACCCCGTCCCGACGGTCACTGTGCCCCTGGTCGTACCAGCGACCGGCGAGCAGCGACCCGCGTACCGCGTCGAGGAGTTCCGGCGAGGCCGCCACCAGCGGCGGCTGGGTGACGTCGCTGGCGAGCGGGTCCACCACCGCGGTCGCCCGGACGGGTGTGCCGGGCAGATCCAGAGTGCTCATCGTCCCGGCCGCCACCACCCCGTTCAGCCGCTCGACACGCTGCGGGGCGTCCCACGGGATGGCGCTCTGCGCTCGCTCCGGACCGCCGTCGTTGGCCGGCAGCACAGTCACCGAGGTGGCGGCGAGCTCGTCGAAGTGCGACACGATGCGGGCACCGGCGGTGGTGGCCAGACCGAGGGTCGCCACCAGGGCGGCGATGCCCACCACCACGCCCAGCGCGGTCAGCAGCGTGCGGTGCACCCGGGCCCGTATGCCGGCCAACGCCTCCCCGATGAGGTCACGCATCGACCGTCACCTCGCGAACGGTCCCGTCGGTGATCTCCACGCGGCGCCGGGCCCGCGCCGCGACCTGCCCGTCATGGGTGACCATGAGCACCGTCTGCCCCTCGTCGTTGAGCCGGACAAAGAGCGACAGCACCTCCTCCGCCGTCGCCGAGTCGAGGTTTCCGGTCGGCTCGTCGGCGAGGAGGAGCTGGGGGTGGATGGAGAGCGCGCGGGCCACTGCCACCCGCTGCCGTTCGCCGCCGGACATCGTCGTCGGCATGGCGCCGGCCCGGTCGGCGAGCCCGACGCGGTCCAGCGCCTCGGCCGCCCGCGCGACCCGCTGCCGCCGAGGGCAGCCGTGATAGAGCAGGGCGACCGTGACGTTCTCCAGCGCCGACCGGTGGGCCATCAGGTGGAAGCTCTGGAACACGAAACCGATGCGGGAGGAGCGCAGCCGGGTGCGCGCCCGGTCGGAGAGGCCCGACACGTCCTCTCCGTCGAGCCGGTACGACCCCGACGTCGGACGGTCGAGCAGACCGAGGATCTGCAACAGCGTCGACTTGCCCGAGCCGGAGCGGCCGGTGATGGCAACCCACTCGCCGGCCCGGATCGTCAGGTCCGTGGGGCGTAACGCGGTCACCGGCCGGACGGCGGGAAAGACCCGGCTGACGCCACGCAGCTCGACCAGGGGTGTCACGACCGCTCGCCGACGACGACCAGGTCACCCTCGGCGAGCGCCCCGCCCGTGGCCCGCACCTCGGCGAACCCACCCGAGGAGAGGCCCACGGTCACCGGCACGTCGCGTCCGCCCGATGCGTCGGAGACCCGTACCCGGGCCGCGCCGGAGGCGTCGGTGATCAGGGCGGCCAGCGGCACGGCGAGCACCGTGCCGTCGGTGCTGGAGATGGGGATCCGGATCCGCACGTCCCGGCCGTGCAGCTCCGCCGGAACGGCGCCGACCGGCCTGATCCGCAGCTCGTACTGCCCGTCGGGGGTGTCGCCCGTGCCCGGCTTGTCCGCGACGTGGGACACCTCCCCGGCGAAGGTGGCGACCCCCTCGCCCTCGTCGAGCTGCGCGCGCTGCCCCACCTTGAGCAGCCCTCGCTCCTCCCCCGAGATGCCGCTGACCACCTCCAGCGCCGCCGCCGTCAGGCTCATCACCGTGCCGCTCGCCTCGCGCCCCAGGGCCGTCTCCACCTTGTCCACCCGCCGGGGCAGCGCCGGAACGAAGGCCACCTCGCCGCGGGGAAGGCGAACCCCCACGGCGGCCTGGAGCCGGCTCAGCGCGCTGCGCGCCTCGGCCTGGCGCCGGACGGCGGCGGTCACCGCGGCCTGCGCGGCGGACACGTCGGCGGAGCCGGTCAGCTCGGCCAGGTCGGCCCGGGCCAGCTCCAGCTCCACCCGAGCCGCTTCCACGTCAGCCGTGAGCCGACCGATGGTGGCCGCCGGGGCGCCGTCGGCGATCGCCGCGTCCCGCGTCCGCATCGCGGCCTCGACGTCGGCCTCGGCGCTGCGCACCCGGGCCCGGGCCACGGTGAGCTCCGACGCCGGTGGCCCCTGCTCGGCGCTGCGCAGCGCCGCCCGGGCGGTGTCAAGGGCGCCGTCGGCCGCGGCGATCCGTTCGCGTGCCGCGGCCACCTGCTGCTCCTGCTCCGCGGACGGCCCGACCGGTTCGTATCCGGCGGCCCGGTAGAGCCGTTCCACAGCGGCCGAGGTCCGGGCGTCGTACCTGTCGTCCGGAAGCCCGGTGAAGTGGCCGAGCCGGGCCAGGGCCCGCTCCAGCTGGCGGACGTCCGGGCCGGTACTGCCGGGCGCCAACGTGCGGTACATCGGGATGGCCCCGTCCAGCAGGATCACCGGCCGGCCGGATATCTGGAGCGCCACGTCGCCCTCGTCGAGGCTGCTGCCCGGCTTCGGCACCCGGCCGGTGACCACGAGCTTGCCGAGCCGGCCGTCGCCGAGGTCGGCGTCCACGGTCAGCGCCTGCGGCTCGGCGAACCCGAGTGCGCCACGGACCACGACCGAGGTGGCGATCACCCGACGCTCCACCGGCACCGTGATCGCGCCCGCCTCAGGCGGCGCGGCGTGCTGGGCGGCCTCCATCGGGGACTGGATGGCTCGGCCCGCCCACCAGCCGACCGCCGCCGCCAGCACCGCCACCGCGACCAGCGTCGAGAGCGCACCGGGGCGCCGCGCGGACGCGGAGCGACCCAGCGCCGCCAGCCGGGCCAGGACCGGGTGCCGAGCCGCTCCGGTCACAGCTCACCGGCCAGTGCCTTGTCCAGGTACTCCCGGTAGACCTGCTTGTAGAGGTCGTCGTACGGCCACTGGCAGGGCTCGGTCTGCCGCGCCTCGGCGATCTCCCGCTCCTGCAGCCGCTTGAGCTCGGCGAGTTCCGTGGCGGTGAAGACGTCCGCGAGGCGCAGCGCCGCGCTGTCCCGTCCGGCCTCCTCGGCCTCGGCGACGGCCCGCTCGAAGCCGTCGCGGAACTTCTCGGCCGCCTTCGACAGCCGCAGCGACCGGGCGTCCCCACTGTCGAAGCCCTTCTCCTCCAGGCAGGTGCGCCGCACCTCGGCGGCCCGGACGACCCGGGCATCGGCGTCGACCGCGCCGTAGATCCGGTCACTGCGCGCCGACTGCTCGGGGCTGAGCCGGAGGTTGGCGACGTTCGGCGCCGGCCCGAACCGTCCGTCCGTCTCCTTGCGGCAGCGCTCCAGCCGACCACGCCAGCCGCCGACCTGCTCCCCGGTCATCCCGGCCAGCGCCTTACGGTTCGGGTCGACCCGCCGGGTGCCGGGCGGCAGGTAGTCGATCAGCGTGGTCAGCCCGTACCCGTACTGCCGCACGAACTGCTCGCGGGTGAGCCCCAGAGCGATCCGGCGGTCGACCGCCCACTGGTCGATGAAGGGCTGGTAGTCGTAGCCCTCCGCCTTCATGCACCCGACCAGCGCGCTGTTCACCTGGTCCCAGTAGGCGAGCGTCTCGTCCCGGTTGTCGTCGCCCCGGTCGAGCGCCTCGGCCATCACCTTCTCCACCGGTTTCGCCGGCGCGGTATCGGACGCCGGCCCGGCGGAGGAGCAGCCGGCGGCGAGGGCGACCACGAGGCCCACGCAGGCGAGCCTGGACGTTCTCATGTCACATCCTGTCAACTCGCTGGTTGTGGGCCGGTCCGCGCGGCGAACCGGCCCACAACCGTCCGGTCAGTAGGCGCCGTTGTAGTAGTTGGTGCTCAGCGCCCCGGTGGCGGTGAGCTGACCGCGGAAGTCGGCCCAGACGTTGCCGTTCTGGTCCCAGAAGGTGTAGTTGTAGCCAGCCGAGTCGCAGCTGGTGCCCTGCGTCCCGACGTAGGCAGGGTCGTAGTAGCGGACGGCCAGGCAGGAGCCGTCGGTGTAGGTGTCGCTGATCTTGCCGTAGTAGACGCCGTTGCGGTTGCAGGTCTCCGGCGAGCGCAGTTGCTCCACACCGCGCTTGACTCCGCCGACGTAGACCTGCACCGGCGAGCCGTAGTTGCTCTCGTAGCAGCCGGCCTGGGCGGGCGCGGCGATGGCTTGGACGGCGACGATCCCGCCGGCCGTCAGCGCGAGCGCCGCGACGGATGCCCGCAGTTTGCTTCCCGGTACACGCTTCACATCGACTCCTCCCGTTGGGGTGACCGAACGGTAGTCAGCCGGACGCGCAGCGCGCTGCCCCGTCCGATCGTCCATCATGGTGGGACGGCGGGCAGCGTCGCGCGCAGTCACCCTCCTCGATGTTCGACCGCCTGATCCCGCCCGCCGATCCGGACGGCGAGCTGCGCCTACGGAAGAGCCCCCGGTCGTCCCGACCGGGGGCTCATGACCAAAAGTTATCGTTGCAGATCGATAACGAGACGCTTCAGCGGTCGATCACGTGATCCCGGGCCTCGGCGTACCGGGCCCGGACGGCGGGTACGGGCTCGGCGTCGTACTTCTCGGTGCCGGCCGGGCTCCACTGCGGCGCCGCCGCGCCGCCCAGGGCGACCCAGGCGGCCTGGCGAGCCGCCCCGTCGGCGACGTACTCGCCGGGCGGTGGGACCACCACGGGGCAGCCGAAGACCTGCGGGGCGATCCGGCGCACCGCGGCCGACCGCGCCCCGCCACCGACCAGGATCACCCGGCGGACCGCCACGCCCTGTGCGATCACGGCGTCCAGCCCGTCGGCGAGCGCGCAGAGCATGCCCTCGACGGCCGCCCGGGCGAGATGCGCCGGGGTGGACGTCCGCAGGGTCAGCCCGTGCACCGCGCCGGTGGCCGACGGCCGGTTCGGGGTCCGCTCGCCCTCCAGGTAGGGGACCATCACCAGCCCTTCCGCGCCGGCCGGCGCGGAGAGGGCCAGCTCGGCCAACTCGTCCAGGCTCACCCCGAGCATCGACGCGGCGGCGTTGAGCACCCGGGCCGCGTTGAGCGTGGCGACCAGCGGCAGGAACCGGCCGGTGGCGTCGGCGAAGCCGGCCACCGTGCCGGTCGGGTCGGCGGACGGGCCCTCGGCGACGCTGAACACCGTCCCGGAGGTGCCGATCGAGATCACCACGTCACCGGGGCCGGCGCCGACGCCGAGCGCGGCGGCGGCGTTGTCGCCGGTGCCCGGGCCGAGCAGCGCGCCACCACCGGTGGAGCCGCCCGGCACGCCGTCGGCGGCCAGGGCGCCGACGTGCAGCTCCCCGGCCGGGTCGGCCGGGCCGAGCACGGTCGGCACCTGGAGACGGCGGCCGAAGGCCTGCTCCAGCAGGTCGAACCGGTATTCCCCGGTCGTCGGCGACCAGTAGCCGGTGCCGCTGGCGTCACCTCGGTCGGTGCGGAGCCCGGCCAGGTCGACCGCCCCGGCCAGCCGCCAGGTGAGCCAGTCGTGCGGCAGGCAGACCGCGGCCACCCGGTCGGCGTTCTCCGGCTCGTGCCGGGCCAGCCAGCGCAGCTTGGTGGCGGTGAAGCTGGCCACCGGCACGCTGCCCACCGCCTCGGCCCAGAACCGCCGCCCCGCCTCGCCGCCGCCGGCCTCCTCGATCAGGTCGGCGGCGGCACCGGCGGAGCGGGTGTCGTTCCAGAGCAGGGCGGGCCGGACCACCGCGCCGTCCTGGTCCAGCGCGACCATGCCGTGCTGCTGACCGCCGACCGAGACGGCCGCCACGTCGGCCAGGCCGCCGGCGGCGTCGACCGCCGACCGCAGGGCCGTCCACCAGGCTGCCGGATCAACCTCGGTGCCGTCCGGGTGCGGCGCCCGGCCCTCGCGGACCAGGGCGCCGGTCTCCGCGTCCCGGATCACCACCTTGCTGGACTGGGTGGACGAGTCCACCCCCGCGACGAGCGGCATGGTGACCCGCCTCAGCGCGCGCCGAGCAGGTGCTCGACGGCGAGCTGGTTGAGCCGGACGAAGCCGAAGCCCCGGGCCGCGACCGCGTCCACGTCGAACTCCTCGAAGGCGGACCGGTCGGCCAGCAGCTCGGTGTAGCTCTCACCGTCGCCGAGCGTCGGCACGGCCAGCTCGCCGACCTTGCTGGCGGCGAGCGCCTCGACCACCTCCGGGTCGGCGCGGAACGCCGCGGCCCGCTCCTTGAGCAGCAGGTAGGTCGCCATGTTCGCCTCGGCCGACGCCCACACGCCCGCGATGTCCTCGGTCCGGGACGGCTTGTAGTCGAAGTGCCGCGGCCCGTCGTACGCCGGCCCGCCCGCCGGGCCGCCGTTCTCCAGCAGGTCGACCAGGGCGAACGCGTTCATCAGGTCGCCGTGGCCGAAGACCAGGTCCTGGTCGTACTTGATGCCGCGCTGGCCGTTGAGGTCGAGGTGGAACAGCTTGCCCTGCCAGAGCGCCTGGGCGATGCCGTGGGCGTAGTTCAGCCCGGCCATCTGCTCGTGGCCGACCTCCGGGTTGAGGCCGACCAGCTCGGGGTGCGCCAGGGTGGAGATGAAGGCCAGCGCGTGCCCGACGGTGGGCAGCAGGATGTCGCCGCGCGGCTCGTTCGGCTTGGGCTCGAGCGCGAAGCGCAGGTCGTAGCCGCGGTCGATGACGTACTGGGTGAGCAGGTCGACGGACTCGCGGTAGCGCTCCAGCGCGGCGCGCACATCCTTGGCCACGTCGTACTCGGAGCCCTCCCGGCCGCCCCACATCACGAAGGTCTTGGCACCGAGCTCGGCGGCCAGGTCGACGTTGCGCAGCACCTTGCGCAGCGCGTAGCGGCGAACCTCGCGGTCGTTGCTGGTGAAGCCGCCGTCCTTGAAGACCGGGTGGGTGAAGAGGTTGGTGGTGACCATCGGCACCACCAGGCCGGTCTCGTCGAGGGCCTTGCGGAACCGGGCGATGTGCTGGTCGCGGGTGGCGGCGTCGACGCCGAACGGGATCAGGTCGTCGTCGTGGAAGGTGATGCCGTACGCGCCGAGCTCGGCGAGCCGGTGCACCGCCTCGACCGGGTCCAGCTCCGGGCGGGTGGCGTCACCGAACGGATCGCGCGCCTGCCAGCCCACGGTCCAGAGCCCGAAGGAGAACTTGTCGGCGGGGGTGGGACGGGGTGCCATGGCAGCCTCCGGGGTGCGGTCAACTATTTGTTCAGCGATTGAATTATTTGCTTGACCTGTGGCAGTGTCAAGGGGTGACGCCTACCTCCGCCCCGGCCGGCGCGGTCCGTCAGGGCAGCCTGCGCGAGCTGAACCTCGCCGTGGTGCTCGGCCGGATCGCGGCCGCCGAACGCCCGCCGTCCCGGGCCGACCTGGCCGCCGAGACCGGCCTCACCCGGGCCACCGTCTCCGCGGTGGTCGAGGACCTGATCACCGGTCGGCTGGTCACCGAGGCCGAACCGGCCCCCCGCGCCGGGGCCGGTCGCCCCGCCCGGGGCCTGGTGCTGGCCGGCGACGGCCCGGCCGGGCTCGGCCTGGAGGTCAACGTCGACTATCTCGCCGTCTGCGTGGTGGACCTGGCCGGCCAGCTCCGGCACCACACCGTGCACCGCGCCGACCTGCGTCCGGTCTCCCCCGCCGACGCGCTCGCCCGGCTGGTCGAGCTGGCCGGGCAGGCGCGCGCCGACGTCGCGGCGCAGGGCCTCACCCTGGCCGGCGCGGCGCTCGCCGTGCCCGGCCTGGTCGACGACGCGGGCATGGTGCGGCTGGCGCCGAACCTGGGCTGGCGGGACGTGCCCGTACCGGCCGTGCTCGCCGGGCACCCGCCGTTGACCGAGCAGGTCGACGGCGTACCGCCGCTGGTGGTCGACAACGAAGCCAATCTGGCCGCGCTCGGCGAGCTGCACGCCGGCCCCGCCGGGCCCGCCAGCTTCCTGCACATCTCCGGTGAGGTCGGCATCGGCGCCGGGATCGTGCTCGACGGCGCCCTGTTCCGGGGCGCCCGGGGCTGGAGCGGCGAGATCGGGCACATCCCGATCCGTCCCGAGGGGCGGCCCTGCCGATGCGGCGGGCGGGGCTGCCTGGAGCAGTACGCCGGTCAGGAAGCCATCCTGGCCGCCGCCGGCCTGGCCGGGGCCGACCTGCCGGCGGACACCGCCGCGACCCGGCTCGCCGAGCTGGCCGGCGCCGGTGCCGAGCACGCACTGCGCGCGCTGGACGAGGCGGGCGTCGCGCTCGGCGTCGCGGTCGCCAGCGTGGTGAACCTGCTCGACCTGGACACCGTGGTCCTCGGCGGCGGTTACGCCCCGCTCACCCCGTGGCTGCGGTCACCGGTGCTCGCCGAGATCTCCCGCCGGGTGCTGACCGCGGCCTGGTCGCCGGTCACCGTCCGGCCGGCGACGCTCGGTGCGGACGCCGCCGTGCTGGGCGCCGCCGGTTCGGTGGTCCGCCGGATCATCGCGCGGCCCGCCGGCTGGCTGGCCCGGGTCGGCTCACCCACCCCTCGTTGACCTGCGGTCGATCAGCCGGGCGGACGGGCCGCACGCGTGCGCGTTCGGGCGCGTCGTCGGTACGCTTGCCGGCAGGCAACGATCCCCAGCCGAGGAGTGCAGGACCAGCATGCGGACAGGTCGACAGACCGGGGCGCCCGGCGACCCGCGGTGACCGCGACCCGCCAGGACGGCGTCACCGGTCCGGTCGGCGACGGTGCCGGGAGGGCCCGCCCACCGGCCCCGCGAGCCCCGCGTGCCGCGCCGCCGGCCGACCCGGGGCTGGCCCGGGAGCTGCTGGACGGGTTGGCCGAGGCGGTGCTCACCACCGACGGCGCGGGCGTGGTCACCCTGGTCAACGCGATGGCGGCCGAACTGCTCCCGGAGATCGTGCCGGGTGACGCGCTGGCCGGGTGCCCGGTGCCCGACCTGGCCCGGGCGGTTCGCGACCGCACCGCTGAGTTCGACACCGAACACCGTGGCCGCCGGTTGCGCGGCGCCCGGCGCGAGCTGGCGGGTGGCCGGTACGCCTGGTACGTCCAGGACGTCACCGAGGAGCACGCGCGCGACGAGGCCCTGTCGGCCGAGCGGTCCCGCACCGCGTTCCTCGCCCAGGCCGGCAGCCGGCTCGGGCTCTCCCTGGACCGGGATCAGGTACTGCGGACCGCCGTCACACTCGCCATCCCCTACCTGGCCGACGCCGCCGTGGCGCTGCACCATCCGCCCCCGCCGGGCGATGCCCGCCCGCACTGGCACCGGTACGCCGACGGTGAGCCGGCCCCGGTCGCCGGTGTGGCCCCGCCGGAGCTGACCGGCGCGCTCCCGGGAGTCGCCGAGGCGCTGGCCGGTGAGCCCGTCGAACCGGATGGGTGGCCGGCGGCCGCGCGCGCCGCGCTGGCCCCGCTGCTGCCCGCCGACTTCGACACCCTCGGCACGGTGCTGGTCAGCCCGATGCCCGGGCCCGCGGGGTCCGCCGGCGCCCTGCTGCTGCTCCGCCGGCCCGGCCGGCCGGGCTTCGACCGGCGCCACGTCGAGCTGAGCCGCGAGTTCGCGGCCCGGGCCGGAGCCGCCCTGTCCACCGCCGAGCTCTACAGCGCGCAGGCACACCTGGCCCGGGTACTGCACAACAGCCTGCTCCCGCCGGAGCTACCGGCCCTCGCGGGGCTCACCCTCGCTGGTGGCTACCGCGCCGCCGGCGACAGCCTGCGCATCGGCGGCGGTTTCTACGACGTCTTCCCCACCGGGCAGGGGGCGATGTTCGCCATCGGCGACGTCAGCGGCAAGGGCGTCGGGGCGGCCCTGCTCACCGGCCGGGTACGCCAGTCGTTGCAGACCCTGCGTCTGGTCGAACAGCGGCCGCTGGAGCTGATCGGGCTGCTCAACCGGGCGCTGCTGGACGCGCCCGACGCCGCCCGACGCAGCCAGTTCACCAGCCTGCTGCTCGGCACCCTGGACCGGCTACCCGCGGGGGGCCTGCACGTCCGGGTGGCCGGCGGCGGGCACCCGGCGCCACTGCTGCGGCACGCCGACGGGACGGTGACCCCGGTCGCCGTCGGCGGAATGCCGGTCGGCGCGCTGCCCACCGCCCGGTTCGACGCGACGCAGGTGCGGCTCGCCCCGGGTGAGCTGCTGCTGACCTACACCGACGGGGTCACCGGGGCGCGTGGCGGACCCGACGGCGGGGAGCCGCTCGGGGAGGCGCGGCTGCGGGCCATGCTCGCCGCCGCGGCCGGGCTGTCCCCGGCCGCGCTGGTCGACCGGCTGCTCCGCTCGGTGGACGAGTGGCAGGCCGGGCAGGGCGACGACGACGTGGCGATACTCGCCGTGAGCCCGGGCGAGCCGGCCTGATCAGGCCGTGCGGGCCACCGGCGGCTCGTCCGCCGGCCACTCGCGGGGCGCCGGGAGCGAGTGACCCCGGCCGTCGAGCCGCTCCGGCCGGACCGGCACCGGTTCCGCCGGCGCGGACCGCGCCTCCTGCTGGCGGGCCGTCTCGTCGAACTCCCGCATCCCGTGCAGCAGCGCCGTCCGACCCTCCGGCGTCATCCCGTCGATGATCCGGGCCAGCTGCTCCCGCCGGTCGTCACGCAGTTCGGCGAGGAGCCGGCGAGCCTCCGGGGTGAGGTGCAGCGAGATCTCCCGGCGGTCGAGCCGGCCGGGCTCGCGTTCCAGCATCCCCGCGGCCACCAGCCGGTCGCAGAGCCGGCTGGCCGAGCTGAGCAGCATGTCGAGGCGGCTGGCGAGCCGGCGGAGGTTGATCCCGTCGTGCTGCTCGACCACCATCACCGCCCGCAACTGGGCGCCGGAGACCCGGCTGGTCGTCCGCTCCCGCGCCGCCTCCCACACGGTCAGCAGGGCACCCGCCGCCACGTCCAACGCGGCGGCCATACTCATTTCGGGGTCCGGAGGACCATGCAGTTCGGCCATGGTGGCCCGAGACTACTCCGAAGATGGTGTGGTTGAGCTTGCGATCAAGGAGCGGGCATGAGCGAACCGGTCAACCGGGCACGAGGTGCCCTAACTGACTCGCCCGCCGATCTGCTCGTGCAGCGGATCGGCGAGGTCGTCGCCCGGTCGTACCGGATCACCGAGTGCGAGCTGCTCCAGGTCGACTACCGGCTCGCGGTGCTGATGCCGCTCGGCGAGGGCGAGCCGGTCAGCGGTCCCGGCCATCCGGCGTGGCGCTGCTTCGACCACCAGGAGCCGGTGCTCAGCGACGGCGTCGGCTACTTCCCGGTGAGCATGCGCGGCGAGCGTCGCGGCGTCCTCCGGCTGTCGCCGGTGCCGGAGGGGCCGACCGTGCTCGGTGAGCTGGCCGAGATCGCCACCGCGCTCGCCCACGAGATCACCGCCGTCTCGGCCGGCACCGACGTCTACCGGGCGGCCCGGCGCAGCCAACGGCTGACCCTCGCCGCCGAGATGCAGTGGGAGTTGCTCCCCGGGCGCAGCCGGAGCCGGCCCGCGTTCAGCCTGGCCGGGCAGCTGGAGCCCGCGTACGCGGTGCGCGGCGACAGCTTCGACTGGTCCGACGACGGGGATCGGCTGTGGCTCTCCACCATCAACGGGATGGGCGAGGGGGTGGCCGCGTCGATGCTCACCGCGCTGGTCACCAGCGCCCTGCGCAACGCCCGTCGGGGCGGGCTCTCCCTGGCCGACCAGGCCGCCCTCGCCGACCAGGCGATCTACGACCTGCACCGGGGCAGCCAGTACCTCTCCGTCCTGCTGATGGAGCTGGACCTGGCCGGCGGGGAGATGACCGTCGTCGACGCCGGCTCCCCCCGGCTGATCCGGCTGCGCGACGGCGAGGTCACCGAGCAGCCGCTGGAGGCGCAGTTCCCGCTCGGCATGTTCGAGGCGACCGACTACCGGGAGCAGCGGTTCACCCTGCGCCGCGGGGATCGGCTCTTCGTGGTCAGCGACGGGGTCGTCGACGCGACCGGGCACCACAAGCGGTACGGCGAGACGGCACTGGACCGGTTCCTGCGCCGAACCGGGCCGATGGAGCCGCTGGACGCCGTCCGCTCGCTCCTCGGCGACCTGCGCGCGTTCGTCGCCGGCGACCTGGTCGACGACGCCGTGGTGGTCTGCCTGGACTGGACCGGCCCGCAGCCCTGACCCGCGTCCAGCTCAGTAGGCGCCGCGACTGTTGAGCACCGCGCCGAAGGTCTTCCAGAGGATGGTGAGGTCGGCGGCGAGAGACCAGTTCTCCACGTAGTAGAGGTCGAGCCGGATGCCGTCCTCCCAGCTGAGGTCGGACCGGCCGCTGACCTGCCAGAGCCCGGTCATGCCCGGCTTCACCAGCAGCCGCCGGGCCACGTCGCCGTCATAGCGGGCCACCTCGGACGGCAGCGGCGGGCGGGGACCGACCAGACTCATCTGGCCGAGCAGGACGTTGACCAGCTGCGGCAGCTCGTCCAGCGACCACTTGCGCAGCAGCCGGCCGACCCGGGTGACCCGCGGGTCGTCGCGCATCTTGAACATCAGGCCGTCGGTCTCGTTGCGGGCGACCAGCTCGGCCAGGAGCTCGTCCGCGTTGACCACCATGGTGCGGAACTTCCAGACGCCGAACTCGCGCCCACCCTGGCCGACCCGGGTCTGGCGGAAGATCACCGGCCCCCGGCTGTCCAGCCGGATGGCCAACGCGACGGCCCCGAGCAGCGGCAGCAGCAGCGTCAGCGCCACCGTGGCGGCGGCGCGGTCGACGAACCCCTTGACGAGCTTGCGGACGCCCCGGAACTCGGGGGCCTCGACGTGGATCAGCGGCAGCCCGGCGACCGGCCGGGTGTGGATCCGGGGCCCCGCGACGTCGGTCAGCGCGGGCGCCACCACCAGGTCGATGCCGGTCCCCTCGAGCTGCCAGCCGAGCCGGCGCAGCCGGGTGCCGGTCAGCTCGCCGGACGCGGTGACCGCGACGGTGTCCGCCCCGATCGCGGTGGCCGCCTCCGGGATGCCCCGGAACGACCCGACCACCGGCACGTCGCCCAGCCGCTGCGCCACCGGCGCCAGCAGCGCGTCCGGGATGCACGCCCCGACCACGTGGTAGCCGGCGTACGGCTCGCGGCGCAGGGTGTGCACCAGCTCCAGCACGTGTGCGGTGTCGCCGACCACCAGCACCTTGCGCGACCAGCCGCTGCCCTTGGACCGGGCCCGGTGCAGCCGCTTACGCGCGGCGAACCGGGCCACCTCGAGGCCGATCGTGCCGAGCGCGAAGGAGATGCCCAGGAAACCCCGGGAGACGCCCACGTCGGCGATGTAGCCGAAGATGGCGATGCCGCCGGCGAGGCGCAGGCTCGCCGTGCTGACCCGGCGGTACTCGTCGGCGCCGTAACCGATCACCCGGTCGTCGTAGCAGCCGAGCGCCTTGAGCGAGACCAGCCAGGCGAGCACCAGCCCCGGGGCGACCAGCACGTACGGGATCTTCGACCCGCCCGGTTCCTCGTTGCCGAAGCGGGCCAGGTAGCCCACCAGCAGCGCGACGGTCAGGACGGTGGTGTCCAGCACAACGAGGACTCGGACGTAGGCCCGCTCGTCGGCGCGCGCCACGAGGCCGGACGGGATGCCGTCCAGCTTCGACGGCGTCCTGGCGGGGGTCAACAGCGTAGCCGAGGTCACCAGCCCTCCCACTTCGCTCAGGACGGCCCAGGTCGACGATCGGACCCGATGTGGGCCGAGGACGCCGGGGATACGTCGACATCCTGCACCGACAACTATGGTCGCCGATTGCTTCCGACGTATTGCCGTCACTTTTCCCGAGCCCGGCGCTCACGAAAAGGGCCCGCCGTACCGGATCCAGCGGTACGACGGGCCCCTCTTCGACTGTTCGACCAGTCAGCGCGGCGCCGGCGGCCGTAGCGCGATGGCCTTGAGGAAGATGCCGCCGATCTCGGTCGGGTTCTTGGTGACGAAGCTGCCACCACCGGTGACGTTCGTGATCGAGTCCAGCTCCGCCTTGCTGACGCCCTCACCGATACCGATGATGATGACCTGCACCGGCCGCTCCGGGTCGGCGACCCGCTTCAGCTCGGAGAGCAGCTTCTGCTGGCTGATGCCGTTGTCGTCCTCGTTCTTGCCGTCGGTGAAGAGGACCACCGAGTTCACCCGGCCGGCCTGCCAGTCCCGCTGCACCTCCTGGTAGGCGGCGAGCATGGTGTCGTAGAGGCCGGTGTTGCCGTCCGAGGGCCGGATGGTGCTGAGCGCCGCCTCGAGCTTGTCGCGCTGGCCGGAGAGCGGGCCGATACCGATGAGCTGCTTGTAGTCCCGGTTGCCGACCAGCTTGGTGGAGAAGGTCCAGAGCCCGATCGACCAGGAGTCGTCGAAGAGACTGAGGCCGCGCCGGGCCGCCTCGACCGTGACCTCCTCGCGGGTGCGGTTGTTCGCGGTCGGCACCTCGTCCTTCATCGAGCCGGAGACGTCGATGACGGCGAGCATCCGGCCGGTCTGGGTGGCGATCGACCAGCTGGAGACGACCCGGTCGATCGCGACCGGGTCGAGCCCACCCGCGGCGGCGCCGCCGTTGGCCGGCGCGCTGGACGGACCGCCGGCCGGGCTCGGCGCGCCCTGCGGCGCCTTGAACCCGTCGCCCCAGTTGCCGTCCGGGGCGCGCAGCGACTGGGCGGCGAGCCGGTCCCGGAAGCCGGGCGTGGTGAGCACCTCGTAGAGCACCCGCGCCGCAGAGGCCTTGGCCGGCTCGATTCCGGGCAGCACCGCGTACGGGTAGTCCAGCGGCGCCGGCGCCGGCTCGAGGTAGAGCGCGGCCAGCTCGACCGGCGGCTTCTTGCTGTTGTACGCGATGACGTCCTCTTCGGAGAGCGCCGCCGCGCCCAACCCGTTCGCGATCGCCGTCGGATCGGCGGCGGTCGGGAACCGGGCCAGCAGGTCGTTGCGCAGGGCCGAGCGCCCGGTCGCCAACGCGCGCAGCGCACCGATGGTGGACCGCTGGGAGTCGCCACCGGCCGCGCTGGCCGCCGCGGTCAGCGACATCAGGCCGGAGAGGCCGGCCGCGTCACGAGTGGGTTCGACGATCCCGGTACGCAAGGGCTTGCTGCTGTTCACCTGCTTGAGCAGGTCGCTCCAGCCCAGCTTCGCGCCCGGCCAGCCGATCCGGGTGGCGATCGGCTCGGGCATCGCGACGACCACCGGGCTGCGCGCGATCGAGGCGCCGTTGGTCGGGGCGAACGCGGTCGCTTCCTTCTTCAGCCGCAGCAGCCAGGTCGAGGAGTCCGGGATCCAGACGTCCGGGGTGACCGCGGTGCCGCTGGCCTGACCCACGCCGGCCAGGATCGCGCCGTGCTTGGCGGCGACCACGGCGGCGACGTCGACCGGGTCCGAGGCCGAGACATTGACCTTGATGCAGGTGCCGCCGACCGCGGCGCCGTCCTCGGCCCACCGCCCCGCGGCGGCGTCCACCGCGGGTGCGAGTTCGGAGGCAACCGCGACGGAGAGCTGGATCTCGCCGGAACAGGAGGGTTGAACGAGCTCCCGATATCCGAACCAGGCTCCCCCCGTCACGGCGACGAGCGCCGTCGCCGAAGCGGCGGCGGCGAGTCCACGGAGCTTTGAATGCATGCGATGGCGGCCTGCTGACACGGTGACCATCTTGCGTATCAAGTCGCGTAACTGCCACAACCGTTCGGGTTAAAGTTACGGAGGAGATACAGTTGATCGCTATTTGGCTACAGCAAGTGACAGCTTGGCCTCAACGCGTGGTGACGGAGATCCATCAGACGATCACGACGGCGGCTCCGGGCAGGACGCAGGTCGGGCTCGGCACCGGCACCGGCTCGCCGACCACCGCGGGCACGCCACTGTCGGGATCGACCCGGAACACCCGGACCATGTCGGCCCGCTCGTCGGCGACGTAGAGGTGCTCGCCGATCAGCGCGAAGTGCCGCGGCCACTCTCCGTCGGTGTCCACCTCGGCCGTCAGCTCCGGCTGTTGCCCGCGCAGGTCGAAGACCGCGATGGTGCCGACCCCCCGATTGGCGACGTAGAGGAAGCGGCCGTCCGGCCGCACCGCGACCTCCGACGGCTGCACGTGCCCCGGCCGCCCGCTCGCGTCGACCCGGCTGCGCTGGTGCAGCGATCCGTCGGTGGTCAGCTCGTACCCGGTGACCGTCGCGTCCAGCTCGCCGACCAGAAAGCAGCGCCGGCCGTCGGGATGCCGGGCCAGGTGCCGCGGCCCCGCGCCGGCGACCGTCCGCACCCGCGGGGCGCGGGGCACCAGCCGGCCGGTCGCCGCGTCCAGGTCGTACCGGTAGACCGAGTCGGTGCCCAGGTCGACCGCGAGCAACGGCCCGCTACCCGGGTCCGGGCTGACCATGTGCGCGTGGGCCCGTTCCTGGCGGTCCGGGTCGGGCCCGTGCCCCTCGTGCACCACCAGGTCACTGCGCTCGCCGGGAACGCCCTGCCGGTCCAGCGGAAAGACCGCCACGCTGCCCCCGCCGTAGTTGGCCGCGACGAGGTGGCCGCCGGTCGGCACGACGGCGAGGTGGCAGGGCTCCGCACCACCGGTCGGCCGGCTGCCCAGCGGCGTCAGCTCGCCGTCGGGTCCGACCCGCCAGGCGCTCACCTCGCCGTCGGGCAGTTCGTTCACCGCGTACAGCACGGGCAGGGTCGGGTGGCGGGCGAGGAACGACGGCGACGCGGTCAGCGCGACGGTGCCCAGCGGGGTCAATGCGCCGGACGCCGGGTCGCGCCGGGCGGCCAGCACACCGGTCCCCCGCCCACCGCTCTGCGCCGTGTAGCACCCGATGTGGACGACCTCGCTCCGACCGCTCACCGCTACCGCCCTCCGCCGACTCCTGCGTCAGATCCAACCAGAGGGTTGCCCACGAACCCGCCCGGTTAGCCCTCCCGGCACGGCTGACTTCGGCCTCGCCCTCGGGGCGAGCCGCAGCCCGGGTCGCGCGGGCGAGGCGTGCGGTGGGCCGGTCAGGCCGCCGGCACCGGCTCGCCCCGCTGCCGGGCCACATGCTCGACCAGCGAGATCAGCACCAGCTTGCCGGACTGCCGCTCCCGCGCGTCGCAGAGCACCAGTGGCACCTGCGGGTCGAGGTCCAGCGCCTGGCGTACGGTCTCCAGGTCGAACCGGCGGGCGTCGTCGAAGCAGTTCACCCCCACCACGAACGGGATGCCCCGCTGCTCGAAGTAGTCGATCGAGGGGAAGCAGTCGGCCAGCCGGCGGGTGTCGGCGAGCACCACCGCACCGAGCGCGCCGAAGGCCAACTCGTCCCAGAGGAACCAGAACCGGTCCTGCCCGGGCGTGCCGAAGAGGTAGAGCTGGAGGTCGTCGTTGATGGTGATCCGCCCGAAGTCCATCGCCACCGTGGTGGTGGACTTTCCCTCCACCCCGGAGAGATCGTCGGTGCCGACCCCGGCACCGGTCAGGATCTCCTCGGTCTGCAACGGCCGGACCTCGCTCAACGCGCTCACCAGCGTCGTCTTGCCGGCGCCGAAGCCGCCGGCGACGAGGATCTTCAGGGCCAGCGGGATCCGGGGGCCGGCACCCGTCCGGTCATAGCGCACGGAGTCCACTGACCACCGCCTTGAGGATGTCGTCGTGCGGAAGGTGAGCTGCGGTCGGCGGCTCGTGCACCGCGACCAGCCCACGAGCCAGCAGGTCGCCGAGGAGCACCCGGACAACGCCGACCGCGAGGTCCAGTTCGGCCGCCAGCTCCGCCACCGGAACCGGCCGGTGGGCGAGCTCGACCAGGCGCCGGTGCTCGGGCGGCAACTGCGGGTCGGCGGCGGCCGGGGGCGACCCGGCCAACACGAACGCGACCAGGTCGAAGCCGTCGGCGGCGGAGCGGACCCGGCCGCCGGTGAGGGTGTAGGGGCGGACGACCGGGCCGGCGGCGTCGTCCAGCCACTCGTGCTGCGGCCCGGGCGGCTCAGTCCGCATCGACGGCACCCGCGGTCGACCGGGCCGGCGCACTGAGGTTCTCGCCCACCCGGATGACCAGCATCGCCATCTCGTACGCCACCAGGCCGATGTCCGCGTCCGCGTCGCTCACCACGGCCAGGCAGGCGCCCTGCCCGGCGGCCGTGACGAAGAGGTACGCCGACTCCATCTCCACCACCGTCTGCCGCACCGGACCGCCGTCCACGTGCCGGCTCGCGCCCCGGGCCAGGCTGGCGAAGCCGGAGGCCAGGGCGCACAGGTGCTCGGCGTCGGCGCGGTCCAGCTCGGCGGAGGCACCGAGCAGCAGACCGTCCCCGGAGAGCACCACCGCCTCTCGGGCGGCCGGTACCCGTTGCACCAGGTCGTCGAGCAGCCAGTCGAGATCGGCGCTCTGCTTCGTCGATTGCCGCACTAGGCGTCCCTCTCTGTCTCGGTCGGGGGTTCGGGTGCCGCCGCGGCGTCGGACGGCGGAGGCGGGGCGTCCTCGGGTGGCACCGGGCCGGCCGCGTCGGGCGCGGGACCCGGGCGGGCCGCCTCGGCGGCCTGACGCCCCCGGATCGTGCCGGACTGCAACGCCGACATCATCCGGCGCACCTCCTCGGGCGGCCGTGGGGTCGGCGTGTCGCTGGCGGGATGCCGGGGTCGGGCGGCCGGCGGGCGCCGGCGGACCCGACGCGGCAGGCCGTCGATCTCGCCCGCGGTCTCCGGGGTGGGCGGGGCGGACCCCTCCGCCGGATCGTCCGGGGTCGCCGCATCCGTCGGCCCGACAGCGCCACCGCGCGGCGGCACCGGCGCGGACCGGCCGATGGCCGGCGGCCCGTCGGCCGCACCGCGGCGCGCGGTGCGGGGCCGGGGTACGGTGCCGCGCCGCGCGCCGCGGGTCAACCGCCGGTCCGGTCGCCCCGGTCCGCGACCGGGGGTGTCCAGGCCGGCCAGCGCCGGCTCCTCGGTGATCAGGTCGGTGGGCAGCAGCACCACCGCGATCACCCCACCCGCCTCGGACCGGCGCAGGCTCACCCGCACCGCATGCCGGGCCGCCAACCGGGCCACCACGAACAGACCGAGCCGGGCGCTCTCGGCGGGGTCGAACTCGGGCGAGCGGGTCAGCCGGCGGTTGGCGTCGGCCAGCGCCGCGTCCGACATGCCAAGGCCGCGATCGGTGATCTCCAGCGCGTAGCCGTTGGCCACCCGCTCGCCGGAGACCACCACCCTGGTGCCCGGCGGGGAGAACGCGGTGGCGTTCTCGATCAGCTCGGCGAGCAGGTGGATCAGGTCACCGACCGCGCGCCCGAGCACGCCCGCGGGCTGCGCGGCGGTGATGTCCACCCGGTCGTACGCCTCGACCTCCGAGATCGCCCCGCGGACCAGGTCGACCATCGCGACCGGATTGCGCCACCCCCGGCCGGGCGCGGCACCGGCCAGGATGACCAGGTCCTCGGCGTGCCGGCGGAGCCGGGTGGCCAGGTGGTCCACCTGGAACAGCTCGGCCAGCTCGTCCGGGTCCTCGGTGCCCCGCTCCATCCGGTCCAGCAGGGCGAGCTGCCGGTGCACCAGGCCCTGGCTGCGCCGGGCGATGTTGAGGAAGACCTCGTTGAGCCCCCGTCGCAGGGTGACCTCGTCCACCGCCGCCCGGACCGCGGTCCGCTGCACCTCGGTGAACGCCCGGCCCACCTGGCCGATCTCGTCGTCGCCGTACTCCAGCGCGGGCGCCTCCCGGGCCACGTCGACGTGCTCGCCCCGCCGCAGCCGGGTCACCACATCGGGCAGCCGGTGCTCGGCCAGCTCCAGGGCCGCGCTGCGTACCCCGCTGAGCCGGCGGGCCAGCGAGCGGCCGACCTTCACCGCCACCAGCACCGACACCACGACGGCGACCAGCCCGAGCACCCCGGCGGCGGCGAGCCGGACGAGGATGCGTACCGCGGTCGGCACCGAACGGTCGGTCAGCCCGTCGGCCGCGGCCAGCTCGAACTCGCGCAGCTGCTGCTGGACCGCGTCGTAGCTGGCCTGCCAGGCGGCCGGGTCGACCGGTGGCGCCGCCGAGCGGTCGGCGGCGACCAGGCTGTCCTGCATCGCCTGGAGCCGGACGAAGGCCTCCCCCTCGGTCAGCCGCTGGTACGCCGCCCGGTCCGTCGCCGGCAGGTCGGCCACCGCGTCCCCGGCGAGGAACCGCTGGTTGCCGATGATCTGCACCAGTTGGGCATGCTCGCCCGCGGCGAACCGGCCGGCGGTCAACGCGCCGGCCAGCAGGGCGTCGGCCTGCCCGAGCAGCTCCCGGGAGCGACCGAGCGCGGTCACCGCCAGGGCCTCCCGGTTGAGGTCCGGCTCGGGCAGCGCCGCCATCCCGGCGAACGTCTGGAACGCCGAGGAGATCATTCCGGTGTAGAGGCCGAAGGCGCCGGCGCGGTCCAGTTTCCGCTGGTCGATGAAGCCGCGACCGGAGGGCAGCGCGTCCAGACCGGTCACCAGCCGGTCGATCCGGGCCTCCAGTGGCCCGTCGGCGGCCTCCCGCAACGCCTCACCCGCCACCCGGCGGCGCAGCTCGTCGATCGCCTGGTCGGTACGCTGCCGCTGCTCGGCCAGGGCGGACAGCGGCTCGTCGCCGGCGAGCTGCACGACGGTGAGCCGGCGTTCCCGTTGCAGCTCGGCGACGACCGCCTCGCCGGGGCGGCCCAGGTCGTAGAGGAAGGTCCGCGCGGCGAGCAGGTCGAGGGCCGGCCCGAAGGTGAGCGTGGTGGCGAAGATCCACAGCGCCAGTAGCGCGGTGACCGGCACCACGACCAGCGCCGTCAGCTTCGAGCGGATCGGCCAGTCGCGCGTTTTCATCGGACCTCGCCCGGACGTGTGGCAGGAGGGGCTCCGGCGACGGCCGGGCAGCGCTCCCACCGGGGCAGTCTCCCGGCATCGGGCGCCGGGCACCGGCACGGGCGCCTTGGGAAGGATACGTAATCCCGGGCGGATGCACTACCGCCCGTTGCGACTACCACGACGCTCCGGTGTGGACCCCCCGCCAAGCCGGGCGCCCCACCGGTGGTGACCGACGGGACGCCCGGGGCTGGGTCGATCAGGCGTTGACAGGGATGCCGAGCCCGTCGGCGATCCGCCGGCCGTACTGCTCGTCGCACTGGCTGAGGTGCCAGACCATCTTCTCCTGGATGTGCTTGTCACACTGACCCAGCAGGTTGATCAGGTTCTTCACCAGGTCGTCCCGCTCCCACGCGGGCATGGTGCGGAACCGCTCGCCCGCCTGGCCGTAATTGTTCTGCCGCTCGAGCGGCGCGCGCATGACCTGCCCGGACACGAACGGGCGGTACTCCCGGTACGACTCGTCGGCCTGTTCCAGGCCGGCGACCGACGACGGCTCGAAGTTGATGTGCGGGTTACCGCCCCGGTTGTCCACCTGGTACGACATCTGGCCACCGTCCTGGTTCGTGTTGACCTGGACGTCCTCCCGTGGCGCGTTGATCGGCAGCTGGAGGTAGTTCGGGCCGACCCGGTAGCGCTGCGTGTCCGAGTAGGAGAAGGTCCGCCCGACCAGCATCTTGTCGTCGGAGAAGTCGAGGCCGTCGACCAGCACGCCGGTGCCGAACGCGAGCTGCTCGTTCTCGTTGTGGAAGTTGGTGACGTTGCGGTTGAGCGTCAGCACGCCCACCGGGCGGAGCGGGAAGGCGTCCTCCGGCCAGGTCTTGGTGTCGTCGAGCGGGTCGAAGTCCAGCTCCGGGTGCTCGTCGTCGCTCATGATCTGGACGTTGAGTTCCCACTGCGGGTACTCGCCGCGCTCGATCGCCTCGTAGAGGTCCTTCGAGGCGTGGCCCAGCTCGGTGGCCTGGATCGTCGCGGCCTGCTCCTCGGTCAGCGACTCGATGCCCTGCCGCGACTTCCAGTGGTACTTGACCAGGACGGCCACGCCGGCGGCGTCGACCAGCCGGTAGGTGTTCACCCCGAAGCCGTCCTGGGTGCGGTAGTTCGCCGGAATGCCGCGCGGGCTGAACAGCCAGGTCAGCATGTGCATCGACTCGGGCGTGTTCGACATGAAGTCGAAGATCCGGTTCGGCTCCTGGCGGAAGGTGACCGGGTCCGGCTTCAGCGAGTGGATCACGTCCGGGAACTTGATCGCGTCGCGGATGAAGAAGACCGGCAGGTTGTTACCGACCAGGTCCCAGTTGCCGTCCTCGGTGCGGAACTTCACCGCGAAGCCGCGCGGGTCGCGGGTGGCCTCGGACGAGTCCCGGCCGCCGATGACCGTGGAGAACCGGACGGTCGCCGGGGTCTTCCCGCCCTTGGACCGGAAGAGCTTCGCCCGGGTGTACGCCGAGGCCGGCTCGTCGCCGATCGTCCCGTACGCCTCGAACTCGCCGTGCGCGACGAAGCCGCGGGCGTGCACCACCCGCTCCGGGATGCGCTCCCGATCGAAGTGGCTGATCTTTTCGAGGAAGTGGTAGTTCTCCAGCGTCGCCGGACCACGCGAGCCGACCGTCCGCTGCTGCTGGTTGTTGTGCACCGGGTGGCCCTGACGGGTCGTGAGGACCGGCTTGCTGGCCTGCGGGTCGCTCATCGCTCTCCTCCTGATGGGTTTCGCCTGCTGAGGCCCGGGTCGCGGTGGGTGTCGACGGATCGCCCCGGGTCGGGCCCGGCCGGCACCGTCCCAGCCAAGCGCGTTTTCTGGAATGAGTCAAGTTTTTGCGCCCCTGATGCTGTGCGCCGACGCACCCACTCGGACCGCTCCCGGCCGGATCGCGCAGGAAAGTGCCCCGGATCGGGATTGGCGATCAGTGACCCGAGGGAATACCGGTGGCGAAGGAGGAGCCATGTCGCCCACGCAGATAATCGTCATCGTCATCGTCGTACTGGTGATCGCCGCGTTGGCCGCCGCCGGTTGGACGCTGGCCCGGCGCCGGTCGCTGCGCAGCCGGTTCGGGCCGGAGTACGACCGGGTGGTCGCCGAGCAGGACAGCCGCGGCGCCGCCGAGCGCGAGCTGCGGGACCGGGAGCGTCGGCACGCCGAACTCACGCTCACCCCGCTCGACCCGGAGTCCCGGGCCCGCTACGCCGCCGCCTGGGAGGAACTCCAGGTCCGCTTCATCGACTCCCCGGCCGAAACCGTGGGCGACGCGGATGAACTGGTCACCCGGCTGATCGCGGAACGGGGTTACCCCACCGGTGACTTCTCGGACCAGATCGCCCATCTCTCCGTCGAGCACGCCCGCACGCTGACCCACTACCGGGACGCACACGAGATCCACCTGCGCAACACCCGCGGCGAGGCGAGCACCGAGGAGTTGCGGCAGGCCGTCGTGCACTACCGGGCCCTCTTCGCGGACCTGCTCGGCGAAGAGCCGGTGAGGCACCAGCCGCCGGAGCAGCGCCACCCGGACACGGACACGCCGCACGACGTCACGAGCCGCTGAGGAGGCCACCGCATGCGCCAGGAAAAGCAGCAGGTGAACGACCACCCCGAGGCCGTCCGATCCCATCCGGTGCCGGGCTCCGAAGACCGGAGCGGGCCGGCGGAGGTGCCGGAGGACGCGCTGGACGACCGCGGCACCTTCGACGACCCGGCGGTCGCCGGTGACGCCGACCGGACCGAGTACGCCGAACGTGCCGACGCGTCCGGCCGGCGACCGGGCCCGGACGACGACGAACAGGTCGTCCGGGCGGCCGAGCGGGACGCCGACGAGGGCGGCTTCCACGACCCCGGCCCGGTGCCGACCACCTTCGGCGCCCCCACCGTGGGCGGGGCGGTCGCCGCGTCCGCCCTGGCCAGCCCCCGCCCCGAGGACGAACCGGATCCCCGGGACGAGCGCACCGCCTGGCCGGGCGACGGCGCCGAGGAGGGCGAGCGGGAGGGGTTGCGCGCCGACCCGACCGCGGAGCTGCACCGGCGCGACGGCCAGCCGGAGGTCGGGTCCCGCGACAGTGCGGACCTCAACGAGTCGGCGGACCGCGCCGCCGTGCCGGCCGGCGTCAGTGACGGCGACGCCGAGCGCCGGGGCGACCTGACCCCGCCGGGCGGCGACCCGGGCGCGGGTGCCGCCGGTGCCGCCGGCTACGGCAGCGCGGCGCCCCGGATGGTCGACCCGGACGCGGTCTCCCCGGACGCCGATCCGGCCGCCGCCGGGGCGAGCACCACCGCGACCGGCGACCTCGCGGCCGCCGGGACCTCCCGCCCGGCCGGTTCGACCGTGGCCGCCGAGCCGGCGACCCTCTTCGACGCGGAGATCGCGCAGGGCTTCCGGGACCGCTGGCGGGACGTCCAACTCCGTTTCGTGGACGACCCGCGGGCGGCAGCCGGCGAGGCCCAGGCGCTGGTCGAGGAGGCCATCCAGGCCCTCTCCTCGGCGTTGGCGGCACAGCGGACCAGCCTCGGCGGTTGGCAGCAGGCCGGCTCCGCGGACACCGAGGAGCTGCGGATGGCGGTCCGCGGCTACCGGGACTTCCTGGACCGGGTACTCGGCCGCTGAGCGATCACGACGGGCGCCCCGGCCACCTGGCCGGGGCGCCCGTGTGTCCGCGTCACCCGATCGGGTGACGCCATCCGGGGCGCGCCGAGCCGTCCGTGGCGGAGCCGGGGGACCGACCGGTGTGCGCGGGCGTGGAATTTCGCGTTCGGGGTAGTAGGGCGCGCGCGGCACATACAGCGGACGTCCGGACGAAGGGTGACGTGGATGGACGGCGGCGGACTTCGACTCGAGATGAACGCGCTGGACTACCTCCTGCTGGGGCTCTACTTCGTGACCGTTCTCGGCGTCGGCTTCGCCGCCCGCCGCGCGATCCGCACCAGCGTCGACTTCTTCCTCTCCGGCCGCTCGCTGCCGGCCTGGGTGACCGGGCTGGCGTTCGTGTCGGCCAACCTGGGCGCGCTGGAGATCATCGGCATGGCCGCCAACGGCGCCCAGTACGGCGTGATGACGGTGCACTACTACTGGATCGGCGCCGTGCCGGCGATGGTCTTCCTCGGCATCGTGATGATGCCCTTCTACTACGGCTCGAAGGTCCGCAGCGTCCCCGAGTACCTGCGGCTGCGGTTCAACCGGCCGACGCACCTGCTGAACGCGATCAGCTTCGCGGTCGCCCAGGTGCTGATCGCCGGCGTCAACCTCTACGCGCTGGCCCTGGTGATGCAGGCGCTGCTCGGCTGGCCGCTCTGGGTCGCGATCGTGGTCGGCGCGGCGATCGTGCTGGCGTACATCACCGTCGGCGGTCTCACCGGCGCGATCTACAACGAGGTGCTCCAGTTCTTCGTGATCCTGGCCGGCCTGATCCCGGTCACCGTGATCGGCCTGGTCAAGGTCGGCGGCGTCACCGGGCTGATGGACGCGGTCCGCGAGTCGAAGCTCGGCGAGGCGGGACTGCACGCCTGGCAGGACACGAATACCACGGCCAACCCGCTCGGCGCGCACTGGATCGGCATCGTCTTCGGCCTCGGCTTCGTGCTCTCGTTCGGCTACTGGACGACGAACTTCGCCGAGGTGCAGCGGGCGCTGTCGGCGAAGAACATGAGCGCGGCCCGGCGTACGCCGATCATCGCCGCGTACCCGAAGCTGTTCATCCCCCTGGTCACCGTGATCCCCGGCCTGGTGGCCCTGGTCACCGTGCAGGGCCTCGGCGCGAAGAGCGGCGACCTGCAGTACAACAACGCGATCCCGCTGCTGATGCGTGACCTGCTCCCGAACGGTGTGCTCGGCGTCGCGGTCACCGGCCTGCTCGCCTCGTTCATGGCCGGCATGGCGGCCAACGTGAGCGGCTTCAACACCGTGTTCACCTACGACATCTGGCAGGCGTACGTCCGCCGTGACCGGCCCGACGACTACTACCTGCGGATCGGCCGGTACGCCACGATCGCCGCGGTGGTGATCGGCATCGGCACCGCCTTCATCGCGGCCGGGTTCAGCAACATCATGAACTACATCCAGGCCCTCTTCTCCCTCTTCAACGCGCCGCTCTTCGCCACCTTCATCATCGGCATGTTCTGGAAGCGGATGACCGCGCTGGCCGGCTTCTGGTCCCTGCTGCTGGGTACCCTCGCCGCGCTCGCCACCTACCTGCTCTACAAGGGCGGAGTGATCCACTTCAACTCCGACCTGGAGGAGAGCTTCTGGGGCGCCGGCATCGCGTTCGTCACGGTGGCCGTGGTCGCCGCGATCATCACCCCGCTGACCGCCCCGAAGCCCGACGCAGACCTGCGTGGACTGGTCTACGGCACGGGCGGCATCGACCTGAAGAGCGACGTGCTGACCGGCGATACCGCCTGGTACCGCTCCCCGGTTCTGCTGGGCGTGATCGCCGTGGCGCTCGCCATCGTGTTCTACATCCCGGTCTTCTAGGAAGGGTGATCGCCAGATGGACAACCGCAGCGAGCCGGCCCGCGATCCACTGATCACCGGGGCCGAGGAGGAACAGCGACGGTCGGCGGCCGCGCGCCTGTTCGACATCCGCCGGGTGATCGGCGGCCTGTTCGTGGCGTACGGGGTCATCGTCGCCCTGATGGGCGTGTTCGACAGCCCCGCCGAGATCGACAAGGCGCAGGGCGTACGGATCAACCTCTGGGCCGGGCTGGCGATGCTCGGTTTCGGCCTGCTGATGCTGCTCTGGCAGTGGCTCCGCCCGGCCGAGCCGCCGGCCGCCCCCGAGGAGCGCGGCGTGATCGGCCCTCCGGACCGCCCGAACGGCGCCGACGGACGCTGAACCCGGGCCGGCCGGGCCGCCCCGGGTGGGAGTCGAACCCGCCGGGGCATGAGGACCACCGGACGGGGTAGGCGAGGGGGATCAGGGACCGCTGGGGACAGGAGGGCAGCAGCATGAGCGATCGCGACCGCCAACCGCCGCTGGAGGAGAGCCCGGAGATGGCCGCCGCGGTGGACGACGACAGCACCGTCCCGCAGCTGATCACCGGGGGCGGCGCCGACCGGGACAATCCGTCCTTCGGCGAACCGGGGGCGCGCGTCGACCGGGACGCCCCGACGGACGACATCCTCGGTGACCCGTACGCGGCCGGTACCGGCGCCACCGGGACCGGGACCGGCGCCGGCGGCGACAACATCCGCACCGGCGCCGAGCAGCCCTGGGATCCGGAGGACCTGGTCATGGCACGGGGTCAGGACCTCACACCGGAGAACATCGAGCGGGCCCGCCAGGACCTGGCCGAGCTGGGCCGGGCGGCGGTGGAGCGAACGGTGCCCTGACCGGTACCGCGAGAGACCCCTGACCCGACCGGGGGACGGTCGGGTCAGGGGCCTGGGAGCCTGCCGCCGGCAGTGCCTCACCTACTGCCAGCGGCAGGCGGGCGGCACCCTCACAGTGCCGGGTAGGCGTTCCGCATCAGCTCCTGGAACTGGGCGGAGAACCACGCGCCGGAGATCGGCGCGTTCGGCAGGGCACCGGTCGGGTTGTTCCCGTTGCGGGGGTTGCCGGTGTACGTCGGGTCGCACATCCGGTCGAAGCCCTTGCCCTCATCGTTCTCGATCAGCGTGCTGGAACCGTCCGACTCACCCGGGGGCTTCACCCAGACGTACGCGTCGATGCCCGTCTCCGGGGCGGCCTTCGGCCGCTCCCCCAGGCCCGCGCCGGACTGGTTGCACCAGTTGCCGGCGTGGATCCGGCGGTCGATCCGACCACCGTTGACGTAGGTGTCCACGCTGGTCGTCGCGCCCGGGCCGGTGGGCCGGGCGGTGCCGCCCCAGCCGTTGCGGGAGGTGTCGATCAGCATGCCGATGCCGGACTCGAAGCCGACCGAGACCAGCTTCTGCCGGAACGCCTGGGCGAACGAGAGCTCGTCGACGTACTGGTTCCAGTCGATCCACTTGGACTGCCGGACGGTCTGGCCGTTCACCGAGTCGGTGACCTTGACGTACGGCTCGCGCAGCGCCGAGTAGTTGGCCGTGTTGACGATGAAGCCGTGCACGTTGCGCACCGTGCTGCCGGAGGCGACAGCGGCGGACTTCAGCATGTCGGCGGTCGGGCCGAAGTTGCTGTCCCAGCCGATCCAGCCGTGGTGCGCGGCGTCGATGTAGTTGTAGACGTTGCCGATCGCGCCGAGCTTGGCCAGGGCGTAGCCGACGCCGTTGACATAGGCGCCGTTGGCCTTGACGGTGTCGCACATCGTCGTGCCGCCCGGCTGGCCGGAGGTGTTCGTGACCAGGTTCGGCAGCGAGTCGATCTCGATGATGTTGATGATCCGCAGGCTGGCGTACTTCGGGTCGGCCTGGATCGCGGCGATCGGGTCGATGTACTGGGCCTTGTACTTCGGCAGCTCGTCGGGGCCGAGCTCACCGTTGCTGGCGAGCGCGGCACAGTCCCGGCCCGGCAGGTTGTAGATCACGAACTGGATGTAGCCGGCACCCTGTCGCAGCGCCTCGTCCAGGTGGTCGCGGACCCCGAACGCTCCGTTGGAGCTGCTGTCCGGGGTGCCGTTGATGGCGGCGATCCGGTCGAGCCAGACCGCGGTCGGGTTGCTGGAGATCCGGCTGCCGCCCGGCTCGGCGTCCGCCTTGGCCTTCCACTCCGGGTTCACGTAGCCCCGCGCCCCGGCGTACGGGTTGTCGACCTTGGTGCCCGGCGGCGGGTTGGTGGGGGGCGGATCGGTGGGTGGCGGGTCGGTGGGTGGCGTGCCGCCGCTGCAGGTCACCCCGTTGAGCGTGAACGAGGTGGGCTTCGGGTTGCTGCCGCTCCAGGCGCCGTTGAACCCTAGGCTGGTCGAGGCGCCGGTGGCCAGGCTGCCGTTGTACGACAGGCTACGGGCGGTGACCTGGCTGCCGGTCTGGGTGAATTCGGCGGACCAGCCCTGCTGCACCCGCTGGCCGGAGTTCGGGAACGTCCAACCCAGCGTCCAGCCGTTGATCGGATCGCCGATGTTCCTGATGGTGATGCTCGCGGTGAAGCCACCCGGCCAGTCGTTCGTCGAGTAGGCGACGTCGCACTGGGTCGCCGCGTGCGCCACGGTGACCGGAATGGTCACCAACCCGCCGGCGACCAGGGCTCCCGCGCCGGCGAGCGCGAGTGCCCGGCGGGGGACGGACAGTCTTCTCCACACATTCATGCCACTGATCTCCTTGGGCGAGACCGGGCCCGCGAACGGCCCGGCGGGTGGCCCGGTGGGCGCCCTGGGGGCGGCCACCGGTGCCAACGGGATGTTTCGGGGGTGCCCGACCCGGACGGGCTGTGGTGGTGGTGCGAGCGACCACCGGCGACCAGCGCCGGTCGGTCGGTGGCGGGATGTCGTCCGGCGGACCGGATGCCCTCGACACCTGCCTGCGCGGTGTGGCTCCCCGAACCGCGTGCAGCGATTCTCGCATGGGAGCGCTTCCATGGCAATGCCTCGATGCCTTGCGGTCGCCTGGCCGCCCTGGGCCGCGGGGCCGCCGGGGCGGGGAAGAACTCGGGTGACCGCTGGGACGGCCGCGACCCGGACGATGCCGGCCGACCGGCGCGAGTACGGCATCCACCCACCGAGCCGGCGGCAACCCGGCGTCCGGGTGGGAACGCCACGGCCGGCAGTGAAAGCCACGTACCACCCCTAACGGGCTTAATACCGATGAACGTAGAAACACGAATCTTTCCCTGCATAGGTCGTGAAACGGTCTAACGTCGGCCTTAGCTCGGGTGTCGCCGAGTAGAGGACAACAGGGATGGAGTGACGCAGGTCATGGCTAAGAAGATGCTCGGAAAGGTTGTCGCGGGCGCCGCCCTCGGTGGCGCGTCCCTCCTGGTGTTCGCGCCGGGGATCGCGTTCGCGGACGGCCACCACGACGGCAAGGACCGCGACGGCAAGGTCCTGGCCAAGCCGCACGTGGTGAAGGCCGGCGAGAAGGTCAAGTTCCTGGAGATCTGCTCCGAGGAGCAGGAGCACGCCTTCGTCTGGTCGAAGGTGACCGGCAAGGTCAAGCTCAAGCCGGTCGACGACCGCGGCGACGACCGCAAGGACTGGCGGGGCGAGGAAGACTCCCACGACCGTGACGGCAAGGACGAGCACGGCAAGGACGAGCACGGCAAGGACGACAAGGGCAAGGACGAGCACGGCAAGGACGACAAGGGCCGCGACCACGAGGGCAAGGACGACAACGGCAAGGACGAGCACGGCAAGGACGACAAGGGCCGCGACCACGAGGGCAAGGACGACAACGGCAAGGACGACAACGGCAAGGACGAGAACGGCAAGGACGAGAACGGCGAGAACGGCGAGAACGGCGAGAACGGCCAGCCCCCGGCCTACGGCGGACAGCCGAACGGCCAGGGCGGCGGCCTGCTCGCCGACGGCGGCAAGGACGAGGACCGCAAGGACTGGAAGGGCGAGGAGCACGACCAGGCCGGCGACCGTGGCGACAAGGGCCACAAGGACGACAAGAAGGGCCACGACGAGAACGGCTCGTGGGACTCCAAGGACCGCGAGAACGGCCGCGAGGACGAGAAGGGCTCGGACTCGAAGAAGGACGAGAAGGGCCACGACGAGAACGGCTCGTGGGACTCCAAGGACCGCGAGAACGGCCGCGAGGACGAGAACGGCTCCGACGAGCACGGCTCGTGGGACTCCAAGGACCGCGAGGACGACAAGGGCCGCGAGGACGACAAGGGCCGCGAGGACGACAAGGGCCGCGAGGACGACAAGGGCCGCGAGGACGACAAGGGCCGCGACCACGGCAAGGACGAGGACCGCTGGGAGCACAAGCGTGACTTCGTCTACTTCGGCGAGGCCAAGGTCGACAAGGACGCCAAGCCGGGCCGCTACGAGCTCAAGGGCTCGTGCGGCGAGGGCGAACTGGTCGTCCTGCCCCGGGGCGGGGTCGACGGTGGTGACGGTGGCGCCAGCACCGGCGCCGACCGGAACCTGGCCGCCGGTGGGGCCAGCCTGCTGGGCGCCGCGGCGCTGGGCGGGATCGTGCTGATGCGTCGCCGGCGGACCGATGAGTCCCTCGTCTGACGAGACGGCGACACGGGCCGGCGGCCGTCACGGGAGACCGTGGCGCGCCGCCGGCGCCGCCGTCGTCGTCCTCCTCGCCCTGGCCGGCGCCGGGATGATCGGCGTGTCCCTGCAGACCGACCCCGCCCCCCGCCCCCCGCAACCGCTGGCCCAGGCCGGCCCCGAGAGCACCGGACCCGCCGAGGCGGACCAGCCGGCCGAGGACGGGCCGGCCCCGGCCGCGCTCCCCCGGTCCGCACCGAGCACCATCACGATCCCCCGGATCGGGGTCGACGCGAAGATCATGTCGCTCGGCACCAACCCGGACGGCACGGTCCAGGTGCCTCCGCTGGACCAGGCCCAGCTGGCCGGCTGGTACGAACCGGGACCCAGCCCCGGCGAGGTCGGCAACGCCGTCATCGTCGGGCACGTGGACTCGGCCAAGCTCGGCCCGGCGGTCTTCTTCGACCTCGGAGCGATGCAACCGGGAGACACCGTGACGGTGAACCGGGCGGACGGCCGGGCGGCGACCTTCCGGGTCGACTCGGTGAAGTCGTACCCGAAGGACTCGTTCCCCACCGAGCTGGTCTACGGCCCGAGTGACCGGCCGGGCCTGCGGGTGGTCACCTGCGGGGGCCAGTTCGACGAGGCCGCGCGCAGCTACCTGAACAACGTCATCGTCTTCGCCAGCCTGGTCGGCTGAGCAGACCGACGCGGTCCGGCCGATCGGGGGTCTCCCGGTCGGCCGGACCGCGTCCGGCGTCGTCGATCAGGCCGCGGCGGAGGTCCGCACCAGGGTGCGGATCTGGCGCAGCAGCACCGACAGGGCGGCGAGGTCCGCCCGGGACTCGTCGAACTCGCCCATCGCCCGCTGTGCGCGATGGATGGAGGTCTCGTTCGACTGCTCCCACTGCTGCACCCGCTCCTGCGGCCGCAGGCTGTCCGGCGTGGAGCCCAACACCTCCGCGGTGAGCGCGGCCAGCGCGGCGTACAGGTCGTACCGCAGCGCCATCCGGGCCAGCGTCTGCCACCGGTCCTCGCGGGGCAGCAGGGAGATCTTCGACAGCAGCGAGTCCACCCGGAACAGGTCGGAGAGCACGAAGTAGACCGAAGCCACCTCGCCGACGTCCCGACCCGTGCTCGTCGCGGTCTCCACCACGTCCATCAGACCGAAGCTGTACATCAGCCGGGTCGCCTGCTCGGCCAGCTCGCGCGGCAGCCCCCGCTCGGTCATCGAGTCGATGTGCGCCGTGATGGACTCCCGTTCGCTGCCGTAGAAGAGGCTCTCCAGCCCCGGCAGCAGCCGCGCCACCCCGTCGCGCAGTCGGGTGATCTCCGCCGGCACGTCGATCGGCGAGCGGCGGTTCGTCACCAGCCACCGCACGGCCCGGTCGAGCAGCCGGCGAGTGTCCAGGTAGACGGTGGTCTGCAGCTCCGGCGAGACCTTGTTGTCCAGTGCCTCCACCGCGTCCCAAAGCTCGCGCAGCCCGAACACCTCGCGGACCACCACGTACGCCCGGATCACGTCCGCCGCGGAGGCGGCCGTCTCCTCCATCACCCGGAACACGAACGAGATGCCGCCCCGGTTGATCGCCTCGTTCACCAGCACCGTGGTGACGATGTCCCGGCGCAGCCGGTGCCGCGACATCCGGTCGGCGAAGCGCTCGCGCATCGGCGTCGGGAAGTAGTTGACCAGCACGTCGCTGGTCCACTCCTCGTCGGCCAGCCCCTCGGCGAGGATGTCCCGCTCCAGGACGATCTTGACGTACGCGAGCAGCACCGCGAATTCCGGCGCGGTCAGGCCGGACTCGATCCGGACCGCCAACTCCTCGTCCGGCGGCAGCGCCTCCAGCGACCGGTCCAGCGCGCCGGACCGCTCCAGGTCGTTGATCATCCGCCGGTGCACCGGGAGCAACGAGGCGGCCTGCGCCTGGGCGTTGTTGATCGCCCGGGCCTGGTCGTAGTTGTCCCGCAGCACCAGCTCGGCGACCTCGTCGGTCATCTCGGCCAGCAGCTCGTCCCGCGCCTCGGTGGTCAGCTCCCCGTCGCCGACCGCGGTGTTCAGCAGGATCTTGATGTTCACCTCGTGGTCGGAGGTGTCCACCCCGGCCGCGTTGTCGATGAAGTCGGTGTAGATCCGGCCGCCGGTCAGCGCGTACTCGATCCGGCCCAGCTGGGTGAAGCCCAGGTTGCCGCCCTCGCCGACCACCCGGCACCGCAGGCTCTTGCCGTCCACCCGGATCGCGTCGTTGGACTTGTCGCCCACCTCCGCGTTGGTCTGGCTGGACGCCTTGACGTAGGTGCCGATGCCGCCGTTCCAGAACAGGTCCACCGGCGCGGTCAGGATCGCCCGCATCAGCTCCTGCGGAGAGAGCTGGGTGGCGTCGTCGTCCAGGCCGAGCGCCGCCCGGACCTGCGGCGTGATCGGGATGGACTTGGCGGTACGCGGGAACACGCCGCCGCCGGCCGAGATCAGCTCGGTGTTGTAGTCCTCCCACGACGAGCGCGGCAGGTCGAAGAGCCGCTTGCGCTCGGCGTACGAGGTGGCCGCGTCCGGGTCCGGGTCGAGGATGATGTGCCGGTGGTCGAAGGCGGCCACCAGCCGGATGTGCTCGGAGAGCAGCATGCCGTTACCGAAGACGTCGCCGGACATGTCGCCGACGCCGACCACGGTGAAGTCCTCGCTCTGGGTGTCGTGCCCCAGCTCGCGGAAGTGCCGCTTGACCGACTCCCAGGCGCCCCGGGCGGTGATCCCCATCTTCTTGTGGTCGTAGCCGGCCGAGCCGCCGGAGGCGAACGCGTCGCCGAGCCAGAAGCCGTGCGCCGTGGAGATCTCGTTGGCGATGTCGGAGAAGGTGGCGGTGCCCTTGTCCGCCGCGACCACCATGTACGGGTCGTCGGTGTCGTGCCGGACCACGTCGTCGGGCGGCACGATCTGGCCGCTGACGATGTTGTCCGTGACGTCGAGCAGCGCCGAGACGAACTCCTTGTAGCAGGCGACCGCCTCGTCCCGGTCCCCCGGCTTCTGCTTGAGCACGAAGCCGCCCTTGGCGCCCACCGGCACGATGACGGTGTTCTTCACCATCTGCGCCTTGACCAGGCCGAGCACCTCGGTACGGAAGTCCTCCCGCCGGTCGGACCAGCGCAGCCCACCCCGGGCCACCGGCCCGAACCGCAGGTGCACACCCTCGAACCGCGGCGAGTAGACGAAGATCTCGAACTTCGGCCGCGGCGCCGGCAGGTCCGGAATGGCCTGCGGGTCGAGCTTGAACGCCACGTACGACTTCGGCCGTCCGTCGGAACGCCGCTGGTAGAAGCTGGTCCGCAGGGTGGCCTGCATCAGCGTCAGGTACGAGCGCAGGATCCGGTCCTGGTCGAGGCTGGCCACGTCGTCCAACTGCTCGCGGATGGTCTCCACCAGCTCGGCGCTGCGCCGCTGCCGCTGCTCGGCGTCGGCCGAGCCCGGCGCGAACCGGGTCTCGAAGAGCTGCACCAGCAGCTCGGCGATCCGCGGGTAGGCGATGAAGGTCTGCTCCATGTAGTCCTGCGAGAAGACCGTGCCGGCCTGCCGCAGGTACTTCGCGTAGGCGCGGAGCACCACCACCTGCCGCCAGGTCAGCCCGGCGCGCAGCACCAGCTCGTTGAAGCCGTCCACCTCGGCCTCGCCCCGCCACGCCGCCGCGAAGGCGTTCTCCACGTGCGGGCGCACCTCGGCCAGCTCCTGGTGCGCCTCGGGCAGTCGCAGCCCGAAGTCGTAGAGGAAGACCCGACCGTCGATCCGGTCCACCTCGTACGGGTGCTCGTCGACCACCCGGACACCGAGCGAGTGCAGCACCGGCAGCACCGCGGAGAGCATCATCGGCTCGCCGTACCGGTAGACCTTGAACCGGACGTCCATCGTCTCGTCCAGGTCGGCGCCCGGCATCCGCGCCCCCGCCCGGGGGGCGAGCTGCTTGCGGAACAGGTGCATCTCCAGCTGGCCGGGCTCCTCGAGCAGCTCCAGCTTGGCCAGGTCCTTCATCGCCTCGTACGGCGTGTGCCCGTCCTTGTAGCCCTCCGGGAAAGCGTCGGCGTACCGGGCGAAGAGGTGCTTGGCCTGCTCGTCGCCGAGCTTGCGCTCCAGCACCAGCCGGTAGTCGTCGTCCCAGAGCCGGGTCGCGTCGGCCAGCTCCTCGGCGAGCAGGTCGGCGTCGATGTCACCCGGCGGCTTGGTCGGGTCGGTCCGGACGATGAAGTGCACCCGGGCGAGCATCGACTCGGTGACCCGGGTGGTGTAGTCCACCCCGACCCCGTTCAGCTCGCGCAGCAGGATGTCCTGCATGCGTAGCCGGTTCTGGGTGGTGAACCGGTCCCGGGGCAGGTAGATCAGGCAGGAGATGAACCGCCCGTACGCGTCCTTGCGCAGGAAGACCCGCAGCTGCCGGCGGCCCGCCATGCGCAGTACGCCGATCACCGCGTGGTAGAGGTCGTCGGTCTTGATCTGGAAGAGTTCGTCGCGCGGGTAGGTCTCCAGGATCTGCAGCAGGTCCTTGCCGGAGTGGCTGCGCTGACTCAGCCCGGAGCGGTCCAGCACCTCGGCGACCTTGCGGCGGACCACCGGCAGTTCCCGCACGCTGGTGCGGTACGCGGCGGTCGAGAAGAGACCCAGGAACCGCCGCTCGCCGATCACCTCGCCGGCCTCGTTGAAGATCTTGAACCCGATGTAGTCCAGGTAGGCCGAGCGGTGGACGGTGGCCCGCGAGTTGGCCTTGGTGATGATCAGCAGGCGCTTCTCCAGCACCTTCTCGTGCGCCTCGGGAGGCATCGACGACAGCGCCCGCGCCTCCGGCGCGTCCTGCCGCAGGATGCCCAGCCCGGTGCCGAGCACCGCCTCCAACGCCTGGCCGCCCTCGGGCGCCCCGACCAGCCGGTACTCCCGGTAGCCGAGGAAGGTGAAGTGGTCGTGGGCGAGCCAGCGCAGCAGCTCGACGGAGTCGGTGATGTCCTTCTCCGGCACCGGCGGGCGGTTGTCGCTGGTCCGGGCGGCGGCCAGCTCGTCGGCGAGCGACAGGGCGCGCTGGCGCATCTTCGGCCAGTCCTCCACCGCCTCCCGCACGTCGGTGAGGACCCGCTGGAGTTCCCGGCGCAGGCGATCCCGTTCGGCGGCGTCGCGGACCGGATCGATCTCGATCCGCATCCAACTCTCCACCAGGTCACCGGAGATCGCGTCGTCCGGCTCGACGTCGGCGGCCACCTCGGTCAACCGCCCCAGCGGCTCCCGACGGACCACCACCAGCGGGTGCACCAGCAGGTGCACGTCCAGGTGGTGCGAATTGAGCAACGCGGTCACCGAGTCGACCAGGAAGGGCATGTCGTCGACGACGATCTCGATCACACTGTGGTGCTGCTCGGCGTCCGGCTCGTGGATGCGCAGCTTCAGCTCGCCCGGCACCCGCTGTTGGGCCAGATCCCGGTGCGCCCGGGCCGCCTCGATCATCTCCTCGGCGGTGAAGCCGATCAGCTCCTCGTCCGGGGCGAACCGCCAGAAGCGGCTGACCAGGGTCGCCGCGTCGTGGTCCTCCCCGGCGAGCGCGACCGCCTGAGCCACCAGGCGCTCCGCGTTGGGTACCGGCTCGTCGAGCTCGGCGTCCTCCGCGTCGTCGGCCAACGCCTCGGTCGGAAGACCGAGATCGTAGATGGTGTCGATACTCGACCCGGTCAACCCGGTGACCCCGGTGTCGAGTCGGCCGTAGCCGTCACCGTCGGTCACCGAATCGAAGCTGTCATCGTCCCGGCCGGTGTCATCCTGCCGGAGGTCGGGTTCCGGTTTGATCGCCGGACGCCGGTCCATCGGTGCCACTCCCCTCGACCCACCGCGTTGTGGGTCACTCTGCCGCCCAGCCTAGGCCTGCCGCCCTGCGCCGTTCTCGGCGGACCACCGGCCGGACGTCCGGATCGGGACTCTGTCCTTTCACCCGTTGCGGGTCCGAGGTTGGCCGCTTGCCGAGTACCCCGCCGCGCGATGTTCATCACACTGTCGCGGGTCCGTCTTTACGCACGTCGGCTCCCGTTCGGGGACGATAGGGACGGCGTTCGCGTACTACCGTGCAGGGCAGCCCGAAATCGGAGGGACTCGCTCCATGCACCTGTCGTACCCACCACGCCGCCACCGCTACTCATTCCGGCGTCCACTCGCCGCCCTCGCCGCCACCGTCCTCGCCGCCGGCGCGCTCACCGGCTGCTCGGGCGAGGACGGCCCGGAGCGCAGCGTCGACACCTTCCTGGCCGGCTGGCGGACGGGCGACCTCCAAGCCGTGGGCTTCGTCGACGCGACCGGCGCCAAGATCCCGGCCGCCGACGTGACCCAGCAGCTCAAGGAGCTCTCCGGCGAGCTGGCGGCCACCCCGCCCAAGCTGACCCGGCAGGGCGATCCGAAGATCACCGCCAACACCGCCACCGCAGGCATCCGGGTGGAGTGGGCCCTGCCCGGCGACACCCGCTGGGCGTACGACCGGCAGGTGCGGCTGAGCCGGGGCGGCGACGACCAGTGGCAGGTGATCTGGGAGCCGCAACTGGTGCAGGAGAACCTCACCAAGGGTGACCGGCTGGGTCTGCGCCGGGACGCCGGTCCCCGGGCGGCGGTGCTCGACGGCGCCGGCCAGCCGATCGTGGCGCCCCGGCCGGTGGTTCGGGTGGGCATCCAGCCCAATCAGGTACCTGACGTCAAGGGGCTGGTCGAAAAGCTCGACGCGGCGTTCCGGGCGATCCGTCCGGCGCTGGTGCCCGCCGTCGACCTCGCCGACCTGCCCAAGCGGCTCGCCGAGGCCGACCCGGGCGCGTTCGTCGAGGTGGTGACGTTGCGCGAGGAGGCGTACCGGCAGATCAAGCCGCGCATCTACGACCTGTCGGGCACGAAGTTCCACTCCGAGAAGCTCGACCTGGCGCCCACCCGCGAGTTCGCCCGGGCGCTGCTCGGCTCGGTCGACCCCGCACAGGCCGACGACCTGGCGGCGCACCCGGACCGGTACGCCGCCGGCGACCTGGTCGGCCACGGCGGCCTGCAGGGCCGCTACGACGACCGGCTACGCGGAAAGCCCGGGCTGACCGTGCTCATCGAGCGGCCGGGCGAGGACGGCAAGCTGGTGCCGACCGGCACCGAGGTGTTCCACCACGCCCCCGAGCCCGGGCAGGCGGTGAAGACCACCCTCGACGTGGCCGTCCAGAACGCGGCCGACTCGGCGCTGCGTGCCGAGAAGCGGCGGGCCGCCCTGGTGGCGGTGCGGATCAGCGACGGCGCCGTGCTCGCCGCCGCGAACGGCCCCGGCCCGGCCGGTGAGAACCTGGCCTTCACCGCCCAGGTCCCGCCCGGCTCGACGTTCAAGATGGTGAGCGCGCTCGGCCTGCTCGACAAGGGCGCCGTGACGCCGGACGCGACCGTCGACTGCCCGAAGACCTTCACGGTGGAGGGTCGGTCGTTCAAGAACTCCGACAATTTCGCGCTCGGTCGGGTGCCGTTCCGCACCGACTTCGCCAAGTCCTGCAACACCGCCTTCGCCGCCCTTGCGCCGAAGCTGGGCGGCGACGGGCTGGCCGTCGCCGGCCGTTCGCTGGGCCTGGAGGCGAAGTGGGACGTCGGCGTCGACGCGTTCAGCGGCAAGGTCTCGGTGAACGGGTCCGGGGCCGAACAGGCCGCCGCGGCGTTCGGGCAGGGCACCACCGTGGTCAGCCCGCTGGCCATGGCCGGCGCCACCGCGGCCGTCGCCCGGGGGCGCTTCGAGCAGCCGAAGCTGCTGCTGGACCCGGCCCCGGCCGCGCCGGCGGCCGCCGGACCGGACCTCAAGCCGGAGTCGGTCGAGGCGGTACGGGCGATGATGCGCGAGGTGGTCACGGCCGGCACCGGCAGCTCGTTGAAGGACGTCCCCGGCGACCCCGTCCACGGCAAGACCGGCACCGCCGAGTACGACAACAACCCGGCGCACACCCACGCCTGGTTCGTCGGCTGGCGGGGCGACGTGGCGTTCGCCGTCTTCGTCGAGCAGGGCGGCTCCAGCGCCGCCTCCGCCGTCCCGATCAGCGAGCGCTTCCTCCGCGCCCTGCCCCGCTGACCCAGCGACCCGCCCGACTCATTCGGCAGCGCTGTCGATGGCGAGGGCCTGGGACGGGGAGGTGTTGGAGCTGAGTCGTTTGTGACATCAGCTCCAAACGGACCACGTTCCACCGCACGGGATCGCGCGCGGCGGTCCGGCAGTCTCAAATATGGAGCAGTTCGACAGGGCGCGGCGGCACCCATCGGTCCGGGCCCCCCGCCCGGCGGCGGTCAGGCGATGCCGGCGGCGGTGCGGGGCGTGTCGTCGTCGTCATCGGCCGGCGGGAGCGGGCCTTCCGGCCCGCTCCCCTGCGCGGGAACCGGGCCGGGGAGCGGGCCGGGCGCGGAAGCCGCAGCGGGCGCGGCGGCGGATGGAGCCCGGCGCAGCAGGCCCGGGCCGGCCGCGGCCGGCGGGCCGACCGGCTCCAGCCCGGCCGGCTCCCCGGTCAGCACGCCGAGGGCACCGCGCGGAGCGGTCGGCGCCACCGCACCGGCGCCGTCCGCGTCCCGCTCGTCCGCCTCGACAACCGGGCGCACGGTGGCCGGGGCCGGCGGGATCGCGGCGGGAACGGCCGGGCGGCCGTTGCCACGACGCGGTCCGGGCGCGGCCGACGGGCCCGGGAGCAGCCGGGGCGGCACCGCCTCCGGCGCGGTCACCGGGGCCAGCCCGGCCACCACGGTGTTGACGATCTCGGCGGCGTAGGTGCCGTCGGGGTCGTAGTCGGGGTCGAAGACGGTCAGCTCCACGCCGAGGCAGTGCGGGGTGTCCACCAGCCCGGCGAGCAGGATCTCCAGCTCGGCGAAGGCGATGCCGCCCGGGTCGGGGGCGTCCACCGCCGGCATCACCGCCGGGTCCAGCACGTCCACGTCGATGTGCACCCAGTAGCCGGCGCAGTCGGCGAGCTGCTCGTGCGCCCACTGGGCGGTGCGCGCGGCGCCCTCGGCGCGCAGCGCCGGCACCGGCCGGGTGGTGATTCCGGCGGCCTGCAGGTCGAGGCGGTACTCGTCCTGCGCGCGGATGCCGAGCACCACCACGTCGATGTCCCGGAAGTACGGCCGGCGCCCCTCGATCGCGGCCAGGTCGGCCTGCCCCCGGCCGGTGACCAGGGCGAGGTCCTCGCCGGCGGCCGCACCCACGTACGAGGCGTTGCCCGGGTGCCGGAAGTCGGAGTGCCCGTCGACGAAGACCAGCCCGATCCGGCCGCCGACCGCCTCACCGAGCCGGTGCATGGCCAGCGCCGAACCGATCAGGACGGAGCAGTCGCCCCCGAGCACCAGCGGAAACTCGCCACGATCGATGATCGATCCGATCCGCTCGGCGAGCGCCGCGGAGTAGTCCGCGATCTCCCGGGCGTGGCAGACGCCGTCGCCGGGTCGCCAGTCGCCCGGGTCGTACCGTGGCGCGGTGACGCAGCCCGCGTCGCGGGCCCGCAACCGGGCCAGCAGGTCCTGGTCGCGCAGCGCGCCGGGGGCCTTGGCGCAGCCGGGCACGGAGCTGGGCGTGGGTGGGCGCAGACCAAGGTTTGTCGGCGCGTCGAGGACGGCGATCCGGCGCATCATGGGCTCCCGTCCTCGGTGGTCGGGCGGGCCGGCCGGAACGCCGGCCCGCGCTGGCGTGCTACGTGCTCGGAACCGTGTCGTTGCTCAGAACAGGGCGCTGGCGAGGGCCCGCCGGGCCGAGGCGACCGCTGGGTCGTCCGGACCGGCCATGGTGAAGAGGCCGACCAGGTGCTGGCGTACCTTCTCGCGCTCGTCGCCCGCGGTGCGGCGGACCACACCGACCAGGCGCTTGTAGGCCTGCTCGGCAAGGCCGCTGAGCACCTCGATGTCGGCGGCCAGCAGCTGGGCGTCGACGTCGTCGGGGTTGGCCTCGGCGGCGGTGAGCGCCGCCCGCGGGTCGGCGCCGGCGACCCGGCGGGCCAGGCCGACCTGGGCCAGCCCGGCCTCGGCCGCGGCGTCCGCCGGTGCGTCGGCCAGGATCTTCCGGTACGCCCGCTCGGCGGCGTCCAGGTCGCCGCTCATCAGGGCGTCGTCGGCCTCGTCGAGGCGCGGGTCGACCGGCTCGGCGACGCTGACGCCGCCGGCCTTCAGCACCGCCTGGATCCACTGCCGCAGCTGCGCCTCGGGAACCACCCCGGAGAAGGCGTCGACCGGCTGGCCGCCGACCACCGCGTAGACCATCGGGATGCCCTGCACCCGGAACATCTGGGCGATCCGCGGGTTGGCGTCGACGTCGATCTTGGCGAGCACCCAGGCCCCGCCGCCCTCGACCGCCAGCCGCTCCAGCACCGGGGAGAGCTGCTTGCACGGCTCGCACCACTCGGCCCAGAAGTCGATCACGACCGGTGTCGTCAGCGACCGTTCCAGCACCTCGGACTGGAAGGTCGCCTCGGTCACGTCGATGACCGTGGCGCCGCCGCCGACGGCGCCCCCCGGCGCGCCGGCGGGCGGACCGGCCTGGGCCGGGGTGGAGGTCGGGGCAGGGGTGCGCAGCGCGCTGAGGTCGACCGCGCCGCGGGTGAAGATCGACGAGGTGATCCGTGGGTCGCTCATGGTTACCTAGTCTCGCACGGACCTCGCCGAACTCAGATCAACCGCGACGGCGACAGTTGCAGTTCTCACCCTGCTCACCGGCCCCCTCCGGCCCCGCCCCGATCAGAAGCGGGCGGGCTCGCGGTAGGTGCCCCACTCGGCACGCAGCGCGTCGCAGATCTCGCCCAGGGTCGCCTCGGCGCGGACGGCGTCGAGCATGGCCGGGATCATGTTCCCGTCGGTGCGGCTGACCTCGATCATCCGGGCGACGGCGGCCCGGACCGCGGCGTCGTCCCGGCCGTCCTTCCGCTCGGCCAGCATTCGCCGCTGCTCCAGCTCCACCTCGTGCGAGATGCGCAGGATCTCCAGGTCCTTGGCGACCGTGCCGGTGTGGCAGTTCACCCCGACGATCTTCTTGTCGCCCTTCTCCAGCGCCTGCTGGTAGACGAACGCGGACTCGGCGATGTGGCCGGTGAACCAGCCGTCCTCGATGCCGCGCAGGATGCCGGAGGTCATCGGGCCGATCTGGTGCGGGCCCTCGCCACCGAGCTGGCGGATCCGGGCGAAGATCTCCTCGGCCTCGGCCTCGATCTTGTCGGTGAGCGCCTCGACGTACCAGGAGCCGCCGAGCGGGTCCGCCACGTTGACCACCCCGGTCTCCTCCATCAGCACCTGCTGGGTACGCAGGGCGATCTCGGCGGACTCGTCGGTCGGCAGCGCGAGGGTCTCGTCCAGCGCGTTGGTGTGCAGCGAGTTGGTGCCGCCGAGCACCGCGGCGAGCGCCTCGACGGCGGTGCGGACCACGTTGTTCACCGGCTGCTGGGCGGTCAGCGACACCCCGGCGGTCTGGGTGTGGAACCGCAGCCAGAGCGCCTTCTCGCTGGTGGCGCCGTAGACATCGCGCAGCCAGCGGGCCCAGATCCGGCGCGCGGCCCGGAACTTGGCGATCTCCTCGAAGAAGTCGACGTGCGAGTCGAAGAAGAAGCTCAGCCCGGGAGCGAAGACGTTGACGTCCAGCCCGCGGCTCAGCCCCAGCTCCACGTAGCCGAACCCGTCGGCCAGCGTGTACGCCAACTCCTGCGCGGCGGTCGAGCCGGCCTCGCGGATGTGGTAGCCGGAGACCGAGAGCGGCTTGTAGCGCGGGATCTCCCGGGCGCAGTACTCCATCAGGTCGCCGATCAGGCGCAGGTGCGGCTCCGGGTCGAAGAGCCACTCCTTCTGCGCGATGTACTCCTTGAAGATGTCGGTCTGCAGCGTCCCGTCCAGGGTGGACAGGTCGGCGCCCTGCCGCTCGGCGGCGACGAGGTACATGCAGAAGACCGGCACCGCCGGGCCGGAGATGGTCATGGAGGTGGTGACGCCGGCCAGGTCGATGCCGTCGAAGAGCGCCTCCATGTCGGCGGCGGTGTCGATGGCGACGCCGCAGTGCCCCACCTCGCCGAGCGCCTGCGGGTCGTCCGAGTCGCGGCCCATCAGGGTCGGCATGTCGAACGCCACGGAGAGTCCGCCACCGCCGGCGCCCAGGATCATCTTGTAGCGCTCGTTGGTCTGCTGGGCGTTGCCGAAGCCGGCGAACTGCCGGATGGTCCAGGTCCGGCCCCGGTAGCCGGTCGGGTACAACCCCCGGGTGTACGGGTACTCGCCCGGCCAGCCGATCCGCTCGAAGCCCGGGTGGGCGACCCCCTCGGGCGGCCCGTAGACCGGGTCCACGGTCATCCCCGAGAGGGTGGTGAAGTCCGCGTCCCGCTTGCGCGCGGCGTCGTACCGGGCCTGCCAGCGGGCCCGTCCGGCGGCGATCTCGTCGGCGTTCATAGCGGGGCTCCTCCTCGAGTCCTCGACTGCACGTCGAGTGTAGAGCCCCTTCCTGAACGATCGCTAAGTAAGCTGGTACCGGCGGGTAACCTGATCAGGCCGTCGGCGCGGCCGGGCCACCCAGCGCCACGTCGTCGACCCGCAGGTTGACCTCGTCCACCCGCAGCCCGTACGCCTCGACCGCCGCGGTCACCGCCACCCGGACCGCCTCGGTCACCTCGGGCACCGTCCGGCCGGCCTCGATCACGATGACCAGGTTGATCACCGCTGCGCCGTTGGTGACGTGCGCCGAGCAGCCGCGCCGGGCGTCGCCGACCTGGTCCAGGCCGACCTTGTCGAGGACCGCGTTGAAGAACCGGGCCACGTCGCCACCCAGCTCGGTCACCCCGGGCACCGACCGGGCGGCGGCGACCGCGATCTTCTCCACCACCTCGTCGGAGACGGACGTCGTACCGCCCGCCACCGCCTGCGGCGTCACCGACAGCTCCTGCGTCGCCTCGTCAGCCATGGTCTCCCCAAAACCGTCGCACCGCCCCACGGATCCGTGGCGCGGTGCGAGCGTACTAGGCGGGCGGGTCCGCAGTGGACCGGTCAGGCGCCGAGCTGGGCGAGCAGCTCGTCGGCCGCCGCGTACGGGTCGATCGCCCCCTCGGCCACCTTGGCGGCGAGCGACGGCAGCTCCGTACCGTCGCGCAGCCAGCCGATCCGGTCGCGGAGCACGCCGAGCGCGATCGCCTCGATCTCGGCGGCGGCCCGCGCCTCCTGGCGGCGGCGCAGCTCGCCGTGCTCGACCAGCCAACCGCGGTGCTTGTCGATGGCCGCGGCGATGTCGTCGATCCCCTCGCCGCGGGCGGCGACCGACCGCACCACCTGCGGCCGCCACTGCCCCGGCGCGCGCTCACCCAGGGCGATCATGCCCTGGATGTCGCGGACGGTGGCGTCGGCGCCGTCCCGGTCGGCCTTGTTGATCACGAAGACGTCCGCGATCTCCAGGATGCCGGCCTTGACCGCCTGGATGGCGTCGCCCATGCCCGGGGCGAGCAGCACCAGCGTGGTGTCGGCCAGCGAGGCCACCTCGACCTCGGCCTGCCCGACCCCGACGGTCTCCACCAGCACCACGTCGCAGCCGGCGCCCTCCAGCACCCGCACCGCCTGCGGGGTGGTCGCGGCCAGCCCGCCGAGGTGGCCCCGGCTGGACATCGAGCGGATGTAGACGCCCGGGTCGGTGGCGTGGTCCTGCATCCGCACCCGGTCGCCGAGGATCGCGCCGCCGGTGAACGGGCTGGACGGGTCGACCGCCAGCACGCCGACCCGGTGCCCGCGCGCCCGCAGCGCCCGGACCAGTTCGTTGGTGGTCGTGGACTTGCCCACCCCCGGTGAGCCGGTCAGCCCGACCACCTGGGCCTGACCGGCGTACGGCGCCAGCGCCGCGGCGACGTCGCGCAGCACCTCGTCGCCGTTCTCCACCAGGGTGATCAGCCGGGCCACCGCGCGGGGATCCCCCGCGCGGGCCCGCTCGACCAGCATGGGTACGTCCCGGCTGCGCCGCACCGAGCCGGTGGCCGCAACCGGGGCGTTCGCCACGACTTCGCTCACTCGCCGGCTGCCGGAACGTGGATGACCAGCGCGTCGCCCTGCCCGCCGCCGCCGCAGAGCGCGGCCGCGCCGGTGCCGCCGCCGCGGCGCTTGAGCTCCAGCGCGAGGGTGAGCACCAGCCGCGCGCCGGACATGCCGATCGGATGGCCCAGCGCGATGGCCCCACCGTTGACGTTGACCTTCTCCGGGCTGATACCCAGCTCCCGGGTGGACTGGATGCCGACCTGGGCGAACGCCTCGTTGATCTCGATGAGGTCGAGGTCGGCGACGCCCAGCCCGGCCTTGCGCAGGGCGTGCAGGATCGCGTTCGACGGCTGCGAGTGCAGGGAGTTGTCCGGGCCCGCGACGTTGCCGTGCGCGCCGACCTCGGCCAGCCAGGTCAGCCCCAGCTCCTTCGCCTTGGCCTTGCTCATCACCACCACCGCGGCGGCGCCGTCCGAGATCGGCGAGGAGCTGCCGGCGGTGATGGTGCCGTCCTTGGTGAAGGCCGGACGCAGCTTGGCCAGCGACTCGGCGGTGGTGTCCGGCCGGATCCCCTCGTCCTCGCTGATCACCAGCGGGTCGCCCTTGCGCTGCGGAATGACCACCGGGGTGATCTCGTCGGCGAAGTGGCCGTTCTTCTGCGCGGCGGCGGCGCGCTGGTGGCTGGCCGCGGCGAAGGCGTCCTGCTCCTCGCGGCTGATGCCGTGCTTAGCGCCGAGCCGTTCGGTGGACTCGCCCATCGAGCAGCAGTCCCAGGCGTCGGTGAGCCCGTCCAGCGCCATGTGGTCCTTGATCACCACGTCGCCGTACTTGTAGCCGGCGCGCTGGCCGAGCAGCAGGTGCGGGGCGTTGGTCATCGACTCCATGCCGCCGGCCACGACGATGTCGAACTCGCCGGCCCGGATCAACTGGTCGGCGAGGGCGATCGCGTCCAGGCCGGAGAGGCAGACCTTGTTGATGGTCAACGCCGGCACGGACATCGGCACGCCGGCCTCGACGGCCGCCTGGCGGGCCGGGATCTGGCCGGCGCCGGCCTGCAGCACCTGTCCCATGATCACGTACTGGACCTGGTCGGGGCTGACACCGGCCCGCTCCAGGGCCGCCTTGATGGCGATGCCGCCGAGCTTCGTGGCCGGGAGGTCCTTGAGGTTGCCCAGCAGCCGCCCCATGGGGGTGCGTGCGCCGCTGACGATCACCGAAGCCATACCTGCCTCCGAGGGGGGTGCCGACCTGTACGCCTTAACGATTGTTCGGCCAGACTAGCGCCATGACCGAGAACTCCCCCGCCGAGCCCGCTGCGGAACACGTCACAGACATCGGGCTGCGCCGAATCGACCACGTCGGCATCGCCGTGGCCGACCTGGACGCCGCGATCGACTTCTACCAGCGGACGTTCGGCATGCGCTGCGTGCACACCGAGACCAACACCGAACAGGGCGTCCGGGAGGCGATGCTGGCCGTCGGCCCGAGCATTGACGGCGGCTGCCTGCAACTGCTCGCCCCGCTCACCCCGGAGAGCACCATCGCGAAGTTCCTGGACCGCAACGGCCCCGGCGTGCAGCAGGTCGCGTACACCGTCGTGGACATCGACGCGGCCTGCGCGGCGCTGCGCGAGCGCGGGATGCGGCTGCTCTACGAGACGCCACGGCGCGGCACCGCGAACTCCCGGATCAACTTCGTGCACCCGAAGGACGCCGGCGGTGTCCTGGTCGAGTTGGTCGAGCCGGCCGCCGGGCACTGAGACATCGGCCGGTGCGCACGTCGGTGCGCGGTTCAACGTTCACCCGGGCACCTTCACGCATCGGCCGATGCAGTTTTTCACAGAGGGCTTCCCGCCCTAGCTACCGTTCAGTAACGTCCGCGCCACAGGAGCCCGACCGGCGCCCGATGTGTCGGTTGCCGACATGGCGGCCGGTCGCACCGGCGCCGACGATGGCAGCACCCAGACCCGTACGCGCGGGTGCCGACGAACGGGAGGTCACCGTGCAGGACATCCTCGAAGCGATCATGGCGGCGGACGAGTCGAGCGACCCCGACCGCGAACTCGCCCGGCTCGCCGACCTGCCGGTGCCGGAGAGCTACCGGGGCGTGGTCGTACGCGCCGAGGAGGCCCGGATGTTCGACGGGATGGCGACCCGGGACAAGGACCCGCGCAAGGCGCTGCACGTCCAGGAGGTCCCGACGCCGGAGCTCGGCCCGGGCGAGGCGCTGGTCGCGGTGATGGCCAGCGCGATCAACTACAACACCGTCTGGACCAGCATCTTCGAGCCGCTGCCCACCTTCAAGTTCCTCCAGCGCTACGGCCGGCTCTCCGAGCTGACCCGCCGGCACGACCTGCCGTACCACGTGGTCGGCTCGGACGCGGCCGGCGTGGTGCTGCGTACCGGCCCCGGGGTGACCCGGTGGCAGGCCGGCGACGAGGTCGTCGCGCACTGTCTCTCGGTGGAGCTGGAGGACGCGGCCGGTCACGACGACACGATGCTCGACCCGCAGCAGCGGATCTGGGGCTTCGAGACCAACTTCGGCGGCCTCGCCGAACTGGCCGTGGTCAAGGCCAACCAGCTGATGCCGAAGCCGCGGCACCTCAGCTGGGAGGAGGCGGCCAGTCCCGGGTTGGTCAACTCGACCGCTTACCGGCAGCTCGTGTCGCACCACGGGGCGAACATGAAGCAGGGCGACGTGGTGCTGATCTGGGGCGCCTCCGGTGGGCTCGGCGGCTACGCCACCCAGATGGCGCTGAACGGCGGAGCCATCCCGGTCTGTGTGGTCTCCTCGCCGGAGAAGGCCGAGCTGTGCCGGCAGATGGGCGCCGAGCTGGTCATCGACCGGGCGGCCGAGGGGTTCCGCTTCTGGTCCGACGAGCAGACCCAGGATCAGGACGAGTGGCGGCGCTTCGGTGAGCGGATCCGCGAGCTGACCGGCGGCGAGGACCCGGACATCGTCTTCGAGCACCCCGGGCGGGAGACGTTCGGCGCCAGCGTCTACGTCGCCCGGCGCGGCGGCACCATCGTCACCTGCGCCTCCACCAGCGGCTACCAGCACCAGTACGACAACCGCTACCTCTGGATGCACCTGAAGCGGATCGTCGGCAGCCACTTCGCCAACTACCACGAGGCGTGGCAGGCCAACCGGCTGGTGGCGCTGGGCAAGGTGCACCCGACCGTGTCCCGGACGTACCCGCTGGAGCAGACCGGCCAGGCCGCGTACGAGGTGCACCGCAACGCCCACCAGGGCAAGGTGGGCGTACGCTGCCTCGCGCCGCGCGACGGCCTGGGGGTACGCGACCCGGAGCTGCGGGCCCGGCACGAGACGGCGATCAACCGGTTCCGCGGTCACTGACCGCCGTCCGTCCCGGCGGCGGCGAACGTCCGGGCTGGACAGCCCGCCGGGGCGGCGGGCCGTCCAGGCCTGGCGCGGTCACGCGGCCGGTGCCGGGCGGGCCGTCCGGAGGAGCGCCGGATGACCAATCCGGTGAACCCGATTGCCTTTCGCAGGGGTCGCCGAAGACCCATTCGAGTGATCTCCACCGGAGCCGGACAAAGGGCCGCGAGCTGCTCTCGCGGCCCTTTTTCGTGCCGCACTCGGCACCGTCCGGCCTGCACCGGGAGCTGCCAAGATCGGCGTTTGGTCCGGCGAACCGACCCGACGATGTTGACCATGTAAAGAGGACCCGAAAGCTGCGCACCGCTCTTGCGAAGCACCCTGGGGCGTCTGCCAGTATGTCCCAATGCCCCAGCAGCAGTCCTCCCCTCTCGCGTTCTTCGATAACGCGAACTCGCAACCCGACTTCACCGTTGGCCTGCGCGGCTACAACGTCGGACAGGTCGATGACTTCATCGGTCGGCTGACCGCCGCGCTGACCCAGTCCGAGCAGGCCCGTGCCGAGGCCGAACAGCGGATGAACGACGCACAGCGTCGGCTCCGCCAGGCCGAGCAGCGCATGAGCGCGCTGGAGCAGAAGCTCGCCGAGACCAACAAGCAGCTCGAGGAGAACAGCCGGCCGACCCTCTCCGGCCTCGGCACCCGCGTCGAGCAGATCCTCCGGCTGGCCGAGGAGCAGGCCAACGACCACCGCAACGAGGCGAAGCGCGAGTCGGAGGGCATCCTCTCCGCCGCCCGCCTCGAGGCGCGTGAGATCACCGACAAGGCCCGCGCCGAGGCCGCCGCGATGAAGGCCACCGCCGAGCGGGAGGCGGGCAACCTGCGCACCGCCGCCGAGCGGGAGGCGGCGGAGGTCCGCGTCCAGGCCCGACGGGAGGCCGACACGCTGCGCGCCGACGCCGACCGCGAGACCAAGCAGCTGCGTACGGTCACCGCGCACGAGGTGGCCGAGCTGAAGTCCACCGTCGAGCGGGAGGTGGCCACCCTCCGGGCCACCGCCGAGCGTGAGATCACCCAGCAGCGGGCCAAGGCCGCTCGCGAGGCCGAGGAGAAGCGCGCCGAGGCGACGAAGCTGCTCACCGACGCCCGCGACAAGCGCGACAAGGACCTGCAGGCCCTGGAGCTGCAGCTCGCCGAGCGCCGCGAGAAGGCCGAGCGCGAGGAGTCCGAGCGGCACGCCGCGCAGGTGGCGCAGACCCAGAAGCTGGTCAGCGAGGCCGAGCAGCGGGCCCGGGCCGCCCAGGAGCGGGCGAAGGAGATCGAGCAGCGCGCCGAGGCCCGCCGGGTCGAGTCGGAGCGCACCGCTGTCGAGACGGTGGAGAAGGCCAAGGCGCTCTCGGAGAAGACCCTCAACGAGGCGAAGAGCGAGTCGCAGCGCCTGCTCAACGAGGCGCGCACCGAGGCGGAGCTGACCACGCAGGCGGCCCGCCGCGAGGTCGAGGACCTCACCCGGCAGAAGGACGCGGTCACCTCGCAGCTCGGTCAGATGCTCTCCGGGCTCGCCGGCATCGTCCCGGGCGTGCCGCCCGCGCAGGCCGCTCCCGCCGCGGCCGCCAAGCCGGAGGCCGACAAGGCCGACGGCGGCAAGGTGGCCGCGGAGACGGCCAGCTGACCCATCGCCAGGCCGGGGCATGACACGGCGCGGGGCGGCACCGGACGACCGGTGCCGCCCCGCGCCGTACGCGTTTCCCGACCCTACGTAGCCGTCGGCGCGACCGGAGTGAAGTAGCTCCCAAGAGGGGCGTCCGTATCGCCCCAGCAGAGGCCGATGCGTGTGAGGATGGGGGCATGTCGCACGGCGAGGAACTGTTCGCACTCGGCGGGGACGTGGCAACGGAGCCCAGCTTCGAGTCCGCTCTGCGGGGATACGAGAAGAAGCAGGTCGACCGCTACGTCGCCCGCGCGGAACACGAGATCACGACCCTCGCGGCGGAACGGGAACAGGCGTACACACAGATCCACAAGCTGGCCGGCCAGGTCGAGGTGCTCCAGCGGGATCTCGCCCAGGTGCGCAAGCAGGTCGGGGTGGTGGACCGCGCCTCGTTCCGGCACCTCGGCCCCCGGGTCGAGCAGATCCTCACCATGGCCGAGGAGCAGGCCGACGAGATCGTCAGCGCCGCCAACCAGGAGATCGAGTCTCGCCGGGCCGCCGCCGAGCACATCATCGAGGATGCTCGCGAGCAGGCTGCGAAGGCGCTGAAGGACTTCGAGATCGCCCTCGCCGCCCGACGCGCGGAGGAGGAGCGGCTGAGCGCCGCCCGCCGGGTCGAGTCGGAGGCCGCGCTGCGGTCGGCCAAGGAGGAGGCTGCGAAGCTGCGCCGGACCGCGCAGGACGAGTTGGCCCGGGCACAGCAGGAGGCCACCCAGCTGCGGGAGACGGCCAAGGAAATCCACACCCGGGCCCAGCAGGAGTCCACGAAGCTGCGCGAGGCCGCCCGGGAGACGCTGGCCAAGGCGCAGCAGGAGGCGACCCAGCTGCGCGACGCCGCCAAGGAGGTGCACGCCAGCGCCCAGCAGGAAGCCAAGCGACTCGTCGACCAGGCGACCGAGGCCGGGCGGGCCACCCACGCCAAGGCGCAGCGGGAGGCCAAGCAGATCATCGACGACGCGTCGATGGCCGGCCGGGCCACCCGGGCCAAGGCTCAGCAGGAAGCGGAGCGGCTCACCACCCAGGCGGCCGAGTCGGCCAAGCGCAACCGCACCGAGACCGAGGCGTACGTCCAGCGGATGCGCACCGAGACCGAGGCGTACGTGCAGCAGGCGCGGGCGCAGACCCAGCAGGAGCTGGGCGCCTGGCGGGCCGGGGTGGAGCAGGAGGTGAACTCCCGCCGGGAGGCCGCCGACCGCGAGCTGGCTCAGCGCCGCGCCGCCGCCGAGCAGGAGTTCGCCAAGCGCCGCGACGAGCTGGAGAAGAAGTACACCGCCCGCCAGCAGGAGCTGGAGAACGGCTTCACCGGCCGGCAGAAGGAGCTGGAGACGGGTTACGCCAGCCGGAAGCAGGAGCTGGAGTCCACCTTCACCTCCCGGCGGGACCAGCTGGAGGCCGAGTACACGGCCCGCAAGAACGAGATCGAGCAGGGCGCCGACCAGATCCGGCAGACCGCCGAGCGGGACGCCGCCACCCTGCGGCAGCAGGCCGAGGAGCAGTCCACCGAACTGCTGCGCCAGGCTGAGACGGAGTCGGCCGAGAAGCGCCGCACGGCCGACGAGCACGTCGCCACGTCCCGGCGGCAGTTCGAGGAGTACGCGGCGACGACTCAGCAGCACCTGGCCACCACCCAGCAGCACCTGGCCGCGACCCAGCAGGAGGCGGCAGCCGGCCGGCAGCAGCTCGCCCAGGTGATGCTGGAGATCGCCCAGGCCCAGCAGCAGCTCGCCGACCTGCGGCAGGAGACCTGGAAGTCCCGGCAGGAGTTCGACGACGTCCAGCGGCAGCTCACCGAGGTGCGGATGCAGGGCGCCACCGGGCCGGGCGGCACCGACGGACCGACGTCACCGGCCCCGGCGGGAACCGTCGGCCCCGCGTCGGCCGCCGGACCGGCCGTGGCGGCCCGGCCGGTCGAACCCGGGCGGGGTAAGAGCGCCGACCCGACGGCCAAGCCGGCCGGCACCCGATCGGGTGACCCGAAGGCGGAGCCGGGCGCCGGCCAGCCGGTCGGGGCGACGGCGAAGTCCGCCGACAGCACGGCCCAGCCGGGCGCCACGACGGCGCAGCCCGGCGGCGGCGCCGGCACCGCCGGCGCGACGGCGGAGCCGGCCACCGCCGAGGGCGAACCGGCACCGGAGGGGGCCGGCGAGTCGAAGGCCCGGCCGGTGGCGGAGCCGGTGACCACGGTGGACGACGGCGCCTCCGGCGCGGCCGTGGACGGCGAGCCGACGGTGGCCGCGGTGCCCGGCGAGGGCGGTCGGGGCGCCACCCCCACGAAGATCACCAGCACCGGTGAGAACGGTAAGCGGCCCAGCAAGCCGACCACCGACGAGCGCGCCGCCAAGCCCAGCACCGTCACCGTCGAGAAGGACTGACCGCGGGCGACCCGCTTCGGCGAGGGGAGCTTCGTTGTCTCCGAGCGTGATACCGCTGAGTCATCTTTATGCCTCAGCGGTATCACGCTCAAGATGACATCCGGTGCCCAGCCGAACTCCAGGTTCGACATGCTGCGAGGCGGAAGCGGGTCGGCTGGCTGGGCGGGCGGCCAGTAGTCTCCCGGGCAGGGCCGAAAGGCCGGCGTGGGCCGGCTGGACGGAATGGGGCGGCCAGGCCGCCGGATTCGCCGGAGGACGTGGTGACGCAGGACGGGCCGACGACCGACGGACCGGGCCCGGAGCGCGCTGGCCCGCCGGACCCCGCCGACCCGGAGCCGGCCGGGGCGCGTCGACACACCCCCGACCCGCGCACCCAGGACCCACCGCACCCCGTGGCGCCGGCGTCCGCCGGCGGGTCGGCGGACGATCCGGTCGACCCGCCACCGGCCACCGGTTCGGGCCGGTTCGGACCACCGGGGCGGCCCCTGCGCCGCAGCAGCTTCCTGGTCGGCTTCACCGGGGCGCTCGGTGTGCTGCTGGCGTACACCCTCTATCTCGGCGTGCGCAACGCCGCCGGCATCCTGGTCCTGGTGGTGATCGCGCTCTTCCTCGCGGTCGGCCTCTACCCGGCGGTGGCCCGGCTGCGCTCCTGGGGCCTGCCGCACGGGCTGGCCGTGGCGCTGGTCACCACCGCCGTGGTGCTTCTGCTCTGCGGCGGGGTGGTCGCGCTGGTGCCGCCGATCGTCACCCAGTCCGGTCAGTTCGTCGAGCAACTCCCGAGCTACGTCGAGGATCTGCGCCGCAGCGAGACGGTCAACGACCTGGTCGAGCGGTACGACCTCGTGCAGCGGGTGCAGGGCGCGGTGAACGCGGACACCCTGAGCCGGGCCCTCGGTGGGGTGCTCGGCGGGGCGCAACTGATCTTCGGCACCATCTTCCGGATCCTGACCGTACTGGTGCTGACCATCTACTTCCTGGCCTACTTCAACCGGCTGCGGTCCCTGGGCTACGCCCTGGTGCCCCAGTCCCGGCGGGAGCGGGTGCAGCTGATCGGCGACGAGATCCTGGCCAAGGTAGGCGCCTACATGGTCGGCGCGCTGAGCATCGCGGTGCTGGCCGGCGTGAGCACGTTCATCTTCGCGCTGATCGTCGGGTTGGCGTACCCGATCGCGCTGGCCGTGGTGGTCGCGGTGACCGACCTGATCCCGCAGATCGGTGCCACCCTCGGCGCGGTGATCGTGAGCCTGGTCGGCTTCGCCACCGACCTCCCGGCCGGCGTCGCCTGCGTGGTCTTCTTCCTGATCTACCAGCAGGTGGAGAACTACCTCATCTACCCGAAGGTGATGCGCCGCTCGGTCGAGGTCAACGAGGTGGCCGCCCTGCTCGCGGCGCTGCTCGGGGTGGCGCTGATCGGCGTGGTGGGCGCGCTCATCGCCATTCCCACGGTGGCCGCCATCCAGCTCATCCTGCGCGAGGTGGTGCTGCCCCGGCAGCAGTCGCGGTGAGGCCGGTCAGCCGGCCTTCGCCTGCGGCGGGCCGGGCACCGGCCGGTCCGCGAACGACGCGACCGTCCGGTCCGCGTACGCGCTGACGTCGCCGGTCTCCATCGGGCCGTCCCAGGTGGTGGGCAGCGGCACCGCGACGGCCGGATTCACCCGGCGAACCACCTCGTCGAGCACCCGCTCGGCGTCACCGACCCAGAGGTGCTTCGCCCCCGGCACGCCCACGACCTCGGCCTGCGGCACCGCCGCGAACCGCTCCCGGGCCTCGTCCGGGCGCAGGTAGTCGTCGAACTCGGGCACCAGCGCCACCAGCGGGCGACCGGAGTTCGCCCAGCTCGTCAGGTCCTCGGGGGCGGAGTAGCGCAGCGGCGGCGAGAGCAGGATCGCGCCGGAGATAGCCGGGTCGCAGCCGTACTTCAGGGCCAGATCGGTGCCGAACGACCAACCGAGCAGCCAGATGTTCGGCAGCTCGTGGAACTCGGCGTACTCGATCGCAGCGGCCACGTCGTAGCGCTCGCCGACCGCGTTGTCGAACGCGCCCTCGCTGGTCCCACGCATGCTGCTGGTGCCCCGGGTGTTCAACCGGAGCACCGCGAGGTCTGCCAGCGCGGGCAGCCGCCAGGCCGCCTTGCGGAACACGTGGCTGTCCATCATCCCGCCGTGCGTGGGCAGCGGGTGCAGGCAGACCAGGGTGGCCACCGGCGCCCGGTCGACCGGGCGGGCCAGCTCGCCGACGAGCCGGAGCCCGTCCGCGGTGTGCAGCTCGATGTCCTCCCGGTGCCCGGGGAGGATGGACGACGCGCGGATCGGTGTGCTCACCGCTCAAGTCTGGCGCGAAGTCGCCGCTGCCGCCCGTCCGGCCGCGAACAGGGTGATCCAGATCGCTCAGCCGTAGCGCGGGGCGCTACGCCCGCGCTGGATCGCCGGGCCGCGCCGGTCCCGGGCCCGCCAGCAGCCGCTGTGCCAGTGCCGGCGGTCGGTCAGGTCACCCCGACCGTCCGCCGGCCAGGCGACCAGGTGCGCCACCCCGGGACGGATCTCCTGCTCACAGCCGGGGCAGCGGTAGGTCTTGACCGACGCACCGCCGCTGATCCCGCGTACCTGCCACTCGCCGTCGCGCCACTGCTGGACCGACTCGACGCCCTGGCGGGCCCGGTCGGCGTCCAGGTGGGCGGCGTCGTCCCGGCGGGGACGGTTGCGACGAGGACTCACGTAGCCAAGATTACGGTCACTGCCAGGTGGTCGGCTCGCCAAGGTCGTCGGCCACCCGGAGCCCGCCGATCAGCGTATCGACCTCCGCGTCGGTGGGGGGCCGCTGCCAGCGGTTCTCGTGCCCCATCAACAGGTGGGTGTGCGGGATGCCGAGCACGTACCAGAAGTCACCCATGTCGAACACCGGCCGGCCGGCGACAGTGCGGTTGGCCTTCTGCCGGTTGTCCCGAGAACTCGTCGAGTAGTCGAGGCGTACCGGCATGATGGCCTTGGCGTCGAGCGCGACGGTCAGCACCGCCGTGGTCCGGTCCACAGCCTGCACGGGCACCGGCGGAGTCGGTGTCTTCGCCATCGTCACGACGCGGGGCCAGGCCAGCTCCCGGGTCGCCACCTCGCACTCGGTGATCCGGGCACCCCGGGGCAGGGCGGTCAGCCGGATCGGCGCGACGCAGCGGCGCGCCTCGTCGAACCGCAGTGCCGCCGCCACCCGGCGTACCTCGGCGTCGGTGTCGCCCAACGTGGCGGCCCGGGCGTAGAGGCCCGGGACCGGCTGCCAGCGCAGCACCCAGCCCTTGGTGACCCGGTCGAGCCGGTGCGCCAGCCCCTGGTACATCAAGGCGTAGTCGGCTCGGCGGGAGGCGTCACGATCGTTGCTCTCGGTGCGGCCGTTCAGCTGCCCGATGCCGACGTCATGAAGCTGGCTCGAGTCGCCGATCTCGGCCACCCAGGGGTCAGCAGCGATGACGACCATCGCCTGGCGGCCGCCGCCGAGGTCCAGCCGCATGCTCTCGACGCCGGCCGCGGAGCGCCAGGCCACCACCTCGGCCGCCGCCGGGTCGACCCCGAAGTGCAGCAGCCCCGGATCGGTGCCGACCAGGTCGGCCCGGGCGGCCGCACCCGGCACCCCCGGCGCCCGGGGCGGGGTGACCACGGTCGGGCTGGGCGTCACGGCCGGCGTCGGCAGGGCCGACGACGGCGTTCGCAGGGCCACGCCGGCGCCCAGCGCGACCGCGACACCGAGCGCGGCGCCCAGCACCGCTCGCCGACGGCGCCGACGGGCCCGTCCCCCGTTCACCGCGGCCGTCACCAGCCGATTGGTGTCCACGGGCCCGTCGGCGTGGTCCCGCAGCGCCCGAGTGATCCGCTCGTCGAGGTCGGTCACGACCGGCTCCCGTTCGTCATCGGGACGCCGTGGCGCTCCCGCAGCTGGCTGAGCGCCCGCATCGCGTGGGTGCGGACGGTGACCGGGGAGCAGCCCAGGATCTGGGCGATGGTGGCGTCGTCGAGGTCCTCGTAGTAACGGAGCACGAGCACCGCCCGCTGGCGGTCGGGCAGGCCGAGGATCAGCCGCCACATCTCGTCCCGGTCGGCGGTCTCGCCGCCCAGGTCGCCCCGGCCGGGCCGTTCGGCGAACTCGGCGGTGGCCAGTTCGCGGCTGGACCGGCGGCGCCACCAGGAGGTGTTGGCGTTGACCAGCATCCGGCGCACGTACACGTCCGGCCGGTCGGCCCGGCCGATCCGCCGCCAGTGCACGTAGGCGCGCGCCAGCACGTCCTGGGTGAGGTCCTCGGCCCGGTGCTCGTCACCGGTCAGCAGCCGGGCCAGCCGGACGAGCGCCGGCCCGCGGCTGCTGACGTACTCCTCGAAGGTCACACCAGTCAGACGCCGTCACCGGTGCCGGCTGTTGACACCGGTCAGCGGTGGGTGTGGTCCCGGAAGCCCCGGCCGGTCTTGCGGCCCAGATAACCGGCGGTGACCAGGTGCTCCAGCAGCGGCGCGGGGGCGAAGCCGGGCTCGCGCAGCTCCAGGTAGAGCTCCCGCTGAATGGCCAGCGAGACGTCCAGGCCGACCACGTCGAGCAGCTCGAACGGGCCCATCGGATAGCCGCAGCCGAGCTTCATCGCGTGGTCGATGTCGTCGGCGGTCGAGTAGCTCGCCTCCAGCATCTTCACCGCGTCGTTCAGGTAGGGGAAGAGCAGCGCGTTGACGATGAACCCCGAGCGGTCCCCGCAGACCACGGCGGTCTTGCCGAGCGCGGCGCAGACCGCGCGGGCGGTGGCGGTGGCCTCCGGCGAGGTACGGATGGTCCGCACCACCTCGACCAGCGGCATGATCGGGGCCGGGTTGAAGAAGTGCAACCCGACCACGTCGGCCGGCCGCTGGGTGGCCATCGCCACGTCGATCACCGGCAGCGAGGACGTGGTGGTGGCGAGCACGACACCCGGCTTGCAGATCTCGTCCAGGCTGGCGAAGAGCGCCTTCTTCACGCTCAGTTCCTCGACCACCGCCTCGACCACCAGGTCGACGTCGGCGAGGTGGTCGAGCGTCGCCGACCAGGTGATCCGGCCGAGCGCGGTGTCCCGGTCGTCCTCGCTGAGCTTGCCGCGCACCACGCCCTTGTTGAGCGAGGTCTTCACCGCCTCACAGACCCGCCCGGACTTCTCCGCGCCCCGGGTCACCGAGACCACCTCGTAGCCGGCCTTGGCGAAGACCTCGATGATGCCGGTGGCCATCGTCCCGGAGCCGACCACACCCACCTTCGCGATGGCGCGGGCGCCGTCGGCGAGCGCGGCACCGGTGGCGACCGGCGTCGCCTCGTCCGGCACGACCACCGGGGAGCCGGGCCGCTCGTAGGTGTAGAAGCCCCGGCCGGACTTGCGGCCGAGCAGCCCGGCGGTGACCATCTGCTTGATCAGCGGCACCGGTGCGTGCCGGCGGTCCCGCCCGCCGCGCCGGTACATGGTGTCCAGAATCTCGTACGCGGTGTCCAGGCCGATCAGGTCCATCAGCGCCAGCGGGCCCATCGGCAGGCCGCAGCCGAGCTTCATCGCGGCGTCGATGTCCTCCCGGCTGGCGTAGTGCGACTCGAACATGCCGACCGCGTGGTTGAGATAGCCGAAGAGCAGCGCGTTGGCGATGAAGCCGGCGCGGTCGTTGATGGTGACGTCGACCTTGCCGAGCCGGGCGCAGAGCGCCTCCACGTCGGCGACCACCTCGGCCGAGGTGACCACGGTCCGGACCACCTCGACCAGCTTCATCACCGGGGCCGGATTGAAGAAGTGGATGCCGATGACCTGGTTGGGCCGGTGCGTGGCGACGGAGATCTCGGTGACGCTCAACGAGGAGGTGTTGGTGGCCAGGATCGCCTCGGGCTTGCAGACCCGGTCCAGCTCGGCGAAGATCCGCTGCTTGAGGTCGAGGTGCTCGGGCACCGCCTCGATGACCAGGTCGACCGAGTGCAGAGCGTCCAGCCCGACCGCGAAGTGCACCCGGCTGAGCAGCGCGTCGCGGTCCGCCGGGTCGAGCTTGCCCTTGGCGACCGCCCGGTCGGTGGAGCGGGTCAGGGTCACCCGGCCGCGCTCCACGGCCGGCTCGGAGATCTCCACCGCGACGACGTCGATGCCGTTGCGGGCGAAGACCTCGACGATGCCGGCACCCATGGTGCCCAGTCCCACCACACCGATGGTGTTGAACTCGCGCGCCACGACCGGCCTCCCCAAAGGCTCCGCACGGCCACTTGAACGGCCGCTAAGGTTATGCGCGCGAGTCTGCCACGTGACGTTCGGTTGTCGAGACGCCGTGGCATATTTCACCCACCGCGCCCGCGCCCGACCATGCCACCCGGCCACGACCGCTCCGGGCTCGGGCGCCCGGCTTCGGGTGGGCTCGGGCGGCCCGGGTCCGGGGGCGGTCAGACGGCCGGAACGGCGGCCAGCGCCAGCAGCTCGGCCACGAATTCGGCGGGCCGCTCCAGGTGCGGGCTGTGCCCACAGCCCGGGAGCACCACCTCGCGGTACGCGCCACCGGCGGCCGCGTACCGGTCCAGCACCGCCCGGGTCTGGCCGATCATCGGCTGCGGCGGGCACTGGGCCTCGCCGGGCCAGCCGGGCAGCACGCCCAGCGAGCCGAGGTAGGCCAGGTCGAAGAGCGAGGTGTCCGAGACGATCACGTCGGAGTCGCCGCGTACCCAGGTGACCGGCGGCTTCTCGGCGACCTCGACCAGCTCGTCGGCGACCCGGAAGTACGTCGGCGCGAGAGCGTTGAGCACCCCGCGCTCGCCGGGCGCGGTGCCCGGCCAGTTCGCCGAGGCGACCGCGGTGCCGGGGTAGTTGTCGTCCCCGGTCGCGGTGGAGAGCACGGTGTCCAGCAGCAGCTCCTCGTCCGCACCGAGCGAGGCCGGGTCCGCGACGTAGGTGGCCCGCAGCACGTTGCGGGGGCTGGCCTGGGCGTCGTCGCCGCGGTCCTGGGCGGCCAGCCGGGCGACGAAGTCGGGGTTGGCGGTGCCCGCGCCGGTACCGGCGAAGTCCGGCGTGGTCGGGGTGCCGGCCACGTCGCGGGTGCCGCCGAAGCCGTACGGGGAGACCGGGGCGGCGAGCAGCAGTCCGGCCACCCGGTGCGGGTGGTCGACGAGCAGCTGCATCGCCACCCCACCGCCGAGCGAGTGCCCGACCACCACCGGGCGGGCGTCGGCGGCGAAGAGGTCAGGTTCGTCGAGCAGGGCGGCGACGTCGTCGGCGAAGTCGCGCAGGCCCCGGGTGGCGTCCACCGGGCCGGTCTGCGTGTCGCCGTAGCCACGCAGGTCGGGTGCGACCACCCGGAGCGTGTGCGGCAGCCGCCGTACCAGCGGCTCCCAGAAGGCGGCCGACGAGCAGTTGCCGTGCACCAGCAGCACCGGCACGCCGTCCGGCGGCCCGGCCACCCGTACCGCCTGGGTGATGCCGTTCGCCGTGACGATCCGCTGCTCGGTCTCCATCCGGCGCATGCTGCCAGCTCGCCGGAGGCTGGTCCATGTGGCCCGTCCCCACCCCGCGGCGGCCCCTGGTGTGGCGGGCGGCCGGGTCGGCGCCCGGCTCAGCGCAGCGCGGTCGGCGGCGTCGCCAGCGGCAGCGGCAGCGTGGGCCGGTGGTCCCGGCGGGGCGGGCCGAAGCTGATCCCGACCGGGTCGGTGAGCGCCACACCCGGGTCGAAGAAGCGCAGCTCGGTGCGGCCGAGGCGGATCACGTCGCCGTCGGCGAGCCGCGTCACGGCGCTGATCCGCTGGTCGTTCAGCCAGGTGCCGTTGGTCGAGTCGAGGTCGCGCAGCGAGGCGCCGTCGGGTGCCAGCCAGACCTCGGCGTGTCGCCGGCTCAGATGCGGGTCGTGGACGACCACGTCGACCGTCGGGGCCCGGCCGATCACCTGTGGATGGAGGCCCAGCCGGAAGCTCGCCCCGCGCATCGGGCCGCCGGCGACCGTCAACAGCGGCAACAGTTCGGAACGCTCCTCCATGGACCCCTCAGCCCTCTACGTGGCATCGTCACTCCGCGCGTCAGCCTGCCATCAGACGGTAGTCGCCATCCACCGCCGCGCGGCCACCTCCGCGCCACCGGCCGGACACCTTCCGTTCCCCGATTCGGGCGGCCGGGCCGGAGACCTCCATCCTGTCGCCGCGGCGGCCCAGCGCCGGTCGGACGCGCCGCGGGATGCCACATTTCGGCCGTTCGTCGCCCTACCAGCGAGTAATCTTCGGGTCTAGACTTCCGCCATGACGGCTGTGCATGTCCCGGGCGCCCCGGTCATCTCCGACGGCATGCTGGTCTCCACCAGCCCCGCCACCGGCGCCGAGGCCGGGCGGTTCCCGGTCGCCACCGCCGCCGAGGTGGCGGCGACGGTCGAGCGGGCCCGCGTCGCCGGGCAGTGGTGGGCCGGGCTCGGCTTCGCCGGCCGCCGGGCGCGGCTGCTGCGCTGGCGGGCCCTGCTGGCCCAGCGGATCGAGCAGCTCGCCGAACTGGTGCACGTCGAGGGTGGCAAGCCGGTCGCCGACGCCATCGTCGAGATCGTCACCGCGATCGAGCACATCGACTGGGCCGCCCGCAACGCCCGCCGGGTGCTCGGCCCGCGTCGGGTCCGCTCCCGGCTGATCCTCGCCGAGTTCTCCGGCCACCTGGAATACCAGCCGCACGGGGTGGTCGGCGTAATCGGCCCGTGGAACTACCCGGTCTTCACCCCGATCGGCTCCACCGCCTACGCGCTGGCGGCCGGCAACGCGGTGGTCCTCAAACCCAGCGAGTACACGCCCGCCGTTGGCCAGTGGCTGGTGGACAGCTTCGCCGAGGTGGTGCCGGAACAGCCGGTCCTCGTCGCGGTGCACGGTCTCGGCGACGTCGGGGCGGCGCTCTGTCGCTCCGGGGTCGGCAAGGTGGCCTTCACCGGCTCCACGGCCACCGCGAAGAAGGTGATGGCCGCCTGCGCCGAGTCGCTGATGCCGGTGCTGCTGGAGGCGGGCGGCAAGGACGCCATGATCGTCGACGCGGACGCCGACCTGGACGCTGCCGCCGAGGCCTGCGTCTGGGGCGGGTTGACCAACGCCGGGCAGACCTGCATCGGCATCGAGCGGGTCTACGCGGTCGAGCCGGTCTTCGACGCCTTCGTCGAGAAGGTGGTCGCCCGGGCCGGCCGGCTGACCGTCGGCCCGGACGGCGCCGACCTCGGCCCGATCACCATGCCCGACCAGCTCGCCGTGATCCGCCGGCACATCGACGACGCGCTGGCCCGGGGCGGGCGGGCGGTCCTGGGCGGCGCGGACGCGGTGCAGCCGCCCTACGTACGGCCGACGGTGCTCGTCGACGTCCCGGAAGATTCGGCCGCCATCCAGGAGGAGACGTTCGGCCCGACGCTGACCATCAACCGGGTCCGCGACGCCGACGAGGCCGTCGCCAGGGCCAACGCCCTGCCGTACGGCCTGGGCGGCTCGGTCTTCGGTCGACGGCAGGCGGTGGCGATCGCCCGGCGGCTGCGCTCGGGGATGGCCTCGGTCAACTCGACCCTCACCTTCGCCGGGATGTCCACGCTGCCGTTCGGCGGGGTCGGTGACTCCGGCTTCGGCCGGATCCACGGCGAGGACGGGCTGCGCGAGTTCGGCCGGGCCAAGGCGATCACCCGGCGGCGGGCCCGTTCGCTGCTGCCCTCGATGACCTTCGAACGCACCCCGGGCGACGTGGCCCGACTCGTCAAGGCGATCAAGGTGATGTACGGCAGGTGAGCGCCGGACCGCCGATCAGAACAGGGTCGCCGGACCGCCGATCAGAACAGGGTCGCCGGACCGCCGATCAGAACAGGGTCAGCTCGTCGCGCTCGATGCCGCGCAGCTTGTCGTAGTCGACGACCACGCAGCGGATCCCCCGGTCGGTGGCGAGCACCCGCGCCTGTGGCTTGATCTCCTGCGCGGCGAACACCCCGGTGACCGGGGCGAGCAGCGGATCACGGTTCATCAGTTCGAGGTAGCGGGTGAGCTGCTCGACCCCGTCGATCTCGCCGCGCCGCTTCACCTCGACGGCGACCGCCCGGGAGTCGGCGTCCCGGCAGAGCAGGTCCACCGGGCCGATGGCGGTCATGTACTCCCGACGGACCAGCGTGAACCCCTCGCCCAGGGTGCCCGGGTTGGCGGCTAGCAGCTCCTGGAGGTGCGCCTCCACGCCGTCCTTGCGCAGCCCCGGGTCGATGCCCAGCTCGTACGAGGTGTCCTGGAAGATCTCTTCGAGGGTGATCCGCAGCTCCTCGCCGGCCTTGTTGACCACCCGCCACACTCCCGGCGCCTCTTCCAGCCGGCAGGGCGGGCTCATCCAGTTGAGCGGCTTGTACGCACGGTCGTCGGCGTGGATGGAGACCGACCCGTCGGCCTTCACCATGAGCAACCGGGTCGCCGGCGGCAGGTGCGCCGAGAGTCGTCCGACATAGTCCACCGAGCACTTCGCAATGACCAACCGCACCCGACGAGGGTAGCGGAGCGGCCGGCGATCGCCACCGAGCGGCACTGGCGCGCCGATGGGATGCTGAGACCGTGCTCGAACTCCTCACCGGAACCGGCCTCGCCGCCTCGGCGGGACTGAACGCCTACATCCCGCTGCTCATCATGGGTCTGCTCGCCCGGTACACCGATCTGGTCGACCTGCCGGGTGGCTGGTCCTGGCTCGGGAACGGCTGGGTCATCGCCATCCTGGCGGTGCTGCTCGCCGTCGAGGTGGTCGCCGACAAGGTGCCGGTGGTCGACCACGTCAACGACGTGGTGCAGACCGTGGTCCGGCCGACCGCGGGAGGCCTGGCCTTCGGCGCGGGCTCGACCGCGGAGACGGTCACGGTGAGCGACCCGGGCAGCTTCTTCTCCTCGCACCAGTGGGTGCCGGTGGCGACCGGCGTGCTCATCGCCTTCGGCGTGCACCTGCTCAAGTCGGCAGCTCGGCCGGTCATCAACGCGACCACCGCCGGGGTCGGCGCCCCGGTGGCCAGCACCGCCGAGGACGCGACCAGCGCGCTGATGTCGGTCGTCGCGATCCTGCTGCCGGTGCTGGTGCTGCTCTTCCTGGCTGGGCTGGTGGTCTTCGTCTTCTGGTTCCGGCGCCGCCGCGCCGATCGCCGCCGGGAACGACAGGCGGCCCGGGCTGCCGGCTTCCGCGTCTGACTCTGACGGCCGCCGTCGGCCCGGGCGCGTAATCCGCCACGACACGCGAAGACGCCGCTGGCCGGCACCCGTGTCAGGGTGCCGGCCAGCGGTCAGGTCATGCGATGTGGTTGTCAGCTGTTCCAGTACTGGGCGACGAGGTCGGCGGCCTGCTGCTCCCACTGGGCGTAGGCGTCCGGGTAGGCCGACACCTGCACCGTCTGCGCGGCCTCGGTCAGCGGCATGTCCTGCCACCCGTCGACCTGCTTGAGACCCTTCTGGAACGCCATCGTCGAGTACTCAGGATCGGTGATCTGCTCCGGGGTGCCCCAACCACTGGAGGGGCGCTGCTGGAACAGACCCAACGAGTCATGATCATTCATGTCGCCGAGGTGGCCGAGGTTCTCCAGCTTCGACTCCTGCAGGCTCGTGGCGATCGAGATGACCGCGGCCCGCTCGTCCAGACCCGACTTCTTCGTCGCGGCGATGATCGCCTTCACATTCTGGGTCTGCTCGTCGTTCAGATCGATGTGCGACTGGCTGCCCTGCACGCCGTGCGGGATCAGCTTGGCGGTGTCCACAGCCGGCTTGTCGGCCTGCAGCACCGCGACGGGCTTGGTGTCGACCGGCTGCGCGTTGTGCGCCGCGATCGGACCACCGATCACACCACCGGCGAAAGCCAGACCAGCAATACCGATAACGCTCTTACGCATGATCGTGTTCATGGGAAAGCTCCAATTCGGGGGTAGACACCCACAGCCGACGGGGGTCGGCGTTCACGCGCGGGTGTGAAGCACCTCGACAGGGCGCTCATGAATCAATGGGGGAAAGTCTTTCGGCCGGGCCACACGTCAGGGGCTCATCGACCAGGCGATCCGACGTGCGAGGCGGGGGCCTCGCGGTGCCGGGACCAGATGTAACGACCGGCGGCCCGCCGTCATTCCGGGGGCCAGGCCCTCGCCGCCGACCGGATCAACCGGTGACCACGGGGCTGCTACCTCGGCCGTCGCGGATATTCAACGACGCCCGGCCACCCATCATTCCGGCCCCGGGATGCCCCCGCTCACACCGCAAACGGGTGCAATCCGCCCAGGTAACACCGGACCGCACGGCAACCCGCGCCCCGGAAACGGACACTCGCCCCAGGTGTCGCCTGCCTGCCTCGGCCAGAGCCAGGCTTCCTTGATCGCCTCGGGTTCGAGGAAGGCCGGCGTATCCCGGCGACCCGGACAGCCCCGACATCCGTCGGAGCCGGGTCGGATCGGGGACGGCGCGGACATCGGGGCCACCACGGGACGGCTGGCGCTGCCATCATCTCCCGGTGCCCGTGAAGAACTTCCGCGTTCCGCTCGCCGCGACGCTGGCCGCGCTGGCCGGCGTGGCGGCCCTGCTGACCGGCCCACTCCCCCGCCACGAGCCGGTGAACGCCAGCCTGGCCCGACTGCCCGGCACCGACCGGGCCGAACACGGCGCACCCGGCACGGGTGACCCGGCGGACGTCCCGGGCGCGACCGGGACAGCTGGGGCCGGCGGCCCGGGTACGCCGGCGTCACCCGAGCCGGCCACCGCCTCGCCGCCGGCAGCCGGGGCGAGTTCCGCAGCGCCGCCCGGCGCGACCCGACCCGGCACCCGGCCGCCCGTGGTCGACCACGGGCCGCGCACCGGCAACAAGGTGGCACTCACCTTCGACGCGGACATGACCGACGCGATGCGGCGCCAACTGCGCAGCGGCGCGGTGCGGTCGTACGCGAACCTGGCGATCATCGACCTGCTGGAGCGGGAGCAGGTGCCCGCGACGTTCTTCCTCACCGGCAAATGGGTCGAGCAGTACCCGCAGGTGACCCGGCGGCTGGCCGGCAACCCGCGCTTCGAGCTGGCCAACCACACCTACGGACACCTGGCCTTCACCCCGGACTGCTACCAACTGCCCCGGATCCGGGAGCGGGACATGACCGCCGACGTGGCCCGGACGTTCGACGTGATCGCGCCGTACGGAGGCCGGCAGACCCGCTACTTCCGCTTCCCCGGCCTCTGCCACGACCGCACCGCACTGACCGCCCTGGCACCGCTCGGCGTCACCGTGGTGGACGGGGACGTGGTGAGCGGCGACCCGTTCGCGACCTCGTGGCGGCCACTCGTCCGGGCGGTCCTGTCGCAGGTGCGCCCCGGTTCGGTGATCATCATGCACGTCACCGAGGCGAACGCGCCGATGACCGACGAGGCGCTGCCGCACATCCTGGCCGGCCTGGCCGAGCGGGGGCTGCAACCGGCGCCGCTCTCCGAGGTGCTCGCCGACCCGTTGCGGTGACAGCGGCCGGGCGGGGCGCGCCGGCCGGGCGGGGCGGCCGATCCGCAGCCAGCCGACTCGGCAGAAGCCTAAAATCGTGGCAAAAGCCCGAGGAGGCCGGCATGACCGCAGCGATGCAGATGCCCCGCGTCGAGGAGTGCGTCGTCGCGGCGTGCGCGTACAACCAGACCGGCGACTGCCACGCCTTCGCCATCACCATCGGCAGCGCCGACCACGCGCACTGCCACACCTTCGTGGAGCTGCCGGTGCGCGCCGGTGTGGCCGACCTGATCGCCCAGGTCGGAGCCTGCCAGCGGGCCGACTGCCGGCACAACCAGCAGTTGGAGTGCCAGGCTCCGGCGATCCGGGTCGGCCCGGACAACGACCTCGCCGACTGCATGACCTACGACGAGCGCTGACCCCGGCCGCCGCCGGCGGTCCGGTCGGCTCAGGCCAGGCCGTTGGCCTCCCGGATCACCGTGACCAGCTCGTCGATGATGCCGGTGAGGGCGAAGTCCTTCGGGGTGAAGACCCGGGCCACGCCGGCGGCGCGGAGCTGGTCGGCGTCCCCGGCCGGGATGATGCCGCCGACCACCACCGGCAGGTCGCTCCGGCCGGCGGCGCGCAGCCCGTCCAGCACCGCCGGCACCGCCGCCAGGTGCGAACCGGAGAGCACGGAGAGCCCGACCAGGTCGACGTCCTCCTCGACGGCGGCCGCGACGATCTGCCCGGCGGTCAGCCGGATGCCCTGATAGACCACCTCGAAGCCGGCGTCCCGGGCCCGCACCGCGATCTGCTCGGCGCCGTTGGAGTGCCCGTCCAGACCGGGCTTGCCGACCAGCAACCGCAGCCGGCCGCTGCCCAGCTCCCGGGCGGTGGCGGTGACCCGGTCCCGCACGTCGGCGAGTCCCGCGTCGGCGCCGGCACCGGCACCCCCGGTCAGCCCGGTCGGCGCCCGGTACTCGCCGAAGACCTGGCGCAGCGCGCCCGCCCACTCGCCGGTGGTCACCCCGGCCCGTACACATTCCAGCGTCGCCGGCATCAGGTTCGCGCTGGTCGCCGCGTCAGCGCGGAGCCGGGTCAGCGCCGAGTCGACCGCCGCGCCGTCCCGCCCGGCCCGCCATCGGCGTACGCCGGCCGAGGCGGCGGCCTCCACTGCCGGGTCCACCTGCTCGACCGCCTCCGCGCCGGCCGCGGTCAGCGGTGACTCCTCGGTCTCGGTGAACCGGTTGACTCCGACCACCACGTCCGAGCCGCTCTCCATCCGGCGCCGCCGGTCGGCCAGCGAGGCGACCAACGCGCTCTTCAGGTAGCCGGTCTCCACCGCGGCGACCACGCCGCCCATCTCCAGCACCGCGTCCAGCTCGGTCCGGGCCCCGGTGACGATCTCGTCCACCAGCGCGGTCATCACGTGTGAGCCGGCGAAAAGGTCGGGGTATTCGAGCAGGTCCGACTCGTACGCGAGCACCTGCTGCATCCGCAGCGACCACTGCTGGTCCCAGGGCCGGGGCAGGCCGAGCGCCTCGTTCCAGGCGGGCAGTTGCACCGCGCGGGCCCGGGCGTCGCGGGAGAGGGTGACCCCGAGCATCTCCAGCACGATGCGCTGGATGTTGTTCTCCGGCTGGGCCTCGGTCAACCCGAGCGAGTTGACCTGCACTCCGTAGCGGAACCGGCGCTGCTTCTCCTCGGTCACGCCGTACCGGTCCCGGGTGATCTCGTCCCAGAGCGCGCCGAAGGCGCGCATCTTGGCGATCTCCTCGACGAAGCGCACCCCGGCGTTGACGAAGAACGAGATCCGCTGCACCACGTCGCCCATCCGCTCGGCGGGCACCTGGCCGGAGTCGCGGACAGTGTCGAGCACGGCGACCGCGGTGGCCAGCGCGAAGCCGACCTCCTGCACCGGGGTAGCGCCCGCCTCCTGCAGGTGGTAAGAGCAGATGTTGACCGGGTTCCACCGCGGCATCTCGCGCAGCGTGTACGCGATGACGTCGGCGGTCAGCCGCAGCGACGCCGCCGGCGGGAAGATGTGCGTCCCCCGGGACAGGTACTCCTTGATGATGTCGTTCTGGGTCGTCCCGGCGAAGCGGGTCGGCTCGGCGCCCTGTTCCTGGCCGACCGTGGTGTAGAGGGCGAGCAGCCACATCGCTGGCGCGTTGATGGTCATCGAGGTGTTCATCTCGCCGAGCGGGATGCCGTCGAAGAGGGCCCGCATGTCGCCGAGGTGGGCGACCGGCACACCGACCCGGCCCACCTCGCCGGCGGCCAGCTCGTGGTCGGGGTCGTACCCGGTCTGGGTGGGCAGATCGAAGGCGACCGACAGGCCGGTCTGCCCCTTGGCGAGATTGCGACGGAAGAGGGCATTGGTCGCGGCGGCCGAGCTGTGCCCGGCGTAGGTGCGCATCACCCAGGGACGGTCGCGCTCCGGCAGCCGCCCCGGGAGGGCCTTCTCGTCCATGGCCGGAGTCTAAGTTACCGTTCAGTCACCTGGGCTGTGGAAAACCACACAGGTCCATGGAGGGGACGTCCGGGCGCGAAGGGCGCGACATGGCGGCGACCACCACACCCCGCCCAGCCCACCGCCGCGCCCAGGCCGCACACTTGACGCATGGATGACGAGCTCGCGATCTCGGTGCGAGGGCTGCGCAAGGCGTACGGCGACAACGTCGCGGTGGCCGGCCTGGACCTCGACGTCCGTCGCGGTGAGGTGTTCGCCCTGCTCGGCCCGAACGGCGCGGGCAAGACCACCACGGTGGAGATCCTGGAGGGCTATCGCCGCCGGGACGCCGGCGAGGTCACCGTGCTGGGCAGCGATCCGGCGGCGCCGGCTGCCGACTGGCGGTCCCGGGTGGGCATCGTGCTCCAGGGCACCGGCGAGTTCGACGAGCTGACCGTCGCCGAGGTGGTCCGGCACTTCGCCGGCTTCTATCCCGACGCCGACGACCCGGACAAGGTGATCGAACGCGTCGGGCTGGCGGCCAAGGCCCGGGCCCGTACGCACACCCTCTCCGGCGGGCAGAAGCGCCGCCTCGACGTGGCGCTGGGCATCGTCGGCCGGCCCGAGCTGCTCTTCCTGGACGAGCCGACCACCGGCTTCGACCCGGAGGCGCGCCGGGAGTTCTGGGAGCTGATCCGCGACCTGGCCGCCGCCGGCACCACCATCGTGCTCACCACCCACTACCTGGACGAGGCGGAGGCGCTGGCCGACCGGGTCGGTGTGATCGCCGGTGGCCGGCTGGTCGAGGTGGCCGCGCCGGACCAGCTCGGCAACCGCCAGGAGGCGCTGGCGACCGTCTCCTGGCGTACCCCGGAGGGCGCGGTGCAGAGCGCGCAGAGCGCGACGCCGACGGCGCTGGTGGCGGAGCTGGCCGCGCGCCACGGCGGCGAGGTGCCCGGGCTGACCGTGACCCGGCCGACCCTGGAAGACATCTATCTCACGATGATCGGACACCGATGACCACCACCACGAAGCCGGCGGCTCCGGTCGCCGCCAGCCCGGGCCGGCGGCCCGGTCCGGTCGCTCTCGGGCTGCGGCAGGGCCGGCTGGAGATCACCCAGTTCCTGCGCAGCCGGGAATCCGTCGTCTTCACGATGGGCTTCCCGGTCATCATGATCCTGATCTTCGCGGCGATCTTCAGCGACGAGATCGCTCCCGGGGTCAGCTACACGCAGTACTTCATCACCGGCATGATCGCCACCGGCCTGATGACGGTGAGCTTCCAGAACCTCGGCATCTGGATCCCGATCGAGCGGGACCGCGGGGTGTTGAAGCGCTACCGGGGCACGCCGATGCCGAAGTGGGTCTACTTCGCCGGCAAGGTGCTCATGGTGGTGGCGATCGGCGTCGCGGAGACCCTGCTGCTGCTCGCCGTCTCGGTGGCGTTCTTCGACCTGGACCTGCCGGGCAGCTCCGGGCGGTGGCTCACCTTCGGCTGGGTCTCCCTGCTCGGGGTGACCGCCTGCACGCTCTGCGGCATCGCCATCTCCTCGCTGGCCCGCACCGCACGCAGCGGCTCCGCGGTGGTCACCCCGGTCGCGCTGGTGCTCCAGTTCATCTCCGGGGTGTTCTTCGTCTTCACCGAGCTGCCGAGCTGGATGCAGCAGGTGGCCGCGCTCTTCCCGCTCAAGTGGATGTGCCAGGGGCTGCGCTCGGTCTTCCTGCCGGAGAGCTTCGGCGGCCAGGAGCCCGGCGGCTCGTTCGAGCTGGGCCGGGTCGCGCTGGTCCTCGGCGCCTGGTGCGTGATCGGCCTGGTGCTCTGCCTGACCACCTTCCGCTGGACCACCAAGCGGGACGGCTGATCCACCGCGGCGGTTCCGGCGCCGCCGGTCGAGCCTCCCCGCTCACCCCCCGGCGGCGAGCGCGGCACCGAGCGGCGTACGCCAGTAGAGCACCTCGCGCCCGGACCGCCGTTTGCTGACGGCGCCCGCGTCGAGCAGCACCCGCAGGTGATCACTCACCGTCCCGAGGGACAGCCCGGTCACCACCACCAGCTGCGAGGTGCTCAGCGGCGCGTCCAGCCGGGCCAGGATGTTGGCCCGGTTCGCGCCGATCAGCCGGGCGAGCCCATCGGGCGCCCGTGAGGCGGGATCCACCAGGATCCCGCGGACCGGATAGACCATCCCGAACCGCGCGGGCAGGTCCCACACCACCCAGCCGCGCCGGCAGTGCGCCGGCAGGAAAACCAGCTGCTCGGCCCGCTCCAGCGACAGCGGCGGGTCGGGATAGTCGTTGATCTGGAGCCGACCGTCGCCCAGCCAGCGCATGTCGCGGTTGAGGTCGGCGACCACCCCCGCCCAGCCGCCCGTGCTCAACGCGCTGGTGCGGGCGACGATGTCCGCCCGCAACCGGCGTTCCCGCTCCGGCCACTCCGGCTCGACGGTGTGCCTCCAGACCCAGTCGAGCAGCTCCACCACCTGACCGGTGAGGCCGTCCGCCAGCAGCTCGGTGGCGAGCGACTCCGGGCGGGTGGCCCGCAGGTCGGCCCGGATCTGGTCGTCGGACAACCGGCCGACGGCCGCCAGCTCGGCCGGGAAGGTCGGTTCCGGCTGGGCGGGCGCGATGGTGAAGAAGTCGGCGATCCAGCGGGGGTTGAACGACGCGGACAGCAGCGCCCGGGCCACCGGCCGGGCGGCCAGCATCCTCCGGAACGCCTCGACATGCGGCCCTGCCCAGGCCCGCTGCCAAGGCGTACGCGGGTAGTACAGCGCGCGCAGCGCGGCGACCGTCTCGACCATCGGCGAGACCGTGAAGCGGCTGCGCGCGAGCAGATCCGACGGCACCTGCCAGACGCCCATGTTTCGCCTCCAGACGTAACTCTAGGAGACGCACCCGGCATCCCGGACGATCGTCCCGTGAGGACGTACGCAGACCTGTTCGCCGCCCGCGAGTTCCGCAACCTGTTCCTGGCCAACTGCGCGGGGATCGCCGCGCACACCACATCGGCGCTGGCGCTCGGCGCGTTGACCTACGCGTCCACCGGCTCGGCGCTGCTCACCGCCCTGAGCATGTTCGGCGCACCGCTGGCCGGCGTGCTCGGCAGCCTGACGTTGCTGTCGGCCGCGGACAGCCTGCCGCCCCGCCGGGCACTGACCCTCACCGCGCTGCTGGTCGCCGCCGGAGCGGCGGTGCAGGCGGTACCCGGGCTGCCGCTGTGGGCCCGCTTCGCGATCATCTTCGTCAGCGCGTACGTCGGCTCGATCACCGGTGGGGCCCGGTGGGCCCTGCTCACCGACATCGTCCCCGCCAACGCCTACGTACTGGCCCGGGCCACCATGAACACGAGCGTCGGGGTGATGCAGATCGCCGGGTTCGGGCTGGCCGGCGCCCTGCTCGTCTGGCTGAGCCCGTACCAGGTGTTCCTGCTCGCCGCGGCGCTGCGGGCGGTGGCCGCCGCGGTGGGCTGGTTCGGGCTGGCCGAACGCCCGGTCCGGGTCACCGAGCGGACGACGATCACGCGCACCCTCCGGGTGAACAGGGAACTGTGGGCACACCCGGGCCGCCGGTCGCTCCTGCTGAACCTCTGGGTGCCCAACGGGCTGATCGTCGGGTGCGAGGCGCTCTTCGTCCCGTACGCCGGCGACCGCGCCGGCTTCCTCTTCGCCGCCGCCGCCCTCGGCATGCTGACCGGGGACGTGGTGGTCGGGCGGTTCCTGACCGCGGCCCGCCGGGAGCGGTGGATTCCCGCCCTGCGGTTGCTGCTCGCCGTCCCCTACCTGGTGTTCCTGCTGTCGCCGCCGCTACCGGTGGCCATGCTCGTCGCGCTGGTCGCCTCGGTCGGCTTCGCCGCCGCGCTGCCGTTGCAGGAGCGGCTGATCGCCCACTCGCCACCCGAGGCCCGCGGCCAGGTGCTCGGCCTGCACCAGAACGGCATGCTGGCCGGGCAGGCGGTGTGCGCCGCGCTCGCCGGCGCGGTCGCGGACCTGGTCCCGACATACTCGGCCGTCGCGCTGCTGGCCGGGGCGTCGCTGGCCGCCACCGTCGCGCTCACCCCGGGGCTGCGGCGGACCGCCCCCGAAGCCGTCCCGGCGATACCGGCACCGTCGGCCTGAGCACGGCGCCGGGCGCCGGCGACCACCCGCCCCGCGCGGGGCGAGCGCCGCCGGCGCCCGGCGTCGCTGTCGGCTCAGTACGTGTAGAAGCCCTTGCCGGTCTTGCGGCCGAGGTCGCCCGCGGTGGCCATCCGCTGGAGCAGCTCCGGCGGGAAGAACTTCTCATCGGCCGTGTCGGTGTAGATGTTCTTCGCCGCGTGCAGCAGCACGTCGACCCCGGTCAGGTCGGTGGTGGCCAGCGGGCCCATGGCGTGGCCGAAGCCGAGCCGGCAGGCGGTGTCCAGTTCCTCGGCCGACACCACGCCGGACTCGACCAGCTTGACCGCCTCGACCACCAGCGCGGCGATCAGCCGGGTGGTGACGAACCCGGCGATGTCCCGGTTGACCACCACCACCGTCTTGCCGATCTCCTCGGCGAACGCCTTGGCGGTGGCCAGCGTGGCGTCACTGGTCTTGTAGCCCCGGACCAGCTCGCAGAGCTGCATCATCGGCACCGGCGAGAAGAAGTGGGTGCCGACCACGGACTCGGGGCGCTCGGTCACCGCGGCGATCTGGGTCACCGGGATGGCCGACGTGTTGGTCGCGAGGATCGCGTCGGACTTGCAGATCTTGTCCAGCGCCCGGAACACCTCGTGCTTGATCTCCAACCGTTCGAAGACCGCCTCCACCACGATGTCCGCGTCGGCGGCGGCCTCCAGATCGGTGGTCGGGGTGATCCGGCCCAGCACCGCCTCGACCTCGGAAGCCTCGATCTTGCCCTTCTCGGCGAACTTCTCCAGCGACTTCCGGATGCCGGCGACGCCCCGGCCGGTGGCCGTGTCATCCAGGTCCCGCAGCGTCACCTGCCAGCCCGCCTGCGCCGCCACCTGGGCGATCCCGGAGCCCATCAGCCCCGCCCCGACGACTGCGAGTCGACCCGCCATCTGCTTCTCCCTCGCCTGATTGAGTGTCTGCCAGCACCCTAGTCGGCGAGCCTGAACGACCGCTAAGCCGTCTCCGAGGTCAGATGGTCAACTCCGGCTCCTCCGGGGCGGTGCCGCGCTCGACCTCCACGCCCAGCGCCCGCAGATCGGCGACGAAGTCCGGGTAGCCGCGGTCGACGTGGTGCACGTGCGAGACCTCGGTTACCCCGTCCGCGCAGAGGCCCGCGATGATCAGCCCCGCTCCGGCCCGGATGTCGGTGGCCCGCACCGGCGCCCCGGAGAGGCTGTCCCGGCCCCGTACCACCGCGTGGTGCCCGTCGGTCTTGATGTCGGCGCCGAGGCGCATCATCTCGTTGGCGAACATGAACCGGCCGTCGAAGATGTTCTCCGTGATCAGCGACGCGCCGTCGCTCACCGCGGCCAGCCCGATCGCCATCGGCAGCAGGTCGGTGGCGAAGCCGGGGAACGGCAGGGTCACCACGTCCACCGCGACCGGCCGCTCGTCCATCCGGATCCGGAAGGCGTCCCCCCGGGTCTCCACCAGCCCCCCGGCGGCGACCAGCTTGTCCAGCGCGACCTCCAGGAAGGCCGGGTCGGCCCCGGTCACCGTCACGTCGCCCCGGGTCATCGCCGCGCCGAACGCCCAGGTGCCGGCGACGATCCGATCCCCCACCGTGGCGTGGCGCACCGGCCGCAGCGCGGGTACCCCCTCGATGTGCAGGGTGGACGTGCCGGCGCCGGAGATCTGCGCGCCCATCTGCTGGAGCATCGTGCAGATGTCCACGATCTCCGGTTCCCGGGCCGCGTTGTCGATCACCGTGGCGCCGCGCGCCAGCACCGCCGCCATCACCAGGTTCTCGGTGGCGCCCACGCTCGGGAAGTCCAGCATGATCTCGGCGCCGTGCAGGCCGTACGGCGCGGAGGCGATGACGAAGCCGTGCTCGCCGGAGATCTCGGCGCCCATCCGGGTCAGACCGGAGATGTGCATGTCCAGGCCGCGCGAGCCGATGGCGTCGCCGCCCGGGTGGGCCACCCGCACGTACCCCCGACGGGCCAGCAGCGGGCCGAGCACACAGATCGAGGCCCGCAGCCGGCGGACCAGGTCGTAGTCGGCGTCCGCGCCCGGTTGCTCGGGCACGTCGATGGAGACCGACCGGGACCGGGCCACCCCGCCCCGGGCCACCATCGGGTCCACCGGGTCGTCCGCGTCGAACCGGACGTCACAGCCGAGCCGGCGCAGTACCTCACCCATGATCGCGATGTCGGTGATCCGCGGGACGTTGGTGATCACGCTGCGCCCGGGCGCGAGCAGTGCGGCCGCCATCAGCTTCAATGCCGAGTTCTTGGCCCCGACGACATGCACCGTGCCGGCCAGCCGGGCACCGCCGGCGACCCGGATGACGTCGATGTCGTTGACCGCGGTATCACCGGCGTCACCCGGCCCGACCGCTGCCGGCCAGCCGGCGACGGCATCCGGCCGCGCCGGGATCGTCAGGTCCGGTATCCGTAGGCTGTGCGTCATGGCCGTCCACCTCACGCGCATCTACACCAAGGCCGGCGATGCCGGCATGACAAGGCTGAGCAACAACGAGCAGGTGCCGAAGACCGATCCACGGATCGCCGCGTACGCCGACGTCGACGAGTGCAACGCGGCGATCGGCGTCGCGCTCGCCCTGGGGCAGCTCGACGACGAGCTGCGGGTGGTCCTCGGGTCGATCCAGAACGACATGTTCGACGTGGGTGCCGACCTGTCCACCCCCGTCGAACCGGAGCCGAAGTATCCGCCGCTGCGCGTCACCGAGGAGTACGTCGAGCGCCTCGAGGGCTGGTGCGACGAGTACAACGCGCGCCTGAGCAAGCTCGACTCCTTCATCCTCCCCGGCGGCACCGCGGGTGCGGCACTGCTGCACGTGGCGCGGACCACCGCCCGGCGTGCCGAGCGTGCGGCATGGGCGCTGGTCAGCCACGATCCGGAGCGGACCAGCACTCTCCCGGCAAAGTATCTCAACCGACTCTCTGATCTGCTCTTTATCCTGGCAAGAACGGCAAATCCGGCCGGAGATGTGCTATGGGTCCCGGGCGGGACGCGCTGACGGTCGGCGCGCTGCACCACGTCGAGCTCTGGATCCCCGACCTGGCCCCCGCCACACACAGTTGGGGCTGGCTCCTCGGCGAGCTGGGCTGGACGCCGTTCCAGGAGTGGCCGGCCGGGCGGTCCTGGCGGCTCGGCCCGACGTACCTGGTGCTGGAGCAGTCGCCGGCGATGAGCGACGGGCGACACGACCGGCTCGCGCCGGGGCTCAACCACCTCGCCTTCCACGCCGGTCCGCCGGCCGCGGTGGACCGGCTGGTCGACGCGGCGCCGGGGTATGGCTGGACCCTGCTCTTCCCGAACCGGCACCCGCACGCCGGCGGCCCGCAGACCTACGCCGGCTACCTCAGCGACGGTCAGGGCTACGAGGTGGAGCTGGTCGCCGGGTGATCCCGGGACCAGCGTCCGCTCAGTGTCCGGTGCCGTCCAGCACCCCCCGTCGGCTACGTACCCCGCGGCCGGGGCCCGGACGCCGCGACCGCGGTCCGGGCCCGGCCGGGGTGCGCCCCCGCCGCGCCGGCCCGGCACAGGATCGGGCCGACCGGGCCCCCCGGCGCACCCGGACCCGGCGTACGAGCAGGACCACGCCGACCACCACGGCGACCGCCGCCCCGGCGGCGGCCAGCGGGCCCGTCGGCACACCGCCGGCGAGGTACCCGATCAGCACCGTCCCCGGCACCCAGACGAGCACGCCGACTCCGTCGAAGAGCACGAACCGCCGGTACGGCAGCCCGACCGCGCCGGCCACCCGGGGCACCAGGGTCCGGACGAACGCCGTCCACCGGCCCACCAGCACGGCCGGGCCGCCCCGAGTGGCCACGAGGGTCTCGGCCCGTTGCCACCGGTCTGCGCCGACCCACCGCCCGAGCCGGCCCGCGCGGACCCGTGGCCCGAGCAGCCGCCCCTCCAGGTAGCCGAGCTGGTCGCCGGCGAAGGCGGCCAGCGTGGTGACCGCGAGCGCGGCGGCCAGGTCCAGTTCACCGGTGCGGGCGAGCAGGCCGACGGTGAGCATGGTGGTGGCCGCGGGGAGCACCAACCCGGCGAGCAGGCCGACCTCACCAGCGAGTACGAGTGCGGCGACCACCAGCACCATCGCGGGCGGCAGCCCGGTGAGCCGGTCGGTCAACGAGTCCAGGAACGTCACCCGTCCGACTGTGCCGCCCCGGCGGCGGCACGCCTTCCTGCCGCCGGCCGGCCCGGGTCCTCCACCTGGCCGGCCGGGTCGTGGGTCGCGGCCGCTCAGTCCCCGGCCCCGGGCACCGGGTTGAAGTCGTCGTCGACCAGGCCCAGCCGGTGGGCCACGACCGCGGCCTGCACCCGGTTGCGCAGGTCGAGCTTCTCCATCGCGGCCGAGACGTGGGTCTTCACCGTGGTGACGCCGAGGTGCAGGCGGGCACCGATCTCGGAGTTGGAGAGCCCGCCGCCGACCAGCGCCAGCACCTCCCGCTCCCGGGGGCTGAGCAGCCGCAGCCCGGGCTCCCGAGGCGCCGGCCGCCGCTCGCGGTCGTGGTCGGCGAGTGCCCGATGCACGATCCGGGCCAGGACCGGCGGGGCCAGCAGCGACTCGCCCCGGGCCGCCCGCCGGACGGCGTCGATCAGCTCCTCCGGCGCGCCGTCCTTCACGAGGTAGCCGACCGCACCGGCGCCGAGCGCGCCGTAGATGTCCGTGTCCTCGGCGAAGGTGGTCAGCACCAGGACCCGGGCGCCGGGCTGCCGGTCCAGGATCCGCCGGGTGGCCTCGATGCCGTCCAGCCGGGGCATCCGCAGGTCCATCAGCACCACGTCCGGGCGCAGCCGCTCGGCCAACCGGACCGCGTCGTGCCCGTCGCCCGCCTCGCCGACCACCTCGAACTCGCCGGCCGTCCGCAACAGCAGGCCCACACCGGCACGCACCAGCGCCTGGTCGTCCACCACGAGCACCCTGATCATCCGCTCTCCCTGATCGGTAACCGGGCCCGGACCTGCCAGCCGCCGCCGTCGGTGGCCGCCGCGGTCAGCGTCCCACCGAGCAACCCGACCCGCTCCCGCATCCCGGCGAGCCCGTGCCCGGAGGGTGGCAGCGCGGGGCGGGGTCGCACCGGTCCGCTGTCGCGTACCTCGACCACCAGGGCACCGTCGTCGGATCGGATGTCGACCGAGGCGGCGGCGCCCGGCCCGGCGTGCTTGAGCGTGTTGGTGAGCGCCTCTCGCACCACCCGGGCGGCGGTGGTCCGGACCACCAGCGGCGCGGCGGTCAGCGCGGCGGAGACGCTCACCCGCACCGCCACCCCCGCCTCGCGTACCCGTCGCTCGGCGTCCCGGATCACCTGCTCCGGTTCGAGCTGACCGCCGACCGGCTCGACCGCGTCCGGGTCGCGTAGCACCTTCAGCAGCTCGCGCAGCTCGTCGAGAACCTGCCCGGCGGTGTCCCGCAGCTCACCGAGGACCAGCACCGCCTCCTCGGTGCCGCCAGTGCGCTGCACCGCGTAGCGGGCGGAGCCGGCGCGCAGCGCGATCGCCGCGATGTGGTGCGCGACGATGTCGTGCAGGTCGCGGGCGATGCCGGCCCGCTCAGCCAGCCGGGCCGCCCGAGTCTCCACAGCCCGTCGGGTCTCCGCCTCCCGGGCCCGCTCCTCGGCCACCTGCGCGGCGTGCCGCACCCCGCGCAGGTAGCGCCCGAAGGCGACGGGCGCGGCGGCGACGCCGGCCAGCATCGCCAGTCGCAGCACCCCGAGAGCGCCGGAGAAGAGCCCAGCAGTGCCCGGATCGAGCACGTCCAGCACGGTCACGGTGCCGAAGAGCCCGAACGCCGCCGCCGTCGCCGGCCAGCTCGCCCGGTGCGCCACGAACCCGAGCGCGATGGCCGCCGCGAGCTGCGGGGTGTCGGTGCCGGTCCGGGCGACCGCGTCGCCGACCAGCATCAGTGCGCACTCACCGACCAGCACCGGCCACGGCAGCCGGCGTACGCCGATCAGGCCCAACCCGGCGACGACCGCGACGACGGTGGCCCACCCGTCGTTCGGCAGGCCCGCCGTGCTCAGCCGGGTGCTCGCCAGGCCCAGACCGGCCGCGACCAGCCCGAGCACCAGCTCGGGCCACCAGCCGCGTCGACCACCCTCCACCCGGCCACCTTACGGAGCCGCCGGCCGGGCACCGGTCCTCCAGCCGGCCGCCGCCCCTCCTCCGGGTGGCCGTTCGACCCCGCCCGAGGCCGCGCCACACCGAGCCGGCGCCACCGGCGGGCGGGTGCGGCGAGCTGGGCGCTCAGGTTGCCGGCCGGCGGAAGGCTCAGGCGACCAGGGCGGCGGCCGTCGGTTCAACGGGATCGCGCGGCCGTCGGTTCAGCGGGATCGCGCGGCAAGCGGCGCAGGCTCAGGCCGCCGGCCAGTCCTGGGAGGCCAGACGCGGCGAGACCGCCCCGGGTGGGGCGGCCTCGAGCCAGGAGAGAAAGCCGGTGACCGTGGATCGCGCCATGGCGATCTCCACCGGTGCATGGTGACTGGTACAGCGGAGGATGACCCAGTCGGCCGGCATGGAGAGCCGTTCCTGCCCCTCGGGCAGCCGCCGTCGCTCGACCGCCAACCCCTTGCGGGAGAGCACCCGCTTGGGCCGCAGCGCGAAGCTGAACATCCGGTACCAGCGAAGCTCGTCGCCGGCGAACCGGCCGAAGCCGGGCGACCAGCCCCGGCCGTCGAGCATCGTGGAGACCCGGACGCTGAGCCGGATGATGCCACCGCTACGGGTGACCAGGGCTCGCCGGACGAAGAGGAACAGGATCGCGCCGAGAAGGACAGCGAAGCCGATTCCGATCCCTTCGACGATCTCCATCGACGGTGGGGCTCAGCGACTCTGCGCGGAGTCGACCGGGGTGGCGCTCTCGGCGAGGACGGTGACACCCTCGGCGCTCACCGAGAGGAAGCCACCGGCCACCTCGTAGGAGACCTGCTGACCGCCGGCGAGCTTGATCCGGACCTGGCCGGGCTCGGCGAGCTGGCCGAGCAGAGGCGCGTGCCCGGGCAGCACGCCCAGCTCACCCTCGGTCGTCCGGGCAACCACCATCTCGGCGTCGCCGGACCAGACCTTCTCCTCGACGGCTACCAGCTCGACGTGAAGCTGCTGTGCCACGCTGTCTCCTTGCTGCGGCGGCGGATTGGGCAAAGTCTAGTCCGGCCGCCGCGGCGTCCCCAAGGCGGGTGGCGAGAGCTGGGCCACGACTCACTTGGTCTTGTTCTGGAACTCCGGGTGCTCCAGCAGGAACGGGTCGAGCTGCTCGTTGTGCAGGGCGGTGAAGAAGTCGTCCACGCCGGGCTGGAACTGCTCACCCTTGTACTTCTTGCCCTCGTAGACCCCACCGCCGGGCAGCTTGACCATCTGGATCGTGTTGGGGCGGATGTTCTTCAGCGCGATGGCGAAGTCGACCACGCTGCTCCCCCGACCGTTGAAGATCAGCGACTGGCCGGCGGCGCGGAGCACCCGATCCAGCTTGATCGGGTTGGTCACCACGTCCGCGCTGAACGCCTGGCCGACCATCGCCTTGACGAACTGCTGCTGGTGGCGCTGCCGCCCGTAGTCGGCGTCCGGGACGCCGTTCTTCGGGTAGCGCTGCCGGACGTAGTCCAGCGCCTGCCAGCCGGACAGGTGGCGGTTGCCCTTCTTGTACACCGCCTGCGGCCCGACGTAGCCCTCACCGTTGGGGTTGCCCTGACGGTGCACGCCGCTCGGCTCGCGGTGCTCGGACTTCACGTCGCGCTCGATGTACATGTCGACGCCGCCCATCGCGTCGACGATCTTCTGGAAGCCGGTGAAGTTGATGATCGCGCCGGCGTCGAAGCGCTTGATGCCGGTGACCTTCTGCACCGTCATGGCCAGCAGCTCGAAGCCGCGGGCGGCGTCCGGGTTCTCCCCGGGCACCCGGCTGCCGAAGGCCATCGCGGCGTTCAGCTTGGTGGTCTCGCCACTGAAGTTCGCCTTACTGAACTTGGGGATGTCGACGACGAGGTCCCGGGGCAGCGAGAAGAGGTAGGCCCGGTCCATCTCGGCGGGCACGTGCAGCACCATGATCGAGTCGGCCAGCGGCGGGGTCTCCGGATTGCGCGGGTCGATACCGACCAGCAGGATGTTGAGGGGGCCCTTGATGTCGCTCTTGCGCTCCTGGGCACCGGCGGCCTGGTCGCCGAAGAGGTCCGCCTTGCCGACCGCGCCCTCGTAGCGGGCCATCAGCACCTCGGTGCCGACCAGCACCGCGCCGCTGAGCACCATCAGCACGGTGCCGAAGACGGTGCAGATCCGGGCCCACCGCGGCACACCCCGCCAGATGGACTTCCTGCGGCCGTTCTTGCCGGCCTTACCCACGAGCATCTCCGATCGTCACGCCTATAAAGACGGCGCGCGTAGCCGAAACAGTTGCACGAATCAGCGCCCGATCCCGGCGAGCGCGCGTTGAACCGTACCGTGACGGCCACGCCGCTGCCGACCGCGACGACTCGGGCAGCGGCGATGATAGGTCCCGAAGATGAACAAAAGGCCGCCCCGGCATTGCCGGGGCGGCCTTTTTCCGGGCTTGGTCAGCCCTTCATCAGCTCCTGCGCCTTGCGCTCCAGGTCCTCGAGACCGCCGCACATGAAGAACGCCTGCTCGGGGAAGTGGTCGTACTCACCCTCGCTGATCTTCCGGAACGCCTCGATGGTCTCCTTGATCGGAACCGTCGAACCCGGCACGCCGGTGAACTGCTCCGCCGCGTAGGTGTTCTGGGACAGGAAGCGCTCGATCCGGCGGGCCCGGCCGACCGTGACCTTGTCCTCCTCGGAGAGCTCCTCGATGCCGAGGATGGCGATGATGTCCTGCAGGTCCTTGTAGCGCTGCAGGATCCGCTTCACCTCGGTGGCCACCTGGAAGTGCTCGGCGCCGACGAACTCCGGGGCGAGGATCCGGGACGAGGACGCCAGCGGGTCCACGGCCGGGTAGATGCCCTTGTCGGAGATCGACCGCTCCAGGTTGGTGGTCGCGTCCAGGTGGGCGAACGTGGTGGCCGGGGCGGGGTCGGTGTAGTCGTCCGCCGGCACGTAGATCGCCTGCATCGAGGTGATGGCCTGGCCCCGGACGGAGGTGATCCGCTCCTGGAGCTCGCCCATCTCGTCGGCCAGGGTCGGCTGGTAACCCACCGCGCTCGGCATCCGGCCGAGCAGGGTGGAGACCTCCGAACCGGCCTGGGTGAAGCGGAAGATGTTGTCGATGAAGAGCAGCACCTCCTGCTTCTTCACGTCGCGGAAGTACTCGGCCATGGTCAGCGCCGAGAGCGCCACCCGCAGCCGGGTGCCCGGCGGCTCGTCCATCTGGCCGTAGACCAGCGCGGTCTTGTCGATGACGCCGGACTCGGTCATCTCGGCGATGAGGTCGTTGCCCTCGCGGGTGCGCTCACCCACGCCGGCGAAGACCGAGGTACCACCGAAGTTGCGGGCCACTCGGGTGATCATCTCCTGGATGAGCACCGTCTTGCCCACGCCCGCGCCGCCGAACAGGCCGATCTTGCCGCCCTTGACGTACGGGGCGAGCAGGTCGATCACCTTGATGCCGGTCTCCAGCATCTCGGTCTTCGGCTCCAGGTCCGCGAAGGCCGGGGCCTTGCGGTGGATACCCCAGTGGTCGTCCGGGGTGAGCGTCTCGCCCTCGGTGAGGTTGAGGACCTCGCCGATCGCGTTGAACACGTGACCCTTGACCGCGTCGCCCACCGGCACGGTGATCGGCGAGCCGGAGTCGCGCACCTCCGCGCCGCGGACCAGGCCGTCGGTCGGCTGCATCGAGATGGCGCGGACCATGTTGTCACCCAGGTGCTGGGCGACCTCCAGGGTCAGCGTCTTCTCACCGCCGGACAGGTTCACGTCGACGTTCAGGGCGTTGAACAGGGCCGGCATGGCGTCGCGCGGGAACTCGGCGTCGACGACCGGGCCGATGACCCGGACCACGCGACCCGTGGCCGTCTTGGTCTCTACTGGGGCAGTCATCACACTTCACTTCCCGACGCGGCAAGCGCGTTCGCGCCGCCGACGATCTCGCTGATCTCCTGGGTGATCCCGGCCTGGCGGGCCGTGTTCATCTCACGCGTGTACTTCTCGATCATCTCTTCGGCGTTGTCGGTGGCGCTCTTCATCGCCCGCCGCCGGGCCGCCGACTCGCTCGCCGCCGACTCGATCAACGCCGCGTAGATCCGCGTGTTGATGTACTTCGGCAGCAGCGCGTCGAGCAGCGCCTCCGCCTCCGGCTCGAACTCGTACGCCGGCAGCAGCCCCTCGGAGCGCGGCCGGTCCTCGACCTGCATCGGACCAATGATCTTGGCGACCGGGGTCTGGGTCATCAGCGAGTGGAACTCGGTGTAGACGATGTGCAGCTCGTCGATGCCGACCACCCCGTCCACCCCGGCGCCGCCGTCGACGTCGTCCGCACCGGCCGTGAACGCCTTGATCAGCGTCTCGCCCACCGTGCGGGCGTCGGCGAACGCCGGCTGCTCGCTGAACCCGGTCCAGCTCTCCTCGATCGGCCGTTCGCGGAACCGGTAGAACCCGACACCCTTGCGCCCGACGACGTAGAGCACCGGCTCCTTGCCGTCGGCCCGGAGCCGGGCGATCAGCGACTCGGCCGTCTTGATCGCGTTGGAGCTGTAACCGCCGGCCAGCCCACGGTCGCTGGTGACCAGCAGGACGCCCGCCCGCCGCACCCGCTCGCGCGGGGTGAGCAGCGGGTGGTCGATCCGTGCGTTGGACGCCAGCGCCGTGAGCACACCGGTGATGGCCTGGGCGTACGGCAGGGACGCCTCCACCCGGGCCTGGGCCTTGGCGATCCGGCTCGTCGCCACGAGCTCCATCGCCTTGGTGATCTTCTTCATCGACTTCGCCGAGCGGATTCGTTGACGAAGAACGCGTACCTGGGCCGCCATGGGATCAGCTCTCGGCCGGGCGGTCGGTCGAGCCGTCGCGGAAGCGGGTCACCGTCTCGCGGGTCTCGTCACCCTCCAGCGGCGCGGCCGGCGCGTCGTTGACCCGACGCTCGTCCTCCTTGCCGAGGAAGACCTGCTTGAACTCGGTGATCGCCGCGTCCAGGGAGCCGATGATGTCGTCATCCCACTGGTTGTCGGCGATCCCGGCCAGCACACCCTCGTGCTTGTGCCGCAGGTACTGGAGGAACTCCGACTCGAAGCGCCGGACCTCACCCACCGGGATGTCGTCCAGCTTGCCCTCGGTGCCGGCCCAGACCGAGACGACCTGCTCCTGCACCGGGTACGGCGAGTAGTTCGACTGCTTGAGCAGCTCGACCAGGCGGGAACCGCGGTCCAGCTGGGCCCGGGAGGCCTTGTCCAGGTCGGAGGCGAAGGCGGCGAACGCCTCCAGCTCGCGGTACTGGGCCAGGTTGAGCCGCAGCGAGCCGGCGACCTTCTTCATCGGCTTCACCTGCGCGGCGCCACCGACCCGGGAGACCGAGGTGCCGACGTTGATGGCCGGCCGGACGCCCTGGTTGAACAGGTCGGTCTCGAGGAAGATCTGGCCGTCGGTGATCGAGATGACGTTGGTCGGGATGAAGGCCGAGATGTCGCTGGCCTTCGTCTCGATGATCGGCAGACCGGTCATCGAGCCGCCGCCCAGCTCGTCGGAGAGCTTCGCGCAGCGCTCCAGCAGGCGGGAGTGCAGGTAGAAGACGTCACCCGGGTAGGCCTCACGGCCCGGCGGGCGGCGCAGCAGCAGCGACACGGCGCGGTACGCCTCGGCCTGCTTGCTCAGGTCGTCGAAGACGATCAGGACGTGCTTGCCGCCGTACATCCAGTGCTGCCCGATGGACGAGCCGGTGTAGGGGGCGATGTACTTGAAGCCGGCCGGGTCCGACGCCGGGGAGGCCACGATGGTGGTGTACTCCATCGCGCCCGCCTCTTCCAGCTGGCCCTTGATCGAGGCGATCGTGGAGGCCTTCTGGCCGATGGCGACGTAGATGCAGCGGACCTGCTTCTTCGGGTCGCCGGAGCGCCAGTTCTCCCGCTGGTTGAGGATGGCGTCCAGGGCGACCGTGGTCTTGCCGGTCTTCCGGTCACCGATGATCAGCTGCCGCTGGCCCCGGCCGATCGGGGTCATCGCGTCGATCGCCTTGATGCCGGTCTGCAGCGGCTCGAACACCGACTGCCGGGCCATCACGTTCGGAGCCTGCAGCTCCAGCTCGCGGTAGCCCTCGTCGGCGATGTCGCCGAGGCCGTCGATCGGCTGGCCGAGCGCGTTGACCACGCGGCCGAGGAAGGCGTCGCCGACCGGCACGGAGAGCACCCGGTCGGTGCGCTTGACCCGCTGCCCCTCCTCCAGCTTGGCGGAGTCACCGAGAACGACGACACCGATCTCCCGGACGTCGAGGTTCAGCGCCACGCCGAGCGTGCCGTCCTCGAACTCCAGCAGCTCGTTGGTCTTGGTCGAAGGCAGGCCCTCGACGTGGGCGATGCCGTCGCCGGTGTCGGAGACGGTGCCGACCTCCTCGCGGGAGACGTCGGTCGAGTAGGACGAGACGTAGCGCTCCAGGGCGCTGCGGATCTCGTCCGTCGAGATGGTCAGCTCGGCCATCCTCTGCTTCCTTAAGTATCAGGGGCCCGGGATACCTAGTACCGACCGGTCCGAATGGCGTGTGTCATTCGCAGGCGCTGCGCGGCGGAGCCGGTCAGCGCTTCGCGAGCGCGTTGCGGGTCTCGTTGAGGCGGCGCAGGATGGTGCCGTCGTACAGGTCGGAGCCGACCCGCACGCTCACGCCACCCAGGACGTCGGGGTTCACCGTCTGTCGAACGGATACCTCCCGACCGTATATGGCGGAGAGCCGAGCGCCCAGCCGCTGCTCCTCCTCGTCACTCAACGGGGCCGCCACGGTGACGTACGCCACCTGCCGGTCCCGCCGCTCGGCGGCGAGTTCGACCAGCCGGGTGAGCGCGCCCGCGAAGGAGCGCCCGCCGAAGCCGGTCAACGCGAACCCGACGAGATAGCTGGTGACGGGCCGGGCCTTGTCCGCGAGCAGCTGGTCGACGAGGGTCGCCCGCTGTTCGGCGGGGGCCATCGGGTCGGAGAGCACGCTGGACAGCTGCGGGGAGCTGGCGACGACCTGCCCGAAGCGGAACAGCTCGTCCTCGACCTCGCCGAGGTCGCCGGCGGTGTCGGCGCTGGCCAGCAGCGCCGCCACGCCCAGCCGCTCGGTGGCGTCGAGCAGCTCCGACGGCGTCGACCACCGGCCGGAGACCAGCGCGCCGAGCAGGTCGAGCGCGTCCGCCCCGACCTTGCCGCGGAGCATCCCGTCGAGCAGGCCGGACCGGTCCTCGCCGGAGCGGGCCGAGTCGGCGAGCGCCCGGCGCAGCCGCGGCTCCCGCCGCAGCAGGGCGGCGACGGAGAGGATGTCGTCGGCGGTGGTGGCCACCGCCGACGGCTCCGCGCCGCGGACGTACGCGTCGAGGCGCTCGGCCGCGATCTTGTACGACTCCCGGCTGGCGGCCTGCATCAGCGGGCCCCCGCGCTCTCGAGGCCGCTCAGGAACCGGTCGACGGTGCCCTTGCGCCGCGCCTCGTCGGCGAGCGACTCGCCGACGATCTTGCTGGCCAGGTCCACCGCGATGGTGCCGACCTCGGTGCGCAGCTCGCGCACGATGGTGGCCCGCTCGGCGGCGAGCTGGTCCTTGCCCGCCGCGATGATCCGGTCGGACTCCTCCCGCGCCTTGGCGAGGATGTCCTGGCGGATGCCCTCGGCGTCGGCACGCGCGTCGTCCCGGATCTTGGCGGCGTCGGTACGCGCCTCGGCGAGCTGGGCGCGGTACTGCTCAAGCAGCTGGTTGGCCTCGGCCTGGGCGGCCTCGGCCCGCTTGATGCCACCCTCGATCGCGTCGACCCGCGCCTGGAACGTCTGCTCCATCCGGGGGAAGACGAACTTCATCAGCACGAAGCAGAGCACGATGAAGGCGATGCCACCGACCACGATCTCCTGCCAGAGCGGAAGGATCGGGTTGTGGCTGGTCTCACCGCCTTCTGCGGCGATCAGGAACATGGAGACCTCCCGGTCAACTCAGACGGGATCAGGCGCCAGACCAGACGAAGCCGAACGCGACGCCCAGCAGGGCCAGCGCCTCGATGACGGCGAAGCCGATCCAGACGTACGGCAGGGTCATCCGGGACGACTCGGGCTGGCGGGCGGTCGACTGGATGTAGGCGGCGAAGACCAGGCCGACGCCGATGCCCGGGCCGATGGCCGCGAGGCCGTAGCCGATGGCGGCGGTGCTGCCCTCTACCGCGGCGAGAACGCTAGCGTCCATTGGTGTGGTTCCTCCTGGTTATCACGCGTGACTCTCACGCGGGACGACAACGGTTGGTGCGAGGTGGATCAGTGTTCGTCGGCGAGCGCGCCCTGCACGTAGCTGGCGGTCAGCACCGTGAAGACGTAGGCCTGCAGGACGATCACCAGGAACTCGAGGAAGGTGAGCGCCACGGTCATCACCCAGGAGAGCACCGAGATCGGCGCCAGCAGGGCGTTGGCGTTGAGCATCGCGAAGCCGCCGAGGGTGAACACCAGCAGGAGCATGTGGCCGGCGAACATGTTCGCGAAGAGACGGACGGCGAGCGAGAACGGCCGGACGAGGAACGTCGAGAACGCCTCGATCGGGACCAGGATCGGCAGGATGTACCACGGCGCCGGCGGGATCAGTGAGTTCTTGAAGAACTTGCCCGCACCGTGGTGCTTGATGCCGGCGTAGATGAAGAGCACGTAGCTGATCGCCGCGAGGAACGCCGGGAAGGCGATGTGCGAGTTCGGCGAGATCTGGAACAGCGGCACGATCGCGAAGAAGTTGGTCACCAGGATGAAGCAGAAGAGCGTGGTGAAGTACGGCGCGAAGCGCACACCCGCGTGCCCGATCATGTCGACCGCGATGTTGTTCCGCACGAAGCCGTAGATCGACTCGGCGAACCACTGCTTCTTGGTCGGCACCAGCTGCGGCTTGCGGTAGCTGACCAGGAAGAACAGGATCAGGAGCCCGACCGCCAGCCACACCATGAACGTGATCTTGGTGAACCAGTAAGAGTTGTGCGCACCCCAGGGCAGGATGCTGGGCAGGTAGAAGTCCTCCACGCTGGGTGGGAATGTGACCTCGCCCTGTGCCAGGACGTTCGCCTGTCCGAACACCGCGTCCCTTCCTATTGAGGCGTGCCGAGCTTACGGATGACCAGGACGATTCCCCCGGCCATACCGAGCACGATGCCGATTCCGGTGGCGACACCACCGGTGTCGAGCCACCGGTCGACCAGCCAGCCAATGAAGCCCCAGACGAGCATCCCCGCGATCAGGTAGCTGAGCGCGGTCCAACCCTGGCCGGCACCGGACGGAACGTCGTCCGAGCCGCCAGTGTTGGGGGGTTTCTGGTCACCGGCCATGACGGGGCGAACGATATCAGTCGGGTGGACGAGGCTGTGCCTCACCCCCCGCACAACCTGGTTGTGTGGGACACGGGTGGGCGAAGTCTTCTCCGGGGCACGCTACTCCCCTTCCGGCAGGGAGAGAATGACCGATCGGGGACACATCGGCGGCGTGCCCGAAAGGTGGGACGGGCGGTGTCCGTCCAGCTAGCTCAGCCGCGGACCCGTCGAGCGTGGACCGTGGTCAGCCACCAGATGTGCACCCCGGTCCAGACCACCACGCCGGCGGCGATGCCCAGACAGAGCGGGATCAGGCCGGGCCAGCCGGTCGCGGCCACCGCGACCATCACGGCGCCGAGCAGGGTGAACTTGGCGACGTAGAGGCCCAGGCCGAACGGCAGCACCAGCTGCGTGTCGCGGGCGTCGGCCCAGGCCAGCACCACGGTGGTGAGCGTGTAGCTGAGCGCGGTGACGGCCACCCCGACGGCGGCGCCGAGCGCGGCGTCGGCCCCGTCGACGACCCCGCCGACCACCGCCGCGACCGCCGCCATGACCGCCGAGGCGATCAACAGCACCGGCAGGTGACGCAGTCGCCAGCCCCGGTCCTCGGCCGCCTCCGCCGCACGGGCCCCCGGCTCAGCCACGGGGGTACGCCGGGAACGTCGCGACCAGGTCGGCCACCTCGGCGCCGACCCGGGCCAGCTCGTCGGCGCCACCGGGCGCCGCGGGGTCGGCCCGGACCGCTCGGGCGATCAGCGCGGCGATCTGGCGCATCTCCCCCTGCCGCATGCCCTGGGTGGTGACGCTCGGCGTGCCCACCCGGATGCCGGAGGCGACCATCGGCTTCTGCGGGTCGTACGGGATGGCGTTCTTGTTCAGGGTGATCGCGGCGGCGTCGCAGCGCGCCTCGGCGTCCGCCCCGGTCACCCCGGTCCCGGTCAGGTCGATCAGGGCCAGGTGGGTGTCGGTGCCGCCGGAGACCGGCCGCATCCCCTCGGCCGCCAACCCGGCGGCGAGCGCCTGCGCGTTGCCGATCACCTGGGCGGCGTAGGTCCGGAACTCGGGCTGGGCGGCCTCGCGCAGGGCCACCGCCTTGGCCGCCACCGCGTGCATCAACGGCCCGCCCTGGGTGAACGGGAAGACCGCCTTGTCGATCCGCTGGGCCAACGACTCGCGGCAGAGGATCATGCCGCCGCGCGGTCCGCGGAGCACCTTGTGGGTGGTGAAGCAGACCACGTCGGCGTACGGCACCGGCGACGGGATGGCCCCACCGGCGACCAGTCCGATGAAGTGCGCCGCGTCCACCATGAGGTACGCGTCGACCTCGTCGGCGATCTCCCGGAACCGGGCGAAGTCGATCAGTCGCGGATAGGCGGTCGCGCCACAGATGATCATCTTGGGCCGGTGCGCCCGGGCCAGGTCCCGGACCTCGTCGTAGTCGATCAGCTCGGTGTCCCGCCGGACCGTGTAGCCCACCGTGTCGAACCACTTGCCGGAGAAGTTCACCCGGCTGCCGTGGGTGAGGTGGCCGCCGTGCGGCAGCTCCATGGCCAGCACCGTGTCACCCGGCTGCACCAGGGCGGCGTACGCGGCCAGGTTGGCGCTCGCGCCGGAGTGCGGCTGGAGGTTGGCGTGCTCGGCGCCGAAGAGGTCCCGGGCCCGGGCGATGCCGATCTCCTCGGCCCGGTCCACCTCGGCGCACCCGCCGTAGTAGCGCCGGCCCGGATAGCCCTCGGCGTACTTGTTGGTCAGCGTCGAGCCGAGCGCTGCCAGCACCGCGGGCGAGGTGAGGTTCTCGCTGGCGATCAGCTGCAACCCGCCGCGCAGCCGGTCCAGCTCGCCGAGCACCACCCCGGCGATCTCCGGATCGGTCGCCCGGAGCTGGTCGAAATCCGGCCCCCAGAAGGTGCTCGTCACGGTGTCCACGACGAAGGAGTCTATGGGGCCGCAGACTGGGAACCATGAGATGCCTCGTCACCGGCGCGACGGGTTACATCGGCGGGCGGCTGACGCCCCGGCTGCTGGCCGACGGTCACCAGCTGCGCTGCCTGGCCCGACACGCCGGCCGGCTGCGGGATGTGCCGTGGGCCGCAGCGGTCGAGATCGTCGAGGGTGACCTGCGTCGACCGGAGACCCTGCCGGCCGCGTTCGCCGACGTCGACGTGGCGTACTACCTGGTGCACTCGCTCGGCCAGGCCGGGTTCGAGTCGGCCGACCGGGAGGCGGCGGAGTCGTTCGCGGCCGCGGCCCGGGCCGCCGGCGTACGCCGCATCGTCTACCTCGGCGGGCCGCAGCCGGCGGCGGACGACGAGCCCTCGGCGCACCTGCGCTCCCGGGCCGAGGTGGCGCGGATCCTGCTGGCGAGCGGGGTGCCGACCGCGGTGCTCCGGGCGGCGGTGATCATCGGGTCCGGCTCGGCCTCGTTCGAGATGCTGCGCTACCTGACCGAGCGGCTGCCGGTCATGGTGACCCCGCGCTGGGTGAGCAACCGGATCCAGCCGATCGCGGTACGCGACGTGCTGCGCTACCTGGTCGGCTGTGCCGGCCTGCCGCCCGAGGTCAACCGGGGGTTCGACATCGGCGGGCCGGACGTGCTCACCTTCCGCGACATGATGCAGCGCTACGCCCGGGTGGCCGGGCTGCCCCGACGGATCATCGTGCCGGTACGGCCGCTGACGCCGTCGCTCTCCTCGCACTGGGTCGGGCTGGTCACCCCGGTGCCGAACGCGATCGCCCGGCCGCTGGTGGAGAGCCTGATCCATGAGGCGGTCGCCACCGAGCACGACATCGCCCGGTACATCCCCGACCCGCCGGGTGGACTGACCGGCTTCGACCAGGCGGTCGAGCTGGCCCTGACCATGGTGCGCGACGCCCAGGTGGAGACCCGCTGGTCGAACGCGAGCGGACCGGACGCGCCGGCCGAACCGCTGCCGAGCGACCCGGCGTGGTCGGGCGGCACCGCCTACACCGACCATCGGGAGCGGGCGGTGGACGCCTCACCGGAGGCGCTCTGGCGGGTCATCGAGGGGGTCGGTGGCGAACACGGCTGGTACTCCTTCCCGCTGGCCTGGTCGGTCCGGGGCTGGCTGGACCGGCTGATCGGCGGGGTGGGGCTGCGCCGGGGCCGGCGCGACCCGCACCGGCTCCAGGTCGGCGAGGCGCTGGACTTCTGGCGGGTGGAGGAGATCGTCCCGGGCGAGCTGCTGCGGCTGCGCGCGGAGATGCGGCTGCCCGGCCGGGCCTGGCTGGAGATGCGGGCGCTGCCCGCCGACGGCGGGCGCAGCCGGTACCAGCAGCGCGCCGTGTTCCTGCCGCGCGGGCTGGCCGGGCACGCCTACTGGGGCGCCGTGGCGCCGTTCCACGCGGCGGTCTTCGGCGGCATGGCCCGCAACATCGCGCGCGGCGCGGAGCAGGACGCGGGGGTCGTCAGTTCCCCGTCCGGGCGCCGGTGACCTGCAGGGCGGTTCGCTCGCTGGGCGGCACGAAGTCGCGTACCGGCTGATCCCGGAGGCCGAACGAGAGCACCTCGCCGACCGCCTGCACCAGCTCAGCCTGCACCGCCTGGCCGACCGCGTCCCGCGGGTCGTCCGGGTTGGTCGCCAGCGAGGCGACCGCCAGCTGCGGCGTGAAGGCGACCACCGTCTCCGTCTCGTACCGCTCGGAGCTGCCCGTCTTGCCGGCCACCGGCCGGCCGAGCCGCTTGCGCAGCCCCTCCGCGGTGCCACCCTCGCACCGGTGGTACATCGACTGGTCGCCGACCGGGCAGCGGGCCGCGTCGGCGGCCGCCCGGGCCACGTCGGTGTCGAGCACCTGACGGCAGTCCGGCTGGGCGGCGTCCACCGGCTGGCCCGCCGCGTCGTTGATCGACACCACCGGGGACGGCGCGCACCAGGTCCCCTCCGCCGCCACCGTGGCGTACGCGGTGGCCAGGTCGAGCGGGGTGGTGGCGGAGACGCCGAGGGTGAACGGGCCCCAGTTCTTCGCGCCGTACCGGGCCAACCGGGCATCGGCGTCGGACCGGAACACGATGCCGAGCCGCTCGGCCATCTCCACCACCCGGTCCGCGCCGACCCGCTCGGTGAGCCAGGCGAAATAGGTGTTCACCGAGCGGCCGAAGGCGCTCCACATGCTCTGCCGGCCGTCCATCGACGCGGAGGAGTTCTCCGGGCACCAGCGGCCGTCGCAGCTCGCCGGCCCGGTGACCGGGAATTCGGTGAGCAGCCGGCCCGGCGCGTCGTACTCGGTCTGCAACGGCAGGCCGGCCTCCAGCGCGGCCAGCATGGTGAAGAGCTTGAACGTCGACCCGCCCTGGTAGCCCTCGATCGTGCCGCCACCGGCGATCAGCTGGTTGACCGTGTTCGGGTGGTTCTTCTGCCCGGCCGGGTTGTCGGCCACGCTGTAGTTGCGGTTCACCGCCATGGCGAGCACCCGGCCGGTGCCGGGCTGGACCACCGCGGTCGGCACCGCCCGGCGGTCGGTCACCGGGTAGACCCGCCGCACCTGCTCGACGGTGGTCCGCTGCACCGCCGGGTCCAGCGACGAGACGATCCTGAAGCCGCCGCGGCGCAGGGTGCGCTGCCGCTCGTCCGCCGTCGCGCCGAAGGCCGGCTGGGCCGCCCACCAGCGGGTGAACCAGTCGCAGAAATAGCCCCAGTCGTTGCGCTCCTCGGGCACGGCCGTGCAGTCGTTCGGGGTGGCGCTCGGGCGCAGCTTCAGCGGCTCGGCCTTGGCCGACGCCGCCCGCTCGGCCGGGACCTGGCCGGACTCCACCAGCCGGTCCAGCACGTACGCCCGCCGGCTGAGCGCCGCGTCGGCGTCGCCGTTGATCGGGTCGTCGGTGTGCGGCGAGCGCACCAGCCCGGCGAGCAGCGCCGCGTCGGCGAGGGTGAGTTCCTTGGGCGTCTTCGACAGGTACCGCTTGCTCGCCGCCGCGATCCCGTACGCCCCGGCGCCGAAGTAGGCGATGTTCAGGTACCGGGTGAGGATCTCCTCCTTGTCCAGCTCGCGCTCCAGGGCGAGCGCGTAGCGCATCTCCTGGACCTTGCGGGCGCTGGTCACCTCGGTGGCCGCCTCACGCTGCTGCTCGGTGAGCCGGGGGTCGCTGCGCAGCACGTTGCGGACGTACTGCATGGTCAGCGTCGAGGCGCCCTGCCGGGTCTCGCCGTCGCGCTGGTTGACGGTGAACGCGCGCGCCACGCCGCGCAGGTCGACGCCGCTGTGCTGGTAGAAGCGGACGTCCTCGGCGGCCACGATCGCCTGGCGCATCACCGGCGCGACGTCGTGCAACGGCACGTCCACCCGGTCCTCCTGGTAGAAGGAGGTGATCAGGGTGGTGCCGTCGTTGGCGTAGAGGTTGGAGCGCTGGGCGGTGGGCGGCGTGCGCAGCGTGTTCGGCAGCTCCGAGTAGGGCGTGGAGAGCGCGCTGAAGCCGATCCCGAACACCAGCGCGACCGGCAGGGCGGCCGCCGCCAGCACCACTCCGGCCAGCACGCCGGCGATCAGTACGGTCAGCACTTTGTCGAGATGGGCCCGGGTCATCAGCTCTCCCCGCAGGAGCCGGTCACGCTAGGACCCGTTCAGAATGACCCCGAATGCCCTGTTAGCCGCCGGTTTTCCGCAAACCCGGAGGAAATTCGCGAGGCGGACACTCAGGGCAGAAGGGCGGCCGCGAGCGGCTGCACCGTCTCCTCGATCTCGTCCGCCACCCGGCTGAAACACTGGTCGCCGCGGCCCCACGGGTCGTCCAGGTCGTCGGTGGGCAGCACGGCCGTGCCCCGGCGGCCCGCGTGCGCCGCCGCCACCAGCGCCACGCCCCGGGCGTACACCGCCTCCGGGGTCGCCTCGCCCGGCGGCAGCCCGGCGGTGTCCACCGACCCCAGCAACCGGCCGAACTCGCCCAGCACGAAGGTGCGCTCGGCGGCGTCGGGGCGCAGCGCCAGCACGTACTCCTGCTGGTCGGCGGTGGCGGTGAGGACGAGGTCCGCGGCGTCGATGTGCTCCGAGCGGAGCTTGCGGGCGGCGAACCCACCGACGTCACCGCCACGGGTGGTGACCTGCCGGGCCGCCGGCGGGTTCATCTCCTCGCCCGCGTGCCAGCCGCCGGTGCCGGCGCTGTGGCTGTGCAGCAGGTCGTCACCGCCGGCCGGGTCCAGGCCGCGCCGGGCCATCCGCTCGCGCACCGCCAGGGCGAGCAGCCGCTCGGCCATCGGCGACCGGCAGATGTTGCCCATGCAGACGTGCAGGACGGTGAACGGCGGCACCTACGCCCCCTCGACGATGTCCGGCACCACGTCGCGGAGCTTCTCCAGCGGGATCGCGCCCTGACGCAGCAGCCGCGGCACCTCGCCGGTGAGGTCCACGATCGTGCTCGGCACCGGGTCCGGGCAGGGGCCGGCCTCCAGGTAGGCGCGGACCGAGTAGCCGAGCTGGTCCCGCGCCTCCTCGGCGGTGACCGCGGCCGGCTGGCCGGTCTTGTTGGCCGAGGAGACGGCCATCGGGCCGGTCTCCCGCAGCACCTCCAGCGCCACCGGGTGCAGCGGCATCCGTACCGCCACCGTGCCGGTCTTGTCGCCGAGGTCCCACTGCAGGGTCGGCGAGTGCTCGACAACGATGGTCAGCGCGCCCGGCCAGAACGCCTCGACCAGGTCGCGGGCCGCCCGGGGCAGCGAGAAGACCAGACCGTCGAGGGTGTGCCGGGAGCCGATCAGCACCGGTGGCGGCATCTGCCGGTCCCGGCCCTTAGCGTCCAGCAACGCCTTGACGGCGTACGGGGTGAAAGCGTCCGCGCCGATGCCGTAGACCGTGTCTGTCGGCAGGACGACCAGTTCGCCGTTCTTGACCGCCTCGATGGCCGCAGCGATGCCGCGGTCGCGATCTGCGGGTGACCGGCAGTCGTAGAGCATCACGAGGAGCCAGTCTGCCACGCCGGGCCGAGGTCGGGGCGGCGGCCGTCCGACCGGCGGGACGCGGTGGTGAACCGGGGCCGCCCCGCCAGGTCCCGATGCGCGGTGACGGCGGCGAACCGGCCGTCCGCGACGAGCAGCGCCGGCACGTCCGCGCCGTGCGTGTCGTCGTGCTCGATGCCGAGCCACCCGCCGGGGCGCAGCAGCACCGCGGCCCGGGCGGCCACCGGTCGGATCACCGCCAACCCGTCCACGCCGCCGAAGACCGCCTCCGTCGGGTCGTGCCCGGCCACCTCGGGCGGCACGACCGTGTCGGCCGGCACGTACGGCGGGTTGCAGAGCAGCACATCCACCTGGCCGACCAGGTAATCCAGCAGGTCCGGCGCGGTGACGTCGGCCTCGACCACCTCGATCGGCCGGTCCCCCGCCGTGGCCCGGTCCGCCGCGTTGCGGCGCAGCCAGCGCAGCGCCGCCGGGGAGCGTTCCACCGCCACGACCCGCGCCCCGGGCAGCTCCTGGGCCACCGCGAGCGCTATCGCGCCGGAACCGCTGCACAGGTCGACGACCAGCGGCACGTCCCCACCCGACCCGGGACGCCGGGCCTGTTCGATCCCCCAGCCGGCGAGCAGCTCGGTCTCCGGCCGGGGCACGAAGACGCCCGGCCCGACGGCCAGCTCCAGGTGCCGGAAGGCGGCCTCGCCGGTCAGGTGCTGCAACGGCTCCCGTTCGGCCCGTCGGGCGACGAGCGCGTCGAACGTGGCGAGCTGGTCGTCGTCGAACCCCTCGGCCAGCGCCAGCCGCCCCCGGGACACCCCCAGCACGTGCCCGGCCAGCAACTCGGCCTCGGCCCGGGCGGTCTCCACACCGGCTGTGGCGAGGATCCGGGCCGCCCGGGCGACCGCGACCGAGGGCCGGACCCGTTTGGTCCCTTCGGGGGGGTGTTGCGGCAAGGTGGTCACGACATAATCATGAAGCGTCGCGGGTCGCGTCACGCGCGGGTGCGTCCAGGCGCACATCGACAGGAGGTCGCTGGTGGGTTGGCTCGACCGGGTCGATGACCAGGTTGACGCGCTGATACAGGCGCGGGCGTTGCAGGAGGCCAGCCGGTCCGCCGAGGCGTACGCGGTGCTGGAGCGGGTGCTCCGCGGCACCACCGACCCGCGCACCCGGGCCGACGCCCTCGTCCAGCGTCTCTCCGCTCTGATCAATCTCGGACGCACGGCGGAGTTCACCCGGGCCATCGAGGAGGCCTCGACGGCCGTCCGTGACCTCGCCGAGCCCTACCTGCACGGGCACCTCAACGCCTTGGCCGCGCTCGCCGCACACCACCAGGGCGCGCTCGACCGCTGCGTCACCCACCTGGTCAAGGCCGCCCGGGCGCTGGGTGCGGTGGAGGACCCCGACCGGGACACCGCCTGGGGTTGGCACGACCTGGCGATGGCCTACTCCTACCTCAGCTTCCACGGCTACGCGCTGGGCGCGATCGAGCGCGCCCGCCAGCTCGGCCTGACCGCCGGGATCCCCGAGGAGACCTTCGCCGCCCCCGGCATCCGGCTGCGCAACGCCGTCGCGCTGGACCACAACGGCGACAGCGACGGCTGCCTGCGGGTGCTGCGCGACGTGGCGAGCGACCTCGGGCGGTTCCTCCGCGCCGGTCGGGCCGGCCAGCTGCGCCCGAGCAGCCTCGCCGCGTACGGCTACGCCGCGGCCCGCCGGGCCGCCCTCGGCGACCGGATCGAGTCCGGCACCGACGCCGACCCGGCCCGGCTGATCTCGCACGGCGGGGACAGCGCCCGGGCGCGGGACATGCGCGAGCTCGGCCAGGTCTGCCTCGCCATCGCCGCCGGCCGGCCGATCGAGGCGGTCGCCCGGCTGGACACCGTCCACGTCGCCAACGAGACGCTGGGTGGGGCCGAGCCGGCCCGGCTGCGCAGCATCGCGCTGGCCCGGGCTGGTGACCACGCGGCGGCGCACCGGGCCGACCGGCTGGCCTTCCGACTGGCCGCGCAGCGCAACGACCGGCTGCGCGACGTCTACATCGACGGCATCGCGGCCCGGATCGACCACGAGGAGATGCGCCGGGAGGCCGCCCGCTACGAGGGCGAGGCGCTGACCGACCCGCTGACCGGGCTGCCCAACCGGCGGCGGCTGGAGCGTTACATCGCCGCGGTGGTGGCCCGGGGCGAGCGCGTCGTGATCGGGGTCTGCGACCTGGACGGCTTCAAGGCGGTCAACACCCGGCACGGGCACCACTCCGGTGACCTGGTGCTCCAGCGCATCGCCGGCGTGATCAACAGGGTGATGCGCCGGGGCGACTTCGTGGCCCGCTACGGCGGCGACGAGTTCGTGGTGGTGCTGCCCGAGGCCGGGATGGCCGAGGCGGCCGAGGTGGCCCGGCGGATCGGCGCGGCGGTGGCCGGCGAGGACTGGGAGTCCCTGGTCCCCGGCACCCCGGTCGGGGTCAGCGTCGGCTTCGCCGAGGTCGCCGGTGGCGGGCCGACGCTGCGCGACGCGCTGAGCACCGCCTTCGAGGTCGCCGACCGGGAGATGCTGAAGGCCAAGTCCCGCGCGAAGGCGTCCTGACGGCGCCGGCGGGCGAGGTCAGCGCCGGGCGAGTTCGGTGTCGCCGGCCAGGCGGGCGGCGCGGTCGGCCTCGCCGAGGGCGTCCAGCACTCCGTCCAGGTCACCGGCGAGCGCCAGGTCGAGGTTGTACGCGGTGTAGCCGATCCGGTGGTCGGTGATCCGGTTCTGCGGGAAGTTGTAGGTGCGGATCCGCTCCGAGCGGTCCACCGTCCGCACCTGCGCCTTACGCGCGTCCGAGGCGGCCGCGTCGGCCTGCTCCTGGGCCGCGGCCAGCAGCCGGGCCCGCAGGATCCGCATCGCCTGCTCGCGGTTCTGCAGCTGGGACTTCTCGTTTTGGCAGGAAACCACGATGCCGGTCGGCAGGTGGGTGATCCGCACCGCCGAGTCGGTGGTGTTCACCGACTGCCCGCCCGGCCCGGACGAGCGGAACACGTCGATCCGCAGTTCGTTCGGGTCGATGGTGACGTCGACGTCCTCGGCCTCCGGCAGCACCAGGACACCGGCCGCGCTGGTGTGGATCCGGCCCTGCGACTCGGTGACCGGGACGCGCTGCACCCGGTGCACGCCGCCCTCCCACTTGAGCCGGGACCAGACCCCGTTGCCGCCCTCCGGCACGCCCTTGGTCTTGATCGCCAGCGAGACGTCCTTGACTCCGCCGAGGTCGGAGTCCTGGGCGTCGATCACCTCGGTGAGCCAGCCCCGCCGCTCGGCGTAGCGGGTGTACATCCGCAGCAGGTCGCCGGCGAAGAGCGCCGACTCCTCGCCGCCCTCACCCGCCTTGATCTCGACGATCACGTCCTTGGCGTCGTGCGGGTCGCGCGGGATCAGCAGCTCGGCCAGGCGCTCCTCGAGCGCCGGCAGGGACGCCGCGATCGACTCGGCCTCGGCGGCGAAGGAGGCATCCTCGGCGGCCAGTTCCCGGGCCGCGGCCAGGTCGGCGCGCGCCTGGGCCAACTCACCGGCCGCCTTGTGCAGCGGGACCAGCTCGGCGTACCGGCGGCCGACCCGGCGCGCGGTGCCCTGGTCGGCGTGGATGGCCGGGTCGGCCAGCCGCTTCTCCAGGTCCGCGTACTCGTCGAGGAGCTTGGCCAGACGCTCGCTGCTCATGCTGCGGATGCTCCTTCGACGGCGGGGACACCGGTGGACGCCCGACGGGCGGGTAAACGGACGACGCCCGCGCCCGGCACAAGACCGGACGCGGGCGCCGAACGAGCAGTTACTTGGCCTTCTTGGCCTGAACCTTGGCGTACTTCTGCTGGAACTTCGCGACCCGGCCGGCGGTGTCCAGCACGCGCTGCTTACCGGTGTAGAACGGGTGGCAGGCGCTGCAGGTCTCGACGCTGATCGCGCCGCCCTTGGCGGTGCTGCGGGTCGTGAAGGAGTTGCCGCAGGAGCAGCGGACCTCGGTGGTCACGTACTCCGGGTGGATGTTGGGCTTCATGTCGCCTCGGTCCTTTCGTTGGTGGTCGCCGGGTCGCCGCTGATCTCCCCGCCGCGGACTACGCGACGGACTCGGGCGTGAACCGGAACCGGTGGCCGATTGACCAGTGTGCCATGGGCGTCAGCCGGACCCGTAATCGGGCGGCACAGCAGGTCCAGCTCCGACAACGCCCGGCATCCGGCTTGCATTCCCGGCGCCCGACGGGGCATTCACCGCCCGTGGCGTGGCCTCGCCGTACCCCGTACGGGGCACGCCTGCCGCCCGGGCCGGGCAGGGTGAATCGGAGGTGAGCGGATGCCGCGCCTGATCGCGACCCGGGGACTGCCCGCCTCGGGAAAGACCACCTTCGCCCGGACGCTGCAACCCTCCGTGGTCCGGGTCAACCGGGACGACCTGCGCCGGATGTTGCACGGCGAGCGGCTCTTCACCCAGTGGGCCGAGGCACAGGTGACGACCGTCCAGCGGGCCCAGGTCGAGGCGCTGCTGCGGGCCCGGGCCGACGTCTGCGTCGACGACACCAACCTGCGCTCCCGGACGCTGCGGGACTGGGCCGACCTAGCCGCCCGCCACGGCGCCGAGTTCGAGGTGCACGACTTCACCGACGTGCCGCTGGAGGAGTGCCTGCGCCGCGACGCCGAGCGGCCGGCGGTCGACCGGGTCGGCGAGGCCGCCATCCGCCGGCTGCACGAGCGCTATCTGGCCGGACGGATCCTGCCGCTGCCGGTGCCGGAGGCCCGCCCCGGCCGGCCCGCCCAGGTGCAGGAACCGTCGGCCGGGGCGCCGGAGATCGTCCTGGTCGACATCGACGGCACCGTCGCGCTGAACGTCTCGCGCAGCCCGTACGACATGACCCGGGTCGGTGAGGACCAGCCGAACGAGGCGGTGATCGCCGCGGTCCGGGCGATGCACGCCGCCGGGTACGCGGTGGTCTTCTGCTCCGGGCGGGACGCGTCGGCCCGGGCGGACACCGAGGACTGGCTGCAGCGGCACGTCCGGGTGCCGTACCTCGCGCTGCACCTGCGGGCGGTCGGCGACCGGCGCAAGGACTCGGTGGTCAAGCGGGAGATCTACGAGCGGGAGATCCGCGGCCGCTACCGGGTGGTCGGGGTCTTCGACGACCGGATGCAGGTGGTGCGGATGTGGCGGGCGCTCGGACTCACCGTCTTCCAGGTCGCCGACGGCGACTTCTGACGGCGGGCGAGCCGGCGCTCACCGGGCGACCGGTGGGAGGGGCCCCGGCCGAGGCGTGGGGCCCCTCCCGGGCTCAGGCGGCCGGGGCGACCGCCCGGGCGGCGGTGGCGACGGTGGCTTCGGCGCGGACTCCGTTCACCGTCACCGCCAGCACCAGCGACGCGCCGGGACGCAGCGCGGTCAGCGTCCCGGTGGCCGGGTCGAACCGGGCCACGTGCCACGGACGCAGCCCGGCCGCCGACCCGATGTGCACGCCCGGCGAGGCCGACCAGTCGGCACTCACCGGCGCGGCCACCGGGACCGCCCGCCCACCCGGCTGGGTGATCGTGGCGGTGACCGCCGTCGGGGCGCCGACCCTCACACTGGCCGGGGCCTCGAGAGCGAGCTGGTCGGTGTGCGCGTGCATCTCGGCGTCCACCCAGCGCGGTCCCTCGGCCAGCGGGTCCCGCCGGGCCCGGTCGGCCTCCGCCGGGCTCACCGGGTCGACGCCGAACTCGGTCCAGCCGGTGAAGCCACCCCGGTCCGCCGGGGTGGACGGTGTCTTGCCGGAGTTTCCGTTGATCACGTAGGGCACCCCGTCGACCCGCTCGGCGTGGAAGGTGCCGACGTGCCCGCCGACGAAGAGTGCGCCCTTGCCGGTGCGGTGCTGGAAGTCGGCCAGCCACTGCTCCAGCAACGCCGCCTCCTTGCGGTCGCCGAGCTCGCTGGCCTCGGCCGGGCTCGGGTCGCGCGGCGGGTGGTGGTGCAGCACGACGACCGAGCCGACCGCCGGGTCCTTGGCCGCCGCGTCCAGCGCCTGGCGCAGCATCCGCACCTGGTCGAACCCGCCGCCGCGCAACGATCCGGTGGACGAGTTCAGCGTGACGAACCGGGTGCCCTTGTGGTCGAAGACCCGCGAGGTGTCCCCGAAGACGGCCTGGAAGTTGCTGATCGGCGCGCCCATGATCTCGTGGTTGCCCGGCACGTAGTACCAGGGCAGCTCGTCACCCAACTCCTCGTCCAGGATCCGTCGGGCCAGCGCGAAGTCCGCCGGGTACGCGGTGTCCACAAAGTCGCCGTTGATCACCAGGAAGTCCGGCTTCGCCGCCCTGACCTCACGCAACGTCCGGCGGGCCTGGGCGACCAGGTCGCTGTCCGGGTCTGCCGCGACGAACTGGGCGTCGGAGAGCACCGCGAAGCGCCAGGGCGCACGGTCGACCGTCCCGTCGCGGACCACCACCCGGTCGGTGGCCGACGGCTCGGCCGGCACGTCCACCGAGGGCGGCACCTTGGCCACCAGGTCGTCGATGACGATCTCGCTGGTGTACTGGGCCGCGGCGTTGGTCTCCGCGACGTAGAAGCGCCGCACCCGCACCGGGTACTGCACTCCGGCCGGGACGGCGAACTCGACGTACTTCCAGCCGGTCCAGGTGATGTAGGGCCCGCGCAGCACGTGCTGGGTGTCCTGCGCGTCGTGCAGATGCAGGCTGGGCCACTCCCCCTTGCCGTTGCCGTGGATCCACATGCCGAACGCCTGCGGCTGCCCGGGCACCTCGATCCAGGCCGGCGGGTCGGCGTACGCGGCCCGGGTGCCGGTGGACTGGCTGAAGTCGTACGTCAACTTCAGGCCGGTGCCGGTGTGCCCCGGCGCCGGCGCGACCGATCCGCTCGCCCGGGCTTGGCTGAACTTCCACGCCGCCGCGTCGTCGAAGCTGGCCACTGGCTGGTCGGTCAGCCCGACGGTCACCGGCACCACCGTGCTGCGCCCGCCGACCTCAACGGTGACCAGGCCGGCGCCGGAGTCCTTCAGCGCGGTCACGCTGAGCGCGCCGTCAGCGTTCGGGGCGATCCGCAACAGGTCGTGGTCGTACTCCAGGCGCAGGTCCGCGGGCTCGATCGGGGCGGTGTTCCCCTCGGCGTCGGCGCCGACCACGCCGAGGAGCGCGCTGCCGTCCTGTCCGGTGAGGCCGACGCGTTCCACTGTGGAGTCGATCCCGGCGAGCGGCCCGAGCACGGTGAGGTCGAGGTGCCCGGTGGCCTGGCCACGGCCGGCGGTGACCCGGGTGGGCCCGGGCCGCAGGGCGCGGAACACGCCGTCGGCGCTCACCCGACCACCCGCCGCCGGTTCGGCTCGCCAGCTCGGCCTGCCGGCCGCCGGGCCGTACGTCTCGTCGTAACCGGCCGCGGTGAGCCGCCGGGTCAGCCCGGGGAAGACCCGGTCCGGCCGGCCACCACGGACCGGGGAGACCCCCGGCGCGGCGCTCGGATCGCTGGCCGTCTCCACCCAGTACCCCCTGAGCCGGCCGCTGCCCTGCGGCGCGTAGAGGGCGAGCCCGTTGGGCACGGCGCGCTCGGAGCCGTCCGATGGGCTGTTCTCCACCTGGACCGCCGCGGCGCCCGGCTCGCGGGCGAGCAGCGTCGACGAGCCGCCGCCGTCGAGGTTCAGCGCGTGGTGCGCGCCCAACTCGACCATCATCCGGCCCATCTCGGTCTGGGCCACGCCCCGGCTGTCGACCTGCCGGCCGTCCACCGTCAACATGATCATTTTGCGTCCGTCGGCGGTGAAGCCGACCGCCGTACGCGGGGCCAGCGACGCGTCCGCGATGCTCTGCACCACGCCGTCGCGGACCAGCACGTTGCCGCCGCCGACCGCGGCGTGCAGGTCGCTGCCGTCGGACGGCTTCGGCCGCCAGGTCACGTCGACCGGATCACCGGGCCGCAGCGCGGCCAGCGCGTCGGCGCCGGCGTCCCGGCCGAGCAGGATGGTGGTGCCGGCGGCGATGGGTCCGCTGCCGGCCGCCGGGCTCACACCGGCCACCCGGCCGCCGACCAGGGCGACCTCGGTTACCCGGGCCGAGCCCTCCACCGCCCGCTCCCGGGGGTACGTCCCCCAGAGCGCGGTGAACGCGCCGATGCCGTCGGTCTGGACCATGTTGTTGAACTGGGTGAGCGGGACCGGGCCGGTGGGCAAGGTGGCGGTGCCGTCGAAGTTCACCTCGATCACCCGGCCGACGCCTTGGGTGGTCACCGCGACCGCGTTGTGGTGCCCGCTGACCGGCGACTGGATCAGTTCGCCGTCGCGGATGCCGACGCCCTGCGCCGCGCCGGAGTTGTTGATGTCGAAGAAGTCGCCGTTGACCGCGGCGACCGCGCGGGTCCGGTCCACCGCGCCGCGCAGCGGTTCGGCCCGGCTCACCGCGCCCGAGTTGACGTAGTCGACGGTGATCCCGCCGGTGAGGTCGGCGGTCAGGGCGTCGGCGCGTAGCCACCCGTCCGCGTCGTACCGGTCGAACGAGGTGAGCCGGACGCCGGGGGCGACCGGCCGGGTGGTCTTCGCGGTCTCCAGGCCGTCGGCCGGCTCGACACCGACGGGAGCCGCGGTGCCCGGACTCGTGACGGGGCTCGCGGCGGTGGGGCTCGCGGCGGCCGGGCCCGACGCCGGGGCGACCAGGGCGACCAATGTGAGCAGCGGCGTCAACAGCAGGACGCCGGCGAGGTGGGCGGATCGTCTGCGGGTACGCATGGACGACAGTCAACCGGAGGTTGAATAGAACTTTCAATACTTGCCGACCAACGCGAAGGAAAACTTCAGCCCCTCGGGGCAGCCCGCGTCTGCGGGCCGCCCTTGTCCCGCTGCCAGTCTCCGGTCCGACGCTGTCGAACTGCTCCAAATATGGACCACCAGCTTGGCGGCGACTGACGGCCGGCGGGCGACGGCCAGGCGGCCCTAGCTGCGCGGCAACTCAAGGCCACGCGGCGCGCCACCTGCACGAGCCTGAAGCCAGAGCGCCACCGCACGACACCGAACGCCACGCAGCGCAGCCGGACACCAAGCGAAGCCATGTCCGGCAGCCGCAGGCCGCGCGGCGCCGACCCCGCAGCCGGGCCAGCGCGGCGCAACCGGGCCAGCGCGGCGCAACCGTGGTTCATATCTGGGGCAGTTCGACAGGCTCCGCAGCCGGTGAGTCCAGGTCGGATGTCGGGCGGACAACGAACGGCTGCTCAGGAGAGTCTCCGACCCACACAGCGCCAGACCCGGCAGCCGAAGGCCACGCGGCCGGAGCCGCACGGTCGCGCCTGCGCAGCGTGTCCGTGGTTCATATCTGGAGCAGATCGACAGCCTGCCAGGAGCAACTCCGGCCACCTGGCGGCGGGGGCCTGAGCAGGGGAGAACGACACGAGGGGCACGGCCGGACGGCCGTGCCCCTCGTCGGATCCTCAACCGGGGAGGGTTACTCCCCCGGCGTCGACTTCGCGATCTGCATCAGGAACTCGATGTTGGTGCGGGACTGCTTGAGCCGGTCGAGCAGCAGGTCCAGCGCCGCCTGCGAGTCCAGCGAGTGCAGGACCTTGCGGAGCTTGTGGATGATGGCCAGCTCCTCCGGCGCGAGCAGGACCTCCTCCTTACGCGTACCGGACGGGTTGATGTCGATGGCCGGGAAGGTCCGCTTGTCGGCGATCTTCCGGTCCAGCTTCAGCTCCGCGTTACCGGTGCCCTTGAACTCCTCGAAGATGACCGTGTCCGCCATGGACCCGGTCTCCACCAGCGCGGTGGCGAGGATGGTCAGCGACCCGCCGTTCTCGATGTTGCGGGCCGCGCCGAGGAAGCGCTTCGGCGGGTAGAGCGCGGTGGAGTCGATACCACCCGACATGATCCGGCCGCTGGCCGGCGCCGCCAGGTTGTACGACCGACCGAGCCGGGTCACCGAGTCGAGCAGCACGACCACGTCGTGCCCCAGCTCGACCAGGCGCTTCGCCCGCTCGATCGCCAGCTCCGCCACCGTGGTGTGGTCCTGCGGCGGCCGGTCGAACGTGGCCGCGATGACCTCGCCCTTCACCGAACGCTGCATGTCGGTGACCTCTTCGGGCCGCTCGTCCACCAGCACCACCATCAGGTGGCACTCCGGGTTGTTGCGGGTGATCGCGTTCGCAATCGCCTGCAGCACCATCGTCTTACCGGCCTTCGGCGGCGACACGATGAGCGCCCGCTGGCCCTTGCCGATCGGCATGACCAGGTCGATCACCCGGGTGGTCAGGATGTGCGGCTCGGTCTCGAGCCGCAGCCGCTCCTGCGGGTAGAGCGGAGTCAGCTTGTAGAACTCGGGACGACGCTTCGCCTCGTCCGGCTCCATGCCGTTGATGGTGTCCAGGCGGACCAGCGGGTTGTACTTGTCCCGCCGCTGCTCGCTGCCACTGTCGCGGGCCGCCCGCACCGCACCGGTGATCGCGTCACCGCGGCGCAGGCCGTACTTCTTGATCTGGGACATCGACACGTAGACGTCGTTCGGGCCGGCCAGGTAGCCGGTGGTCCGGACGAAGGCGTAGTTGTCGAGCACGTCGATGATGCCGGCCACCGGGACGAGCACGTCGTCCTCGCCGACCTGCGGCTCACGGCCGCCACCCTCGCCGCCCTCGGGGCGCTCGCCCCGGCCACGGCGACGGTCCCGGAAGCGGCTGCGCCGGCCCCGCCGGCCGCCGCCCTCGCCGTCGTCGTCACCGTCGTTGTCCCGCTCCGCGCGCTGGCCCCGGTCACCCCGGTCGCCACGCTCGTTGCGGTCACCGCGATCGTTGCGGTCGTTGCGGTCGCCCCGGTCGTTGCGGTCGGCCCGCTCGTTGCGGTCGCCACGCTCGGCCCGCTCGTTGCGGTCACCGCGCTCGGCACGATCGCCACGCTCGGCACGTTCGCCACGCTCAGAACGCTCGCCGCGCTCGGCACGCTCACCGCGCTCGGCACGCTCACCGCGCTCGGCACGCTCACCGCGCTCGGCGCGGTCACCACGCTCGGCGCGCTGCTCGGCACGTTCGTTGCGGTCGCGACCGCCGCGACCCTCGGTGCGCTCGCCGGTCTCGGCCTCCTCGGTGCGCGCCTCGGCGCTCCGCGCCTCAGCACCCCGACGCCGGCTCCGGCTGCGACCCTCGGTCTCGACCGCGGCCGGCTCGGCCGGCGCCTGGTCTGCGGTACGCCGCTCGGCCTCCGGCCGCTCGGCGGTCTCCCGGACCTCGGCGTGCACCTCTTCACGGGCGGGAGCGGCCGCGGCCGCGACTTCGGCCCGCGGACGAGGGGTCCCGGCGGCGGCGCCGCCCTGCCGCTCGGAAATGGCGCTGATCAGCTCGCCCTTGCGCATGCGAGCCGTGCCGGAGATGCCGAGCGACGCGGCCAGGCTCTGCAGCTCTGGCAGCAGCATCGCCGACAGACCGGTGCCGCTACGCCGACGACGGGCGGGAGCGGCGGTGGTGGCATCGCCAGCGACGTTGGAAACATCCGACGTCACGTCGGTGGTGTCGCTCAATGGATTCCTTCCCTCGATAGGCCGGGACTGCCCGGAGTCGACAAGCAGGTGGCCGGGCGGCCTCGGTGCACCCGCCTCGCATGAATGCGTCGCGGGAGTCTGTGACACAGCAGCCGGTGGTTTCCCGACTCACCACCATCGGTGAGCAGGTCTCGCCGTCTGCGGCGACCTGTGGAAACTGCGGTGCGGCGTGGGCCTTGGCAGGGGTGACGGGCTGACCGCCGAGAGCTTCGGGGGTGCGCCGACCCGCAGGAAGATCGCGTGCTTCGCGGCTGTGCTAAGTCTAGAGCGTAATCAACTCTTCCGACCTGCGGCAACAGGGTCCCGCTCGGCGTGTCCAAGTCTACCCCGGGCAACCCGGGCGCCGCTGACATCTATCGGTAACTGCCAGACCTGCCAGTCTGTTCCCGGGTCGAAGCCCTCTGGCAGGTCGTTGAGCGCCAGCACGGTCGGGCCCGCCCCGCTGACCACAGCGGCCACATCCGCCGCACGCAGCGCGCTGACCAGCGCAGCCGTCCCGGGCATCCCCGGTGCGCGGTAGTCCTGGTGCAACCGGTCGACGGTCGCCGGCAGCAGCAGCGTCGGGTCGGCGGTCAGCGCGTGCACGAGCAGCGCGGCCCGCCCCGCTGTCAACGCGGCGTCGCCGTGCGGCACGGTGGCCGGCAACGCCGCCCGGGCGGCCGCGGTCAGCCCCCGCTCCGCGGGCACGAAGACGGTCGGGCGGACGCCCTCGGCGACCCGCCGGGAGACCGCCCGGGCACCGGTCGGCTCCGTCCACGCGAGCGTGAAGCCACCGAGCAGGCAGGGCGCCACGTTGTCGGGGTGGCCCTCCAACTCGCCGGCCAGCCGGAGCACGGCGGCGGTGTCCAGACGGCGTTCGCCGTCGGTCACCAGCGCCCGGGCCAGCAGCACGCCGGCCACGATCGCCGCGGACGAGGAGCCCAGCCCACGGGCCTGCGGGATGCGGTTGACGCACTCCACGACCAGCCCCGCCGGCTCCGCGCCGAGCCGCGCGAAGGCGGCCCGCATGGCCCGGACCACCAGGTGCCGATCGTCCGCGGGCAGCTCGCCCGTGCCCTGGCCGGTCACCGTCACCCGGACACCCGCCGGCGCCACTTCGGCGGCCACGTCGTCGTAGAGCCCGAGGGCGAGCCCCAGCGCGTCGAAACCCGGACCCAGGTTGGCGCTGGTGGCGGGGACGCGGACCCGGACCGGCCCGGCGGTGAAGTTCGTCGGCACGGGCTCATGCTAGGGCGCGGGACCGACGATCCGGGCCGCCGCCCGCACGCTGGGACCGCTACCGCGCCGCGCCCGGGGCCGGCTCGAGGACCGGGTCGGTGAGGGAGAGCCGGCGGGTGGCGATCCGCCAGCCGATCGCGTACACCAGGGTGACCAGGCCGCAACCCGCCAGCACCACCCGAGCGTCCACCACGTCGACCACGGCGGCCACCGCGAGCTGGCTGATCGAGATGGCCAGGGTCGCCAGCATCATGTCGGTGGCGAAGACCCGGCCGCGCAGACGGTCCGGGACCTCGCCCTGCAGGGCGAAGTTCGACATCACCCAGTTGCTGCCGCCGGCGAGGTGCGCGACGAAGACCAGCAGCAGCACGAGGGGGAACCAGGGCACCACCGCGGTGCCGATGTAGGCCAGCCCGTAGAGCGACATCGAGACGGCCAGCCCGGGCAGCAGCCAGCGCCGGTTGGTCAGCACCCGGCGGCTGAGGATCGGCCCGACCAGCGCGCCCGCACCGCGGACCGCGAAGAGCAGCCCGGTGCCGGCCGGCCCGGCCAGCAGAGGGAAGACGGTCAGCACGCCGTTGCCCAGCCCCACCGCCGACTTCACGGTGACCAGCGCCAGCACCCGCGGCCGGTGCCCGATGTAGCGCAGCGCCTCGACGATCGCCGCCCAGGCCCGCTGCGGCGGCAGGTCCTCATCCCGGGGCGCCTGCAGCGGCCGTCGGATGATCGCGGCCAGGCCGGCGGCGCAGGCCAGGCCCACCGCGGCGATCCAGAAGCAGGCGTACGGCCCGACCTGCTGGCTGAGCACGCCACCGAGCGAGGCGCCGACGACCGTCATGGTGCCCCAGGCGGAGCCGGCGATCGCATTGCCGGCGGCCAGCTGGTCCGGCTCGAGCACGTTGGGCAGCGCGGCCTGGGCGGCGGGCGAGTACAGGCCCTTGGCCACCGCGACCACGCCGATCGCGGCCAGCGCCAGCCAGGCGGTGCCCGCGCTGCGTACGCCGAGCAGCAGCAGCACCCCGAGCAGGGCCCCGGCGTTCGCCACCATCATGATCTTCCGCCGGTCGAACCGGTCGGCGATGGTGCCGGTGAACGGCAGCAGCAGCGCCACGATCCCGGTGTCGACGGCCAGCACCAGCGCGCCCCACACCCCGCTGCCGGTCAACTCCGGCAGCAGCACCAGCAGCGGCACCATGACGAACCAGTCGGCACCGAAGACCACCAGCTCGGCCAGGAAGAGGTTGCGGAAATCCCGGTTGCGGGTGAGGACCGACAGGGTGGACGCCACGGAGCAGGACCCTACCCGGCGGCCGACGCCCCGCCGCGTGCCGTCGGTGATCCGACCGGTGGGCCGGCCGGACCTGGAACGCCCCCGGCGGGTCGGACCCGCCGGGGGCGTACGCGGTGGTCGCTACTCGGTCGGCGGCAGCGGCGAGGTGCGGCTCTTCGGCAGCCGGAGCACCTCGAACTGGTCCGTGCCGTCGACCAGCGCGGCGGACGGCGCGGGCCGCGCCGGCGTCGCCGGCTTCCCCGCCTCGTCGGCCGCCCGAGCGGGCGTCCCGGCGGCCACCATGGCTGGCTCGGGCTCGCCCGTCGCGTCCGCCGGACCGGCCGGCTCCGTCGACGTCGGTGCGCCGCCCGAGCGCCGCCGACGCCGCTCGCGCAGCGACTCCTTGGTGTTCTCGACCATGGTGTAGAGCGTCGGCACCAGGATCAGGGTCAGCAGCGTCGAGCTGAGCAGACCACCGATCACCACGACCGCCAGCGGCTGCGAGATGAAGCCGCCCTCGCCGGTGAGTCCGAACGCCATCGGCAGCAGCGCGAAGATCGTCGCGACCGCGGTCATCAGGATCGGCCGCAGCCGGCGCCGGCCACCCTCGACCACCGCCTCCCGGACGCTTCGGCCCTGCGCGCGGTACTGGTTGATCAGATCCAGCAGCACGATCGCGTTGGTCACCACGATGCCGACGAGCATCAGCACGCCGATCAGCGCCGGAACGCCGAGCGGAGTGCCGGTGACCAGCAGCAGGCCGATGGCGCCGGTCGCGGCGAACGGGATGGAGATCAGCAGGATCAGCGCCTGGGTCAGGCTGCGGAAGGTGGCCACCATGATCAGGAAGACGATCGCGATCGCGACCAGCACCGCTAGGCCCAGGTCGGCGAAGGCGTCCTCCTGGTCGGCGCTGACCCCGCCGATGGTGAACGTGGCCCCGGGCACGTCGAGCGCGTCCAGCCGCGTACGCAGCTCCTGGGTGGTGGCGCCGAGGTTCGAGCCGGTGGCCGTGCCGGTCACCGAGACGCTGCGCTCGCCGTCGATCCGGGTCACCTGCTGTGGGCCCTCGGCCCGGGTGACCGTGGCGATGTCGCCCAGCTTCACCGGCCCGACCGGCAGCGCCTTCAGCTCCTCGATGCTGACCGGGGGCTGGGCGGCCAGTCGCAGCACCACGTCCTGCTGCGCGCCGTCGAGGGTGACCTGACCGAGCGGGGAGCCCCGGAACGTCTGCGCGACCAGCTGACCGACGGCGGCCTCGGTGAGCCCGGCCCGACCGGCCTTCACCCGGTCGACGGTGACGTCGACCCGCGGCACCCGGTCGGCCAGGCTGGTGGTGACGTCCGCGACGTCCGGCGTACCGGCCAGGGCCTCCTTCGCCGCGTCCGCGGCCCGGCTCAGCACGGCGGGGTCGGCGGCCTGGACCACCACCTCCAGCTGGCTGGCCGCGGCGTCCTGCCCACCGCCGAAGGTGAACTCGCCGGCGTCCAGGTCGTCGAGCTGATCGCGCAGCACCTCGCGCATCTGCTTGGCGTCGGTGTCGCCGCCCAGCGCCAGCGACCAGGAGGCGATGTTGTTCCCGCCGCCACCCATCCACGGCGAGTCACCGCCGCCGGCCGTCACCTGGTACGTCTCGACACCGTCGGTGCGCTCCAGCAACGCCTCGACCTTGCGGGCCGCCTCGTCGGTGGCCGCCAGGCTGGTGCCCGCCGGCAGCTCCTGGCTGATGTTCAGGGTGTCCTGGCCGGAGTCGTCCAGGAAGTTGGTGTCGAGCTGCCGGGAGAGGCCGAACGTGCCGAAGAGCAGCAGGATGCCGAGCCCGAGGGTCACCCAGCGGGTGCGCCGGCTCCCGGTGGCGAACCCGATCACCGGCAGGTACCCCCGCTGCAACGGGCTGCGCAGCTCCTTCTCCTCCGCCGCCCGGCGCACCGCCTCGTCGTCCGGCGTGCCGGACGGCTTGAGGAACCAGTAGGCCAGCACCGGGATGACGGTCAGCGAGACCAGCAGCGAGGCGAGCAGCGCCACCGTGACGGTGATCGCGAACGGCGCGAAGAGCTGCCCGACGAAGCCGCCGACCAGGGCGATCGGCGCGAACACGGCGACCGTGGTGAGGGTGGACGCGGTGACCGCGCCGGCAACCTCGCGGACCGCGGTGAGGATCGCGTCCCGCTTGCCCTCGCCGTACTCCAGGTGTCGTTTGATGTTCTCCAACACGACGATCGAGTCGTCGACCACCCGGCCCACCGCGATGGTCAGCGCGCCGAGGGTGAGCAGGTTGAGCGAGTAGTCACCGATCCACAGCGCGATCAACGCGACCAGCACGGAGAGCGGGATCGAGACCGCGGTGACCACGGTCGAGCGGATCGACAGCAGGAAGACCAGGATGACGATGACCGCCATGACCAGGCCCAACAGGCCTTCGGTGGTCAGGCTCTCGATGGACTTCTCGACGAACGGTGCCTGGTCGAAGACCACGGTCAGCTGGGCGCCGGAGGCGTCCTTCAGCGCGTCGAGCCGGTCCCGGATCTCGTGCGAGATCTGCACCGCGTTGCCGTCGGGCGAGGCCGTGACCGCGATGCCCAGGCTGTTCTGGCCGTTGGTGCGGGTGATCGCGGTGGCCGGGGCGAGCCTCTCCTCGACGGTGGCGACGTCTCCGAGCCGGACCGGGACCGGTCCGGGAGCGAGGACGATGCCGCGCAGTTCGTCGAGGGTGGCGACCGGGGTGCCGACCTGGACCGGGAGCGCCTGGGTGCCGTCGGCAACCGCGCCGGCGGGCACCGCCACGCCGTTGGTCTTCAGCGCCGCGCCGATCGCAGTCGGCGGAAGCTTCGCGGCGGCGAGCTTCTGAAGGTTCGGGGTGACCACGACGGTGTCGTCCCGGGTGCCGGTGAGCTCGACCGAGCGGACGCCCTCGATCCCCTCCAGCTCGGGCAGCACGGCCGAGCGCAGCTTCTCCGCCAGCGCGCGCTCGGCGTCGGCCGAGCCGGGCTGCACCCCGCCGTCGCCGCCGCCGGCCGCGGCCAGCACCACCGCGGGCAGATCGTCGGTGCTACCCGCGATGACCTGCGGGTCCACGCTCTCCGGCAGCTGCGCGTCGATCCGGTTCAGCGCGGTCTGCATCTTGTTGACCATGTCGTCCAGGTCGATGCCGAACTCGTACTGCACCTGGACGGTGGCCAGGCCCTCGCGGGAGGTCGAGGTGACCTTGTCCAGCCCCGGGATGCCCTGGAGGCTGTTCTCGATCGGCTCGGCGACCTGCGATTCGACGATCTCCGGCGCGGCCCCGGGGTACGCGGCCACGATGAACGCGGCCGGGAACTCCAGCGAGGGCAGCAGTTGCTGCTTCAGCGACGGCACGGCGAACGCTCCGAACGCCGTGGTCACCAGCGCGATGAGGGCGACCAGCCCTCGATTGGCGAGGCTGAATCTGGCGAGCAGCGACATCGGCTGGGCTCACTCCTAGAAGAGTCTGCGGGGTAGCAGAAGTGTGCCCGACCCGATCACGGCCCCCCACGCCGGGTGCCGAACCCCTCCCCCGCCCCCACCGACTCCACCCCGAGCTCGGTTGATCATGAAGTTGTTGCCGCGCGCCTCGGCGTGTCACGGCAATGACTTCATGATCAACCGGGCCCGACGGGTGTGGGGTGGGGTGGGGTGGGGTCAGGCTAGGTCGAGGGAGCGGGCGGCGGCCAGCGGGTCGTTGGGGATGGTGAGCGGGGCGGGGGCGGTGGAGATGGCCCACTCCGGGTCCTTCAGGCCGTGCCCGGTGACCGTACAGACGACGGTGGCGCCGGCCGGGATCCGCCCCGCCGCCGCCTGCTGGAGCAGCCCGGCCACGCTGGCCGCGCTGCCCAGCTCGACGAAGATGCCGACCTCCCGGGCCAGCAGCCGGTACGCGGCCAGGATCTCCCGGTCGGTGACCGCCGCGATCAGTCCGCCGGAGGCGTCCCGGGCGTCGATCGCCCTGGTCCAGCTGGCCGGGTTGCCGATCCGGATGGCGGTGGCGATCGTGGACGGCTCGCGGACCACCTCGCCGCTCACCAGCGGCGCCGCACCGGAGGCCTGGAAGCCGTACAGCTTCGGGGCTCGGGTGGTCCGCCCGTCGGCCAGTTCCTCGGAGTAGCCCAGCCAGTAGGCCGAGATGTTGCCGGCGTTGCCGACCGGCATGCAGTGGATGTCCGGCGCGTCGCCGAGCGCCTCGACGATCTCGAAGGCGGCGGTCTTCTGGCCGTGCAGCCGGTCGATGTTGACCGAGTTGACCAGCGCCACCGGGTAGTCCTGGGCGAGCTTGGCGGCGAGCGCGAGACAGTCGTCGAAGTTGCCGGTGACCTGGAGCAGCTTCGCGCCGTGCACCAGCGCCTGGGCCAGCTTGCCCAGCGCGATCTTGCCCTGCGGCACCAGCACCGCGCAGGTCAGCCCGGCGCGGGCCGCGTACGCCGCGGCGGAGGCGCTGGTGTTGCCGGTGGAGGCGCAGATGATCGCCTTGTTACCCGCCTCGACCGCCTTGGAGACCGCGACCGTCATGCCGCGATCCTTGAACGAGCCGGTCGGGTTGGCGCCCTCCACCTTGAGGTGCACGTCGCAGCCGAGCCGGGCGGAGAGCACCGGCGCGGGCAGCAGCGGGGTGTTCCCCTCGTGCAGGGTGACGACGGGCGTGGCGTCGGTGACCGGCAGCCGGTCGCGGTACGCCTCGATCAGACCCCGCCACATGTCGCTCTCCTCGCCTCTACCGCGCCGCTGAGCTGGGACCACGTCCAGCGTGGACCACCCTGCCGGACCAGCCCCGGCCGCGTCGCCGGTTAACCACCTGGCGGGACACCCGCCGAGCGCCCAACCCGGGGCGCGTCGCCGTCACCCGGGACAACGACTCAGAGCCCGCCCTCGACCCGGAGCACGCTGGTCACCGACCGGACGATCGCCAGGCCACGCAGTTCCCGGACGGTCGCGGCGAGCGCGGCGTCCGGCGCCACGTGGGTGACGATCACCAACTCGGCGTCGTCGCCCCGACCCGGCGTGCCGGTGGAGCCCGCCGAGCCCTGCCGCACCGTCGCGATGGACACCTCGTGCCGGGCGAAGACGCCGGCCACCGCGGCCAGCACACCGGGACGGTCGGCCACGTCGAGGCTGACGTGGTAGCGGGTCAGCGCCTCCCCCATCGGCCGTACCGGGAGGTCGGCGTAGGCGCTCTCGCTGGCCGCGCGCACCCCGGCGAGCCGGTTGCGGGCGACCGCCACCACGTCGCCGAGCACCGCGCTCGCGGTCGGCGCGCCGCCGGCGCCCCGGCCGTAGAACATCAGCTGCCCGGCCGCCTCCGCCTCGACGAAGACCGCGTTGAACGCGTCGCCGACGCTGGCCAACGGATGGGTCAGCGGGATCATCGCCGGGTGCACCCGGACGTTGACCGTCTCCCGGCCGGCCGGGTCCACCGCGCGCGCCGCGATGCAGAGCAGCTTGATGGTGCAGCCCATCGCCTTGGCGCTGGCCACGTCGGCCGCGGTCACCTCGGTGATGCCCTCCCGGTGCACGTCGGCCGCGCCGACCCGGGTGTGGAACGCCAGCGAGGCGAGGATCGCCGCCTTCGCCGCCGCGTCGAAGCCCTCGACGTCGGCGGTCGGGTCGGCCTCGGCGTAGCCGAGCTCGGTCGCCTCCTCCAGCGCCTCGGCGAAGCCGGCGCCGGTGGCGTCCATGGCGGAGAGGATGAAGTTGGTGGTGCCGTTGACGATGCCGGTGACCCGGTTGATCCGGTCGCCGTGCAGCGACTCGCGCAGCGGGCGCAGCAGCGGGATCGCCCCGGCGACGGAGGCCTCGTAGTAGAGGTCGCCCCCGCCCTCGGCGGCGGCCTCGTGCAACGCCACGCCGTCCTCGGCGAGCAGCGCCTTGTTGGCGGTGACCACGCTCTTGCCGGCGCGCAGCGCCTCGACCAGCCAGCCGCGGGCCGGCTCGATGCCGCCGACCACCTCGACCACCACGTCCACGTCATCCCGCTTGATCAGGCCGAGCGCGTCGGTGGTGAAGATCGTCGGGTCGACCGGCAGGTCGCCACGGTCGCGGCCGAGTCGACGCACGGCGATGCCGGCGATCTCCAGCGGGGCGCCGATCCGGGCGGCGAGGTCGGTCGACTGCTCGTGCAGCAGCCGGACCACCTCGGCGCCGACCGTGCCGCAGCCGAGCAGCGCCAGGCGCACAGGTGACGTCATCCAACATCCAATGCGAGCAGGTCCTCTTCGGTCTCCCGTCGGACGATCACGCGCGCCTGGCCGTCGCGCACCGCGACCACCGGGGGCCGCGGTACGTGGTTGTAGTTGCTGGCCATGCTCCGGCAGTAGGCGCCGGTGCCGGGCACCGCGACAAGATCTCCGGGCTGCACGTCGGCGGGCAGGAATTCATCCTTCACCACGATGTCCCCGGACTCACAGTGCTTTCCCACCACGCGGGCGAGCATCGGCTGGGCGGTCGACGCCCGGGAGGCCACCGTCGCCGAGTACGACGCGTCGTAGAGCGCGGTGCGGATGTTGTCGCTCATCCCGCCGTCGACGCTGACGTAGGTGCGGATGCCGTCCACGTCCTTGACCGTGCCGACCTCGTAGAGGGTGAACACGGCCGGGCCGACGATCGCCCGACCGGGCTCGATGGAGAGGCGCGGCACGGCCAGCCGCTCCGCGTCGCACTCCGAGCCGACGATCTTGCGCAGCCGCTTGGCCAGGTCCTGCGGCGCGGCCGGGTCGTCCTGGGTGGTGTACGCGATGCCGAAGCCACCGCCGAGGTCAAGTTCGGGCAGCTCGACGCCGCGGGCGTCACGGATCTGCGCCTGGAGAGCGAGCACCCGGCGGGCGGAGACCTCGAAGCCGCTGGCGTCGAAGATCTGCGAGCCGATGTGCGAGTGCAGGCCGCGCAGCTCCAGCACGTCCTCGTCGAGGATCTTGAAGGCGGCCGCGGCGGCCGCCCCGCCGGCCAGCGAGAAGCCGAACTTCTGGTCCTCGTGCGCGGTGGCGATGAACTCGTGGGTGTGCGCCTCGACGCCGACCGTGACCCGGACCAGCACCTTCGGCCGGACGCCGCGCTCGCGGGCCAGCGCGGTGAGCCGGTCGATCTCGACGAACGAGTCGACGATGATCCGCCCCACCCCGGCGTCCACCGCGCGGGTCAGCTCGGCGACGGACTTGTTGTTGCCGTGGAAGCCGATCCGTTCCGGCGGCATCCCGGCGGCCAGCGCGGTGGCCAGCTCACCACCGCTGCACACGTCGAGGTACAGGCCCTCCTCGTTGATCATCCGCACCACGGCGCGGCAGAGGAACGCCTTGCCGGCGTAGTAGATGTCCACGTCCGGGAAGGCGGCCCGGAAGTCCCGGCAGCGCGAGCGCAGGTCGTCCTCGTCCAGCACGTACACCGCGGTGCCGAACTCGGCGGCCAGGTCGTGGACGCTGAGGCCGGCCACGTTCAACGCCCCGTCCCCGGCCCGCGTCACGTTGCGCGGCCAGAGCTGCGGCACCAGCGCGTTGACGTCGACCGGGGACCGGAGCCAGGCCGGGCCGGTCTTGCCGATGTCGCCGTGCAGCGCGCCGGCCTCATGAGCCCGCATGGGGTTACATCCTTTCCGGGGCGGTGACGCCGAGCAGGTGCAGGCCGTTGGCGACCACCGTGCGAGTGGCGTCGTTCAGCCAGAGCCGGGCCCGGTGCAGGTCGGTGACCTCCTCGTCACCACGCGGCAGGATCCGGCAGTTGTCGTAGAACCGGTGGTACGCCTGCGCGACGTCCTCCAGGTAGTGGGCGAGCCGGTGCGGGGCGCGCAGCTCGGCGGCGGTCGCCACCACGGCCGGGAACTCGGCCAGCGCCTTGAGCAGCTCGTTCTCCTTCTCGTGGTCGAGCAGGTCGGCGCGGAAGGCGTCCACCTCGCCCCGGGTCAGCCCGACCTCGGCGGCGTTGCGGGCCACGCTGGCCGTCCGGGCGGCCACGTACTGCACGTAGTAGACCGGGTTGTCACGGGTGGCCCGGGTCCACAGCTCCACGTCGATGTCGATCGGCGAGTCGCTGGAGTAGCGGGCCAGCGCGTAGCGGGAGGCGTCCACGCCGATCGCGTCGACCAGGTCCTCCAGGGTGACCACCGTGCCGGCCCGCTTGCTCATCCGCACCGGGGCCCCGTCGCGGAGCAGGTTGACCAGCTGGCCGATGAGGATCTCCAGGTTCTGCTCCGGATCGTCACCGAAGCACGCCGCCATCGCCTTCATCCGGCCGATGTAGCCGTGGTGGTCGGCCCCCAGCATGATCACGACCCGGTCGAAGCCCCGCTCCCGCTTGTCCAGGTAGTAGGCGCAGTCGGCGGCGAAGTAGGTCCACTCGCCGTTGGACTTGCGCAGCACCCGGTCCTTGTCGTCGCCGAACTCGGTGGTGCGCAGCCACGTCGCGCCCTCGGCCTCGAAGACGTGGCCCTGCTCCCGCAGTCGGGTCAGGGCGAGATCCAGCTCGCCCCGGTCGTGCAGGTCCTTCTCGTTGAAGTAGGTGTCGAACTCCACCCCGAAGTCGCGCAGCGAGGAGCGGATCTCGTCGAACATCAGCGCGACGCCCTCGACCCGGAAGACCTCCTGGGCCGCCGCGTCGTCGAGCGTGAGCACATCGGGGCGGCGGGCCTGGACCTCGGCGGCGATCTCCGCGATGTACGCCCCGCCGTAGCCGTCCTCGGGCGCCGGCTCACCCTTGGCTGCCGCCAGCAGCGAACGGGCGAACCGGTCGATCTGCGAGCCGGCGTCGTTGAAGTAGTACTCCGTGCCCACCTCGGCGCCGGTGGCCCGGAGCAGCCGGCTCAGCGCGTCGCCGACCGCGGCCCACCGGACCCCGCCGATGTGCACCGGACCGGTCGGGTTGGCGGAGACGAACTCGAGGTTGAGCCGCTGCCCGGCGAGCCGCTCGCTGCGCCCGTACGCCGGGCCGGCCTCGACGATCAACCGGGCGAGCTGGCCGGCAGCGGCCGCGTCCAGCCGGATGTTGAGGAAGCCGGGGCCTGCGATCTCCACCGACTTGATCCCGGGCGCCCGGCCGAGCTGCTCGGCGAGCGCACCCGCCAGATCCCGCGGCGGCAGCCCGACCTTCTTGCTCAGCTGCAACGCCAGCGTCGAGGCGTAGTCGCCGTGCTCGGGATTGCGCGGTCGCTCGACCGTGGTCTGCCCGGGCAGCGCGGAGCGGTCCAGGCCCCGTTCGGTGAAGACGGCGTGGGCTGCGGCGAGGACGACCTCGGCGAGTTCTGCGGGAGTCACCGAACCATGTTATCGGGGGTAGACTCGGTCCCCGCGGCGGCGACCCATCTGCGCACCGGCCCGCCCGCTCCCCTGACCGACCGACCTGACGAGGCACGATGAGCATCAGCACCCCGGGCGGCCCAGAGCGCCGCCCGACCGTGGTCAGCACCGGCAAGAAGCCGGCAGCGGGCCGGCCCGCGTCCGGCGCGAAGGCCGGTTCCGGCAAGCCCGCGGGCACCCCACGGGCCGGCGGCAAGGGCCCCCGCAAGCCGATCGCCCCGGTCAAGGTCAGCCAGGGCCGGGCATGGGGGCCGATCGCGCTCTTCGTGGCCGTCGGCGTGCTCGCCGTCGGGATCATCGGCGTCGGCGCCTGGGCCACCTTCCAGGGCTCCAAGCCGTGGGAGGACCGGGCCGACTCGATCAGCGGCATCGTGAACTACCGCGAGAAGGACAAGGAACTGGTCAAGGGCAGCAACCACCAGGCCGGTCCGATCCAGTACGGCATCCTCCCGCCGGTCGCCGGCCCCCACAACGGCGCGTGGCAGAACTGCATGGGCGACGTCTACGACGCCCCGATCGCCAACGAGCACGCGGTGCACAGCCTGGAGCACGGCGCGGTCTGGATCACCTACCGTCCCGACCTGCCGGCCGACCAGGTCAGCGAGCTCGCCGGCAAGGTGCGCGGCAACGAGAAGCTGCTGATGAGCCCGTTCGAGGGGCTGGACAAGCCGATCTCGCTGCAGGCCTGGGGCTTCCAGCTCAAGGTCGACAACGCCGACGACAAGCGGATCGACGAGTTCATCAAGACGCTGCGGGTGAACGCCTCGATCGAGGGCCCGACGGCGCTCTGCAACCAGGGCATCACCGCCACCGGCACCACGCCGCGCGACGACGTCCAGGCGCCGACCCAGTAAGGATCTCGATGACGGCTCCCGCGACGCTCGACAGCTCGCCCGAGACCCCGGCCGCCGACGGCGGCCGGGGCTCCGGCCGTCGGTTCGGCCTGGTGGCGGTGGCGACCGCCGTCGTGGTCGGCCTGCTCCTCGGCTACGCCGGCGGCCTGCTGACGCCGCGGTTGACCCGGCCGGGGGACGACTCGGTCGAGGCCGGCTTCGCCCGCGACATGACCGCCCACCACGCCCAGGCGGTGGAGATGGGCCTGATCGCCTTCCAGCGCGCCACCGACCCCGAGGTACGCACCATGGGCGGCGACATCGCCAGCGGCCAGCAGGGTGAGATCGGCACCATGCAGACCTGGCTCCGCCTGTGGGGGCTCGACCCGACCGGCTCGCAGCCGCGGATGGCCTGGATGTCCGACGGCGCGTCGTTGGTGAAGGACGGCCTGATGCCGGGCATGGCCACCCCGGCGGAGATGACCAAGCTGCGGGCCGCCCAGGGACGGGAGTTCGACCTGCTCTTCCTGAACATGATGGTCAACCACCACCTGGGCGGCATCCACATGATCGACGGCCTGCTCGACGCCAGCGACGAGCCGGACGTGGTCCGGACGGCGCAGACCATGAAGAACACGCAGCAGACCGACCTGACCAACATGCGGAACGCCCTCAAGCGTCTCGGCGGCTGACCGCGCCGGGCGGATTCCCCGCCCACCCCTGACGAACGACCGAGAGGTTCGCGTCCTGCCGGTTTCCCGGCATGGCGCGGGCCTCTCCGTCGTTTCCGGCCACCGTCGCCGAGCCCTGAGCAGTTTGGGTGGTTTGGTCGGTGCGACCCATTGCGCTGCTTAGGGAGTTTTCTCCCCACATATCGTGACCAGATGCGATTCGGGCTCGTTGCGCAAGACGTGGGGGTTGCACTCAGAGACGCGCGGCGTTCGGTCACCAGTTGGTGCCGACGCCACACCATCGGCGGTGACGGGGCGGTGGCAGCCGTCCGTCGCGGACAGCGGCAGAGCGAGTCGGGAATGCTCAGCCGCGAACAGGAACTCGAACTGATCGACACCCTGCGGGGCGTCCACCCGGACGAGTTCGACCTGGACGAGGAGCTGTGGACGCGGCAGAGCCTGACCGCCCTCATCCAGAGCCGTTTCGACGTACCGCTGGACGCCGGCGCGGTCGGGGCGTACCTGCGGGCCTGGGGGTTGGGTCCGCGGGAGCCTCGCGAGCGCGCCTGCGGGCTCTGCGTCGGCGCGGTCGAGCGCTGGGTACGCAGCGAGTACCCGGCGATCACCCGGGCGGCCCAGGAGCACCTCGCGGAGGTCTACTGGCTCGGCCGGGTACGGCTGCGGGGCACCATGCCGACGGCCGATGTGATCTCCGCGGTCTCGTCCCGCGGCCGGGTCCGCTTCATGATCACCACACCGAACGTCGACCCGCCGCTCCCCCGCGACTTCGTGTTGCGGCTCAGCGGTGAGGAGCAGCGCACGGTGCACCTGATCGTGGACGGCTCCTGGGCCCGCAACGAGTGGCCGCGCCGCCTGCCGCGCCGGATCGTGCTGCACCCGCTGCCCAGCTGTGGCCGCGCCGTGGCCGCCTGACCGGGCGCTCGCCGCTCACGAACAGGGGCGCCCGGCCATCGCTGGCGCCCCGCCACGGCCGGACCGGCGGGTCACACAGCCGGTCCGCCGGCGAGCAGGACGAACCGCGGCACGGGATACCGGTTCGGCGTTCCGGGGGGAGGTTTGCTAGTCTTCTCCAGTCGCTGAGCCCCCGTAGCTCAGGGGATAGAGCACCGCCCTCCGGAGGCGGGGGCGCAGGTTCGAATCCTGCCGGGGGCACACAGACACATGCCGGGCACGGGGCCGATGACCCCAACTGCCCGGCATTCGTGTTTCTCCGACCCGCTCTACCGCCGGACGCCGCTCACGAGTTCGACCACGTCCGGGTGGAGAGCACCAACCGGTAGCCGTCCGGATCCTCCACCGTGACCCCCCAGCGGTCCCAGTACGGATTGTGTGCCGGCACGCGCCGGCCGCCGTGCCGGGTGAGCCGCTCGGCCGTCCGGTCGATCTCCGCGCCGTCGAGCTGCCCGAGATAGACGACGAGCAGATCCTCCGGCGTCGGCGTGGGGAGCACCGGATCGGCGGGCGCGTACACCAATTCCAGGTGCCACGCGGCATCCGGCCAGCCGGCCATCAGCAGGCTGTGGTCGTCCGCGGCGCCGTCGGACTCGTGCCGCCAGAGCACCGAGAGGCCGAGCCCGGCAACCCAGAACCGCTCGGCCGCGACGAGGTCCCGGGTGGGGCGGGCGATGCGAAGGTGCGCCGCGCCGGGCGTCACGCCGGCACCGGCCAGTGCGGGCTCGCCACGTAGTGGTTGTCGAACCGCTCCTGGCTGTCGGCGACGTCCTGCCAGGTCGCCTCGCCCCGGTGCACCCGGTCGAGCAGCCGGTAGTAGTCGAAGCGGGCGGTGCCGGGGACGAAGACCACCAGGATGTCGGCGTCCTGCCCGGGCGCCGGGGCGAAGGCGTGCGGCAGCCCCCTCGGCACGAGCAGGAAGTCCCCCTCCGTCAGGGTGACGACGTCCTCGCCGAGCAGCATCCGCAGCGCGCCACCGAGAACGAAGAAGAGCTCCTCCGAGGCGGCGTGGTAGTGCGGCGGGGCACCGGCGGTGCCGTCGCGCAGCAGCGAGCGGTTGCTGGTCAGCGCCCCGCCGGTGTCGGTGGTGTCGGCCAGCAGGCTGATCACGCTCGCCGGGTCGCTCGCCAGCACCTCGGCGTCGGCGGCACGCACCAGGACGGCACGGGATCCGCTCGGGTCGGACATGGGTTCCCCTCTCCACGAGACGAGACGTAATGTCTCGTCGGCACGAGACTCTGCCCCGTCGCCCGCCACCCTGTCAAGACGAGACGTCTCGGCTCGCGACTGATAGGGTCACCGCTCGTGACGCGCCAACCCGATCCCCGCCGCCGCAACGAGCAGTCGCGCCGGGCCATCCTTCAGGCCGCGGCCGAACTCTGCGTCCAGGTGGGCTTCGCCGCCACCACCGTCGAGGGCATCGCCGCACGGGCCGGGGTCGGCAAGCAGACCATCTACCGCTGGTGGCCGTCGAAGGCGGCCGTGCTGCTGGAATACATGCAGGATCTCCGGGCGGCGACCGCCGACTTTCTGGACACCGGGGACGTGCTCACCGACCTGGTCGCCCAGACCACCGCCGTGCAGCGGCTCCTCACCTCCGACGCCGGGGCGATCTGGCGGGGCCTGCTGGTGACCGCGCAGACCGACGACGCCGCGGCCTCGGGCGTACGCGAGCTGATCGAGCGGGCCATCGACGACGGCCGGGCCCGGTTGGCGACGGCCCAGCGGGATGGCCAGATCCGCGCCGACGTCGACCTCGACATCGCCGTCGAACTGATCTTCGGCCCGCTCTACCACGCCTGGCTGCTCCGCGCCCGGACCCTGCCCGAGCAGCACATGGCCGAGGTGCTGCGCACCCTCTTCGCCGGCCTCGCCCCCACCCCGGCCTGAGCCCACCCGGCGTCGCCGGGCCCGAACCGCTGAGTTCCCGGCCCGAGCCCGCCGAACGCCGGGGCGAACCGCCGCGTCAGTCGGCCTGGCGGCGGGCGCGGGCTCGACGCTTTCCCTCGTGCATCGCCTGCACCCGGGCGATCGGAATGGCCCGCCCCTCCTGGACCAGGTCGGCCGGGAGCCGCTGCGGTTCCGGCATCAGCTCCAGCCAGGGATCACGGTCGGCGACCAGCTCCGGAACGTTGTGCACGGTGAAGTCGGCGGGGCGTACGTCCTCCAGGTCGGCCCAGTCGACCGGGAAGGAGACCGGCAGCCCGGGCCGCAGCCGCGGGCTGTACGCCGCGACCACGGTCGCCCCGCCGGCCCGGGTGGAGTCGACGAAGACCTTCCCACCCCGGTCCTCACGGATGAAGGCGGTGGTGGCGAGGGCCGGGTCCAGCCGCTCGGCGCGGGCGGCGATCGCCCGGGTGGCCGCGGCCATCTCCTCCGCGTCGGCGCCCGGGGCGACCGGCACGAACACGTGCACGCCCTTGGCGCCGCTGGTCTTCACCGCGCCGGCCAGACCGGAGTCGGCGAGCGCCTGGCGCACCAGCAGCGCGGCGGCCACCGCGGCGGGGAACGAATCGCCCTCCGGCGGGTCGAGGTCGAGCACCAGGTGGGTGGGGCGGTCCAGGTGGTCGACCCGGGCCAGGGTGGGGTGGTACTCGATGGCCCGCTGGTTGGCGAACCAGAGCAGGGTGCGGCGGTCGTCGCAGAGCGCGTACGAGACCTCCCGGTGCGACGCCTCGGCCCAGACCGGCACCCGGCGCACCCACTCCGGGGTGTACTTCGGCAGGTTCTTCTGCATGAACGGCGCCTGACCGCGCAGCGCCCGGATCACCGACAGCGGCCGGTCCCGCAATTGCGGGAGGATCCGGTCGCGGACCGCGTCGAGGTAGTCGACCAGGTCGCGCTTGGTGGCCCCGGCGCCGTCGAAGAGCGCCTGGTCCAGATTGGTCAGCGACACCCCGTCCCGGGTCTGCTCCGCCCCGCTCATCAGCCCACCTTCCCGGCCCGGCGGCCGGTGGTCAACCGGACGCGGCGGAACGGGCCGCGACGGCCGGGTCGGCGGGTGGGGTGCTGGCGGAGCGGCGCAGGGTCAGCACGGCGACCAGCAGCGCGGCGGTGACCAGGCCGGCGGCCACGGCGAACGCGATCCGGTAGCCGCCGGCCAGGGCCGTCGTCTCAGCCCAGCCCCGGCTCCGCAGGTCGCCGGCGCGGCCGGCGGCCAGGGTCGCCAGCGCGGCCAGGCCGAACGCCCCGCCCACCTGCTGGGTGGTGTTCGCCAGCCCGGAGGCGAGCCCGGCGTCGGCGTCGCCCGCGCCGGCCATGGCCAGCGTGGTCACCGCGGGCAGCGTCAGCCCACCGGCCACGCCGAAGACCAGCATCGCCGGAAGCACGTCGGCCAGGTAGCCGCCGTCGGCCGGCAGCCGGGCGAGCAGCAGGAACCCGACCACCGCGACAGCGAGCCCGGCGAGCAGCACGCTGCGGGCGCCGTACCGGGCGATGAGCCGTCCGGCGACGCCGAGCGAGACCACCGCGATCACCACCGGGGCGGGCAGGAAGGCCCAGCCGGTCGCCGCCGCGTCGAGCCCGAGCACCAACTGGAGTTCCAGCGCGAGCAGGAACTGGAAGCCGAAGAAGGCGGCGACCGCGAGGAACTGGACCACGTTGGCGGCGACCAGGTCGGGCGTACCCAGTACCCGGGGCGGGAGCAGTGGGACGGCGGTGATCCGTTGGCGCAGCGCGAACGCGCCGAGCAGGGTCACCGCCACGGCGGCGGCCCCGACGGTGCGGGCGGAGGTCCAGCCGTGCTCACCGGTGCCGACGATCGCCAGCACCGCCGCCATCAGGCCGGCGGTGGCCAACGCCGCGCCGAGCACGTCCAGCCCGGCCCGCAGGCCGGCACCCCGGTCGGCGGCGATCCGGCGTACGGCGGCGACGGCGATCGCCGACCCGATCGGCAGGTTGATCAGGAAGATCGAGCGCCAGCCGGCGAGGTCGGTGAGCACGCCACCGGCCACCGTGCCGATCGAGGCGCCGGCGGCGCCGGTGAAGCTGAAGACCGCGATGGCGCGGGCCCGTTCGGCCGGCTCCGGATAGAGCCGGACGATCATGCCGAGGCTGACCGCCATGGTCAGCGCCCCGCCGACCCCCTGCAGGAAGCGCGCGCCGACCAGCGACGCCGGCCCGGTGGCGACGGCGCAGAGCAGCGAGGCCACCGTGAAGAGCGCGACTCCGGCGAGGAAGACCTGCCGCCGGCCGAGCAGGTCGCCGAGGCGACCGGCGAGCAGCAGCAGCCCGCCGAAGGCGACCAGGTACGCGTTGACCACCCAGGCCAGCCCGGTGGCGGTGAAGCCGAGGTCGCGCTGGACGGCGGGCAGCGCCACGGCGACGATGCTGCCATCCAGGATGATCATCAGGCTGCCGGCGCAGAGCACGAGCAGCGCCGGCCAGCGGGACGGTTCGGTACGGGCGGGCATGGAGATGCCTCCTTGGTGCACGGTTTGTTACCGACTCCATCGTCTGTGACCATGGGGCGAGGCGGAAGGAGGCACTTTGATGTCCCAGGGGAACAACGATGTGTCCGGGCAGCTCAGCGCGTTGACGGGCTGCGCCGCGGAGGCCGACACGCCCTTCACTCCCGGGCAGGCCAAGGCCTGCACGGTCCGCGAGGTGCTCGACCGGGTGGGCGGCAAGTGGAGCATCGGCATCCTGGTGGCCGCCTCCCAGGGCCCGGTGCGCTTCACCGAGCTGGAGCGGCACATCGAGGGGATCAGCCGCCGGATGCTCACTCTGACCCTGCGCAACCTGGAGCGCGACGGCCTGCTGCACCGTGAGGTCTATCCGACCGTGCCGCCCAAGGTCGAATACACGGCAACCCCGATCGCGCTGGAGCTCTACGAGTCCCTGGTCGCCCTGACCAGCTGGGCGGAGCGGCACCGCAACACGATCGCCGCCGCCCGGGCCGAGTACGACGGCGCGCACGGCGGCCTCTGACCATCCGCGACGTAAACCTGCCCTTCCTGTGGGGAAGGCCACGCAATTCCTCTGACCGATCGGTCAGGCTCTGACCGATCGGTCAGGCATGCTGGTTCGCGGGGGGTGACCAGCATGCGACGTGCGGAACCGGAGACCCGCGGCGAGATCCTGACCGCGGCGACACGGCGGTTCGCGGTGACCGGCTACCGAGGGACCTCGCTGCAGGACATCGCCAACGAGGTCGGCTGCTCGAAGGCCACTGTGCTCTACCACTTCGCGAACAAGGAAGCCCTGCTCACCGAGCTGATGGCCCCGGCGATCGCGGTGCTCCAGGCCCTCGACGACTCCCTCACCGGGCTGACCGGCGCCGCGGCGCAGCAGGCCGCGGCCGAGGGCTTCGTCGACCTCGCGGTCCGCTTCCGGCGGGAGATCGCGCTGCTCCGCGGCGAGTTCCCCCAGCTGCTGCAGCGACCGGCGTTCGCGCACGTCCAGCGGATCTCCGAGCGACTGCGGGACGCCCTCGCCGGGCACACCGGCCGGCCCAGCGCCCAGGTCGCGTCCCTGGTGCTGCTCGCCGGCATCTCCGAGACGTGTGCCGAGTTCGTCGAGATGCCCGACGCCGAACTGCGTCCCGCCCTGCTCGCCTTCGCCCGGCGGGCCCTCGAACCCGTCCCTGACCCACTTTCGACCCAGGACAAGGACAAGGAATCCTGATGGCGACCCTGCTCTACCGGCTCGGCCGGGGCTCGTTCCGCCGGCGGCGACTCGTCGTCGCCGTCTGGCTCGTCGTACTCGTCGGCCTCGGGCTGGCCGCCGCGACCCTGCGCGGCCCGACGGCGAGCAACTTCACCATGCCCGGCACCGAGTCCCAGCGCGCCCTCGACCTGCTGGCCACCCAGTTCCCGGCAGCCAGCGGCGCCACCGGCACCATCGCGCTGAAGGCGCCCGCGGACGGCCAACTGGCCACCCCGCAGGGCCAGGCCGTGGTGAAGGAGATCGTCCAGGAGGCCGGGACGCTGCCCGGCGTGGTCGGCGCGGTCGACCCGACGACCGTGGGCGCGGTCTCCCCGGACGGCCGGTACGCGTTGGTCCAGGTCCAGTTCGCCACCGGCGCCGACGAGGTCGACGACGCCCAGCGTGCCGCGTACGAGCGGGTCGGCGCGGCGGCCGAGGCGCAGGGCTGGCAGGTGGCCCCCGGCGGCGAGGTGCTCGGCGGCGAACCGGAGATCGGCTCGACCGAGGCGCTCGGCGTGGCGGTGGCGGCGATCGTTCTGATCGTCACCTTCGGCTCGCTGGTCGCCGCCGGCATGACCATGCTGAACGCGCTGATCGGGGTGGGCGTCGGCATGGCCGGCCTCTTCGCGCTCAGCAGCGTCGTCGAGCTGACCAGCACCGCGCCGATCCTCGCGCTGATGCTCGGCCTGGCGGTCGGCATCGACTACTCGCTCTTCATCACCTCGCGGCACCGGCAGAATCTGCGCGAGGGGCTGCCACCGGACGAGGCGGTGGGCCGGGCGGTGGGCACGGCCGGCTCCGCCGTCCTCTTCGCCGGCGCCACCGTGGTCATCGCGCTGGCCGGGCTGGCCGTGGTCGACATCCCGTTCCTGACCGTGATGGGTCTGGCCGCGGCGGGCACGGTCACCGTGGCGGTGCTGGTCGCACTGACCCTCCAGCCGGCGCTGCTCGGCTTCGCCGGCCGCAGGGTGCTCCCCCGCCGGCTGCGCTCGGCGCTGCCCGACCCGGCGGCCGAGGACGCCTCGACGCCGGCCGACCCGACGCCCACCGAGGACCGCTCCGCGTTCGGCTTCCGCTGGGCCCGGCTGGTCACCCGGTTCCGGGTGCCGGTCATCCTGGTCGGGCTGCTCGGCCTCGGACTGCTCGCGCTGCCCACGCCGGACATGCGGCTGGCCCTGCCGGACGCCGGTTCGGCGGCGGTCGGCTCCCCGGCCCGGGTCTCCAACGACCTGGTCACCGAGGGCTTCGGTCCGGGCTTCACCGGTCGGCTGGCCGTCGTCGTGGCGGGCGACGACCCGCAGGCCACCGCGGCCGCCGTACCGCAGGTCACCGCGCTGATCCAGCGCACCGACAACGTCCTCGCGGTGGCGCCGCCGCAGCTCAGCCCGGATGGCCGGACCGCCCTGCTCGGCGTGGTGCCGAAGACCGGCCCCACCGACGCCGCCACCGAGACGCTGGTGCACGACATCCGGGGCGCGGTCGGCGGGATCCGGAACGCGGACGTGCTGCTGACCGGCGCCACCGCCATCGGCATCGACGTCTCGGAGAAGCTCTCCGACGCGCTCCCGATCTACCTGCTGCTGGTCGTCGGCCTCTCGGTGCTGCTGCTCATGCTGGTGTTCCGCTCGCTGGTGGTGCCGGTCAAGGCGGCGCTGGGCTTCCTGCTCACCGTCGCGGCGACGTTCGGCATCACGGTCGCGGTCTTCCAGCAGGGTCATCTGGCCGACCTGGTCGGCCTGGACACTCCCAGCCCGCTGGTCAGCTTCCTACCGATCCTGCTGATCGGCATCCTGTTCGGCCTGGCCATGGACTACGAGGTCTTCCTGGTCTCCCGGATGCGGGAGGACTTCGTGCACGGCGACACGGCCCAGCAGGCGACCATCAACGGCACGGGGCACGGGGCGCGGGTGGTCACCGCGGCCGCGCTGATCATGATCTCGGTCTTCGGCGGCTTCGTCTTCCTGGACGACCCGGTGATCAAGTCGATGGGCTTCGCCCTCGCCGTCGGCGTGGCCATCGACGCCTTCGTGGTCCGGATGACCATCGTGCCGGCGGTGATGTCCCTGCTCGGCGCCCGCGCCTGGTGGCTTCCCGGCTGGCTCAACCGGGCCCTGCCCAATGTCGACATCGAGGGTGAGGGCCTGCGCGCCCACCTCACCGACAAGACGCCCACCCCGGTCTGACCGGGGCCGATCATGCAGTTGTGGTGCCTTGCGAACCCGGCAGAACCGGGCGAGCCGGGCACCACAACTGCATGATCGCCCGGAACAGGGGGCGGTCAGACGCCGGCAGGGTAGGTCTCCATCTCGCCGGGCGTGGTCGTGGCGGGCAGCGGGTGCAGAGCGGTCGTCTCGTCACACCAGATGAAGGCGTCGTACCGCTCGGCCAGGCGGGTCGGCACGTAGTTGCCCCAGGACTCGAAGGACGGGTCGTAGACCACCCCGACGGCCCGGTGGTCGGCGGTGTCGGTGACCCAACCCGGCTGGTCCTCCCCGCCGAAGACCAGCACCGCCCGCTCCGGCATCAGTTCGTGCAGCCGCCGCTCGATCGAGCCCGGCCGGGCCGGCGGCACCGTCATCACCTCGGCCGGCGACCCCCAGCGCGGCGCGGCGACCACGTTCCCCCGGTAACAGCCGAAGCCGACCAGGGTGACCGCGTCGGCGCCGTGCCGTTCCCGGGCCAGCTGACCAATGTTGATCATTCCGTCCGCGGCCATGTCGGTGGCCCGCGCATCGCCGACGTGGGTGTTGTGCGCCCACACCACGCCGCGCGCCTGCGGGCCGTACCGGTCGAGCAGCCGGTCCAGGGTGTCCTGCATGTGGATGTCCCGGATGTTCCAGGAGTCCGGGCCGCCGGCCACCATCGCCCGGTAGTACCGCTCCGCGCCGGCCACCACCTCCGCGTTCTGCCAGGCCGAGAAGCGGTCCGGCCCGTCGGTCAGGGCCTGTTCCCGGGTCCGGGCCAGCAGCCGGACCACCTCCTCCTCGCAGCGCGCGGAGACGAACCGGCTGGCCGCGCCGTACTCCTCGACCCGCTTGCCGTACGGCTCGAAGCAGCGGTACGCGTCCTGCGCGGCCTCCAGCGACGTCGGGTCCTCCTCCCCCAGGTAGTCGAAGATGGCCTGCATCGACTCCCAGAGGCTGTACACGTCCAGGCCGTGGAACCCGGCCCGCTCGCCCTCCGGCCGCTCCACGTTCCAGGCCCGCAGCCAGCTGCAGAACCGGGCCACCTCGGCGTTCGCCCACATCCAGGTCGGCCAGCGCTCGAAGCGCTGCAACGCCAGCTGCGGCTCGGTCGCGCCGCCCGGCGCCCCGGTCACCGAGCGGTGCACCCGGTCGCAGTCGGGCCAGTCCCCCTCGACCGCGACGAACGAGAACCCGCACTCGGCGATGAGCCGGCGGGTGAGCTGTTCACGCAGCCGGTAGTAGTCGTAGCTGCCGTGGGTGGACTCACCGATCATCACCACCCGGGCGTCCCGGACGCGCTCCAGCAGGGGATCGAAGTCGCTCGGCGCGCCGAGCCGCTGAACCAGCATGCCAGCGGCTACCCGGCCGGTCGGCGGGCAAACAGCCGGCGCGTCGGCCGCGACACGCCGGCTGCCCGCTCCACCGGTGTGCCGCCAGGCTGAGCGGGTAGCCGCCGGACATGACCGTTACCGGGGTGCAGTGGCAGGAGTACCTGGCCGGGCTCGACTACCCGGTCTCCCGCGAGGACCTGGTCCGGTGGGCCCAGGAGAACGGGGCGAGCACCGAGATGTTGCAGATGTTGCGCGCGTTGCCGGCGGAACAGTTCGATGCCCCCGCCGAGCTGCACGAGGCGCTCGGCACGCTCGCCTGACGGCCGGCACGGGCGGGCCGCTCGACCCGCCCGTGCCGGTGTGCTCAGCGGGCGTGCAGCAACCGGAACAGCACCAGCCACTGCTCCGGCCAGACGTGCCCGACCGGGGTGGCCGGGTCCAGCCGGGTGGCCCGCAGCGCCGCCGCCACCCGGGCCGGCGGATACCGCCGCCGCAGCGAGGCCGCGAGCGACCCGCCGACGCCGCCGAAGCCCAGCTCCACCATCCGGCGGTACGCGGGCAGCGCGGCCGGGGAGAGCAGCGGTTCTTCCCGACGGTCGATGCGCAGGATGCCCGCGTCCACCCGGGGCACCGGGCGGAACGCGGTGCGGGGCACCCGCCCGGCCAGCTGCCAGGAGAACTCCGGCCAGGTCGACACGGTCAGCCGCGTCCACCGGCCGTAGTCGCCGCTGCGGCGGCGGGCGTACTCCAGCTGGGTGAGCAGGGTCGCCGCGCGCAGCCCGGGAGCGGCCAGGCACCACCGGACCACCGCCGAGGTCAGCGACCAGGGGATGTTGCCGACCACCGCGAACGGTTCCGCCGGCGGCTCGGCGGTGAGGAAGTCGGCCTGGCGGTGCCGGACGTGCGGCAGCGCCGCGCAGACCACTGCCAGTTCGGCGGCGGCGGCCGGATCGACCTCGTAGGCCACCAGCCGGCCGCAGTGGGCGGCGAGCGGCCGGGTCAGCTGGCCGCGACCGGCACCGACCTCCAGCAGGAGGCCGGCCGGATCCGACCGGGCCGACCGGACGACCCGGTCGATGGCGGCCGGGTCGGTGAGGAAGTTCTGGGAGAGTACGCGACGGGACCGGTCGCGTTCGGTTGCTCGGGTACGGCGGGGCGCCACGTGTCGTCGTCCTGTCTGTCGCCGCTCGGCGACGGGGCGGACAGGCAGCCCGAAGCGGGGCCTGTCCGAGTGGATCGGGACTCGGACGGCCCTGGAGATGGCGCGGGAGTGCGCCTGCGGTCAGTCGCGGGTCGCGTCCCGGCCGGCCAGGGCCGGACGCCGGACTCGCGGACGGGACACCAGCAGGGGGCCCCGGGCGGCCGGCGTGCCAGCCACCTCGATCAGGGCATGCGTGAACATGCCCGCCACGCTAACCCCCGCGGCTCCACCCCACGACCCATTTCCCACTCCCGGCCAACCCCCGCAGGCAACCCCTGTTGATCACGAAGTTTGTTGCCACGACACGCCGGCGCGCAGGACGACAACTTCATGCTCGACGAGGCGGGAAGGGGAAGCGCGGGCCGGGGGTCAGGCCGGGATTGGGACGGTGACGGTGCGGGACTCGGTGCGGGCGGTCTCGGCGGCGGCCAGCACGGCGACCACCTCGCGGCCGAAGCGCACGTCGCAGCGGTGGTCCCGGGTGCCCGCCTCGATCTCCTCCAGCAGCTGGTCGATCGCCACCGTGAAGGCGGTCGCCGGGCTGGTCTGCGGCTCCGGCGCGGTCTCGATGCCGTTCTCGCCGAAATAGACGATCTCCCGGGCCATCGCCTCGGTCGGGGCGTCCAGGGTCAGCGAGGCGCTGCTGGTGGCGCCCCCGTCGTGGGTGAGCAGCAGGTGCACGATGCCGCTCGGGCCGTTCATCGCCGCCACCCGGGTGACCCGGCCCATCACCGGCAGCAGCAGCGAGAGCGCGTGCGGGCCGATGTCCCAGAGCGCGCCGTGCTCCCGTCGCCACTGCGACTCGCCGTACGGGTTCCCCGGCTGGTAGATCGAGGCGAACATCGTCGCCCGGGCGTGCTGCCACCCGCCCGCGGCAGCGGTGGCGGCGAGGAACGCGGTGACGTTCGGCTGGTAGCGCTGGGTGAAGAAGACCACCGACGCGACCCCGGAGCCCTGCGCGGCGGCGACCACCCGGTCGGCGTCCGCGACGTCGAGCGCGAGCGGCTTGTCCAGCAGCAGGTGCCGGCCGGCGGTCGCGGCCCGGACGGCGATGTCCGCCTGGATGTCGGGGGGCAGAGCGACAGCGACCGCGTCGCAGGCGTCGATCAGCGCGTCGGCGTCGTCGAAGGCCGGCACGTTGTACCGGTCGGCCAGGGCGCCGGCCCGCTCCGGATTCCGCCCCCACACCCCGACCAGCTCGGCACGGGGGTGCGCGTCGAGCGCCGCCCCGTGCGTCTCCGTCGCCCAGTGACCGGTGCCGAACAAACCGAACCGCAGCACGACCATCCCCCGCCGTTGTCGTCCACCGCGGCGACGCCGCAGCCCGTGATCCACGCTAGCCTCCCGGCCTCGACGGTGCAGGCGGCGGGGCCGGACGTCACCGTCGCCCCTGACCGGGCCCGCGTGGCGGGGCGGGGCCGAGGGGCGGTTACTACGACGGTTAGTAGGCTGTGCCGGTGACCGAGCCAAGGACCGGGTGGCCCCGATGACCGCCGCCGCGGCGGGATCGCCGGTGGACGGCGTCCTCGCCACCGTGTCGATCGTGCTGTCGCTCGTACTCGCGCTGTGGGCCCTGGTGTGCGCGGCGCGCAACCGGCCGCCGGACCGGGCCCAGCTGATCGGGCTGGCCCTGCTGGAGCTGGCGCTGCTCGCGCTGGCCGTGGTGGCGCTGGTCGCCCTCGGCGGCGGCGAGCGGCCGGGCGAGCCGGGCGCCTTCTTCGGCTACCTGGTGACGCTGGTCTGCCTACCGCCGCTGGCGGCGGTGCTGGCCCGGATGGAGCCGACCCGCTGGGGTTCGGGGATCGTCTGCGCGGTCTGCCTCGTGACCCCGGTGGTCGTGGTCCGGCTCCAGCAGACCTGGGAGGTGCTCGGTGGTTGAGGCCTCGACGCCCCGGCGCGCGACCAACAAGGGACCGGGCCGGCTGCTGATCGCCGTCTACATCCTCTTCGCCATCGCCGCGACCTCGCGGGCCGGGTTGCAACTCGCCACGAAGTTCGACGAGGCACCGGTGGCCTACCTGCTCTCCGCGCTGGCCGCGGTGATCTACATCGTCGCCGCGGTGGGGCTGGCCCGCGCCGGGCACACCGGCCGGCGGATCGCGCTGGCCTGCTGCTCGGTGGAGCTGGTCGGCGTGCTCGCGGTGGGCGTGCTCAGCCTGGTGGACGCCGAGCTCTTCCCCGACGAGACGGTCTGGTCGGAGTTCGGCAGCGGGTACGGCTACATCCCGCTGGTCCTGCCGATCCTGGGCCTCTACTGGCTCTGGCGCACCCGCCGCTCCCCCGCCTGACACCCGTCCGGGAGACCGCGATGGCCGCCCCGTGCGGAGCGGCCATCGGGCCGGCGCGGCCGGTCAGTCCTTGGGACCGCCGGCGACGTAGATGACCTGGCCGGAGACGAAGGACGCGCCCTCGCTGACCAGGAACGAGATGGTGTGCGCGACGTCCTCCGGCCGGCCGGTGCGGCGCACCGGGATCTCCGCGGCGGCGTGCTGCTGGAGCGCCTCGAACTCGACCTTCATCCGGGCGGCGGTCGCCGCGGTCATGTCGGTGACGATGAAGCCGGGCGCGACCGCGTTCACGGTGACCCCGAACGGGCCCAGCTCGATGGCGAGCGTCTTGGTGAGCCCCTGCAGGCCGGCCTTCGCGGTCGAGTAGTTGGCCTGGCCGCGGTTGCCCAGCGCCGAGGTGCTGGAGAGGTTGACGATCCGGCCCCACTTCCGCTCGACCATGTGCTTCTGAGTGGCCTGGCTGAACAGGAAGGCGCCGCGCAGGTGCACGCCCAGCACGGTGTCCCAGTCGGCGTCGGTCATCTTGAAGAGCAGGTTGTCGCGGAGCACGCCGGCGTTGTTGACCAGCACGGTCGGCGCACCCAGCTCGGCGGCGATCCGCTCGACCGCCGCCTCCACCTGGTCCCGCTGGGCGACGTCGGCGCCGACGCCGAGCGCCCGACCACCGGCGGCGGCGATCGCGTCGACGGTCTCCTTCGTCGCCGACTCCTCGATGTCGACCACGGCGACCGCCAGGCCGTCACCGGCGAGCCGGCGAGCGGTGGCCGCGCCGATTCCACGCGCGGCTCCGGTGACGATGGCGACGCGGGGCTCCTCCGACATGATTACCTCCCGGTAACTTGGGGTCGATCGAAGGAGCTTAACCCAGCGGTACGCGCCGGATCGGTGCCCGCCGGGCGGCCCGACGGCCGCCGCGCGTCCTCAGAAGGACCGGCTGCGGCAGAGCCGGATCCACCGGTAGCCGTGGCCGGCGAGCTTGAGGCGGTCCAGCTTGCCGACCTCGTCGTAGCCCCGGTCGGTGAGCACGTCGATCGGCAGGTCCGCCTCCGGCTCCAGCGTGCTCAGGTCGACCTCCACGTCCTCGGTGCCGAGGTTGTGCAGGAAGACCATGGTCCCGCTCGGGCCGTCGGCGCGGTGCGCGAGCACGCCCGGCGGCGTCGGCACGTCGATGTGGGTGGTCGAGCCGGACCCGATCTCCGGGGCCTCGCGCAGCGTCCGGATCATCCGCTCGAACCAGCTGAGCAGGGAGCGCGGATCCTTGCGCTGGGCGGTCACGTTCACCTTGTCGTACGCGTAGTCACCCTTGTCGATCACCGGGCGGACCAGCTTCTCCGGCTCGGCGCTGGAGAACCCGCCGTTGGGCTGGTACGACCACTGCATCGGGGTACGGATCGCGTCGCGCCCCGGTAGCGACAGGTCCTCCCCCATGCCGATCTCCTCGCCGTAGCGCAGCACCGGCGTGCCGCGCAGCGAGAACTGCAGGGCGTACGCCAGCTCGATGTGCCGCCGGTCGTTGCCCAGCATCGGGGCGAGCCGGCGCCGGATGCCCCGGCCGTAGAGCTGCATCTCCTCGTCCGGGCCGAACGTCGCCAACACGTCGTTGCGCTGGTCGGCGGTGAGCCGGGACAGGTCGATCTCGTCGTGGTTGCGCAGGAAGGTCGCCCACTGGCCGCCGACGGGCAGCGTCGGGGTGTCTCGCAGCGCGTCGATGATCGCCTCCGGGTCCTCCCGGGCGAGGGCGAGCATCAGCCGACCGTTGAGCATGAAGTCGAAGAGCATGTGGATCCGGTTGCCCGACCCGTTTCCGTCACCGAAGTAGACCGGCAGCTGATCCGGCTCGACGTTCGCCTCGGCCAGCAGGACCGCGTCGCCGCGCCGCCACTGCACGTGTTGGCGCAGGTCGGTGAGGAAGTCGAAGTCCTTCGGGGAGTTCGGGTTGCCCGGCTCGGTCTGCTCGATGATGAACGGCACCGCGTCCATGCGGAAGCCGGATACGCCGAGCTGGAGCCAGAACGACGTGATCTTCTTGATCTCCTCGCGCACCTTCGGGTTCTCGATGTTGAGGTCCGGCTGGAACTTGTAGAACCGGTGGTAGTACCACGCCTTGGCGGTCCGGTCGTAGCTCCACGTCTCGTGCTGCTCGCCCGGGAAGACCATGCCCTGGTGACGGTCGTCCGGCTCCCGGTCGGCCCAGACGTACCAGTCACGGTACGGCGAGTCCGGCGAGGAGCGGGCCGACTGGAACCACGGGTGCTGGTCGGAGGTGTGGTTGACCACCAGGTCGATGATCACCCGAATGCCCCGGTTCTGCGCCTGGTGCAGCAGCTCGGCGAAGTCACCGAGCGTCCCGAAGCGCGGGTCGACGTTGTAGAAGTCGGTCGCGTCGTAGCCGTCGTCCTTGTTGGGCGACGGGTGGATCGGGTTGAGCCAGAGGCAGGTCACCCCGAGCCGGGCCAGGTAGTCCAGCCGACCGATCAGGCCCCGGATGTCACCGACCCCGTCGCCGTCGGAGTCCGCGTACGTGTCGATGTCGAGGCAGTAGACGACGGCCTCGGAGTACCACCTGTCACCCATGCCCGGTTACCTTCTCCGATCCGCCGGCCCGGCAAACGCGTACGGCGCGACGCCGGTACGGTGCCGGTCATGCGCGACACGACCGACACCGAGCCGATCGACTGGTCCACCGGGAGCTGGCTGCACCGGCCGGTCCGGGCGGAGGGCACGCCGGAGGGGCACCTGGTGGTCGAGCCGGCAGCCGGCAGCGACTTCTGGCGACAGACCAGCTACGGCTTCGTGCACGACGACGGGCCGGCCCTGCTCGCCGCGTTCACCGCCGGCACGGCCGTCGAGGTGAGCTTCCGGCTGGCCTTCACCGAACAGTTCGACCAGGCCGGCGTGCTGGTCCGCACCGACGAGCGGAACTGGATCAAGGCCGGCGTGGAGGTCAGCGACGGCCAGCCGCAGCTCGGCGCGGTGGTCACCCGGGAGGTCTCGGACTGGTCGGTCGCCCCGGTGCCGGAGTGGGCCGGGCGGGAGGTCACCGTCCGGGCCAGCCGTTCGGGCGACGCGCTGACCGTCCGGGCCCGGGTGGCCGGTGAGCCGTGGCGACTGGTCCGGCTCGCCCCGCTGGCGCCCGACGCCGAGGTGTTCGCCGGCCCGTTCTGCTGCTCGCCCACCCGGGGCGGGCTGGCGGTCCACTTCACCGGTTGGCGGGTAGGGCCGGCCGACGCGGCCCTGCACCCGTCGGACTGAGCCGGCAGGTGTGCCCGGCGCGCGGCGGGGTACAGATATCGGATCCCCTCCCCCGTGGAAAGGATCGCCATGCCGCTCGCCGAGAACGTCGACCCGAGCCGACTCGGTGGGTTGACCGGCTGGGTGGCCGGGGTGATCGACTCCGCCGGGGCCCTGGGCGTCGCCCTGCTGGTCGCCCTGGAGAGCATCGTCCCGCCGATCCCGAGCGAGATCGTCCTGGCGATGGCCGGTTACCTGGCCGGCGAGGGGCGGTTCAACGTCTTCGTGGTGGCGCTCGCGGCGACCGCCGGCTCACTGATCGGCGCACTGGTCCTCTACTGGGTGGGCGCGGTGCTCGGTGAGGACCGGCTCAAGCGCTGGCTGGACCGGCTTCCCCTGGTCGACCTGGACGACCTGGAGCGCGCCGACCGCTGGTTCGAGCGGTACGGCCGGTGGGCGGTCTTCTTCGGCCGGATGATGCCGGTGGTACGCAGCCTGGTCTCCGTCCCCGCCGGGACGAACCGCATGCCGCTGCCCGAGTTCGTCGTGCTGACCACGCTGGGCAGCGGGATCTGGAACGCGATCTTCGTCGGCGGCGGCTATGCCCTCGGCTCCCGGTGGCAGCAGTTGGAGCAGTACAGCAGCTGGTTCGACTACGGCATCATCGCCCTCTTCGCGATCCTGATCGGGTGGTGGGTGGTGAAGAAGATCCGCCGCCGCGGCCGGCGGCGCGACCGGCAGTCGGTGACCGCCGGTCGCTGACCGCGTACGGCCGTGGCGAGCGCTCAGGGCAGGGTGTCGAGGTGCGGGGCGACGGTGCGGGCGAAGCCGTTGCCGTTGCTGACGTCCCAGTTCACCGACCAGGTCATCGCGCCCCGGATGCCGGGGTAGGTGCGCGGCGGGCGGAAGCTGCCGCAGTTGGTGCCCCGGGCCAGACAGTCCAGGGCGGCGTTGACCACGCTGGGCGCGACGATGCCGCCGCCGGCCGCGCCGGGCCCGGCGGGCAGGCCGAGCCCCACCTGGTCGGGGCGCAGCCCGGCCTCCAACTGGATGCAGGCCAGCGCGACGATGAAGTTCACCGTGCCCTGGGCGTACGCGGCGTTGTTGTCGCAGCCGAGCATCGCACCCGAGTTGTAGAACTGGGTGTTGACCACGGTGAGGATGTCCTTGATGTCGAGCGCGAGCTTGAAGTAGCCGCCGGCCGGTGACTGCATGTCGATGGTCTGTGGCGCCATCGCGATGATCAGTCCGGTGCCGACCTTCGCCCGCAACGAGCGCAGCGCCTGCGCCATGTAGGTCGGGTTGAGCCCGTTCTCCAGGTCGATGTCGACCCCGTCGAAGCCGTACCGCTGGATCAGCGCGTGGACGGTGTCGCTGAACGCGGCGGCGGAGGCGGGGTCGTTGACCGCCACCCGGCCGGTCTCGCCGCCCACCGAGATGATCACCTTCTTGCCGCGGCTCTGCAGGGTCCGGACGTCCGCGGCGAAGTCGGCGTCGGTGTAGCCGCCCAGCGCGGCGGAGAGCCCGGGGTCGACGGCGAAGGTGACCGCGCCGGGGGTCGAGGTGGCCTCGGCGAAGGCGACCGCGACCAGGTCGTACTCGGCCGGCACGTCGCGCAGCCGCAGCTCGACGGCCGGGTTGTCGAAGTTGTGCCAGTACCCGGTGAGCAGGTGCTTCGGCAGGCTGCCGGTGGGCGGCGGCGTGGTCGGCGGCGGCGTGGTCGGCGGCGGGGTGGTCGGGGGCGGAGTGGTCGGCGGGGTGCCGCTGCCGCACGGGGCGCCGTTGAGCTGGCAGTTGGCCGGGCTGCCGGGGCCGCTGCCCAGGAAGCCGAAGGAGACCGAGGCACCCGGCGCGATGCTGCCGTTCCAGGACCGGTTGGTGAAGGTGTGCCGCTGGCCGGCGGTGGTGAGCAGCGCGTCCCAGTAGCTGCCGACGGTGGTGCCGGCCGGCAGGTCGAAGGTGACGTTCCAACCGTTGACGGTCGACCCGCCACCGTTGGTGATGGTGTACTTCCCCTCCCAACCGGAGCCCCAGTCGGAGGTCTTGACGAAGGTCGCGGTGGCCCCGGCGGCGAACGCGGGCAGCGCCACCCAGGCCGCGCCGACCGTCGCCGCCAGCATGGTGACCAGGGACAGGACAAGGGATCTGGAACGCTTCATACGACCCTCCGCATCCGGGCGGACATCCACGGACATCAACGTTGGCGCCTATTATTAAGACTGTTAACTGTTTCTGTCCAGAGGCGGCTGCCCACCGGGGCCGGCCGGGCCCCCGCACGGCGGTCACGGGGGCCCGACCGGGGTCAGCGGCGGAAGGTGAACCAGTTGACGTTGACGAAGTCGTTCGGCTGGCCGCTGGTGAAGGTCAGGTAGACGGTCTGCCGACCGGTGGCCGCGGCGACGTTGCCGGGCACCGAGCGCCAGCTCTGCCAGCCGCCGGTGTTGCCGATCGCGAAGCTGCCGATCGTCGCGCCGGTCGGGCTGCCCAACCGCACCTCGACCAGGCCGCTCGCACCCCCACCCGCGCCGGACGCGACCCTTGCCACGAAGTCGCGGGGCGGGGTGGAGCCGAACTCGACGTTGTCGAAGCGGACCCAGTCACCGTTGCGCAGCGCGCCGATGTTCTGCCCGCCCTCGCTGCACGCCTCGACGATCACGCCGTTCTGGCCGTTGAACGACTCGGCCTGGATGGTCGAGTAGGCGTCACGCACGCCGGACGGCGGCGGGGTGGTCGGCGGCGGCGTGCTGCCGCCACCGCGGCTGTAGACCGCGACGTAGTCGACCAGCATCGGGCGGCCCGGGACGGTCGAGGCGGTCGGCGTGGTGGAGCCGGCCACCCCGTTCGGGAAGCCCCCGCCCATCGCCACGTTGAGCAGGAGGAAGTAGCCGGCGTGCGAGGTCATCTGGGTCCAGTACGTCGCGCCGACCTGCGACTGGGTGACGGTGTGGTAGAGCTGCCCGTCGACGTACCAGCGCAGCTGCTGTGGGCTGGCGGCGGCGTCCCACTCGAAGCGGTAGGTGTGGAACGCCGACTGGCAGGTGCTGCCCGGGCAGGCGCGGGAGGCGCCGAGCCCGTTGAACTCGTTGCACGGCCCGCCGGGCGCGACACCGCAGTGCAGCACTCCCCAGACCGAGTTGATCCCGTTGACGTTCTCCATCACGTCGAACTCGCCGATGCCCGGCCAGTTCTGGTAGTTGCCCCGGTAGGGCGCGCCGAGCGCCCAGAACGCCGGCCAGTAGCCGGCCGCCTGCGCGCCGGTCACGTTCGGCATCTGGATCCGACCCTCGATGGCCAGCACTCCGCCGGACGGCGGCTTGAAGTTGCTGCGGACCGTCTCGATCCGGGACGACGTCCAGCGGCCGGAGGAGTCGCGCAACGGCGTGATGCGCAGGTTGCCGCCACCGTCGTGGCTGACGTTGGCGGTGCTGTTGGTGTAGGTCTGGATCTCCCCGGTACCCCAGTTCGGCGGGCCACCGGGGTAGCTGGTGCCGGTGTCGATGATCCAGTTGGCCGAGGACGGCAACGTGCCGGCCGCGCCGGTGAAGTCGTCGCTCCAGACCAGGCTCCAGCCGGAGGGCGGCGGGGGCACCGCGGCGTGCGCGGTCATGGTGATCCCGGCCAGGGCGGTGGTGGCGGTGGCGAGCAGGGCGAACGCCAGCCGCAGCCGGCGTCGTGCGGACGGGGCGGCGGGCGCCGCCGGGGCAGTCTTCATGGCTGTGCCTCTCTGCGGGGACGGGCGAGAGAGCGCTCTCTCACGAGTTGTACGTCCCCTCGGGACAGTTGTCAACGTCGATCGATGTCCGTGCCGGCCGGCACGGCCCGCGGCCGGCGCAGCACCGCCTGCTCCAGCGCCGACCAGGCCGTCGTGGTGACCAGGTAGAGCACCGCGGCCAGCGGCAGGACCAGCGCCACCAGCACCGTGGCGTAGGGCAGCAGCGGCAGCAAGCGGGCCAGCGCCGCGCCCACGCCCTCGGCCGGCGCGCCGCGCTCGGCCCCGCCGGTCCGGGCCACCGGGCCGGTGGCGGCCGTTCCGATCGGCGGCGCCGCGTCGATGGCGGCCGAGGCCCGGCGCATCCGCCGGGACGTCCACCAGGCCAGCGCCAGCAGAGCCGCCAGCAGCACGGCGAAGAGGGGCCCGGCGGCCCCGGCCAACCCGTCGCCGAGATGGTGGCCGAGCGGCACCCCGGCCAGCCGCTCGTCGAGCAGCCCGGTGCCGCCCTCGGTGGTGCTGAACAGCCGGTACATCACCAGCAGGAAGGGCGCCTGTAGCAGCACCGGCAGGCAACCGGCGACCGGGTTGGCGCCGGCCGAGCGGTAGAGCGTGAAGAGTTCGCTCTGCAACCGGGCCGGGTCGTCCGCGTACCGCCGCCGCAGGTCGCGTACCTGCGGGGCGAGCGCCGCGCGGCGTCGTTCCCCGCGAACCTGCACGACGGTGAGGGGGGAGATCAGCAGGCGGACGGCGACGGTGAAGAGCACGATCGCGGCGGCCGTGGCCGCGCCACCGGCGACCGGTTCGAGCAGGGTGGTGACGGCGGAGAGCGCGGCACCGGCGGCGCCGACCGCGGCGTGCAGTGGTGCGAAGGCGAGCATGGGTGTCCCTCGGTTGCGATTCCGGGTGGTCCCGACCGGGCGCGCAGGCCCAGGTGGGACGGATGACGGCGGAATCGGCCGCGCGGCGTGACGGTGCTACGCGGCCGAGGGGCGCGCGCCGGGAGCCCGGGGACGTGCTCGACCGGGGGCGTCCGGGTCGACCTGACGGGGCACCCGACGGTGCCGGGCACGGGCCCGCAGCGCGGCGGCCCGGCGGATGGTGCGCGGCGCGGCGCCGAGGACGAGGGCGCGCGCCGCGAGCAGGGTCGCGATTAGCACCGCCGCGCCCAGCGCGGCACCGGCGAGCAGGGCCGCCGGCCGGTCCGCGAGGAGGGTCAGCTGGGTGAGGGCGTACGCCCAGAGCCCCAGCGCGATCCCCCACGGTCCTGACACGGCGCCCAGCCTAGGACCCGCTGTCACGCCCGCCCGTGAGCGCGACACGCGGCCGACGCGCCGGCAGCGCGTTTCCGACGATCGCCACGGTGGGTAACCATCCGAACGACCGGCGCGGACGGACCGCGGCCGGCAGGAACGGACGGTGATGGCGATGACCGGCCAGCTGGCGGAGGCGCCGAGCGGGACGGCCGACGGGACCGACCTGCTCACGGTGGGCGTCGAGGAGGAGTTCCTGCTCGTCGACCCGCACACCGGCGCCGCGGTGCCCGCCGTCGACCTCGTCATGGAGCAGGTGCCGGCGGAGCTGCGCGGGCAGGTGGAGCGCGAGTTCCAGACCAGCCAGATCGAGATCGGCAGCCCGCCCGGGCTGGAGCTCTCCTCGATCCGGCACTCACTCGGCGTACTGCGGGGCGCGCTCGCCGACGCGGCCGAGCGGGCCGGCGTACGGCTGCTCGCCATCGGCACCGGCCCGGTGGACGGTCCGGTGCCGCCGGTGGTCGACAAGCCCCGCTTCGACCGGATGATCGAGCGGTTCCGGCTGCTGGTGCCCGGTCCGGGCAACAACGGCATGCACGTGCACGTCGGCATCCCCGACCCGGAGACCGGCGTGCAGGTGCTCAACCACGTCCGGCCGTGGCTGCCCACCCTGCACGCGGTGACCACGAACTCCCCGTTCGCCCGGGGCGAGGACACCGGCTACGCGAGCTGGCGCTCGGTGGAGTGGGAGCGTTGGCCGTCGGTGGCGCCGACGCCGTACCTGGAGTCGCACGAGCACTACGAGCGGCTGATCAGGCAGCTGATCTCCAGCGGGGTGATGCTCGACGAGGGGATGCTCTACTGGTACGCCCGGCTCTCCGCGAAGTACCCCACGGTCGAGCTGCGGATCGGCGACGTCTGCCCGTCGGTGGACGACGCGGTGCTGGTCGCCGCGCTGGTCCGGGCCCTGGTGGCGACCGCGATCGACGACATCGCCAGCGGCCGTCCGGCGCTCCGCACCGACCATCACCTGCTGGTCGCCGCGCACTGGCGGGCGGCCCACGACGGGCTGGAGGGCGACGGGGTCGATCTGACCACCGGCGAGGTCCGGCCGGCCTGGGAGCTGCTGGACCGCCTCGTCGAGCGGGTCCGGCCGGCGATCGAGCAGCACGGCGACTGGGCCGAGGTGACCGACCTGCTCGGTGCGCTGCGCCGGCACGGCAGCGGCGCGGCACGCCAGCGCGCGGTGTTCGCCCGCAGCGGGCGGCTCACCGACGTGGTGCTGGACGTGGCGCGCCAGACCCGCGGCTGATCGCAGCGTGACAGGATGAACTCGTGGCGCAACGGTTGATCGTCATCGGCGGGGACGCCGCCGGCATGGCGGCGGCGTCCCAGGCACGTCGCCGCCGCGACCGCTCCGACCTGGAGATCATCGCGTTCGAGCGGGGGCACTTCACCTCCTACTCGGCCTGCGGCATCCCGTACTGGATCAGCGGGCTGGTGCCCGAGCCGGAGGCCCTGATCGCCCGCGATCCGCAGACCTTCCGCGCCGAGTTCGCCATCGACGTGCGGATGCGGCACGAGGTGACCGCGATCGACCTGGAACGCCGCGAGGTGCTGGCCCGCGACCTGGAGAGCGGCGGCGAGGTCCGGGAGCGCTTCGACGAGGTCGTCTACGCCGCCGGCGCGCTGCCGGTCAAGCCGCCATGGGCGAAGACCAGCGCCGGGGGCGTCTTCGGGATGCAGACCCTGGACGACGGCTCGGCCCTGCGCGACTGGCTGGAGAGCGACCCGAGACCGCGGCGGGCGGTCGTGGTCGGGGGCGGCTACATCGGCGTGGAACTGGCCGAGGCGTTGATCCTGCGGGGCCTCTCGGTGACCCTGGTCGAGCAGGCCGATCAGCCGATGTCCACCGTGGATGGCGACATGGCCGAGCTGGTCGCGGACGCGATGACCGGGCTGGGCATCCACATCCGCACCGGGCTCCCGGTGCTGGAGATCGAGGAGCGCGACGGCCGGGTCAGCGCGGTGGTCACCGCCGAGGGGCCGATCCCGGCCGACGTGGTGGTGCTCGGCCTGGGCGTACGCCCGAACACGCAGCTCGCCGAGGCTGCCGGCATGCCGCTCGGGCCGACCGGCGCGATCCGGGTGGACCGGCGGATGCGGGTGCCGGGGCTGCCCGGGGTCTGGGCCGCCGGCGACTGCGTGGAGACCCTGCACCGGGTCAGCGGGATGCAGGTGCACATACCGCTCGGCACGCACGCCAACAAGCAGGGCCGGGTCGCCGGGATCAACATCGGCGGCGGCTACGCCACCTTCGCCGGGGTGATCGGCACGGCGGTGACCAAGGTCTGCGACCTGGAGGTCGGTCGGACCGGCCTGCGGGAGCGGGACGCAAGCGCGGCCGGCTTCGAGTTCGTCTCGGTGGTCGCCAAGTCGACCAACCGGGCCGGCTACTACCCGGGCGCCCGGCCGATGACGGTCAAGCTGATCGCCGAGAAGCCGAGCGGGCGGCTGCTCGGCGCGCAGATCGTCGGCTGGTCCGAGGCGGCCAAGCGGATCGACACCCTGGCGGTGGCGCTCTGGAACGGCATGACGGTGGACGAGATGACCGCGCTCGACCTCGGCTACGCCCCGCCGTACGCCCCGGTCTGGGATCCGGTGCTGATCGCCGCCCGCAAGGCCGTCGACGCGCTGCACGCCAGCGGCCGCTGAGTCCTCGCGCCGTCGCCCTCGGGCGCGGTGGTTCGTCGTCAGGAGGACGACTTCGGCACCCGGATTCTGTCGGGGGCGGTGGTTAGCGTGCTCGCGTTGTCACGCCGGCGATCCCTCGGTCGCCCACCCCGCCCGGAGGCACCCCCATGTCCCAGGAGACGACCTACCTCGAACTGTCCGAAGTGGACGGTGGCGCGCACAAGTTCTACGAGGTGGTGGTCGAGGACACCGCCCTGACCGTCCGCTACGGCCGGATCGGCGACCAGGGCCAGGTCAAGACCGCCAGCTACGCGGACAACGCCCGCGCCCGCGCGGCGGCGGCGAAGAAGATCGGCGAGAAGATCCGCAAGGGGTACGCCCCGGCGGTGCCCGGCGTCCGGCAGAAGCGGTCGGTCTCCCGGCGGCAGATCGTCAGCACCCGCTCGACCGCGCGGACCGCGCCGGTGCTCTGGCGCTACGACTCGGGCGCCCCCGCGTTCGGCATCTTCGTCGACGGTCAGTACTGCATGGTCGGCAACGAGCACGGCGTCATCACCACGCTCGGGCACGACGCGCGGGTGCTCGGGCAGGTCCGCCTCCCCGACGGGGTGAAGTGCATCGTCGCCGACGACGACTGGATCTACGCCGGCTGCGACGACGGCAACGTCTACGACCTCTCCGGCAAGGTGCCCCGGGTGGCGTACGCGATCGCCCCCGAGATCGACATCTACTGGCTGGACATCCACGACGGCGTGCTCGGCGTGTCCGACGCCGACGGCGGGATCGCCGCGATCGACCACGAGGACGAGTTCCTCTGGCGCCGGCCGGGCCGTGGCCGGTCCGCCTGGATGGTGCGCTGCGACGACGACGCGCTCTACCACGGCCACTCGCAGGGCGTCACCGGCTACGACTGGCGCACCGGCAGGGAGCTGTGGCACACCCGCACCGGTTCGGTGCTCTTCGGCTGGCAGGAGCGCGACGCGGTGTTCGCCGGCACCGGCTCCCGGGAGGTGGTCCGGTTGGCGAAGGACGGCCGCGCCGAGCGGAGCTACCGGTGCGACGCGCCGGTCTTCTCCTGCGCCACCGCCGCGGGCGGCCGGTACGTCTTCGCGGGCGACAGCCGGTCCTCGATCTACTGCTTCGACGCGGCGGGCACCCGGCTGTGGAAGCTCGGCACCGGCTGCGGCTCGGCCTACTCGATGCAGTACCACGAGGAGCGCCTCTACGTGGTCACCACCGGCGGCTACCTCGCCTGCATCGACGCCAGCGAGCCGGCGATCCGGGCCGCCGAGGCGGGCACCGTGCCGGACGTGGTCGACGTCAAGGCCCCGGCCCGGCTGCCGGAGCCGGCGGCCTGGTCCACCGTCGAGGTGACCAGCGACGTCGACGGCGGCGTGGTGGTGCAGTGTGTGCAGGACCGGGGCCGGCTGCGCGTGCAGGTCGTCTCCGGCGGCTACCGGCGCGACTGGTCGGTGCAGTTCCCGAAGGGCATCCGTGAGCCCGGGGTGCGCTACCTGGTCAGCGAGGTCCGGGAGTCCGGCCGGGGCGGCTTCTACCGGGCGTACGGCGACATCCGCCGGCTGCGCTGACGCCGGCCGTCCCGCCCCGCGCGCCCGCCGCGCCGATCCGGGTCGTCCGGACCGGCGCGGCGGGGGCGGTCAGCGGCAGCTCCAGCGGATCGCCCGCATCACCAGGCCCTTCTGGCCCGGCTCGACGTCGAGCTGGCCGCCGATCACCCCTGCGTCGTCGCTGACGCTCACCGCGAGCGCGGCGTACCGGCCGGTGCGTCCGTCCAGGTCGGGCAGGCGCAGCGCGCCGGCGTCGGTGAGCAGCCCCGCGTCCATCCGGTCCACCGGGCCGACCACCCAGCCCCGCCCGTTGCCGGCGCTGGGGCTGACGCCGCTCGGCAGCGGCTCGTAGCGGCCGGTGGCAAGGTGGTAGCGGGCCGGGTGGATCCGCCGCACCTTCCCCTCGTCCCGGAAGGCGACCCCGGTGATCCAGCCGCCCCGCAGCGAGTGCGCCACGAACTCGCTGGCGGGGCCGCCCTCGACGGACGGCGTCGGCAGCAGTTCCGGACCCGCGCCGCCGGCGCGCCAGACGGCGGTACGGGTCACCCCGCTCGGACCGTCGTGGATCCTCCCGACCACCGTGCCGGCGGAGTCGACGCCGATGGCCGTCCCCTCCCACCTCGGGCCCGGCAGCGGGAGGTCCACGGCCGCGGTGTCGGGGTCGGACCAGAGCACCGGGCGCTGCCGGTGGCCGATCTGCCGCGCGCCGACGATCCGGCCGTCGGCGCTGACGGCGGTCGCCTCGCCGGCGGCCAGGCCGGGCAGCCGGGCGGGGCGGCCGTTCCGGATGACGTACGGCTGCGGCCGGTCGTCGAGGTAGACCGACCCGACCGCGACACCGGCGGCGTTCACGTCCACCATCCGCTGGTCCGAGCCGGGCAGCCGGTACTCACGCGCCCGGTCGCCGTCCCAGAGGATCACCGGGTTGCCCCGGCCGTCCCCCGGATACGACCGGCCGGCCAGGAACCGACCGGTCGGGTCACCGCCGGTCACCAGGCTCTTGGCGTGCCCGCCGGGTACCGGCAGCGGCTGCGCCGTGCAGGCGGTCGGCCCGCCCGGCGCGGCAGTGGCGGGCGGCGCGGTGGTGGCCGGCGCGCTCTCCGAGGTGGACGGCGACGCGGGCTGCGACGCCGGCCCGGTCGACGGCCCGCCGCCGACCACCAGCGGCACGGAGACCGCCGCCAGCACGGCCAGCCCCGCGGCCGACACGCTCATCGTCCGACGGCTGCGCCGTCGCCGGCGCGCCTCGTGCACGGCGGCGGTCAGATCGACCCGGACCGGCCGGACCGGTTCCGGATCGAGCCGCCGCAGCAGATCGACGATCCGGTCCTCGTCCGCCGTCATCGCGCTGCCCCCTTCGTCGTCTCCACCAGGTCCGCGCCGTCGAGCAGGCGGCGCATCGCGGCCAGACCGTGCGCGGTCTGGCTCTTCACCGTCCCGGCGGAGCAGCCCATGGTCCGGGCCACCTCGTCCACCGGCAGGTCGTGCAGGAACCGCAGCACGAGCACCGCCCGCTGCCGCGGCGGCACCTGCGCCAGCGCCGCCCGCAGCACCGTGCGGTCCTCGACGCCGCCGTCGTAGGCGTGTCGCGCGTCGGGCGGGGCGGCGAAGAGCCGGATCCGCCACCATCCCTTGCGCCGGCTGTCGAGGAAGAGCCGCACCACGACCGCCCGCACGTACGCGTCGATGTGGTCGGCTCGCGACGCCCGGGACCAGCGCTGGAAGAGCCGGGTGGCCGCCTCCTGCACCAGGTCGTCGGCCTCGTCGCCGTCGCCGCAGAGCGAGTACGCCAGCCGCTGCAGCATCGGTAGCCGCGCGCTGAAGTACTCGACGAACTCCTGTTCCGATGCGTCCGGCATCCGGTTACCTCCGTCGGTTCCCCCCTACAGACGACGATCGGCGGGAAAGGGTTGTACGCCCGCGCCGGTCCGGGTCGAGGATGTCCGGATGACCGGTGAGTTGCGGATCCCGGACGGGCTGGGCTGGGTGCGGAGCACGGCAGCGGGGCGGGAGTGGTTGGCCGAGCTGCCCGCCCGGCTCGCGGAATGTGTCGAGCGCTGGTCGCTGCGGATCGGGTCGCCGTTCCCGTACGCCTTCGCCTCGCTGGCGGTGCCGGCGGAGCTGCCCGACGGCACGCCGGCGGTGCTGAAGCTCCAGTATCCGGACGCGGAGAGCGAGCACGAACCCGCCGCGCTGGCCCGCTGGGCGGGGGTGGGCGCGGCCCGGTTGCTCGGGCACGACCCCGGGCGGCGGGCGCTGCTGGTCGAGCGGTGCGTGCCGGGCTCACCGCTGTCCGACGTGCCGGCGGCCGAGGCGGTCACCGTCTTCGCCGGGCTGCTGCCCCGGCTCTGGGTGCCGGCGGGCGCGGAGTTCCGGTCGCTGGCGCAGGAGGCGGCCGGCTGGGCGGAGCGGCTGCCGGGGAAGTGGGAGCGGGCCGGCCGCCCGTACGAGCGCCGGCTGCTCGACGCGGCGCTCGGCCGGCTCGCCGAGCTGGTCGACGACCAGGGCGAGCAGGTGCTGGTCAACCAGGACCTGCACGCCGGCAACGTGCTGCGGGCCACCCGGGAGTCGTGGCTGGTGATCGACCCGAAGCCGCTGGCCGGCGAGCGCGAGTTCGGGCTGGCCCCGATCGTCCGGGGGGCCGAGCTGGGCCACTCCCCCGCCGCCGTGCGCTACCGGCTGGACCGGCTCAGCGCGGAGCTGGGCCTGGACCGGGAGCGGGTGCGGGGCTGGACCGTCGGCCAGACGCTGGCCTGGGGCACCGCCGGCGGGCAGGTCTTCCCGGGTCACCTGGAGGTGGTCCGCTGGCTGCTCGGCGAGGAGTGAGCGGGCGAGGCCCGGTGCGCGCGCCGACGCCAACTCGCGTGCACGGCCCTGGCGACGGTCAGCCGGGCTGGCAGGTGGCGCACCAGTAGAGGTTGCGCCCGGCCAGCTCGCCCCGGCGTACCTCGGCGCCGCAGAGGTGGCAGGGCGCGCCGGGACGGCGGTAGACGTACACCTCGCCGCCGTGCCGGTCGACCCGCGGCGCCCGGCCCATCGCCTCCGGCAGGTGCTCGTCGCGCACGGTGTCGATCCGTCCGCGCCGCACCGCCTGGGTCATCAGGGTCACCAGGTCGGCCCAGAGCCGATCCCAGCCGGCCCGGTCGAGCCCTCGGCCGGGCAGCCTCGGCGACAGGCCGGCCCGGAACAGCGCCTCGGTCACGAAGATCAGCCCGGTGCCGGCCACCACCGACTGGTCCAGCAGCAGCGCGGCCAGTGGCGTCGAGCTGCGCGAGATCCGGGCGTACGCCCGCTCGGGGTCGGCGTCGGCGCGCAGCGGATCGGGGCCGAGCCGGGCCCGCAGCGCCGCCACCTCGGGCGGGGTGAGCAGTTCGCAGGCGGTCGGGCCACGCAGGTCGAGCCAGTGCCGGTCGCTGGTCAACCGCAGCCGCACCTGGCCGACCGGCTCGGGCGGCTCGCCGGCGCCGTCGGTGACCTTCCCGTAGAGCCCGAGGTGCACGTGCAGGGTCAGCTCGTTCGCGTGGTGGTGCAGCAGGTGCTTGCCGTACGCCTCGGTGCTCTCGAGCACGGTGCCGCTCAGCCGGGCGGCGCCCTCGGCGAACCGGCCCTGCGGGCTGCTGGCGTGCACCTTGTCGCCGGCGAACAGCTCGGCGTGCCGGGCCGCCAGGCGATGAATGGTGTGTCCCTCTGGCACGACCAGCAAGCGTAACCGGGTTCGGACGGGCCGCCACATCCCTCCGGCGGGTGCGCCCTGGCCGGGTCGGCGGATCGCCCCGAGGTCGGTCGCGGAGCGGGCCGCAACGATCACTAAGGTAATCATTGACTTCTATTACTAAGGAATATTAACTGTATTCACGGATGCCGACAGGTCGGGGCAATCCGGAACATCAGCGCGCGCTTCGCTCGGGCCCCTCCGTCCCCACCGCCCGCCACCCCCGCGAGAGGAAGACGCATGCCCACCACCGCCGTACCCCCATCACCGGGCCATCGCCGACGGACCCGCCGCCGGTCGATCGGCGCCGGCCTGCTCGCGCTCGGCACCGCCACGGCCGCCGCCGCGTTCGCCCTGCCACCCCCGGCCGTCGCGGCGAACGAGCCGGTGAACGTCTGGCTGACCACCACCTCGGACTCCGGCGGCCGGCAGGTCAGCCGGGGCCTCCAGCAGCAGGCGCCGACCGCGTTCGCCGCCACCAGCGGCGGCGCGACACACACCATCACGGTCAACGAGAACACCCGCTACCAGCAGTTCGAGGGCGGCGGCGCGTCGATCACCGACACCACCGCCTACCTGTTCCGCGGCGGCCCGATCAGCGCCGCGACCCGCGACGACGTGATGCGCAAACTCTTCTCCTCGACCGACGGCATCGGGCTCTCCTTCGTCCGCAACCCGATCGGCGCCTCGGACCTCTCCCGCCCGGGGCACGTCTCCCTCGACGACACCTGCTGCGACCTCAGCGACTTCTACGTCAACGGCTACGACACCAACGTCCGGCTGCTCACCGCGCAGGCCCGGTCGCTCAACCCGGCGCTGCGGGTGATGGGGGTGCCGTGGAGCGCGCCGGGTTGGATGAAGGACAACGGCCGGATGGACCAGATGGGCTGGCTCAAGTGGGAGTACTACCCGCTGTACGCCCAGTACCTGGTCAAGTACGTGCAGACGTACCAGGCGGCCGGCATCGCGGTGAACTACCTCTCGGTGCAGAACGAGCCGAACTGCTGCCAGGCCGCCAACCCGACGGCGATGAACTACCCCGGGATGAGCTGGAACGGCCCCGGCCTCGTCGAGTTCACCAAGAACCACCTCTACCCCGCGCTGCGCGCGGCCGGGCTGAGCACCAAGGTGCTGGTGCACGACTGGAACTACGGCGACCACCCGAACTTCGGGGCGGTGCTGCTGGCCGACGCCGGCATCCGCAACGACCCGCTCTTCGGCGGCATCGCCTGGCACGGCTACTTCGGCGACCCCGGCGTGGGCACCCAGGTGCGCAACCAGTACCCCTCGGTGCGGCAGTTCAGCACCGAGCACTCGGGCGGCACCTGGATCGGCAACCAGCACAACGAGGACCTAGCCGACATCGTCAACTACGCCCGGAACTACAGCGGCAGCCTGGTCAAGTGGAGCCTCGCGCTCAACCAGAGCATGGGCCCGCACAACGGCGGCTGCGACGTCTGCACCGGCCTGGTCACCGTGCAGGAGGGCGGCCCGCGGGCCGGCCAGGTCGACTACACGATCGAGTACTACACCACCGGGCACCTGACCAAGTTCGTCCGGCCGGGGGCGTACCGGATCGACTCGACCGCCAACGGCACGGTGTCGAACGTGGCGTACGTGAACCCGGACGGCTCCAAGGCGCTGATCGCGCACAACGGCGGCACCGGCGCCCAGTCGGTCAAGGTGGTCTGGGGCGGGCAGTCCTTCACCTACTCGCTGCCCGCCCGGACCACGGCCACCTTCACCTGGTCAGGGAGCCAGTCGGGCGGCGGGGGCCGCACCGGCCCGGTCGTCGGGCTGGCCGGCAAGTGCCTCGACGTCGCCGCGGCCAGCAGCGCCGACGGCACACCGGTCCAGCTGTACGACTGCAACGGCACCGCTGCGCAGCAGTGGACCTTCGGCGCTGACGGCACCGTCCGGGCCCTCGGCAAGTGCCTCGACGTCCGGGACAACGCCACCGCCAACGGCACCCGGGTGCAGATCTGGACCTGCACCGGCGCGGCGAACCAACGCTGGACCGCGACCGCCGCCCGTGACCTGGTCAGCGCCAGCGCCGGCAGCTGCCTGGACGTGCTGGGCAACAGCTCGACCAACGGCACGGCGACGCAGATCTGGAGCTGCACCGGAGCCGCGAACCAGAAGTGGACCGTGCCCGCCTGACCGACCAACTCGCGGTGGGGCCGTCGGTTCGCCGGCGGCCCCACCGTCGCGCGCCCTGCGGTGTCGAAAATCGCCCACCTGGGTACTTCCTGAAGACGTACCGCGTGGGTGCCGCCCGTTCCACGGCCACCCCGCATTCCATCAGGAGGTGTGTTGTGGTCAGAATTCCTTCGCTGTCGCGCAGATCGGAGCCGGCGCCGACGCGGGACGAGAACCCGGACAGACGCGTCGAGGGGGGTGACGCCCCGGTTGCCGCCGGCGCGGACGACTCGACGCGCGTCGACGCCGCCCGGCCCGAGACGACCGGTTCGGCCCAGCCGTCCGTGGCCGACCGGGACGGCGAGCAGACGACGTACCGCAGCAGCGCCACGCCCACCGGCGAGCCGGTCGGCGACGCGGAGCGGCGTGCGGCGGAGCGTGCCGCGGTCGCCCGCGCGGCCACCGCCCGGCCGACCGACACCGGGGCCCGGCCCGACCCGACCGACACCCGGGAGCGGACGACCAACCGCCCGTCCCTCGTCGACCCGGACCGGACCGTACGGCCCGACGCCGACCGGGACCGGCCGGTCAGCCCCGCCGCCGAGCCCGCCGAGCCGGAGCCGCCGGTGGTACGCGGCCCGAAGCCGCGGGCCAGCCTGCTCGCCACCCTCGGCCTGGTGATCGGCGTCGCCGGCGCCCTCTTCGTGCTGACCGGCACCCTCGCCGGCTACGGCATCGGCCTGGGCGCGGTCGGCGCGGTGCTCTCGGTGCTCGGCCTCTCCGCCACCCGCCGGCGGCACATCGCCGGCAAGACCGACGCGCTCTTCGGCATCGTCTTCGGCCTCGGTGCGGTGGTGATCGGCGTGCTGGCGATGACCGGCCAGTTCGACTGGCCGACCACCGACGGCGACTGGGTCCAGCGGTTCCGCGAGTGGCTTGACTCACAGTTTGTCGACCGGTTCTAGCGGGCACTGTCCCGCTCGCCGGCGGTGCGCCGGCGACCAGCGCCGGTGATGCACCGGCGCAGCCCGACCAGCCTGGTGGTTCACCAGCCGGGCAGCACCCTTTCAGGGGCGGCGGTTCGCCGCCCCTGAAGTGTTTTCCGGGACCGGTCCGGCGGGCCGCCGAACCAGTCCCGCCCCGGGCTGCGGACCACTCCCACCGCACCCATCGGGCTCGAACGCAACGATTCGACGGTGCCGGTCGGCCAGACGCAACGAACAGTCGCCCTGTGCAACTCTCGGTGGTGGATCCTGCCGCCAGCGCCGCATAACGTTGAACAACGGCGCCAGCCCGTGGGCCACGGTGGCCGGGCGCGCCCGACCCTGGGAGCAGGACAATGACGATGGACGCCATCCGCCAGCGCTACCTGATGTGCCGGCCGACGTACTTCGCCGTGGACTACGCGATCAACCCGTGGATGGACCCGACCGCGCCGTTCGACACCGAGCTGGCGATCCGCCAGTGGGAGCAGCTGCGGCAGGTCTACCGCGATCTGGGCCACACCGTCGAGGAGATCACTCCGGTGCCCGGCCTGCCCGACATGGTCTTCGCCGCCAACGGCGGCACGGTGATCGACGGCAAGGCGATGGCGGTGCAGTTCCGCGACCCGCAGCGCGCCGACGAGGCCCCGGCCTACCGGGCCTGGTTCGACTCCGCCGGCTTCGAGCTGCACGACCCGAAGCACGTCAACGAGGGCGAGGGCGACGTCCTGCTCGCCGGTGACTACCTGCTGGCCGGCACCGGTTTCCGCACCGCGCACGCCTCGCACGCCCAGTTGCAGGAGGTCTTCGGCTACCCGGTGATCACCATGCAGCTGGTCGACCCGCGCTTCTACCACCTGGACACCGCGCTGACCGTCCTCGACGAGCGGACGGTGGCGTACCTGCCCGAGGCCTTCTCGCCCGGCAGCCAGGCGGTGCTGCGCCGACTCTTCCCCGACGCGGTGCACGCCACGATGGCCGACGCCGAGGTGCTGGGGCTGAACGCGGTCAGCGACGGACGGCACGTGGTGCTGCCGGCGCAGGCCACCGACCTGGCCGCCGCGCTGCGCGGCCGGGGCTACGAGACCATCGGTGTCGACCTGTCGGAGCTGCGTAAGGCCGGCGGCGGACCGAAGTGCTGCACCTTGCGGCTCCGACAGGGAAAGGCGAGCAAGTGATCGTCGACGACATGCTGCAGACTCCGGCCGCGGTGCGGAACGCGGAGCGCTGGACCGCGCACAACTACCACCCGCTGCCGGTGGTGATCTCCTCGGCCGAGGGCGCCTGGTTGACCGACGTGGACGGCCGGCGCTACCTCGACTTCCTGGCCGGCTACTCGGCGCTCAACTTCGGCCACCTGCACCCGCAGCTGATCGCGGCGGCCCACGCCCAGCTCGACCGGCTGACCCTCACCAGCCGGGCGTTCATCCACGACCAGTTCGCCGACTTCTGCCGGGAGCTGGCCGAGCTGTGCGGCAAGGACATGGTGCTGCCGATGAACACCGGCGCCGAGGCGGTGGAGACCGGGATCAAGGTGGCCCGCAAGTGGGGCTACCAGGTCAAGGGCGTGCCGGCCGGGCAGGCCAACATCGTCGTCGCCGAGGGCAACTTCCACGGCCGGACGACCACCATCGTGAGCTTCTCCACCGACGAGGACGCCCGAGCCGACTTCGGGCCGTACACCCCCGGGTTCACCGTGGTCCCGTACGGCGACCTGGCCGCGCTCACCGCCGCGATCGACGAGAACACCGTCGCCGTGCTGCTCGAGCCGATCCAGGGCGAGCAGGGCGTCGTCGTGCCGCCGGAGGGCTACCTGCCGGGCGTACGGCAGGTCTGCACCGACCGCAACGTGCTCTTCATCGCCGACGAGATCCAGTCCGGGCTGGGCCGCACCGGTGCGACCTTCGCCTGCGACCACGAGGGCGTCACCCCCGACATGTACCTGCTGGGCAAGGCGCTCGGCGGGGGCATCGTGCCGGTCTCGGCGGTGGCCGCCAACGCCGACGTGCTCGCCGTGCTCAAGCCCGGCCAGCACGGCTCGACCTTCGGCGGCAACCCGCTGGCCTGCGCGGTGGGCACCGGGGTGGTCCGGCTGCTGGCCACCGGCGAGTTCCAGCGCCGCTCGGCGGAGCTCGGCGCCCGGCTGCACGCCGGCCTGACCGACCTGATCGGCAAGGGTCTGGTCGCGGTCCGCGGGCGCGGCCTCTGGGCCGGCCTGGACATCGACCCGGCACTGATGACCGGCCGGGAGGCGTGCGAGCGACTCGCCGAGCGCGGCGTGCTGGCCAAGGACACCCACGGCTCCACCATCCGCCTCGCCCCGCCGCTGGTGGTCACCGAGGAGGAGATCGACCACGCGGTCGCCCAGCTGGCCGCCGTCCTGGCCAGCTGACCCACCCCTGCAGCACACCGGCGGGCGCCGGGGACCACGGTCCCCGGCGCCCGCCCCCGTTTCACCCCCGACCGGGGGCGGGCGGCGAGGCGGGGGGCGGGGCGCTTGGTCAGGGGCGGGGGAGGCGGATCGCCATGGTGGGGGCCTCGGCCATCACGGAGGTGGGGGTGAACGGCGCGCCGGTGGGCAGTTCCTCGGCCCGGCCGACCTGCACCCCGGGGTAGAGCTCGACCATGTCGTTCTCGGCGAGCACCCGGGACTGCTGCGGGGCGAGCGGGAGCCGCTCCGACTCGGTCATCGAGCCGCCGGGGCGGATGCCGGAGCCGTTGGTGCTGACGTCGGTCACGATCACCTCGCCGACCCGCAGCTCCAACTGGACGTGACTGCGGCTGATCCAGCGGCGGGCCTCGTCGTTGAGCCACTGCCCGAGCATGATCCCGCCGTCCCGCTCGGGCGCCCGGCCGACCAGGATCGGCTGCTCCTCGGTGAGCACGAACCGGCGCCGGACCAGCCCGCCGATCCGGACCGCGAGCACCTCGGTACGCGGCCGGGGCCCGCCGTCACCGAGCCGGGCGCCGTGCCGCGGGCACGTCGGTACGCCATTACGCAGCGCCGGCGGCGGCTGCCCCGCGGGACTGTGCTGTACCCGGGCGAGGTCGGCGAAGGCTCCCCCGCCACCGCCGCCGCCGAAGAGCGCGCAACCCGACTCGGGGCACCGCCACTGGCGGGCCAGCAGCTTGACCCCGGCCGGCGAGCGCTTGCCGGCCACCGGCTTGTCGCCGCCGCCGACGTGGGCGATGAAGACCGGCCCACCGGAGCCGGGCACCGGGGCGACCACCCGCCCGGGCTGCTCGACCAACCAGGGAAACCGGCCGCGCAGGCCGTCGAAGCGGACCCGGCTGAGCACCGGCAGCCCGAGCAGGTCGGCCACCTCGAGCATCCGGTCACCCGGGTTGTCGAGCACCTCGACGAGCCCGTCGTCGGCCCACCGGCGGACCACCATCCGCTCGTTGGAGGTCAGGTCGGCGTCGGAGAGCAGGGCCCGGTGCACCACGGCGTAGACCTGGACGCTGTCCTCCTCCAGCTCACGGGAGAGGGCGTCGATCACCATGCCGAGCCGGAGCAGGCTCGCCGGCCGCCCGCCGTCCAGGTCCTGGTAGCGGATCACCTCGGCCAGGTCGACCACGGCCCGGGCCAGCGACGGGTCGGTGCAGACCCGACCCTCGATGGCGTCGAGCACCTTGCTGATCTCGAATCTCATCGGGCACTCCGGATGATCTCGTCGATCCGTCGGGCCAACGCGAAGTCGCGGTGGGTGACCCCGCCGGCCGAGTGGGTGACACAACGAAAGGTCAGGGTCCGCCACCGGATGTCGATGTCGGGGTGATGGTCGAGCTCCTCGGCCGTCACGGCGACCCGGTCCACCACGGCGATGGCGTCCGGGAAACTGGCCAGCTCCACGGTGCGGGTGATCCCGGCGCGGTCTCCCGACCAGTCCGCCAGCCCGCCCAGCTCGTCTTCCACCGCCTCCGCGGTGAGCACGTCTGCCATGCCAAGACCCTACCGGTGCAGGTGAGCCGGGCATCGACAGGCGGTGGCCGCGCCGACCGGCACGCCGGCCGCGACCGATGCCCGACGTCGCCGGTCCCGGTCGACGCGCGGGGCGCCCAGGCATCGACGCGCGGCAGTGGCCCAGGTTGGTTAGGCTGGCCAGCGGCCCGGCCGGGATCGACTGTCGTCGTCACCTGGCCAACCCTTCACGAGGAGTAATCCATCATGAAAACTCGACGGCTGGCGACCACGGGGGTCGCGCTCGTCGCAGCGCTCGGACTCGGTCTGACCGGATGCGGCAAGCAGACGGGGGCCGACGATCCAGCCGCCAACGGCAACGCCAGCGGGGCCCCGGCCAGCAGCGTTCCGGCGGACGCGCTCGGCAAGCTCACCGCCGCCGCGCAGAAGATCAACGAGCAGAGCCTCCGGATGAAGACGGAGTCGTCGGTGCTCAACGGCGGCGGCGTGATGGACCCGACCAACAAGACCGCGGACATGACGATGGACCTCGGTACGCAGGGCAAGATCCGGATGCTCATCGTCGGCAACGACGCGTACCTGAAGGTGACCGGCGCGACCTCCCTGCCGAAGAAGTGGCTGCACATGGATGCCACGAAGCTCGGCGAGAGCGGCCAGCTCAACCTCATGCCGGAGGGTGACCCGGGTGGTGCCAACAAGCTGATCAAGAGCGTGGTGGAGGTCAAGGAGACCGCGCCGGGCAGCTTCGCCGGCACCATGGACTACACCCGGTCGGTGCCGAACGACAAGGACATCGCCGCGCTCGGCGACAAGGCCAAGGCCGTGCCGTTCACCGCCACGATGGACGCCGAGGGCAGGCTCACCCAGACCGCCGTCGACATCAGCGCGCTGCACGAGTCGCTCGGCACGATGACCACCACCTTCTCGGACTTCGGCACCGCGGTGAACGTCAGCAAGCCGCCGGCGGCCGACACCCAGGAGGCCCCGGCCGAGCTGATCAAGGCGTTCGGCGGCTGATCCGATCGGCAGCCGAAAGGGGCGGCGCCGGTCGGCGCCGCCCCTCTTCGTGGTCGTTTCAGCCCCGCAGCGGCCGGCCCACCTCGTGCAGGTGGCCCAGCGCCTGCCGGTACGACTCGATCAGCCCGGTCTCGGCGTACGGGATGCCCTGCTCCGCGCAGTAGGCCCGGACGATCGGCTGGGCGCGGCGCAGGTTCGCCCGCGGCATGTTCGGGAAGAGGTGGTGCTCGATCTGGTAGTTCAGCGCGCCCAGCGCCACATCGGTGACCCGGCCACCTCGCACGTTGCGGGAGGTGATCACCTGCTTGCGCAGGAAGTCGAGGTCGTCCTCGGCGGTCGGCATCGGCATGCCCTTGTGGTTCGGGGCGAACGCGCAGCCCATGTAGAGCCCCCACAGCCCCTGGTGCACGGCCGCGAAGACCAGCGCCTTACCGGGCGACATGACCAGCAGCAGCAGGGCCAGGTAGCCGGCGGTGTGCACGGCGAGCAGCAGGGCCTCGACCGCCCGGTGCCGCATCGGGGTACGGAACTTCCCGCCCGGCTCCCGCTCGACGATCGCCCGGATGCTGGCCACGTGCAGGCTCAGCCCCTCGAGCAGCAGCAGCGGGAAGAACAGGAATGCTTGCCGTTGGGCCAGCCAACGGCCGAATCCCCGGGTCTCGAGGGCCTGCTCGTACGTCCAGACCAGCGCGCCGGCGCCGACGTCCGGGTCCTCGTCCTCGTGGTTGGGGTTGGCGTGGTGCCGGTTGTGCTTGTCGACCCACCAGCCGTAGCTCAGCCCGACCGCCAGGTTGCCGGCGAGCAGGCCGACCACCTCGCTCGGGCCGCGCCGGCGGAACATCTGCCGGTGCCCGGCGTCGTGGCCGAGGAACGCCACCTGGGTGGTGGCAACCGCCATCACCGCGGCGAGCAGCGCCTGCCACCAGGAGTCACCGACCAGGACCACCGCCACCCAGCCGGCCACGAACGCGCCGAGGGTGAGCGTGATCCGGGTCGCGTACCAGCCCGGACGTCGTTCCAGCAGACCCGCCTTGGCGATCCGCCGAGACAGTTGCGCATAGTCACTGCCCCGCCGTACCGGCGGATCCGCCACTGCTTCGAGCACCATCGCCGCTCCCGTTCCTCGCCTACCGCCGGCCGTACGGCTCGACGCCACCTCCGAGTCTCCGCTGAATGGTTGCGCTGAGTAACCCTGGACACCCCCGAATCGGGGGTAGGGCGAGCCCTACCCCCGGCCGCCGTCAGCCCATCCGGCCGAGCGCGGCGCGGAGCCGGTGCAGGTCCCGTCGGCGGCGCTCGTAGCTGGCGGCCAGCCCGATCAGCGCGAGACCGCCGACCGCCAGGAAGATCCACCGGGGCAGCAGGTCCCAGCCGCGGACCAGCTCGTGCAGCGCGAGCAGCGCCAGAGTCGTCCCGCCGAGCAGCACCGGGGCCTGCCAGCGGCGCGCGGCTCCGGCCAGCACCGCCGCGAGCGCCGCGACGCCGAGCAGCAGCCGCCGCCACGGCTGCGGATCCGGCGCCACCAGCACCGACACCAGGCTCGGCAGCAGCGCGGCGCCCAGCCCGGGGCCGAGCGCCAGCCAACTGGTCAGCCCGGGCCGGGTCCGCAGCGCCACCAGACCCGCACCGAGCGCGAGGGCCGCCGCCGGCAGCGTGTACGCCTCCAGCAGCACCACCCGACCGGCGGCCAGCAGCAGCCAGCCACCGAGCAGCTCGCTGCCGCCGGCGAGACCGGCGAAGACCCACCGCCGCCCGACCGGCTCGCCTCCACGCAGCAGCCGCAAACCGACCGCGGCGCCCCAGAGAACGCAGACCGCCGCAGCGTGCCGCAGCGCGCCGAGGGCGAGCAGGAATGCGACCAGCGCCACCGCCTGGGCGGCGACGTCGAGCAGCCGGCCGACCGGCGACACCTTGCCCGGCGGCACCGCCGATTCGGCCGCGGCGGCGGGTCCGGGGCGGGCGGGCAGGACGGCGGCGACAGCCAGGGTCAGCGCCGCCACGGCGAGTACGGCGAACGCCGCGCCGCGCAGTGGCAGCCCGCCGGCGAGCGACGCGGTGATCGCGAGACCGGTGCCGGCGGCCACCGCCGTGAGAGCCCCGGCAACCCGGGCCTCGACCCGCCGACCGGCGACGCCGGCCAGCGCGGCGGCGACCAGCAGCACACCCAGGCCCGCGAGGGTGCCCGCCCGGGTCGCGGTGAGCCCAGCCAGCCCGGCAGCGGCGAGCGGCAGCCCGACCGGCACCGCGATCGGGGCGAGCAGCGGGCGCGAGTTGAGCAGGGCGGCCGCGAGCAGCGCCACCAACCCGGTCAGCAGGGTCACGGCCGGCCCGACCGGCCAGGGCGCCCCCACCGCGACCAGCAGCACCGGCGGCACGGACGCGGCGAACGGCAGCGCGGCGACCGACGCCGTCCACCGGGGCGCGCGCAGCGTCCGGCCGGCCACCGCCACGGCGAGCGCCAGCGCGGCCAGGGCCAGCCCGCCCGGCAGCGCCGCCGGGACCGGCTCCGCCGTCGGCGCGCCGGACCAGACCTCTACCGTCCGGCCGTACGGGCTGATCAGCGCCGCCAGCAGCGCCGGGGCGGCGACGACGACGGTCACCACGGCCAGCGCGAGCCCGGCCACCCGCACCGCGGTGTCATCGGGTTCCCGCATGGCCGCGGCGAGCGCCAGCACCGCCAGCGCGGCGTAGATCGCCAGCGGCTCGTCGGCCGGCAGCAGCGGCGGCGTCATCCCGGCCGCCGTCAGCGCGACGGCCATCCCGGTCGCGGCGTACCCGCTCAGCTCCGCCCAGTGGCGACGGACCAGGCGCAGCGCCACGAGCAGCAGCCCGGCGGCGACCAGGGCGGCCCGCGCCCGCCACCAGACGGGCGCCTCGGCGGCGGCCAACCCGACGGCGACGCCGGCCGGTACGGCCAGCAGCGCCGCGACCAGAGCCGGCCCGGTGACCGCGCGGGGCACGGCGGGTTCCCGGCGGCCGAGCGCGGATGCCGCCACCCCGAGCAGCACGGTCGACCCGAGCGCGGTCAGCGCGCCGATCGGCGCGGCCAGCGACACCAGCAGCCCGTGCCCCAGCAGGACCGCTCCGGCCACTGCCGGCGGCACCGGGCCGACCCGGCCCGCCCGGCCGAGCACCGCGATCAGCAGCAACGCCGCCGCGCCGAGCAGGTCGACGGCGACCACCGCCGGCCAGGCGGACGGCCAGGCCGCGGGCACCGCCAGCACGCTCAGCGCCAGGCCGACCGGCCCGGCGAGCGGGCGGACGGCGCGCGGCGCCAGCAGCGCCACCGCGCCCACCGCCAACGCCACGGCGACCGGCAGCTGCCAACCCCAGTCGAGGTCGGGCCCGGGTGCGGCGCCCCGCCACGGCGGAACTGAACGGCCGACGGCACCGAGCGCCAGGGCCCCGGCGAACAGCGCGGCGAGGATCGTCACCCCGAACCCCACCAGCAGCGCCGCGACGCGCGGGCCGGTACGCCAGGCGGCCGGCAGCAGTGCCACGCCACCGGCCAGCCCCGCCACGACCAACGCCGTGGCCAGCAGCAGCAGCGACGGCCGCAGCTCGGCCACCGGGCGCAACAGCGCGGCGGCGAGCACCGGCAGCAACCCGCCGGTGGCGAGCCATCGGAAGGTCCGCCCGCCGGTGAGCAGGGCCGCGCCGGCCAGCGTGGCGGCCACCAGCAGCAGCGGCAGCCCGGCCAGCAACGGGGAACCGACCGCCCGGCCCTCGCCGAGCGGCACCAGCGCGCACCCGGCGGCGCCGGTCAGCGCGGCGCCGAACCCCGTCCAGGCCAGCACCCGCCCGGCCACAACCGCCGAACCGGCACCGGCCGGGCGGGCCAGCACGACGAGCACCGCCAGGTCGAGCAGCGCCACGGCGACCAGGGTGACCGCCCAGCCGTCGGCCCCCGGCCTGGCCTCGGCGGCAAGCAGCGGCAGCACCGGCTGGGCGGCCACCAGCGCCGCGAACCACGGCCCGGTCAGCCGGCTGAGCCGGGCGTAACCCGCCGCCACCGCCGCGCTGGCCCCCCCGACCAGCGCGGCGTAGCGGGTGCCCGGCCAGCCGGCCACCCCGGCCAGGTCCACCGACCACGCGGCGTACCCGTCGAGCAGCACCAGGAGCAGCCCCACCGCGGCGAAGGTCTCCGCCGTGCCGCGCAACCCCCGCCGCACCGCCACCAGCGGCGCGGCCAGGGCGAGCGCGGTGACGGCGGCCAGGATCAGCGCCCGCCCGGCGACCCCGACGGACGCCCAGGCCACCGCCGTGAATACCACCGCCGCGGTGCCGAGCAGCAGCCCACCCAGGACGAAGAGCAGACCCTGCACGGTACGGGTCGAGGTCTCCGGCCGCCCCGGCTCCGACCGGGCCGGCGGCACCGGCGCCGGGGCCGCCGCCGACGGCGCCACCGATGCCGGCGCCCTACCCGCGGCTAACTCGGCCGGCACCGCGACCCGGGCGCGGACCTGCCTGGCCAGCTGCGCCCGACGCTGCTGGGTGAGGTTGAACCGGTCGACCAGCTCGGCGTACGCGAGCCGCGCCCGCTCCACCTCGGTGCCGAGCACGACGAGCTCCCGGTCGAGCCGGATCACCTCGGCGGCCTCCGGGTCGGGCGCTCGCCGGCACCCGGCGCAGCCGGCGGTCAGATCCGCCGGGGCACCGCAGGCGGGGCAGGGGTAGCCGGTGTTCTCCACCAGGCCATCGTGGACACCCCGGGCCACCGGGGCCAGAGTGTGCGTACTCAGGGACGGGTGTGCTCGTGCACCCAGCTGGCGTACGCCGGATCGCCACTCTCCACCCGGGACACCAGGATCTCCGGCACCTCGTACGGGTGGCTGGCCCGGATCTGGTCGACCAGGGCGGTCACCCGGTCCGGGGCGGTCTTGAACTGGACCGACCACTCGGTGCTGGTCTCCACCCCGGAGCGCCACCAGTAGGTGCTGTCCACCTGCCCACCGACCTGGGCGCAGGCGGCGAGCCGGCCGGCGACGGCGGCGGCCGCCAGCACGTCGGCGACCGCGCGGGCGTCCACCACGGTCGTCACCACGCTGATCTGGTCCACGCCCGCACCCTACGCGGGGTCGTCACGGTTGGCCGCGATCCACTCGTCGATCCGGGCCCACCAGTCGTAGAGCCAGTCGATGCGCTCCTGCCGGTCGGTGGGGACCTCCTCCGGCGGCACCGACCAGAACCGCAGCACGATCCGCTTGTCCATCGGCAGCTCGCGCCACACGTCGGTGACGGTGATCATCCGGTCCAGGCCGGTGTGCGCCGCGAAGATCACCCCGGCGTCCGGAGCGGCGTCCAGCGCGGCCAGCAGCCCGCCGGGCTGCGGGGCGAGCACGTGCCGCATCCGTTCGGCGCGTAGTGCCATCCGCTCCAACCCGCGCGAGCGGAGTCGGGCGATGGCGCGCAGCCGGCGGCCGGGGGTGAAGTTGCCGCCCTCCGGGAAGATCACGAAGGCGTCGTCGTCGTCCAGGCCGGTGGCCAGGTGCCCGATCTGCCGGAGCAGCGCCGCGCCCCGGTCACCGTTCCGGGCTGGCGCGACGAACCGGTTCGGCAACCGGTTGAGCAGCACATCGATCGCCGGGTCCCACTGGAGGCTCTCCTTCAGCACGATCCGCGGCTCACGCTGGAACCAGTTCACCAAGGCGTGGATCAGGATGAACGAGTCGCCGGGCCCGGCGTGCCGGCAGAGCACCAGCTCCGGCCGGCCGGGCAGCGCGGTGTCCGGGTCGGTGCCGACCACGTCGATACGCAGCCGCAGCGTCCAGCGGGCCTGCCAGAAGAGCACCCGCAGGAACCAGCCGGCGAGTTGGTAGTGGGCGCGCTGGAACGCCGGTGACCGGGACTGCCGGCCGAACCCGGCGGCGACCCAGAGCACGAAGAGCGCGAGCAGCGCGGCCGCGTCCCAGACCAGGTAGACGCAGCCGATCCAGAGCAGCCGCAGCGGGCGTAGCCGGCCGGGCACCAGCGGCGACAGGGCCGCCGCGAGCAGTGCCCAGACCGGCAGCGTGGTGACCACCACGAAGGCGAGCAGGACCACGGCGGGCGCCAGCAGCACCCGGCGTACCCAGCGCGGGGGCAGCGGCATCAGCGCTCCAGGTTGGCCAGGTAGCGCCGGGACGCGGTGTACGCCCGGCTGATCCGCCGGCCCACCGCCGCCATGTCCCGGTACGCCCATGGCGTGTCGTCGCGCGGGTTCAGCCCACCGGTCGGCAGCACGTGCACCTCGACCCCGTCGGGCAGCGCCGCCATCTCCCGGAAGAAGCGATGCCGTCGGGCGATCTCGAAGGCGACCTGGGCGATCTCCCACGGCCGGCGGGGCGGGGTCAGCTCCCGTTCGATCCGCCCCACCTGGAGGACGAAGATCCGGGTGGCGCCGACGGCGACCGCCTCGCCGATCGGGATGGAGTTGACGATCCCGCCGTCCACGTAGTGCGCGCCGTCGATCTCGGTGGGCGGCAGCAACCCGGGCACCGAGGCGGACGCCAGCACGGCCGGCACCACCGGACCGGTGTCGAACCAGTGCTCGGCGGCCCGCTCGATGTGCGCCGCGCAGCAGCGGAACGGCACCCGCAGGTCGGCGAAGGTGGTCTCCGCCCCCAGCTCGGATTCGAGCAGCCGGCGCAGCGGGCGGGGTGAGTGCAGGTGGGTCCGGGCGGCGAACCGGCGCAGCTGCCGGGCCACCGAGTCGCCGTAGACCTCGCTCGCCTCCGGCGAGGCCCAGAGCCGGACCAGCCGGTCGGTGACCGCCTCGGTCGGGTCCGCGGCGACCAGGGCGCCGTTGACCGCGCCGATCGACGTGCCGAGCACCAGATCCGGTTGGATGCCGGCCCGGAACAGCGCACGCAGCATGCCGACCTCGACCGCTCCGAGCACGCCGCCGCCGCCGAGCACGAACGCCACAGGTCCCCCCGCCATGCCGTTCATCCTGGCACGGCCGCGCTGGTGGGCCACCGACCCGGGGCGCCGGACCGGCCGCACGCCAGGCGCGCCCGATGCGGTGTGCCCAGCCCGGCCGGCCGCTCCGCCGCGACCGCTATCGATCATCGTCGACGGCCCAAGGGTGGTCGGCGGCCGTTGACAGGCAGGAAACATTCGCGCAACCTGATACCGCTCCCACCACGAGGCAGGTGCGATCCGTGACGGCAGCACTGCACCCGGGCCGGTTGCTGGCCCGCAGGTACCGACTTCTCGACCAGATCGGCGCCGGCGGCATGTCGGTGATCTGGCGGGCCCACGACGAGGTGCTCGACCGGGTCGTGGCCCTCAAGGTCCTCGCGCCGTCGATGGCCGCCGACGCCCGGTTCCGGGACATGGTGCGGGACGAGGCGCGGGCCGCCGCCCAACTGGTGCACCCGCATGTGACGTCGGTGCACGACTACGGCGAGACGGTCGCCCCGGACGGCCGGATCACCTCGTTCGTGGTGATGGAGTTGCTCACCGGCGAGGAGTTGGAGCGGCGACTGACCGAGGGGCCGCTGGCCTGGTGCGAGGCGGTCGAGATCGGCGCGCAGGTGGCCGACGCGCTCGCCTGCGCGCACCGGCTGGGCATCGTGCACCGCGACATCACCCCGGCCAACGTGATGATGACCCCGGTCGGCGCGAAGGTGCTCGACTTCGGCATCGCCACCCGGATCGGCGCCCCGGACGAGGACGAGGACGGCGGCACCTTCGGCACCCCGGCGTACGTCGCACCGGAGCGGCTCGACGGGGCGCCCGCCCAGCCGGCCACCGACGTCTACTCCCTCGGGGTGCTGCTGCACGAGGCGCTCACCGGGCGGGTGCCGTACCCGGCGGAGACCTGGGAACAGCTCAGCACGGCGCTGGCCAGCGAGCGGGGGCCCTCGTTGGCCGGGGTGCGGGGGCTGCCGGCGGAGGTGTCCGGGATCGCGCTGCGCTGCCTGGCCCGAGATCCGGCGGCCCGACCCACCGCCCGCCAGGTCGCCACCGTCCTGGGCGAAGAGTTGCAGGCCGCCAATCCCCGCTCGGCCCCCCGGCGGCCCGCCGTGCCGACCCTGCCGGCGACCACGCCGCCCACCGACCGGCCTCGGCGTCGGCCGCGCCCGGCGATGCTGCTGGTCCCGGCCGGGCTGGCGGTGGCGGTGGCGGTTGCCGTCCCGCTGCTGGTGCCGGAGCGGCAACCACCGCTCCACGCGCTGCCGACCGCCCCGTCGGCGACGGACCCGTCGTCGTCCGACGCCACCCGGCAGCCACCGGCGGCGGCCACGCCGGTGCCGCCAGCGAGCGGTCTGCCGGCGACGCTGGTCGAGGCGGCCTACCGGGTGGAGGGCCTGATCGGCACCGGGCTGAGCGCCGGTGAGATCCGTTCCGACGTGGGTCTGGATCTCCGTAACGAGCTACGCAACCTCCGCGCGTCGGTGAGCGGCGGGCGCAGCGACCTCGCGCCGCCGGTCGCACGGCTCCGGGAGAAGGTCGCCGTCCGGGTCCGCGAGGGCGCGATCAGCCACGCGTACGCCCTGCGACTGGACGCGGCCATCGCCGAGCTGGCCACCGCGCGGGCCTGAGCCGGGGGTCAGCGGACGGTGACCCGGGCCGGCTCGAGCAGGGCCTGCCCCACGCCCTCGCCCACGACCTGCCGGTAGACCGCCTCGTAGCCGAGCGCCATCCGGGAGATGGAGAAGTTCTCCGCCACGTGCGCGACGCAGTCCGCCGGGTCGATCCGCTCCGCCGCCCGCAGCGCCGCGGGCAACTCCTCGGCCCGGTCGCAGACCAGCCCCGTCACGCCGGACCGGACCAGCTCCGGCGCGGCCCCCCGACCGAGTGCGACCACCGGCGTGCCGGTGGCCATCGCCTCCACCATCACCATGCCGAACGGCTCCTCCCACTGGATCGGCATGATCAGGCACCGGGCGTCGACCAGCATCCGCAGCGCCGCCGCCCGGTCGGCGTTCAACACCACCTCGACGTCGTCGCCGAGCAGCGGCGCGACCACGTCGTCGTAGTAGCGGCGCTCGGCCGGCTCGTTGCACTTGCCCGCCAGTAGCAGCGGCAGGCCCGCCTCGCGGCAGGCCCTGATCGCGACGTCCGGTCCCTTGTCCGGGCTGAACCGGGCCAGCCAGAGCACCGCCCCCCGACCGGGCACGGTCTTGCGCGGGATGCCCGTGAGATCCAGCGCGTTGTGCACCGTGCCGACCCAGGGCAGGCCGGGGTTCAACCGGCGTTGGGCGTGCGAGATGGCGACCAGGCCGACCCCCTCGTCGGTGTCGCTGAGCACGTCGCCGTACTCACCCACGGGATTGCCGTGCACCGTGGCCACCGTGGGCACCGCCCGCCGCCCGGCGACCAGCGGGCCGATGGTGGTGTGGTCGTGCACGATGTCGAAGTCCGCCGCGTCGATCAGGTGGTTCACCCGGGCCAGGTGGGCCAGCTCCGGCAGCGCCTCGCCGAGCCGCTCGTACTGCACGTCCGGGTTGGTGGAGACGAAGTTCCGCGCCGCGGTCCCGTGCCTGTTGCCGGCGCCGAACAGGGTGACCGCGTGCCCGTACCGGGAGAGCCCGTCCACCAGGCCGGCGACCACCTGTTCCAGCCCGCCGTAGCCCGGCGGCGGCACGGACAGCCACGGCGGGACCAGCATCGCGATCCGCAACGGCCGGCCGGCCGGCGGGTGGTTCACGGCCACGAGTCCTCCCGTTGGTCCCTGGCGTGCGCGGTCCGCTGGTGCCGGTCCAGGTGGTCGGCGGGGATTTCCCGGTGCCGACGGCGGTAAACCGGACAACGCGCGACGTCATTCGCCGACGAGTAGCTGGGTCTCCACCGCCCGTACGCCTGGTGCCGACCAGGCCACCCGTTCCGCCTGGTCCCGCTCCCACCAGGACCGCACCACACCGCTGAGCACCAGGGTGTCGCCGTCCACCGCCACCGAGACCCCCCGGGTGCCGGCGGCCCGCCCGAGCGCCCGCCGGACGTCGCGCAGGATCCGGTCGGTGTCCGTCGGGGCGGGTGGGCGTACCTCGATGAGGTTGGTGATCCCGCGGACCCCCCGCAGCCGGCGCACCTCCCGCTCGGCGGCGCGGCGCTGCCAGCCGAACTCCACCTCGCCGCGGAGCATCACCCAGCCGTTGGCCACGGTGACGTCCAGCCGCTCGGCGGGGATGAAGCTGTCCCACTCGAGTGCCCGGCCGACCGCGATGGCGACCTCGCCGTCGGTGACCCCGGGACTGCCCGCCAGGCGTACCTCGATGTCGTCCGCGACCGCACGTACCCCGCGTACCCGTTGGGCGCAGCGGGTCGCGGCCCAGCGGCGGGCGGAGCTGTCCACCCAGCCGGTCAGGGTGACCACCCCCCGCTCGACGCTCACGCCGATCTCGTTGGGCTGCACCTCGGCGTCCCAGGCCAGCTCGGCCAGGACGTCCTGCTGGATCCGCTGGTCCTCGCGGGCGGCGGCTGCCGTGCTCATCCCACCCCTCCCCTCACCGGTCCTGCCGAGGCTGCCCCCGGTACGGGTGACGGCGGTTCACCCGGATCGGGTGAACCGCCGTCGTGGTGAGAGGGAGCGGCGGGTGACGGGCCCAACCCCCTTGGGCCCGTCACCCGCCGCCGGAGGGAAGAGGCAGGTTCGTGTCGGTTACGACGTCTCGGCGAGCGTCACGGTTGCCGTCGACTCGGCGCCGTTCCGCTTGTACTGCACCTCGACCCGGTCGCCCACCTTGCCGGCCTGCACGGCGCCGACCAGGTCGTCCGAGTCGTTGATCACCTTGTCGCCGAACCGGGTGATGACGTCACCCCGCTGCAGGCCGGCCTTCTCGGCCGGGCTGCCCTGGGTGACCGCGGCGACCAGCGCGCCGCCACCCTCGGCCATGTTCACGCTGACCCCGAGCGACGGGTGGCTGACCTTCTCGCCCCGCTGGAGCTTCCCCGCGACGTCCTTGGCCTTGTTGCTCGGGATGGCGAAACCGACGCCGATGTTGCCGGTGCTCTGCCCGGAGGTGGCGATCGCGGTGTTGATGCCGATCACCTCGCCCCGGGTGTTGACCAGCGCGCCGCCGGAGTTGCCCGGGTTGATCGGGGCGTCGGTCTGCAGCAGCCCGGCGATGGAGGACGCGGCCTGCCGCGGGTCCTGCTGCTGGCCGCCCTCGCCGGCCTGGATGGTGCGCTCCCGGGCGCTGAGGATGCCTGCGGTGACCGAGCCCTGCAGACCCAGCGGGCTGCCCAGTGCGAGTACCTGGTCGCCGACCTGCATCGCGTCGCTGTCACCGAAGGTGGCCGGCTTCAGGCCGCTCACCCCGTTGGCCTTCACCACCGCGAGGTCGGTCTTCGGGTCGGTGCCCTTGATCTGCGCCTCGGCGGTCTTGCCGTCGGCGAAGACCACCCGGACGGTGTCACCGCTGGCCGAGGCGACCACGTGGTTGTTGGTGAGCACGTAGCCATCGGCGCTGAGGATCACGCCGGAGCCCTCGCCGTTGTCGGTGGCGATGGAGACGACGCTGTCCTGCACGGAGGCGGCGATCCGCGGCAGGTCGGCGCCGTTGATCACCGGGGCGGCGGAGTAGGTGCGGGTGACGCCGCCACCGTCGCCGTCGATGGCGAGCGCGAGCGCTCCGCCGGCGACACCGGAGCCGAGCATCAGGGCGAACACCGCGACGCCGGCGCCGGCGAACTTCGCCACCCGGCTCGGCCGGGGCCCGGCGGGGTTGGGGTGGGCGGCCGGCGCCCAGGGCGGCACGGGCTGACCGGGGTGCGGCGCGTGCGGCTGCCCGTACGCACCCGGCTGCCCCCCGCTGGCCCAGCCGGACTGCTGAGTCGGGTACCAGTGGCCGCCCGCGGGCTGCGGGTACCCGTGCGGGCCGGAGACCGGCTGGCCGTGCGGCCCGGAGACCGGCTGGCCGTGCGGCCCGGAGACCGGCTGGCCGTGCGGCCCGGAGACCGGCTGGCCGGAGACCGGGTGGCCGGGGTGGGTTGGGGTGGTCACCGGCGGCTGCCAGCCGCCGGTGGGGGCGGCCGGGTGGCCGGCGGGGGTCGTGGCGACCGGCACGGTCGGGTCGGCGCCCCGGTCGGTGTCGGGCGTGGCGGGGGCGTCCGCGCGGGTGGGCTCCGGGGTGGCGGAGGCACCGGCGTCGGTCGCGGGGGTCTGGTCGGCGTTCCCGGCGACCGGGCCGGCGGAGGCCAGCTCGGTGGTCGGGTCGCTGCTCGCGGAGTCGGACTGCGCGCGCTCGACGCGTGGCAGCTCGGCGGTGGGGTGCGCCGGCTCGGCGTCGGTGGGGGCCGGCCGGTGCTGCTGCGGGTCAGACTCGTACTCGGTCATGGATCCACCTTCTCCCCTGGCACTGCGACCAGCCTGGAACGGGGCTGGAAGTTGGCTGAAAGTCACTCGCCGCTCTCGTCGGCGTCCGGCAGCAGCGGCAGCCGGACCCGGAAGGTGGCCCCGCCGCCCGGGGTCTCCACCACCTCGACCATGCCGTGGTGCGCGCCCACCAGGGCGGCCACGATGGCCAGGCCGAGGCCGGTGCCGGTGTTGCCGTCGGCCCGGCGGGTACGGGCCGCGTCGGCCCGGTAGAACCGCTCGAAGACCCGCTCGGCCTGCTCCGGGGAGAGCCCGGGGCCGGTGTCGGCCACCTCCAGCACGGCGAGGTTGCCGGGTTCGGCCCGCAGCCGCAGGGTGACCGAGGCGTCCGGCGGGGTGTGGGTGAGGGCGTTGGTCATCAGGTTGCCGATCACCTGCCGCAGCCGGGCGTCGTCCCCGTAGACCACCAGCGGGCCGGAGCCGCGGGCGATCTCCAGCTCGATGCGCCGCTCCGGCGCGACCACGCGGGCGGCCTGCACGGCTTCACTGGCGAGCACCGGCAGCTCGACCGGGGCCAGCGTGATGGGCCGCTCCCGGTCCAGCCGGGCGAGCAGCAGCAGGTCCTCCACCAGGAGTCCCATCCGCGCCGCCTCGTCCTCGATCCGGCGCAGCAGCCCGGCGGTCTGCTCCGGCGCGCGGGCCGCTCCCTGCCGGTACAGCTCGGCGAAGCCGCGGATGGTGGTCAGCGGCGTACGCAGCTCGTGCGAGGCGTCCGCGACGAACTGCCGCATCCGCTCCTCCGACCGCCGGGCGCGCGCCTCGGAGGCCTGCGCGGAGACGGCCGCGTCCCGGGCGGCGACCTCGGCCGAGCGGGCGGCGGTCTCCGAGGCTGCCCGGGCGGTGAAGGCCGCCTCGATCTGGGTCAGCATCGCGTTCAGCGCGCGGGACAGCCGACCCAGCTCCGAGGTGGGGCACTCCTGCCCCTCCTCCGGGTCGGGCACCCGCCGGCTCAGGTCGCCGCCGGCGATGGCGGCGGCGGTCCGTTCGATCTCCACCAGCGGCTTCAGGCTGGTCCGCACGATCGCGGCGCCGATCGAGGCGAGCAGGATCAGCACCGACCCGCCGACCAGCAGGTCGATCCAGACCAGTCGCTGCACCGCCCGGTCGACGTCGGTGAGCGGCTGCCCGACCGCCAGCACCTCGTCCTGCGGGAGCGCCGTGTAGTACACCCGCCACCGGGTGCGGCCGTCCTGCGAGGTGGCGTTGAACGGCTCCCCCTCCCGGGCGGCGAACCCCGCCACGTCGGTGGGGAACCGGGGCAGTTGCTGCGGATCCAGCGAGATGTCGTCGTAGCTGGGCTGCGACACCGAGTTCGGGCCGGCGATCACCACGACGTAGTCGCTGGGCAGCATCGCGTTGACCTGGCGGGCACGCAGCGCCGGGATGAGCGGGGCCAGGGTCTGGCTGGCGCTCTGCAGCTGCCCGTCCACCTGACCGACCAGGTAGCTGCGGAGAAAGAAGGTGGTCAGCGAGCTGATCACCAGGAGGGCGGCGGCGACCAGGGCCAGCACCGCGGTGACCAGCTTCACCCGCAGCGGTACGCTCCGCAGTCGCCCCTTCGCCTGTGCGACCGCGTTCACGCCGCCGGCTTGCGCAGTACGTACCCGACTCCGCGCAGGGTGTGGATCAGCCGGGGCTGGGTGGTGTCCACCTTGCGCCGCAGGTAGGAGATGTACGACTCGACGATGTTGTCGTCGCCGCGGAAGTCGTAGTTCCAGACGTGGTCGAGGATCTGCGCCTTGGAGAGCACCCGGTTGGCGTTGAGCATCAGGTAGCGCAACAGCTTGAACTCGGTCGGCGACAGCTGCACCCGCTGGCCGGCCCGGTAGACCTCGTGGGTCTCCTCGTCCAGCTCCAGGTCGGCGAAGGTGAGCCGGGAGGGCGCCGGCTCACCGCTGCTGGTGCGGCGCAGCACCGCCCGGATCCGGGCGGTCAGCTCCTCCAGGCTGAACGGCTTGGTGACGTAGTCGTCGCCACCCAGGGTCAGGCCGCGGATCTTGTCGTCGGTGGCGTCCCGGGCGGTCAGGAAGACGACCGGGGTGCGGGTGCCACCCTCGCGGAGCATCCGGATGACCTCGAACCCGTCCAGGTCGGGCAGCATCACGTCGAGCACCACCAGGTCGGGCCGATGGTCCTTGGCGGCGTTGAGCGCCGCGCTGCCGCTGGTCGCGGTGGCCACGTCGAAGCCCGCGAACCGCAAGCTCGCGGAGAGCAGTTCGAGGATGTTGGGGTCGTCCTCGACGACGAGCAGTCGCGCCTCGGTCTGGGTAGCCGGCATGGCCCCCATCTTCCGCGCTCCGGCTGCGCCCGCGCTGGACGCTCCCTGGAAAAAGGCTGTGAGCCGCCGGGGTGCCGGGCCGGCCCGCTCCAGGTGCGGCGGCGCGGGTGCCGGACGGTCGGCCCGATCGGGCGGGACACCACGCGGCCGTCGAGGACCGGTCGGTGTCACGCTCGTCGAGATCCTGCCGGATCGCGTCGGCCGGGGCAACGGCCGGGCCGGTCAGCGCAGCAGCCGGCGGAGCCCCTCCAGCGCGCCGTCGATCAACCGGATCGCGGTACGCAGCTGCGAGTCGCTGAACCGGCGGGCCCGGACCAGCCGACCCACCTCGGTGGTGAAGGCGGCCAACCGCTGGTCGAACTCGGCGAGCAGGCCCGCCTCGGTGCTCGTCCCCGGCCGGGGTTGCGACCCAGGCCCGAACTCGCCCGATCCGGGTTCCGCCGGGCCGAACGGCGGCCCGGCGGGGAAGGGCGAGGTGTCCCACCGGTTCCGCCGAGCCTGCCGCGTCTGCCGGGCGGCCTCCCGCAGCTCTCGCTTGAGGTCGCGGACCGAACCGCGTACCTCGGTCTGGATCTCCCCCGCGAGGGTGGAGAGGTCCTGCACCGAAGCGGCGATGTCGGACTCCAGGGTGGCCAACTCGTCGGCCCGCTGGCGCAGCTCGTCCCGGCCCGCGTCGGTGATCTCGTAGGTCTTGCGGCCACCGGCGGCGGTGTGACTGACCAGCCCCTCCGCCTCCATTCGCTGCAGCCGGGGATAGATCGTGCCGGCGCTGGGCGCGTAGAGACCGAGGAAGCGATCCTCCAACAGCCGGATCAGCTCGTAGCCGTGCTTCGGCCCGTCGTCGAGGAGCTTGAGCAGGTAGAGCCGGAGCCGCCCGTGACTGAAGACGGCCGTCATCGCAGCTCATCCTCCTCGTCGTCGCCCACCGGACGGGCGAGCAACGCGATGCTGCCGGACGTGGCGGATGCCCAGAGCTTACCTTCGCCGGCCCCGATGACCCCCTCGCTGCTGGTCACCGAGCCGATCGCCGACTCCGTACGCACCTGGGGGAAGCCGCTGGTGATCCGGCCGGCGGTGGTGTGCAGCCGGACGGCGAGGTCGCTGTCCTCGCGGACCCGGACGGTGATGCTGCCGGAGATGGTGTGCAGCCGGATCTCGCTGCGCCGGGGGTTGTCCAGGTCGCAGGTGATCGAGCCGGAGACGGTCTGCGCGCGGACCTGCCCGGCCGCGCTGTCGGCCAGGATCACCTCGCCGGAGACCGTCTGCATGCTGAGGTCGCCGGCCACCCCGAGCGCCTCCACCGGCCCGGAGACGATCTTCGCCGAGGTCTCGCCGCGCAGCGCCATCAGGGTGATCTGCCCGGAGGTGACATCGACGCGGGTCCGCCGGCGCAGACCCGAGACGACCAGCGAGCCGTCCATCAGGCGCAGGTCGGCGGCCACGTCGGCGGGTACCGCGATCGAGACGTCCACCCGGGGCCACCGGCCGAACGGCCCGATCCACCAGAGCAGGTCCGACCAGCGCCGGGTCCGCTCCTGCCGGACGGAGAGCCACCCGCCCTGCTGCTCGACCAGGACCGGCCGGCGCCCCACCCGGGTGATGTCGACCCGGGCCGGCCCATCGGTGGCGACCACGTTCAGCCGCCCGCTGAACAGCCGGACGTCCAGCCGGCTGACCGGGCCGTCGAGTGTGAGCCGCTGCGGGCTGTCGACCGTCCAACCGGTCATGGCGTCCTCCCCTCGGGACACGCCGACGGCGCGTCCGACGGGACGAACAGTAACGCGATACATCGCGACAGCACAAGACTGTCGCGATGTCGTCAAGCCGCCAGGTCGAGTTCCTGAGCCGGGCCTTCCGGCACGAGCAGGCTCGGCAGCGGGACCGGCTCGCCGGTCGAGGGCGGCGGGACCGTCGGGACGGCGGGCACCAGGTGCACGGCCGACTCGGCGGCCCGGGCGAGCCCCCGGCGGTCCGCGCCCCTGGCCGGGTGCAACGCGGCGGCGACGGTCACGATGACCTCCAGCTCCCGGGCCGCGACCACCCGGCGCACCGAGCGCAGCAGGGTCTCCTCGCCGAGGAACGCGGCAGCTGTGGTGCCGGCCCCGGTCGCCGCGCTCCGGTAGCCGATGCGCAGCGGCACGACCGGCGCGCCGGCGTCGACCGCCGCCTGGAACATCGCCGGCCGGAAGCCACCGCCGGGGCGGCAGTCCCGCACGCCGTCCCCCGCGCACCAGGTCGTGCCCTCCGGAAAGACCGCGACCGCCCGCCCGGCGCGCAGCGCGTCGGCGACCCGGCGCACGGTGACCGGCAGCTGCCGTGGCCGGGACTTGTCCACGAAGACCGTGCCCGCCGCGGCGGCCACCTGCCCGACCAGCGGCCAGGCGCGGACCTCCCGCTTCGCGACCATCCGGGCCGGCGCGACCGCCAGCACCGCGAGGATGTCCAGCCAGGAGACGTGGTTGGCGACCAGCAGCGCCCGCCGCCGGGGCAGCCGGCCGCGGACGACCAGGCGTACCCCGAACGCTCGGGCCGTCCCCCGGGCCCAGGCCCGCACCGCGGCCTGGCCGTCCGCGGTGGGCAGCACCGGCAACAGCGCGGCCAGCAGGGCCCCGAGCAGCAGCATCCCGGCCCCGGCGAGCAGCCGGCCCAGCCGCAGGGCAAGCGGGACCGCCGGCACGTCGCCGGCCGCCGGCAGGCACTGCTCGTCACAGCCGGACGAGGGCCGCCAGAGGTCGTACGGGACGGCGCTCATGCCTGCTCCCCGAGGAAGTGCCGCAGGTATCGCGGGTTCATCCGGTCCAGCGAGAAGAGCACGTAGAAGTCCGCGCAGTCGAAGTCCGGGTCGTACGCCGGCTCGCCGCAGATCCACGCGCCGAGCCGGAGGTAGCCGCGCAGCAACGGCGGAACCGTGGCCCGGCCGGCCGGCTCGGCGTCACCGGCCGCCAGGTCGACGGCGGCGGCCGGCTCGGCGAACCAGGGCCGCAGCGGACGGACCCGCAGCGGCGGCGGCGCCAGGTGGCGGGCCTGCGCCTGGGCCCACACCTCGGCCACCGCCCGGCCGCCGTCGGTCACCGGCACCGAGGCGCAGCCGCCGAGCCAGCGCGAGCCGCGCAGGTGCAGGTAGCGGGTGATGCCGGCCCACATCAGGTTGATCACCGCGCCGGTGCGGTGGTCCGGGTGGACGCAGGAACGGCCCGCCTCGACCAGGTCGTCGCGGAGCGGGTCGAGCGCCGCGAGGTCGAACTCGGCCGCGGCGTACCGGCGATCGGTGCGGCCGGGCGGCAGCAGCCGGTACGTGCCGACGACGTCGCCGGTGCTCTCCTGCCGGACGATCACGTGGTCGCAGTACGGGTCGAAGGGGTCCACGTCCAGCCCGTCGACGCCCGGGTGCAGGGTGGCGCCGAGCTCGGTGGCGAACACCTCGTGGCGCAGGCGTTGCGCGGCCGCGACCGTGGTCGGGTCGTCGGCGATCAGCAGGGTGTAGCCGCTGGTCGTCAGGGGTGCCCCAGCGGCGTGCAGAACGGCCATGGGATCTGTGTAGGGCCCCCGGGTTGCCAACCACACGGCGAGGAGTGTCGATCCGGTGAACGCCGGTCGGCGGCCCGTGTACGCAGGCCAGATCGAGTCGTGCGAGGCTGCCGGGCGGGCCCCGGCGACGACGCCGGACCCCCGCCCACCCGGAGGTCGCCGATGCGCATCGAATCCCGCTACAACGGGCCGCCCGGCTCCGGCAACGGCGGCTGGAGCGCCGGCGTCTTCGCGGCGGCCGCGGGCGGCGCGGGGCCGGTCGAGGTGACGCTGCGCCGGCCGCCGCCGCTGGACACCCCGCTGGTCCTGGCCGACGGCGAGGTCCGCGACCCGGCCGGGCTGGTGGTCGCCGAGGTGCGCCCGACGGACCGGTTCGACGCGGTGGTGCCGCCGGTGCACCCCCGCACCGCGACCGACGCGTCGGCGGCCTACCCCGGGCTGGTCGACCACCCCTTCCCCGGCTGCTTCGTCTGCGGCCCCCGCCGGCCGGACGGGCTGCGGATCTTCCCCGGCCGGCTGCCGGACGGCCGGACCGCCGCGCCGTTCCGGGCACCCGAGCAGGTCAGCCCGGCCACGGTCTGGGCGGCGCTGGACTGCCCGGGCGGCTGGGCCGTGATCGCCCCCGGCCGGCCGTACGTGCTGGGCCGGATCGCCGCGCTGGTCGACGCGCTGCCCGCGCCGGGCGCCGAGTGCGTGGTGACCGGCGTCGCCGTCGACGTCGAGGGCCGCAAGGCCCGGGTGCACACCAGCCTGTACGGACCGGACGGCTCGCTGCTGGCCAGCGCCCGGGCGACCTGGGTGGCGTTGCCGCCCGGCGCGGCCTGACCGGCGGCGCGCCCGTCGTCCCTGAGGATGAGTGGGGTCCTGCCTGAGGCGGAGGCGAAAGTACCGACCGCGCCTGATTGACCTTGTTGCGCTCGCCCGCCACGCTGTGCAACGGCGTACCTCGACGCCACCCGCACGGGAGGAGAACGATGTCTGACGGGCAGCGAAGCCCCACCAGCGACGGTCAGATCGTGGTGTCCGGCCTGACGAAGCAGTACAAGAACGTCAGGGCGGTCAACAACCTGTCCTTCACTGTCGAGCCGGGTCGGGTGACCGGCTTCCTCGGCCCGAACGGCGCCGGCAAGACGACCACCCTGCGCATGCTGCTGAACCTGGTCACGCCGACCAGCGGCACGGCCACCATCAGCGGCGCCCGGTACGCCGACCTGGTCGAGCCGTTGCGGCACGTCGGCGCGGTGCTGGAGGCGTCCAGCGCGCACAAGGGCCGCACCGGCATCAACCACCTGCGGGTGATCTGCGCGGCGGCCGGGCTGCCGAAGCAGCGGGCCGACGAGGCGCTCGCCCTGGTCGGGCTGACCCCGGCCGCGAAGCGCAAGTTCAAGGGCTACTCGCTGGGCATGAAGCAGCGGCTCGGCATCGCCGCCGCGATGCTCGGCGACCCCCGGGTGCTGATCCTCGACGAGCCGGCCAACGGCCTGGACCCGGAGGGAATCCGGTGGATGCGCGGGTTCCTGAAGAACCTGGCCCACGAGGGGCGGACGGTGCTGGTCTCCAGCCACCTGCTGTCCGAGATGCAGCTGCTCGCCGACGACGTGGTGATCATCGCGGCCGGGCAGTTGGTCCGGCAGGGCCCCGTCGACCAGGTGATCGGTTCGATGGCGCAGGGTGGCCGGGTCCGGGTCCGCACCCCGCAGGCCGAGGCGCTCACCACCGCGCTCAAGGGCCAGTCGGCCACCGTCGACACCGACGAGCAGGGCAACCTGCTGGTCTCCGGGGTGGACGCTCCGGCGATCGGCCGGGCGGCCCTGGCCGCCGGGGTCGAGCTGCACGAACTCACCACGGAACGCCCCGACCTGGAAGGCGTCTTCCTGGAGCTGACGGCCGGAAAGGCGGGCATCCGATGAACCTGGTCCGAGCCGAACTGACCAAGATCCGTACCACCAGCACCTGGTGGATCTTCGCGCTGATCTCGCTGCCGCTCTGGGCGCTCACCCTGCTGATCAACTGGCTCCAGGCCGACACGCTGACCAACGGGGATCTCGGCGAGGTGCCGCCCGACCAGGTCGACACCCTGGCGGCGGCGGCTCACCCGGACGCGTTGTCGGCGAACCTCTTCACCACCGGGCAGTTCTTCGGCCTGCTCATCGTGATGCTGCTCGGCATCATCGTGGTGACCAGCGAGTTCTTCCACCAGACGGTGACCACCACGTTCCTCACGTCGCCGCACCGCAGCGCGGTGATGGCCGCCAAGCTGGCCGCCGCGGCCCTGCTGGCGCTGCTCTTCTGGGTGGTCACCACCGGGCTCAACCTGATCGCCGGGGCGGCCGTGCTCAACGCCGTCGGCGTCGGCACGCAGCTCGACAACGCCGCGGCCTGGGAGGCGATCGGGCTCAACGGCCTGGCGTACCTGCTCTGGGGGATCCTGGGCGTCGGCCTCGGCGTGCTGATCCGCAGCCAGATCGGCGCCACGGTCACCGGCATCCTGCTCTACCTGGGCGGCACGATCGGCGCGGCGATCGCCATCAGCATCCTGGCCACCCGGTTCGGCGACTGGATCAACGATCTTCAGCTGCTGGTGCCGTCGCTGGCGTCGTCGCTGATGGTCACCGGCGCCGAGATCCCGGGCAACCCGCCGCGCTGGGCGGGCGCCGTCGTGCTGATCGGGTACGCGGTGGTCGCCGGGGTGGTCGGCAGCCTGACCCTGCGCCGGCGCGACATCTCCTGACCGGCGCGTTCCCGCTGGTCACGACGGCCCCGGGGTGGTGGTGGCACGCCACCGCCCTGGGGCCGTCGCCCATAGCAGGAGTCAATGGGACGCGCAGCGCTTACCGAACTTCTGGCATCTTCTGTGAAACGGACCACCCGACGGAGGCGGAAATGCCTGCGGGATCTGTACGGCGTAGCCTTGGAGCCGTCTCGTGCGGGCCCGGGAACCGGGGCCGCCGGGGATCCGCGTGACACCCAGAACCCGCGTGAAAGAGGCGATTAGCGGCCGTGTCGACCCAGCAGACATCGCAGGAGAACCCACTGGCGGGTTTCGGCCCGAACGAGTGGATCGTCGAGGACATGTACCAGCGCTACCTCGCCGACCCCAAGAGCGTCGACTCGGCCTGGCACGACTTCTTCGCCGACTACCGCCCGGCGCCCGGCGCCGGCACTCCGCGACCGGACGGCCAGCCGGACACCGCCGCCGCGCCGGAGCCCGCGGAGCAGCAGGAGGCGGTGGCCACGGTCACCCAGCCCGAGGCGCCGGCACCGGCCCGGCCCGAGCCCGCCAAGGCCGCCAAGGCCGCGCCGCCCGCCAAGGCCGCCGCGCCCGCCGCGCCGGCCAAGGCCGCTCCCGCCAAGCCGGCGGCACCGGCCAAGGCAGCGGCACCCGCCAAGGCGGCGGCCAAGCCGGCCACCGCACCGACCGCCACCGGCCCGCAGACCACCCCGCTGCGCGGCGTCGCCGCGAAGATCGTCCAGAACATGGACGCCTCGCTGAGCGTGCCGACCGCGACCAGCGTGCGCGCGGTCCCGGCCAAGCTGCTGGTCGACAACCGCATCGTGATCAACAACCACCTCGCCCGCGGGCGCGGTGGCAAGGTCAGCTTCACCCACCTCATCGGTTACGCGATGGTCCGGGCGCTGGTCCAGCACCCGGAGATGAACAACTCCTACGCCCAGGTCGACGGCAAGCCGGCGGTGGTCCGCCCGGAACACGTCAACCTCGGCATCGCCATCGACCTGGTCAAGCCGGACGGCACCCGCAACCTGGTGGTCCCCTCCATCAAGGCCTGCGAGCAGATGGACTTCCGGCAGTTCTGGCAGGCGTACGAGGACGTGGTCCGCCGGGCCCGGCGCAACGAGCTGACCATGGAGGACTACGGCGGCACCACCATCTCGCTGACCAACCCCGGCGGTATCGGCACCGTGCACTCGATGCCGCGGCTCATGCAGGGGCAGAGCGCGATCATCGGCGTCGGCGCGATGGAATATCCGGCGCCGTACCAGGGCATGTCCGAGGCCACCCTGGCCGAGCTGGCGGTCAGCAAGGTCATCACGCTGACCAGCACCTACGACCACCGGATCATCCAGGGCGCGCAGTCCGGCGAGTTCCTCAAGGTCATGCACGAGCTGATCCTGGGCGAGCACGGCTTCTACGACGAGATCTTCACGTCGCTGCGGATCCCGTACGAGCCGGTGCGCTGGGTGCGCGACGTCGCGGTCAACTCCGAGGGTCAGATCAACAAGACCGCCCGGGTGCACGAGCTGATCCACGCCTACCGGGTGCGCGGTCACCTGATGGCCGACACCGACCCGCTCGAGTTCACCATCCGCAAGCACCCCGACCTGGACGTGCTCCAGCACGGGCTGACCCTGTGGGACCTCGACCGCGAGTTCCCGGTCAACGGCTTCGCCGGCAAGCGGCGGATGAAGCTGCGCGAGATCCTCGGCGTGCTGCGCGACTCGTACTGCCGGCGGGTGGGCATCGAGTACATGCACATCCAGGACCCGGAGGAGCGGCGCTGGATCCAGGAGCGGATCGAGCGCAAGTACACCAAGCCCGCCCCGGACGAGCAGAAGCACGTGCTCAACCGGCTCAACGCCGCCGAAGCGTTCGAGACCTTCCTGCAGACCAAGTACGTCGGCCAGAAGCGCTTCTCGCTGGAGGGCGGCGAGTCGCTGATCCCGCTGCTCGGCGAGGTGCTGGAGTGCTCCGCCGAGGGCGGGCTCGACGAGGTCGTCATCGGGATGGCGCACCGGGGCCGGCTCAACGTGCTCGCGAACATCGTCGGCAAGCCGTACGAGAAGATCTTCTCGGAGTTCGAGGGGCACCTGGACCCGCGCTCGACGCAGGGCTCCGGCGACGTGAAGTACCACCTGGGCCAGAACGGCAAGTTCACCACCCCGGACGGCGGGCACTCGGTCAAGGTCTCCGTGGTGGCCAACCCGTCGCACCTGGAGGCGGTCGACCCGGTGCTGGAGGGCATCGTCCGGGCCAAGCAGGACCGGATCGACCTCAAGCTGGAGGGCTACACCGTGCTGCCGCTGGCGGTGCACGGTGACGCCGCCTTCGCCGGGCAGGGCGTGGTCGCCGAGACGCTCAACCTGTCGCAGCTGCGTGGCTACCGCACCGGCGGCACCGTGCACGTGGTCGTCAACAACCAGGTCGGCTTCACCACCGCCCCGGAATACTCGCGTTCCAGCCTCTACAGCACCGACGTGGCCCGGATGATCCAGGCGCCGATCTTCCACGTCAACGGCGACGACCCGGAGGCCGTGGTCCGGGTGGCCCGGCTGGCCTTCGAGTACCGGCAGGCGTTCAACAAGGACGTCGTGATCGATCTGGTCTGCTACCGCCGGCGCGGGCACAACGAGGGCGACGACCCGTCGATGTCCAACCCGCAGATGTACAAGATCATCGACTCGAAGCGCTCGGTGCGCAAGCTCTACACCGAGGAGCTGATCGGTCGCGGCGACATCACCGTGGAGGACGCGGAGGAGCTGCTGCGCGACTACCAGGCACAGCTGGAGCGGGTCTTCAAGGCCACCCGCGACGCCGCCTCGACGCCCCGGCAGCTCAGCCGGCCCCGCCGCGAGGAGGAACCGGAGCCGCAGGTCGACACCGCCACCGACCCCTCCGTCGTCCGGGCCATCGGCGAGGCGCACGTCAACCTGCCGGAGGGCTTCACCCCGCACAAGCGGATCCAGCAACTGCTGGACCGGCGGGCCAAGATGTCCGTCGAGGGCAACATCGACTGGGGCTACGGCGAGATCATCGCGTTCGGCTCGCTGCTGCACGACGGGGTCACCGTCCGCCTCGCCGGTCAGGACTCCCGGCGCGGCACCTTCGTGCAGCGGCACGCCTCGATCGTCGACGCCCGCACCGGCGACGACTACCTCCCGCTGAAGTCGCTCACCGCCGACGGCGAGCGGTCCCGGTTCTTCGTCCACGACTCGCTGCTCAGCGAGTACGCGGCGATGGGCTTCGAGTACGGCTACTCGGTGGAGAACATCAACGCGCTGGTCGCCTGGGAGGCCCAGTTCGGTGACTTCGTCAACGGCTCCCAGTCGGTGATCGACGAGTTCATCTCCTCCGGCGAGGTCAAGTGGGGCCAGCGCTCCGCGGTGACCCTGCTGCTGCCGCACGGGCACGAGGGCCAGGGCCCGGACCACACCTCCGGCCGCCCGGAACGCTTCCTCCAGCTCTGCGCCGAGGACAACATGCGGGTCTCCATCCCGACCACCCCGGCGAACTACTTCCACCTGCTGCGCCGCCAGGCCCTGTCGCCGAAGCGCAAGCCGCTGGTGGTGTTCACGCCGAAGTCGCTGCTGCGGCACAAGCTCTGCGTCTCCTCGGTCGAGGACTTCACCACCGGCACCTTCCAGCCGGTGCTGGCCGACACCGCGGCCCCGGCGCCGGAGCAGGTGAAGCGGGTGCTGCTCTGCTCGGGCAAGGTCTACTACGACCTGTTCCAGGCCCGACAGGAGCGGGGGGTCACCGACACCGCGATCCTGCGGATCGAGCAGCTCTACCCGATGCCGGTGGAGGAGATCCGGGCCGCGCTGGCGCAGTACCCGAACGCCGAGGACTTCGCCTGGGTGCAGGAGGAGCCGGCCAACCAGGGCGCCTGGTCGTTCGTCGCGCTCAACCTGCTGGAGCACCTGGCGGACGTGCGGCTGCGCCGCATCTCCCGCCCGGCGGCGGCCGCCCCGGCGGTCGGCTCGGCCAAGATGCACGAGGTCGAGCAGAACGCGCTGATCGAGGCGGCCCTCCCCCGCCCGTGACCTGACCGCACCGCCGAGAGCCGGGGCAGGGCCGCCACCACGGTCCTGCCCCGGCTCCGTCGGTCCACCCGCCCGGCGGAGCCGGGCCGAGCACGAGGACGTACCGATGTACTTCACCGACCGTGGCATCGAGGAGCTGGTCGAGCGCCGGGGCGACGAGCAGGTCACCGTCGAGTGGCTCGCCGAGCGCCTGCGCGACTTCGTCGACCTCAACCCCGAGTTCGAGACCCCCATCGAACGCCTGGCCACCTACCTGGCCCGCCTCGACGACCCCGACGACGACTAACCCCCGGCCCCCGCCCCGGCCCCCTCTCCCGTCCCGTTGATCAAAGATCTGCGTCATCCTTGATCTCGGACCTGACGCGGATCTCTTGAACGGGATCAACGGGGAAGGGGTGGGGCGAAGGACCCGGTTGGTGGGCGGTGCGATCTTCTAGGGTGGGTGCGTGGCGCGCAGCGTGTATCTGACCAGCGTGGGGTCGGGCGGGGGGAAGTCGACCATCGCCCTCGGCCTGGCCGAGCTGCTCTCCCGCCAGGTCGGACGGATCGGGGTGTTCCGGCCGCTGATCTCCGGCGCCGGCCCGGACTCGATCCTCGCCCTGCTCAGCGAGCGCTACCGGATCGACCTGCCGCCGGCCGACCTGGCCGGGGCGACCTACGCCGAGGCCACCACGCTGGTTGCCGACGGCCGCCGCGAGGAGCTGATCTCCCGCATCGTCGAGCGCTACCGGGCGGTGGAACGGCGCTGCCCGGCGGTGGTCGTGGTGGGCAGCGACTTCGACGACACCGGCGACCCGGCCCGCCCCCGTGAGCTGGCGTTCAACGCCCGGCTGGCCACCGAGTTCGGCAGCGTCGTGGTGCCCGTGGTGGACGGCTTCGGCCAGGAACCCGCGGCCGTCGCGGCGGCGGCCCGCGGCGCGTACCACGACCTGGCCGACCTGGGCGCGACCGTGCTCGCCGTGATGGCCAACCGGGTCTCCGGCCCGATGACGCTGCCGGAACTGCCCGTCCCGGCGTACGCCATCCCGGAGGTGCCGAGCGTGTCGGCGCCCACGGTGGCCGAGGTGGCGACGGCGCTGGACGCGACGCTGCTGGCCGGCGACGAGAGCGCGCTCGGCCGGGACGTGCTCGCCTACGTGGTCGGCGCGGCCCACGTGCCGATCCTGCTCGACCACCTGACCCCGGGCGCGCTGATGATCACCCCGGGAGATCGGGCCGACCTGCTGGTGGCGGCGAGCGCCGCGCACGTGGCCGGGCAGGTCTCCCTGGCCGGTCTGGTGCTCACCCTCGGCGAGCAACCGGACCCGCGGGTGATGCGGCTGGTGGAGGAGCTGAACACCGGCCTCGCGGTGCTCTCCGTGCGCACCGACAGCTACGACACGGTGGCCGCGTCCAGCCGGATCGAGGGTCGGCCCAGCGCGGCCAACCCGCGCAAGGTCGAGGCCGCGCTCGGCGCCTTCGAACGCTGCGTGGACACCGACGACCTCGCCCGGCGGCTGAGCGTCAGCCGCTCGAACCGGGTCACCCCGCTGATGTTCGAGAACGAGCTGATCGACCGGGCCCGCGCCCGTCCCCGGCGCCTGGTGCTGCCCGAGGGGGCCGAGGAGCGCATCCTGCGCGCGGCGGAGATCCTGCTGCGCCGGGGCGTCGCCGAGCTGACCCTGCTCGGCCGGCCCGACGACATCGCCCGGCGGGCCCGGGAGCTCGGCGTCGACGTCGGCGACGCGCAGGTGGTGGACCCGGTCACCAGCGAGTGGCGGGACGGGTTCGCCGCCGAGTACGCCGGGTTGCGTGCGCACCGGGGAGTCACCGCTGAGCTGGCGCACGACATCGTGGCCCAGCCCAACTACTTCGGCACCATGATGGTGCGCGCCGGATACGCCGACGGCATGGTCTCCGGGGCGACGCACACCACGGCCGCCACCATCCGCCCGGCGTTCGAGATCATCCGTACGCTTCCCGACGTCTCGGTCGCCTCCAGCGTCTTCTTCATGCTGCTCGCCGACCGGGTGCTGGTCTACGGCGACTGCGCGGTCAACCGCGACCCGGACGCCGCCCAGCTCGCCGACATCGCCATCTCGTCGGCGGACACCGCGGCCCGGTTCGGCATCGAGCCGCGGGTGGCGATGCTCTCCTACTCGACCGGCAGCTCGGGTGCGGGCGCCGACGTGGAGAAGGTCGCGGCGGCCACCGCGCTGGTCCGGGAGCGCCGCCCCGAGCTGCTGGTGGAGGGGCCGATCCAGTACGACGCCGCGATCGACCCCGCGGTCGCCGCCACCAAGCTGCCGGGCAGCCCGGTCGCCGGCCGCGCGACGGTGTTCATCTTCCCCGACCTGAACACCGGCAACAACACGTACAAGGCGGTGCAGCGCTCCGCCGGGGCGGTCGCCGTCGGGCCGGTGATGCAGGGCCTGCGCCGACCGGTCAACGACCTGTCCCGGGGCGCCACCGTGCCGGACATCGTCAACACGGTGGCGATCACCGCGATCCAGGCCGCCGCGACGGACGGGGAGACCGGATGAGCCGGATTTTGGTGCTCAACTGCGGGTCGTCATCGGTGAAGTACCGGCTCTACGACGGCGACGAGGTACGGGACCGGGGCACGGTGGAACGGATCGGTGAGCCCGGGGGCGGGCCGGCCGACCACGAGACCGCCGTCCGGCAGATCCTCGCCGGGCTCGACCTCACCGGCCTGGCCGCGGTGGGACACCGGGTGGTGCACGGCGGCAAGCGGTTCGGCGAGCCGGTGCTGATCGACGACGAGGTGCTGGCCGCGATCCACGACCTGGTTCCGCTGGCCCCGCTGCACAACCCGCCCAACCTGGCCGGCATCGAGGTGGCCCGGCAGGCGCTGCCCGGCGTGGGGCAGGTCGCGGTCTTCGACACCGCGTTCCACCGCACCCTGCCGGAGGCCGCCGCCACCTACGCGATCGAGCGCGACGTCGCCAAGCGGTACGGCATCCGCCGGTACGGCTTCCACGGCACCTCGCACGCGTTCGTCTCCCGCCGCACCGCCGAGCTGCTCGGCCGACCGTACGGGGAGTTGAACACCATCACCCTGCACCTGGGCAACGGGGCCAGCGCCTGCGCGGTATCCGGCGGTCGCAGCGTGGCCACCTCGATGGGCATGTCCCCGCTGGAGGGCCTGGTGATGGGCACCCGCAGCGGCGACCTGGACCCGACCGTCGTCTTCCACCTGCGCCGCGAGGGCGGGTTCTCGGTGGACGACATCGACGACCTGCTCAACCACCGCAGCGGGCTGCTCGGGCTGGCCGGTGCGAACGACATGCGCGAGGTGCTGAAGCGCCGGTCGGCCGGCGACCCGGCGGCGGCGCTCGCCTTCGACGTCTACTGCCGGCGGATCACCAGCTACGTGGGGGCGTACTACGCGCTGCTCGGCCGGGTCGACGCGGTCACCTTCACCGCCGGGGTCGGCGAGCACGCCGCCCCGGTGCGCGCCGCCGCCCTGGCCGGCCTGGACCGGCTCGGCATCGCGGTGGACCCGGCGCGCAACGCCGGCGAGGGCGACCGGCTCATCTCACCGGAGGGCGCCGAGGTCGCGGTCTGCGTGATCGGCACCGACGAGGAGGGCGAGATCGCCCGCGCGGCCCGCGAGGTGACCGCCCGGGCGAGCTGACGAGGTTCGGCTGGGCCGCCCGACCGCCGCGGCTTGCGAGCCGCCGGGGATCAGGCGACCGCGAGCCAGATGGCCAGGGCGAGCAGCAGCGCCGCGACCACGGCGGCGCCGAGCACCATCGGCATCCGGTTGGCGGTGGCGGCGGGCGCGTCGGCCTCCGCGGGATTGACGAACGCCCGGAACGCCTCGGTGTTGCCGCTCGGGTCGCTGTAGTTCTCAGACATGCAGGTGACCCTAGCGAAGCCGGTCGAGCCCGGCCGTCCCGCGTGGCCGTGGCCCACGGGTCGGACCGGGCGGTGGAGCGGTTCCGGCCGAGAAGGTGGGCGTACCGGAGCCGGACGGTGGGGACGCGACAGGCGGCCGGCCACCTACCGTGGACGCATGGGGGCGAGGCGGCTGGCGGCCGTGCTGGTGACGGCGCTGCTCACCGGCTGCGCACCGGCCACCGCCGCGACCGGCGGCACGGCCCCGGCGCGCCGGGCACCCGAGGGCACGTACGCCGTCGGCGTGCGCACGTTCACCCTCGACCCGCGCTCGGCGCGCCCCCTGCCGGTCACGGTCTGGTATCCCGTGGCGGGCGGCGAGGTGGCCGCCGGACAGTTCCCGGTGGTGGTCTACAGCCACGGGCTGGACAGCCTGCCGGAGCTGCACGCCGGGTTGACCAGCCGGTGGGCCGCCGCGGGCTTCGTGGTGGCCGCGCCGGCCTACCCGCACACCCGGCGGGGTGCGGCTCACTTCACCCGGGCCGACGTCCGCCACCAGCCGGCCGACGGCTGGCGGGTGATCCGGCACCTGGTCCGGCTCGCCGAGGGCCCGGGCGACCCGCTCGCCGGGCACCTCGACGTGACCCGCTTCGCCGCGGCCGGCCACTCGGCCGGCGGCTTCACCACCGCCGGGATGTTCGCCGCCGGGCACTCCACCCGGCTGCGCGCCGGGGTGGTCATCGCCGGCGGCGGTCTCGCCGGCAGCTTCGCCGGACCGGCCGCCCCGCTGCTCTTCGTGCACGGCACCGCCGACCCGGTGGTGCCGGTGGCGGTGGGCCGGGCCGCGTACGACCGCACCTCCGGGCCGGCCGCGTTCCTCAGCCTGCTCGGGCAGGGCCACGGTGAGTACCTCACCCCCGGCCGGCCGGGCTTCGCCCAGGTCCTCGCCACCACCACCGACTTCCTCCGCTGGACCCTCTACGACGACCCGGCCGCCGCCCGACGCCTCCCCGCCGACGCCCACTCCCCCACCCTCACCACCTACACCTCCCGCCCCGCCCCCTGACCCACCCCCAACCCCCGCCCCCAACCCCCGCCCACCCCGCAGCGTGGATCATGCAGTTGTGGTGCCTCGCAAACCGGGCTTGCCATACCTTTTCCGGCACCACAACTGCATGATCGACGGGAGTGGGCGGCGGCACGGGGCGGGCGGGGCGGGTGGGTTACCGTCCCGGCGGTCGGGCGATGCGGGCACAATCGATTTCATGTCTCGCCGCCGCGCTCCCGCCCTGCTCGCCGCCACCCTGTTCACGGCCGGCCTGGTGGGTTGCTCCGGGGACGCCCCGGCCACCGAGAACCGCGTCCCGGTCGACCCGCCGCGCAGCGCCACGCCGGCTCCCCGGGTGCCCGCCGGCACCGCGCCGGCGAAGAGCTTCGCGGTCGGCGTACGGCAGCTGAAGCTGGACCGCGACGGCCGGCCGCTGCCGGTGACCGTCTGGTATCCGGCGACCGGGCGGGCCGGTGGTACGCCGGAGCGCTCCGCGACCGCGGCCGACGGGAAGTTCCCGGTGGTGATGTTCAGCCACGGCCTGGGCGGCCGGCCGGCCGACTACGCCACGCTGCTCACCCGCTGGGCGGCGGCCGGGTTCGTGGTGGCCGCGCCGACCTTTCCGCACACCGCCCGGGGTGCCGACGGCAACGTGCTCGACGTGCTGAACCAGCCGGCCGACGTGTCGTACGTCCTGACCCAGGTGCTGGCGCTGGACGGCAAGGCGGGTGACCCGCTGCGCGGTCGGCTCGCCGGCGACCGGGTGGCGGCAGCCGGGCACTCGGCCGGCGGGGTGACCACCGTCGGTCTCTTCACCGGCGGACGGGACGAGCGATTGGACGCCGGCGTGGTGTTCGCCGGTACGTCCCTGGGCGTGGGCACCGCGTTCGCCGGGGCCGCCGCCCCGCAGCTCTTCGTGCACGGCGAGCGGGACGAGGTAGTCGAGTACGCGGCGGGCAAGGCGGTGTACGACGCGGTGCCGTGGCCGAAGGCGATGCTCAGCCTGACCAAGGGCGACCACGGCCGGGCGCTGCTGGCCGACGGCGCGTCGCTGCGCCTGGTCTCGGACACCACGGTCGAGTTCCTGCGCTGGTCGCTCTACGGCGACGCGGCGGCCAAGGGTCGGATCTCCTCCGACGCGGCCCGCGACGACCTGGCCACCTTCGACGACCACCTCTGACAACCGCCGCCCCGGCTCAAGATCCGCGCACTTTCCCGGAAGGAGTGGCCTTCCGGCGTCGGGAGGCCACTCTTTCTCTGAAGTTGCGCGGATCTTGCGAGGCCGGTCGCGGCGCGCGGACTTGCGAGGCCGGCCGCGGCCGGCGCGGGTCAGGCGGTGTGGTCCAGGACGACCTTGCCGAAGGCCTCGCCGCCGTGCAGGCGGGCGAACGCCTCCTCGACCCCGCTGAACGGGATCACGCTGTCCACCACGGGACGCACCTGCCGGTCCGCGCAGAACGCGAGCAGGTCGTACAGCTCGCCGGGGGTGCCCATCGAGGTGCCGAGGATCTCCAACTGCATGGCGAAGACCCGGCGCAGGTTGACCTTCGGCTCGTGGCCGGCGGTCGCCCCGGAGACCACGATCCGGGCCATCGGCGCGGCGGACTTCAGCGAGTGGTCGAAGGTGGCCGCCCCGACGGTCTCGATCACCACATCCACCCGCTCCGGCAGCCGGGCCCCCGGCTCGACCGCCGTCGCGCCCAGGGCGGCGATCCGGTCCCTCTTGCCCGCGTCCCGACTGGTCGCGTAGACCCGCTTGCCCATCGCCACGGCGAGCGCGACGGCCGCCGTGGCGACGCCCCCGCCGGCGCCCTGCACCAGAACGGCGTCGGCGTCCTCGACCCGCCCCTTCGTGGTGAGCATCCGCCAGGCGGTCAGCCAGGCGGTGGGCAGGCAGGCGGCGTCGGTCGGCGACAACCCGTCGGGCAGCGGCACCAGGTTGGGCCGCGGCACGGCCACCCGCTCGGCGAAGGTGCCGGGGAAGTGCTCGGAGAGGATGGAGACCCCGCGCGGGTCACCCGGGGTCGGCACCACCGGGTAGACGACCACCTCGTTGCCCTCCGGGTCCACCCCGACGGCGTCGCAGCCGAGGATCATCGGCAGCTGCGCCTCGGCGAGACCGACCCCGCGCAGCGACCAGAGGTCGTGGTGGTTGAGCGAGCTGGCCCGCACCTGCACGGTCACCCAGTCCTCGCCCGGATGGTCCGGCTCGGGCCGCTCGCCCACGGCGAGCGCGGCGAGCGGGTTGGCGTCGTCGAAGCGGGAGACGAAGGCAGCACGCATGATCGGCACGGTAACAAGCCGATCGGCCGCACAGAAGGGCCCCGGTCACCGCGCGGCGCGGCGGCCGGGGCCGATCGGTCGGATCAGAGGCGGGCCGGAGCAGGCGCCCGCACCGCCGGGTCAGGCGCGGGCGACACCGTCGCGGCGGGCCGCCTCGGCCACCGCCTCGGCAACCGCCGGGGCGACCCGCGGGTCCAACGGCGACGGGACGATCGCCTCGGCGGTCAGCGCCTCGGCGACCACGCCGGCGATGGCGTCCGCGGCGGCCACCTTCATCGCGTCGGTGATCCGGGTCGCCCGGGCGTCCAGCGCGCCCCGGAAGACACCCGGGAAGGCCAGCACGTTGTTGATCTGGTTCGGGTAGTCGCTGCGCCCGGTGGCCACCACCGCCACGTGCCGGGCGGCCACCTCGGGGTGCACCTCGGGCGTGGGGTTGGCCAGCGCGAAGACGATGCCACCCGGGGCCATCCCGGCCACCGCCGCCTCCGGGATCTGCCCGCCCGAGACGCCGATGAGCACGTCCGCGCCGCGCAGCGCCTCGGTGATGTCGCCCGCGCGGTCGTCGGCGTTGGTCGTCGCGGCCAGCTCGGCCTTCGTCCCGGTCAGGCCGGTGCGCTGCCGGCTCAGGATCCCCTTCGAGTCGCAGACCACCACCTGGTCGGGGTTCACCCCGCCGGCGACCAGCATCCTGGTCACCGCGACACCGGCCGCGCCCGCCCCGCTGACCGCCACCCGCAGGTCGCCGAGTTTGCGGTTGAGCAGCGCCGCGGCGTTGCGCAGCGCGGCGAGCACCACGATCGCGGTGCCGTGCTGGTCGTCGTGGAAGACCGGGATGTCCAACGCCTCGTCGAGCCGGCGCTCCACCTCGAAGCAGCGCGGCGCGCTGATGTCCTCCAGGTTGATCCCGCCGAACGAGGGCGCCAGCGCCCGCACCGTCGCCACGATCTCGTCCACGTCCTGGGTGTCCAGGCAGACCGGCACCGCGTCGACGCCGGCGAACTGCTTGAACAGCACCGCCTTGCCCTCCATCACGGGCAGCGCGGCGCGCGGCCCGATGTTGCCCAACCCGAGTACCGCCGAGCCGTCGGTGACCACCGCGACGGCGTGCGCGGCCCAGGTGTAGTCGGCGGCCAGGGCCGGATCGGCGGCGATCGCCTCGCACACCCGGGCCACCCCGGGGGTGTACGCGAGGGAGAGGTCCTCCCGGCTGGTGAGCGGCACCGTCGAGGTGACGGCCATCTTGCCGCCCCGGTGCAGCCGGAAGACGGGATCGGCGGGGTCCACGATGGACGAAGACATTGGTGACTCCAAGATCTGTCGAGCAGATGGGGCGGCCGACTCGGGCGCGAGGTGGGCGGCGAGCGGTGGCACGCGGTGCGGGGGGTCACCCGGGCACTTCCGAGCATAGTGTCGGCACTGCCCCTCGGATGTGAGCAGGGTCATAACGGCCGGGGCCGTACCCGTCCGGGGCGCGGCCAGTAGCGGGCCACCACCCGGCCGTGGACGTCGGCCACGCCGTACGCCCGGGAGTCGTCGGTGACCAGGTCGTTGTCGCCGCGCAGCCACCAGCCACCGTCCTGCTGCCGCACGGCGCGCTTGACGACCAGCAACTCGGGGCGGCTGCGGAAGACCGCCACCACGACGTCGCCGGGGCGGACCCGACGGCCGCCCGGCCGCACCAGCACGGCGTCTCCGTGGCGCAGCGTGGGCGCCATGGACGGGCCGGTCACCAGCACGGCGCTCAGTGGCCGACGCAGCCGGGGCACCCGGGCGGTGTGATCTTCCTGCATGGTTTCACCTCCACCCGGTCGGGGAGCCCCTCCAGGAGTAATGTCGGCTTGGATCATCGCAAACTTCCCATGGAGGATCCCGATGCGACTTCCACGCATCCTTACGCCCCGCGTAACCGCGAGCGCTCACTGCGATCTGCCCTGCGGCGTCTACGACCCGGCCCAGGCCCGGATCGAGGCCGAGTCGGTCAAAATGATCTGCGAGAAGTACCAGGCGAACACCGACCCGGAGTTCCGCACCCGCGCGGTCATCATCAAGGAGCAGCGGGCCGAGTTGGTCAAGCACCACCTCTGGGTGCTCTGGACCGACTACTTCAAGGCCACGCACTTCGAGAAGTACCCGCAGCTGCACCAGCTCTTCAACGAGGCCACGAAGCTCGCCGGTTCCGGCGGCGTCAAGGGCAGCCTCGACCCGGCCACCGCCGACCAGCTGCTGCAGAAGATCGACGAGATTTCCAAGATCTTCTGGGAGACCAAGAAGGCGTGACCCTCGGTACCGAGGCACCGACGATCCGGCCGGCACGTCCCACGGACGTGCCGGCCGTCGTCGCGATGGTGCACGAGTTGGCGGCGTACGAGCGGGCGCCCGAGCAGTGCCACCTGACCGCCGAGCAGTTGGACGCAGCCCTGTTCGGCCCGGCGCCGGCGCTCTTCGGGCATGTGGCCGTCGACGCCGACGACCAGCCGGTCGGGTTCGCGCTCTGGTTCCTCAACTTCTCCACCTGGGCCGGTGTGCACGGCATCTACCTGGAGGACCTCTACGTCCGCCCGACGGCCCGGGGCACCGGTGCGGGCCGACTGCTGCTGGCCACCCTCGCCGCGATCTGCGTCGAGCGCGGTTACCGCCGGCTCGAGTGGTGGATGATCGACTGGAATCCGGCGGCGGGTTTCTACGCCGCGATCGGCGCCGACAAGATGGACGAGTGGGTCCCCTACCGGCTCAGCGGGGACGCGCTGCACGGGCTGGCCCGCCAGGCGGCGGCGGCCCCCACCCACCCGTCCGCCTGACCGGGTAGAGTCCCCGACCGGGGGGATGAGTGGTGACTCAACTGACCGGCCAGTCGGCCACCGACGACGACATCGTGCACCTCACCGTGCCCGCCGACGGCGGCTACCTGGGGGTGCTCCGCACCGCCACCGCCGGTCTCGCGGCCCGGCTGCAGTTCGCCCTCGACGAGATCGAGGATCTGCGCATCGCCGTCGACGAGGCGTGCGCGATGCTGCTCGCCATCGCCACCCGGGACGCCGAGTTGGAGTGCCGCTTCTCGGTGACCGAGGACGCGCTGACCGTCGAGGTGACCGTGCCGACCGTCCGCGGCGCCACGCTCCCCGCCGAGTCGTCGTTCGCCTGGAAGGTGCTCACCGCGCTGACCACTGCGGCGTCCGCCACCGCCGCCGACGGGCGGGCGACCATCTCGCTGCTCACCCGCCGCTCCGGCTACTGACCGCCGCCCGGCCGGTTACCGGCCGGCGCTCGGCTCCCCGGGCGCGGCGAAGCCCAGCGCGCGGTTGGTGGGCGGGCTCAACAGCAGCGCGCTGACCCCGAGGCCGAGCGCCATCAGCGGTACGCCCAGCCAGCCCAGACCACCCTGGATCATGTACCAGCCGATCGGCAGCAGCATCAGCTGGAGCACGATCGCCGGGGCGCGCGCCCCGGCACGGCACCGGGCCAGCGCCCCGCCGAGCGCCCAGAGCGCCGCCGCCGCGCCGACGGTGAAGACGGTCACCAGCAACGCCGAGGTGAGGCCGGCGGTGGTGTCGGCGGTCAGGTCGGCCCAGAGCAGCCAGACGGCGATCAGCCCGACGGCCACCGCCTCGGCGCGCAGCAGCCGCACCGCCCAGCGGAGCGTGACGGGAATCGGGTCCGAGTCGATGGTCACGCGCGCCACGATACCCGGGCTACCGGGGGGTACAGTGCCGCCCATGCGGGCCGTCCTGGTGGTCAATCCGAAGGCCACCACCACCAGCGAACGCAGCCGGGACGTGCTGGTCCGGGCGCTGCGCAGCGAAGTCGACCTCTCCGTGCGGTACACCCGCCGACGCGGGCACGCCACCGCGCTGGCCCGGGAGGCCGCCGAGGAGGGGGTGGACGTCGTCGTCACCCTCGGTGGCGACGGCACGGTGAACGAGGTGGTCAACGGGCTGATGGCCGCGGAGCCGCCGACCGTGCCCGGCGCTCTCTCACCGGCCGAGCGGCTGCCGGCTCTCGCGACCGTGCCGGGCGGTTCGACCAACGTCTTCGCACGGGCGCTGGGCCTGCCCCGGGAGTGGCCGGAGGGCACCAGCATGATCCTGGAGGCGCTGCGGCTGGGCCGCTACCGCACGATCGGGTTGGGTCGCGCCGACGACCGCTACTTCACCTTCTGCGCCGGGTTCGGGGTCGACGCCGCGGTGATCCACCGGGTCGAGCAGGCCCGCCGCCGGGGACGGGTGTCCAGCCCGAGCCTCTACCTGCGCGCCATCCTCAGCCAGTACTTCTTCGCCTCGGACCGTCGGCATCCGGCGGTCAGCCTGGAGCGGCCGGGTGAGCCGGCGGAGGACGAGCTCGCGACGGTCATCATCCAGAACACGGCACCGTGGACGTACCTGGGCGACCGGGAGATCAACCCGAACCCGGAGGCGTCCTTCGACCTCGGCCTGGACGTGCTGGCGTTACGCCAGCTTCGGGTGCCGAGTACGACACGGACGGTGACCCAATTCCTGTCCACGCGCCCCGACCCGCGCGGCAAGCAGGTGCTGCGACTGCACGACGTCGCGGAGTTCACGCTGGTCTCCAGCCGTCCGCAGGCGTTCCAGCTGGATGGCGACTACCTGGGTGAGCGGGAGAAAGTTAGATTCGCATCCATTCCCGCCGCACTGAGAGTAATCTGCTAGGTCTCGGGTACTGCCCTTGGTTGACGCGGCCGTGATCCCGCCGACGCGACGGCCGCCACACCGAGGGGCAGGTGCCGGAAATGTCAGCAATGTCATGCGGACTGTACTATATTGATCCTCGACTGTGGTACGCCGGGTAACCAGAGCGCTCTGGAACCGGGACAAAAGGGTTGTGGGCTTGCTCACCGCACGGAGGTTTTTCTGAGCGTCACCCTTGACATCGTGTGAGTTCGTGAAAGTATTCACAAGCGAACTTGAGTTACCGGGACATTGCCTGGATATGCTCGGCAGGTTGAGCAGTTCCAGCAGGTCCCCGGGGCCAACAGCCTGCTCACGCAATGCCGAATAGTCGGACGCGAACCGTAACGACCGGCATTGCTGATGCATATAGGAAAAGCACCGAAGCACGATTTGCCACCCATCCAGAATGAGGAGTGTTGCCGCCATGGACTGGCGTCACCATGCTGTCTGCCGCGACGAGGACCCGGAGCTGTTCTTCCCGATCGGGACGTCCGGTCCGGCTCTGCTGCAGGTCGAGCAGGCCAAGGCCGTCTGCCGGCGCTGCTCCGTGACCGACCAGTGCCTGCAGTGGGCGCTCGAGTCGGGTCAGGACGCCGGCGTCTGGGGCGGGATGAGCGAGGAGGAGCGGCGCGCTGTGAAGCGTCGCGGCGGCCTCCGGGTGCTGCGCGCTCACTCCGCCTGACCACCGACACAGCTGCACGCCCCGCCGGGCCCGACCCGGCGGGGCGTTCTGCTGTCCCGGCCCCGCCGGCCCACTCCGTCAACCCAGCGCACTCCGTCAAGCCGGCGTACCCGGCCAGGCCAGCGCAGCCGGCTGGGCCAGCACGCCCGGCCGGACCAGCCCGCCCGGTTGGCCCAGTGCGGCGTCGACCCGGCGCAGCACCAGGTCCGCGAGCTCCGGGGCGTCGGTGAGCGGGGCGGCGACGGCGACCGCGCCGGCCGCGCCCGCCGACATCGTCACCGCGTCGTGGAAGAGGCCGGGGGCCAGGAAGTACGCCGACACGGCCACCCGACGGGCGCCGTCCGCCCGCAGCCGGGTGACCGCCGCGCCGACCGCCGGCGGCGCCGCCGAGGCGTACGACACCCGGGTCGGCACGCCGTAGGCGAGGCCGAGGGCGGCGGCGACCCGCCCCACCGAGCCCCGCGCCCGCGGATCCCGGGTGCCCGCCGCGGCCAGCACCAGCGCGTCGAACCGACCCGGCTCCGCCTGCGCCAACCGGCGCCGCAGGCCGGACAGCAGGCCCGGGTCCACCACCCCGTCGGCCGGTCCCAGCACATCGGTCACCCGCACCGCCAGGTCCGGCGCCGCCACCCGGGCCTCGGCGACCGCCGCCGGAATGTCCACCCGACGGTGGTAGGCGGCGGTCAGCAGCAACGGGACCAGCACCACCCTCGGGTGCCCGGCGGCGGCCAGCGCCCGGAGCGCCTCGGCCGGGCCGGGGCCGGTGTGATCGAGCCAACTCGCCGAGACCGGGGTGCCCGGGCGGGCCGCCGACACCGCCCGGGCCAGTGCCCTGGTCGCCGCGGCAGCCCGCGGATCACGGCTGCCGTGCGCGACCAGGACGACGGGGTCGGCGCACGGGCGCGCCGCCACCGCCCCGGTCGGTACCCGCCGGATCGGCCGGGTCAGACGTGCAGTCCGCACTCGGTCTTCTCGAACATCGCCCACCGGCCGGCCCGCGGGTCCTCCCCCGCCTTGGTCCGACGGGTGCACGGCCAGCAGCCGATCGAACCGTAGCCCTGCTTGAACAGCTCGTTGACCGGCACGTTCCACCGGGCGATGTAGCCGTCCACGTCGGCCTGTGACCAGGCCGCGATCGGGTTCACCTTGACCCTTCCGCGTCGCGCGTCGAACGTCACCACCGGCGTGTTGGCCCGGGTCGGCGACTCGTCCCGGCGCAGCCCGGCGGCCCACGCGTCGTAACCGGTCAGCGCCCGCTCCAGCGGCTCCACCTTGCGCAGCTGGCAGCAGTCGTCCGGGGACTTGTTGAACAGCCGCGGCCCGTACTGGCCGTCCTGCTGGCCCACGGTCAGCCGGGGCCGGATCGACCGGACGTTCACCGGCAGCGTCCGAGCCACCTCGTCGCGTACCCGAAGCGTCTCGGGGAAATGCAGGCCGGTGTCGAGGAAGACGACGTCCACCCCGGGCGCCACCCGGGAGACCAGGTGGGCCAGCACCGCGTCCGCCATCGAGCTGGTCACACAGAACCGGTCGCCGAAGGTCTCCGCGGCCCAGCGGGCGATCTCCAGGGCCGGCGCGCCCTCCAGTTCCCGGCCGGCCCGCTCGGCCAGCGCGCGCAACTCCTCCGGAGCCCGCCGGGCCGGGCCGGCGGGCTCCGTACCCACCGTCCCCACCAGACCGAGGTTCGCCGCCGACACGAGGCTCATCGGTTCACCGCCCGGCTGAGCAGACCGGTGAACTTCACCGTGAAGACCCGCGCGCAGGCGTGGCACTCCCAGGCGCCGTGGCCCGCCTCGCTCGGCCGCAGATCCTCCTCGCCGCAGTACGGGCAGTACAGGGGTGCCGCACGGTTCTCGCTGCTCATCGCAGTTCCTCCTCGTCGACTCTGATCACCCACTGGGCGAACGGCTCGCCCGCGTGCCGGCCGGCCAGATAGCGGCGGGCCAGCCGTTCCACGTACTCCGGAAGCTCCTCGGCGGTGGTCTTCAGGCCGCGCAGCTTGCGGCCGAAGCCCGAGGTCTGCCCGGCGGCCATGCCGAGGCCGCCGCCGAGGTGCACCTGGAAGCCCTCCACCTGGCGACCGTCCGGGCCGAGCACCAGCTGACCCTTGAGGCCGATGTCGGCCACCTGGGTGCGGGCGCAGGCGTTCGGGCAGCCGTTTAGGTGGATGGAGATGTCCGCGTCGAAGTCGCGCAGCCGCTGCTCCAGGCGGGCCACCAACTCCTCGCCCCGCGCCTTGGTCTCGACGATCGCGAGCTTGCAGAACTCGATGCCGGTGCAGGCCATGGTGCCGCGCCGCCAGGCCGACGGCCGGGCCTCCAGGCCGATCTCGCGCAGCGCACCGACCAGCGACTCGGTCCGCTCCGGCGCGACGTCCAGCACCAGCAGCTTCTGGTACGGAGTGAGCCGGATCCGGTCGCTGCCGTGCGCCTGCACCGCGTCGGCCAGCTTCGCGAGCTGCCCGCCGGAGACCCGGCCGACCACCGGGGCGGCCCCGACGTAGTTGCGGCCGTCCCGCTGCCGGTGCACACCGATGTGGTCGATCGGCCGCTCGGGCAGCTCCGGGGCCGGACCGTCGAGCAGCGCCCGGCCCAGGTACTCCTTCTCCAGCACCTCCCGGAACTTCTCCACGCCCCAGTCCGCGACCAGGAACTTCAACCGGGCCCGGTTGCGCAGCCGGCGGTAGCCGTAGTCGCGGAAGATGCCGACCACACCCACCCAGACGTCCGGCACCTCGGCCAGCGGCACCCAGACACCCAGCCGCTGGGCGAGCATCGGGTTGGTGGCGAGGCCGCCGCCGACCCAGAGGTCGAAGCCGGGGCCGTGCTCGGGGTGGTCCACGCCGAGGAACGCGATGTCGTTCGCCTGGTACGGGGTGTCCGCCTGCCAGGAGATGGTCGACTTGAACTTGCGCGGCAGGTTCGAGTACTCCGGGTCGCCCACGTAGCGACGGACGATCTCGTCGATCGCCGGCGTCGGGTCGATCAGCTCCGTCTCGGCCACCCCGGCGACCGGGCTGCCCAGCACGATCCGGGGGCAGTCACCGCAGGCCTCGGTGGTCTCCAGGCCGACCGCCTCCAGCCGGCGCCAGATCTCGGGCACGTCCTCGACCCGGATCCAGTGCAGCTGGATGTTCTGCCGGTCGGTGATGTCGGCGGTGTCCCGGGCGAACTCCCGCGAGATGTCGGCGATGGTCCGCAGCTGGGCGAGGGACAGTTGGCCACCGTCCACCCGGACCCGGAGCATGAAGTACTCGTCCTCCAGCTCGTGCGGCTCGAGCACGGCGGTGCGCCCGCCGTCGATGCCCGCCTTGCGCTGGGTGTAGAGACCCCACCAGCGGAACCGGCCGCGCAGGTCCTGCGGATCGATGGAGGCGAAGCCCCGGTGGGCGTAGATGTTCTCGATCCGGGCCCGGACGTTGAGCGGGTTGTCGTCCTTCTTGATCCGCTCGTTGGGGTTGAGCGGCTCGCGGTGGCCGAGCGCCCACTGCCCCTCGCCCCGGGCACGACGCGGTGCCCGGGCGGAACGCGTCGTCGGGTCGTCGGACCGGGCTGGAATGCTGCTGACCGCCATCGCGGCGTCCTCCGTTGTCTGCTGAGCCTCGGTGGGTACGCGGGCGCGGCGGCCGGCCCGTCAGAGCGGGCTCGGGACAACGGTGTCGAGAGGGCCGGCGCGGAGCGCGCCCGAGACAGATTTGTCGGGCGTCGTCAGTTGGCCGGACAGATGGCGCTGCGCACGCGGCCGTAGTCGACGTGGCGACGGGCCACGAAGCGACGTACGACGGCGGCGGTCATGCTCGCCATGCTGCCACACCCCATGGGTGCCGGCCAATGAGTGGGTGCCGGATCCCACATCACGGGCCGACCTCGGTACGCCTGCTCCCGCCCCGGCGCGCCGGAGCGTGTGCGAGGCTCGGCCCTGTGGGTGGATTGTCCGATAGGTCGCATCGGGCAACCCCGGCCGGAGGCGGAGCGAGCCGGTCCTCGGGGCTGCGGGGCGCGACGGTCTGGTTGGCGCCGGCGCTGCTGACCCTGCTGGTCACCGGGGTCGAGCTGGGCCGCGCCCAGCTCTGGCGGGACGAGCTGGCCACCTGGAGCGCGGCCACCCGGTCGGTCGGCGACCTGGTCCGGCTGGCCGGCACCATCGACGCGGCGACCGGGCCGTACTACCTGCTCATGCACGGCTGGGTGGCGCTGGCCGGGGACTCGGTGGTCGCGCTGCGGGCGCCGTCGGTGCTGGCCATGACGGGAGCCGCGGCGCTGACCGCGCTGCTCGGCCAACGGCTCGCCGGGGCCCGCGTCGGCCTGCTCGCCGGCCTGCTCTTCGCGGTGCTGCCCGGCACCTCCCGGTACGCCCAGGAGGCCCGGCCGTACGCGCTGGCCACCTTCTTCGCCGTACTCGCCACCCTGCTGCTGGTCGACGCGCTGCGGCGCCCGGGCTGGGCCCGCTGGGCCGGATACGCCGCCGCCCTCGCCGCGCTCGGGCTGACCCACCTGATCGCCCTCACCCTGCTCGCCGCGCACGCGGTCGCGGTACTCGCCGCCCGCCGCGCCGGCCTCGCCCCCGCCGACCCGGCCGGCGGGCAGGGCGGGCCGGGCCGCGGGCGGGACGGGCGGTGGTGGTGGCTGCCGGCCGTACTGCCGGCGCTGCTGCTGACCGCCCCGCTCGCGTTGGCCGCCCGGAGCCAACGGGGCAGGCAGCTGAACTGGGTGGACCTCGTCCGGCCGGCCGATCTGATCGCGCTGCCGGGCGGGGTCGCGCAGAGCAGCGTGGTGGGTGGGCTGCTGGTCGGGCTCGCCGCGCTCGGCGCCGCGCGGCTGGGCTGGCGCGCCCTGCTACCCGGGTGCGCGGTGCTGTTACCGGTCCTGCTACTCTTCGCCGCCGGCCTGGGCGTACCGATCTGGGTGCCCCGCTACCTGGTGTTCGTCGTACCGTTCGGCTGCGTGCTGGCCGCAGCGGCGCTGGCGGCGGTGCCGCTGCCCGGCGGGCTCGCCGTGCTGGCCCTGGCCGGGCTGCTCGGCCTGCCGGACCAGACCGCGCTGCGGCACACCCACGAGTGGCCGCGCAGCGCCCCGGTCGACTACCGGGGGGTGGCCCGGATCGTCGCCGCCGGACAGCGCCCCGGCGACGCGGTGGTCTACTCGCCCCGGGACAGCTGGCTCTTCCTCGACCTCGGGCTGGACTACCAGCTGCCCGACCGGCGTCCCCGGGACGCGCTGCTGGTCGAGGGGCAGGCCCGTCGGGGCAGCCTCTGGGCGACCGAGTGCGACCGGCCCGCCGAGTGCCTGGGCGGCGTGCCCCGGGTCTGGTTGGTGGTCGCCGGCCGGCGCCCCGACCCGGTCGCCGCGGTGCCCGGCGCGAAGGGGGCCGCGCTGCGGAACGGCTTCGCCGTCGAGCAGGTCTGGCAGCGCCCCGGTCTGACCGTCGCCCTGCTCACCCGCTGACCGCCGCCGGCCGCTCGGCGCCTTCGACGCCTCGGAGCACATGCGGCGTTGCGGCGTGTCGCGCTCCCGAGTGCCCGGCTCGTTCAGGGTGATACCTCTGCGGCATATTCATGCCGCAGAGGTATCACGCTGATCGGGAGACCCGGAGCGTGGAGGTCAGCTGCCGGAGCGGCCGTCCGGGGCGGTCCGGGCCAGCGGTACGACGATCATCGCCTCGGTGCCGCCGGTGCTGCCGTCGCGCAGCTCGATGGTGCCGCGCAGCTCCCCGGTGACCAGCGCCCGGACGATCTGCAGCCCGAGGTTTCCGCCCCGTTCGGCGTCGAAGCCGGTGGGCAGGCCACGGCCGTTGTCGGTCACCGAGACGTGCAGCTGCTTGCGGAAGCGGTGCGCCGCGACCACCACCTCCGGCCGCGCCGCAGGCGGCCCATCGGAGGCCGGCCCGCCGAGCGCCGGCTCGGTGGCCAGCGGCCCGCCGGCCGCGTCGTCCGCGTCCGAGGGCGGGAAGCCGTGCTCGACGGCGTTGAGCAGCAGCTCGTTGAGGACCATCACCAGCGAGGTGGCGATCTCCGCGGGCAGCACCCCGAAGCTCCCCTTGCGGCGCATGCCGACGGAGACCTCGGTGGCCGCCACCTCGGTCGCCGCGCTGGCCACCCGATCGACGATGCCGTCGAACTCGACCGCCTCGTCGCTCGACATGGAGAGCGTCTCGTGCACCAGCGCGATCGAGGCGACCCGGCGTACCGACTCCTCCAGCGCGACCCGGGCCTCCGGCATGGAGACCCGGCGGGCCTGCAGGCGCAGCAGCGCGGCGACCGTCTGGAGGTTGTTCTTCACCCGGTGATGGATCTCCCGGATGGTGGCGTCCTTGGTGATCAGGGCGCGGTCGCGACGGCGTACCTCGGTGATGTCCCGGACCAGCACCAGCGCGCCGATCGGCACGCCGGCCGGCATCAGCGGCAGGGCCCGGGTGAGCATGGTGGCGCCGCGGGCGTCGATCTCCCGGCGGGGCGGGGCGTCACCGCGCAGCGCGGCCAGGATCGCGTTCGCCGCGTCGGTCCCCTCGAGCGGATCCCCGGCGAGTCGGCGGTGCAGCGCGGCCAGATCCTCGCCCACCAGGTGCGCGGCGTAGCCCAGCCGCCGGTACGCCGACTGGGCGTTCGGGCTGGCGTAGGTGACCTTGCCGTTCGCGTCCAGCCGGACCAGGCCGTCGCCGACCCGGGGGGCGGAGGTGGTCTCCCCCGGGTGCCGCGGCGGCGGGAAGGTCCCGTCGGCGATCATCTGGGCCAGGTCGTCGGCCGTGGTCAGGTAGTTCAGCTCCAGCTGGCTGGGGGTACGCGCGGTGGAGAGGTTGGTGTCCCGGCCGACCACCGCGATCACCTCGCTGGCCTCCCCGTCGGCGGCGCGCAGCCGGACCGGGATCGCCTCGTGCCGGGCCGGCACGTCGCCGTACCAGACCGGGTCGCCCTCTCGCCAGATCCGGCCCTGCCGGTACGCCACCTCCAGGTGCGCGACCTCCGGCCCGCCGACGATCCGGCCCACCTGGTCGTCCTGGTACGCGGTCGGCGCGGTCGTCGGGCGGACCTGGGCGACGCAGAGGAACGTGCCGTCGGCGTCCACCGGCACCCAGAGCAACAGGTCGGCGAAGGACAGGTCGGAGAGGAGCTGCCAGTCGCCGGCTATCCGGTGCAGGTGGTCGATGTCCGCCGGACGGAGGTGGGTGTGCTCCTCGGCGAGGTCGCGCAGCGTGGACACGCTGACCAGCGTGCCACGCCGCGCCTCACATCGTCGCGGTGACCTTCTTGAGCCCGCGCGGCGCGTCCGGATCCTCGCCCCGGGTCAGCGCCAACGCCATCGCCAGCCGCTGCAGCGGCAGGATGTCCAGCAGCGGGGCGTACCGCTCGTCGACCTCGGGGACGGCGATCCGGGTGGCCCCCTCGACGTCGGCCGAGCCGACCACCACCACGTCGGCGCGGCGCTCACCGAGCCGGGGCAGCACCTCCCCCATCGATCGGCCACCGGGCCCGGAGCCGACCACCGCGAGCACCGGCACGTCCGGGTCCGTCATGGCGAGCGGGCCGTGCAGCAGGTCGGCGCCGGAGAAGGCGAGCGCCGGCAGGTAGGAGGTCTCCATCAGCTTGAGTGCCGCCTCCCGCGCGGTCGGGTAGGCGTAGCCGCGGCCGGTGGTGACCAGCTGGGCGGCGAACCGGTAGCGGGGCGCCAGCTGCGCCGGGGTGGGGTCGGCCAGGGTGCGGGCGGCCAGCTCGGGCAGCGCGGCGAGCGCCTCGCGCTCCTCGACCGGCAACGCCCCGTCGCCGGCCCGGATCCCCTCGACGAGCATGAGCAGGGCGAGCAGTTCGGCCGTGTACGTCTTGGTGGCCGCCACCGCCCGCTCGTGACCGGCGGCGATGTCCACGCTCAGCTCGGCGGCGGCCGTCAGCGGCGACTCCGGCGCGTTGGTGATGGCGAGGGTGAGCGCGCCGGAGGCCCGGGCCACCCGCAGCACCTCGGTCAGGTCCGGTGAGCCGCCGCTCTGGCTGACCCCGACGACCAGCGCGTCGGAGAGGTCGGGCCGGGCGCCGTAGACGGTGACCGCGCTCGGCGAGGCGAGCCCGGCGGGCAGGCCGAGCCGGATCTCGGTGAGGTAGGCGGCGTAGAGCGCCGCGTGGTCGGAGGTGCCTCGGGCGGTGAAGACCACGTGCCGCGGCCGACGCTCGGCGATGACCGCCGCCACCCGGGCGATCTCGGCGGCGTGCTCGGTGGAGAGGAGCCGCTCGTATCCGGCCGGCTGCTCGTCGATGTCGGCGGCCATTCCGGCCCCTGCACGCGTCACGGAAGCTCCTCCCTGTGCGCGGTTGCCGCGCGTTTGCTGCTCAGTCTTGCACCTTTGGCTCGATCTCAGCAATCGAACGAACAGTAGTGCGCATTTGATCACCCAATCGGCCCGCCATCACCTAGGCTGGCTCGACTCGACCCCGCCCACCGCACCCGACGAGAGGACGCCGTGCCCGAGGAAGACCGCGCGCTCTCCGCGGCGGAGGAGCTCGCCATGGCCCGGCTGGCGATCGACGAGGGCGAGCTGGACCACGCCGCCGGGCACGTGGCCGGCGCGCTGGCGCAGGCGCCGACCCTGCCTGAGGTGCACGAGACGCTGGCCCGGCTCGCCACGGCCGCCGGCGGGGGCGTCGACCTCTTCCCGCTGTCCCACCACACCTTCGTCGGCGCCGTGGTCGCCCGCGCCCACCTGCTCGCCGCCGCGGGGCACCCGGCCGAGGGGCTCGAGCTGCTCGTCGCGGCGACCGGCTACGCGCCGCAGACCGACTGGGCCGGGGTGCCCTGGGTGACCGCGCCCGAGCTGGCCGAACGGCTCGCGCCGGAGCACGCCGCGCAGTTGCTCATGCAGGTCTGCGCCGCGGTGCCCGACCCGGTGCCGCGCGCCGGCCGGCCGGCGGTGGTCGCGTACCTCACGTTGGCCCGCAACGCGGTCACCGTCCATCCCGAGCACGGCCTGCTGCTGGGCGCGGCGTCCGCGCTGGCCCGGCGGCTCGGCGAGGTCGCGCTGGCGATCCGCTGGGCCAGTCGGGGCGTACGGGCGCAGCCGTCCAAGATCGGCGAGGTCTGGCTCGGGTACGCGTACCGCAGCGCCGGGCGGACCCGGGAGGCGCTGGCGGCGCTCGGCCGGGCGGTCGGGCACGACCCCGACGACCTCGCGGTCTACGCCGACATCGCCGGCACCCTGGCCGACATCGGCCAACTCGACGAGGCGCTGGACTGGATCGAGCGGGCGCTGGCCCGCGACCCGTCCTTCGACTGCGCCGTGCACACCGCGCACCGGCTGCGCTACCGGCGCGACGGCGACGTGGCGCATCTGATCGCGCTCGCCGACTTCGTCCGGGACCACCCGGACGACACGCACGAGCACGGCGATCTGGCCGAGTCCTGCCGGAGCCGGCCCTGGCTCGGGCAGGTCACCCCTGCCGCCGGGCCGGTGGTCGAGGCGCTGCGGCTGGCCGTCGCCGACGACCACGGGGGCGTCGGCGCGGCCGTACACCTGCCGACCCTGGCCCCGCCGAGCGCGATGCGCACGGCCGAGACGGCCGTGCCGGGGATGCGGATCGAGGTGGCCGGAGTCGTCGAGCCGGACGCCCGCGAGCCGCGGCGGGCCGGCACCCGGCAGCTCTGGCACTACCAGGGCACGGTCGCCGCTCCCGCGATCCCCGCCCCCTCGGCGGCGGCCGCCGACCGGATCCGGCAGCTCGTGCACCCGGCCTGGCCGCATCCACCGGCCGCCTACGACGCCGCGGTCGGCCTGGCCACCCTCGACCTGACGGATCTGCTCGGGCTGCTCGTGCACCCGCCCGAGCCGCCGGCCACCGCGGTCGGCCGGGTGCTCGGCGGGCAGGACCCGACGCTCTGGGTCCGCGGTGTACAGGTGTGGGCCTGCCTCGGCCTGCTGCACCATCGCACCGACGAGCCGTGGGACGACTCCACCCGGCGCCGGGTGCTGCTGGACCTGGTCTGGGGTGTCGAGGACTGGATCACCGAGGCCGCGCTCTTCGCCCTGGTCACCGCCGCCTGGGTCGACCCGGCGGTACGCCCCGACGTGGCCGCAGTGGTGGCCGACCGGCTGGCCGACGCGGCGGCGGTGGCCCGGACCCGTCCGATGCCGCTCGCCACCTCGCTGGCCCACCTGGCCCTGGCCACTCCGACGTTGGACGGCGCGACCGCCGCCCTCGCCACCGAACTGCTCGGCGCGCGACCGACCCTCCCCCGCCCCCGCACCCCTCTGGCCCGCCTCTGGCGCCGCCTCACCACTCCCCTCCGCCGCCACCGCACACCCCCCACGCCCCAGTGATCAAGAGGTTCGCGTCACCGGAGGCCGGACTCCTGACGCGAACCTCTTGATCACCGAGGTCGAGCGGGGGGCGGTTGGGGGTGGGTGGGGGTTGGGTTAGGCGACGGGGGCCTTGGCCAGGGCGGTTTCGGCCTGCTCTTCCGGGGTGGCCTGGGGGGCTGGCCCGTTGGCGGTGCGCAGCGGGATCTCCTTGATGAACCAGGCGAGCACCGGCAGCGCGACGGTGAAGAGCACCGCCCAGAGGAAGACGTGCGAGATCGCGTCGGCGAGGCCGCCGAGCACCAGCTCACGGGCCTGGGCGGGCAGCCGCTTGAGCTGCGCCAGATCCATCGCGCCGCCCTCGCCGCCGCCGCTGAACGCGCCGCCCGCGGCCGAGTCGGCCAGCCGGTTGGCGAAGATCGCGCCGAAGAGCGAGATACCGAACGAGCCGCCGATCGAGCGGAAGAAGGTGGCCGCGCCGCTCGCCGCGCCCAGGTCCTTCTGCTCCACGCTGTTCTGCGCGATCAGCATCGTGGTCTGCATGAGGAAGCCCATGCCGACGCCGAGGACGAACATGAAGATCGACGACTCGACCTTGCTGGTGTTCACGTCGAGCATGGTCAGCAGCCCCATGCCGGCGGCCATCACCACGCCGCCGATGATCGGGTACGCCCGGTAGCGACCCGTTCTGGTGATCGCCCGGCCGATCACCAGCGAGACCACCAGCATGCCGAACATCAACGGAAGCAGCAGCAGGCCGCTGTTGGTGGCGGAGGCGCCCTGCACCGTCTGCTGGTACAGCGGCAGGAAGTTCATCGCGCCGAACATCGCGAAGCCGAGCAGGAAGCCGATCACCGAGATCAACGCGAAGTTCCGGTTGGCGAAGAGGCCCAGCGGCAGGATCGGCTCGGGTGCCCGTCGCTCGACGAGGCCGAAGGCGATCAGGGTGACCAGGGCGAGCGCGGCCAGGCCGATGATCTGACCGGAGACCCAGTCGTACTCGTTGCCGCCCCAGGTGGTGATCAGCACGATCGCGGTGATGCCGACCGAGAGCAGCGCGGCGCCCAGCCAGTCGATCCGGTGCTCGGTGCGGTACTTCGGCAGGTGCATCGTCGTGATCAGCAGCACCAGCGCGACACCGCCGAGGGGCAGGTTCACGTAGAACGCCCAGCGCCAGGAGAGGTGATCGGTGATGAACCCACCGACCAGCGGCCCGGCCACCATGGCGATGGCCATGATGCCGGCGATCATGCCCTGGTAGCGGCCCCGCTCACGGGGCGGGACCAGGTCCCCGATGATCGCCATCACGCCGACCATCAGACCGCCGGCGCCGAGGCCCTGCACCGCCCGGAAGGCGATCAGCTGGACCATGCCGTCGGACGGACCGCCGAGGAACCCGGAGCCGGCCATGCCGCAGAGCGCGGAGCCGAGCAGGAAGAGGCCGACCGAGGTGAGGAAGACCGACTTGCGACCGTAGAGGTCGCCGAGCTTGCCCCAGATCGGGGTGGAGACCGTGGTGCCGAGCACGTACGCGGTGACCACCCACGTGAAGTGGCTCAGGCCGCCGAATTCGTTGACGATCCGTGGCAGCGCGGTGCTGACGATCATGTTGTCGAGCATCGCGAGCATCATCGCGATCATCAGGCCGAAGAGCACCACCCGGACGTTGGGTCGCGCGACAGCCTGGGTTGCCTGAGTCATGGGTAAGCTCCCCCCGAGGAGCGGCTTGCTTACTTGCCGCCCGGCTAGTTTCCTTACTAGCCGCACGGTAAGTTGGTGAGGCAACCATGGTCAAGCGAATTGGGTGGTACGGGTGAGGGAGAGCACAGGCGGCACGCGTGAGCGCATCAAGGCCGTCGCGCTTGAGCTCTTCACCGAGCAGGGGTACGAGAAGACCTCGCTACGGGAGATCGCCGAGCGGCTGAACGTGACGAAGGCCGCGCTCTACTACCACTTCAAGAGCAAGGACGAGATCGTCACCAGCTTCGTCGACGACCGGCTGGAGCGGATCGACGGGCTCGTCGCCTGGGCCGAGTCCCAGCCGGCCACCCGGGAGACCCGCCGGACCCTGATCGCCCGCTACGCCGACGAGATGTTCGCCGATGACCAGCCCTCCGTGATGCGCTTCTTCGAGCAGAACCAGACCGTGCTCAAGAGCCTCACCGCCGGGCAGCAGATGCGCGGCCGGATGATGAAGCTGGCCAACCAGCTCTGCCGGGGCGACGACTCCCCGAGCGCCCAGCTGCGCGCCGCGCTCTCGCTCTTCGCCGTGCACAGCAGCTGGTTCGCCGTCCGGACGCCGCACATCACCGACGCGGAGCGGCGGAAGATCGCCCTGGAGGTGGCCGACGAGTTGCTCGCCTCGATCGGCACACCGGCCGACGCCGAGCAGGGCTGAGCCAGCCGGCCGGCGACCAGGACCAGGCCGACCCGACCGGGGCCCGGTTCAGGCCCGGCCAGCGTCAGGATCAGGCCGCGGTCAGCTCCAGTCGCAGGCCGAGCAGCTCCACCCCGGGCACCGGCGCCCAGTCCTTCTCCGGGGCGCGCACGAAGCCGAGCCGGGCGTAGAGCTGGTGGGCCGTCTGGGCCATCCCGCTGCGTACGCAGATCACCACGGCCGAGCAGCCCAGCTCGGTCGCCCGGGCGACGCAGGCCCGGGCCAGCGCCGCGCCGACACCCCGCCCCTGGGCGGCCGGGTCGACGGCGAGCATGCGGAACTCCGCCTCACCGGGGCGGGACAGCTCGGCGAACCGGCTGCCCGGCAGCACGAAGGTGACCGAGCCGAGCACCGCGCCGGCCTCGTCCACGGCGACCAGCACCTCACCGTGCTCCGCCCGGGTCGCCACGTCGGCGAGCACCGTGCCGTAGCCGTGCTCGCCCTTGAGCTGCCCGTCCGCCTCGTACGCGGCCACGGTCAGTCGGGCGATCGCCGGGAAGTCGGCCGGGACCGCCGGGCGGACCAGCAGGCCGCTCAACCGATCACCGCGATCAGGTCGCCGTCCTGCACCACGTCGCCCTCGTTGACCGCGAGCTGCTGCACGACACCGTCGGACTCGGCGACGACAGGGATCTCCATCTTCATCGACTCCAGGATCACCAGGGTGTCCCCCTCGGACACGGTGTCCCCGGCCGACGCGACGACCTTCCAGACGTTCGCCACCATCTCGGCGCGGATCTCCTCGGCCATCTGCACGGCCCTCCCTCTCGCGGTTACCTGCCGACGTATCCAATCATGCGGCGACGGCCCGCGGGCGCGGAGCGACCGGCCGCATGCCGACGACGCCCCGGCGCGGTACGGCCGGCGGCGGCCCAACTAGCATCAACGGGTCGGACCCCGGTGCCGGGCGGGCCGGTGCGTGCGCCGGCGCCGAGGTCGTGCGCAGCCGGATCCGACATTTCACGAGGAGGTCACCATGGCGAAGAAGGCCCGGAAGAAGAAGGCCCGCAAGAAGAGCGGCGCGAACCACGGCAAGCGCCCCAACTCCTGACCTCGCGCGGGCCACGCCCGTCGACGACAGTCAGCCCATCCGGCCGTGGCCGGGTACGCCGGTGGCCCGGGTCGGATCGACCCGGGCCACCGGCGTGTGTCGGTCGTTCGGCGACCGGCCTCAGTCGGCCAGTTCGCGCGACTCGCTGCTCTCGAAGACCACCAGCTCGGTCAGTCGCACGCGGAGCCGCTCGCGCAGCTCGTCGGGCGCGGTCTCGTTGCCGCAGCACCGCGCCACCAGCGCCTTGACCTCCTGCTCGAGGCCGTACTCGCGCAGGCAGTGCCCGCACTCGTCGAGGTGGTGGCGGATCAGCGTGCGCCGCTCGTCGGCGCACTCCAGGTCGAGGTAGAGGTAGACCTCCGCGAGCACCTCGCGGCAGTCGGTCTCGTGCGGCTCTCCACAGCTCACGTCACACCTCCCGGCCGGCGGGAGCGGTCGAGCCCTTGGTGGAGGCGGAGAAACCGCGCTCCCTGGCGTACTGCTCCAACAGCTTGCGCAGATTACGCCGTCCGCGGTGCAGCCGCGACATCACCGTGCCGATCGGCGTGCCCATGATGTCGGCGACCTCCTTGTAGGAGAAGCCCTCGACGTCGGTCAGGTAGACGGCCATCCGGAACTCCTCCGGCAGCTGCTGGAGGGCCTCCTTGACGTCGCTGTCCGGCAGCCGGTCCAGCGCCTCGGTCTCGGCCGAACGCAGCCCGCTGGAGGTGTGCGACTCAGCCTCGGCGAGCTGCCAGTCGGTGATCTCGTCGGTCGGCGCCTGCACCGGCTGCCGCTGCCGACGCCGGTAGGAGTTGATGTAGGTGTTGGTCAGGATCCGGTAGAGCCAGGCCTTCAGGTTGGTGCCCTGCTCGAACTGGTGGAAGGCGGCGTACGCCTTCAGGTAGGTCTCCTGGACCAGATCCTCGGCATCCGCCGGGTTGCGTGTCATCCGCAGCCCGGCAGCGTAGAGCTGATCGACGAATGGCATCGCGTCCCGCTCGAAGCGGGCCCTGCGCTCGTCGGTCTTTTCGGTGGTCAACCGCACATCCCCTCGCGTCGGATGCTTTCCCGCCGAGGATACGCGTACGGACCTGCCCACAGATTCAGTTCCGGCCGGTGTGCTGGTGCTCACCGCACCCGTAGCACCCCGCTCCGCCGTGGCGGGCCACTCCGGGGCGGTCAGCAACTGGCGCAGTTGCCGCGCGTCCCGATCGTCCCGTTCCCGGCTCCGTGTCTCGGTCTGCACCGGTCCCCCCTCCGCCAGAAAAGTCGTCCGGGGGTAGTAACGCCCGACGCCGGGCGGAGCATTCCGGACCGCCGTCCTTTTCCGCCGGCCACCCCTTTCCTGGCCCCGGCGTCGGCGGTGCCGGCGCTGGGACCAGGAAGGGCCTGGGAGGATGGTTCCGCCGCCCGAACCGGGCGCCGGCACCATCCGATGCAACGACCCGGCGCGGCCGCCGGAAACGGGCCGCCCGGCGCGGCGGGCCCGCTGGTCCGCTCCAGCGAAGTCGCCACGCCAGCGCCGGCCGAGCGGTAGGCCGGCCCGTGCTGGCGTGGGTCGGGCCCCGGCACGCCATGGCCCCGGCCGAGCGGTCAGGCCGCCGCCCAGCCCTGCCCGCGCAGCCAGTCCCGCACCACCGCCGCCGTGCCGGTCGGGTCCTTGCGCAGGTCGTGCCCCTCACCGGGGCGGGTGACCACGGTCACCCCCGGACCCGGGTCGGGCACCCCGAACGGATCCCGGTCACCGTTGACCACCAGGGTCGGCAGACCGGTCGACAGCTCCGCCGCCCGGGAGCGCTCCGGGCGGCCCGGCGGGTGCAGCGGGAAGGCCAGCGCGACGATCCCCGCCGCGCCGGTCGCAGCGGCCGTGCGGCAGGCCACCCGGGCCCCACTGGAGCGCCCGCCGACGAGCAACGTGGGTACGTCGGCGTGCCGGTCCCGCAGCGCGGCCAGCACCGCCGTCCACGCCTCGTCCAGGTGCCCGGCGGGCGCGGGCGCGCGCCGACCGGCGACCCGGTACGGCTGGGTCACCCGCACCACCGCGACGCCGACGGCCACCGCCGCGTCCCGGACCGCGAGCAGGTCCGGCGCGTCCACCCCGCCGCCCGCGCCGTGCCCGAGCACCAGCAGCGCGGTCGCCGGCCCGGCCGGCAGATCGGTCTCGGTGCGGGCCGGCCCGCGCGGGGTGCCGATCTCGTCGCTGCTGTGCACCGGCCCATTCTGCGCCCCGCCCGCCGACGCACGGCCGGAACCGCCGCCGATTGCGCATCGTCGCCGAATCACCGACCACCCTGACTCGTCGGCCGCGACGCACCCGGCCGGGCGCCTCGTGCGGCCTCGGTCAGCTCAGCGGCACCAGAGTGAGCAGTTGATCTCGCACCGGCGGACCGGGCTCGTCCACGGCGTCCGGATCCGGCTGGACCTCGCCGCGCCAGGCGACCAGCATGGCCCGACGTTCGCGCGGCGTGGTGCCGCCCCAGACGCCGTGGCAGTCACCGACCTCCAGCGCCCAGGCCAGACAGGAGCCCTGCACCTCGCAGCTGCGGCAGAGTGCGACCGCGGCGTCGGCGGGCTCGTTCGGCGCCGGAAAGAACGTCTCCGGATCGACCGACTGACAGGTTCCTCTGGTCCGCCACGCGTCGTCCTCGCGCCGCTCGCGCAGTGCGCGGAGCAGTCGCGGATCTCGTCGTGCGGCGGCCACCTCATGCGGGCGGGGCATACGCGCCCGTGTCATCCACCCACCTCCCCCGTGGGACCGGCAAGATCGATGGGCGTCGTCCGCCCCCTGCGAATCGACACTCACCACCGGCGCTGTGTTCTATCGCACTTATGCGCACGGTCACAAGGGGCTACCGCGAAGATGGCTGAACGGTCAGGCGACGTTTCACCCGGAACCCTGGCAAATCGGCACGCGTATATGCGCGGAAGGTAATCAGAAGAGCGTCAGATCCTTCGCGACGGCGGCCGGAGCCACCGGCACCCGCTCGACCAACTGCGGGCCGTCGTTGCGGACGTCGCCGACCGCCGGGCCGACCGGACGGACCTCCAGCCCGGCGAGCCAGTCGGGGGCCGGCGGTGCGAGCAGCGACTCCGCATCGTCGGTCGCCGCCAGCCACGGGGCCCAGCGGTCGTGCGGGAGCAGCACCGGCATCCGGTCGTGCACCTCGGCCAGCTCGCCGACCGCGGCGGTGGTCAGCACGCTGACGGTGAGCAACGCCTGGTCGCCGGTGCCCCACAGCGACCAGATGCCGGCGAAGGCGAGCACCGAGGAGTCCAGCGGCGTCATGTAGTAGGCCTGCCGGCCGCCCGGCGAGCGGACCCACTCGTACCAGCCGTCGGCCGGCACCAGGCAGCGGCGACGGGCGAAGGCGCCCGCGTAAGCCCGGCTGGTGGCCACCGTCTCGGCACGCGCGTTGATCATGCGGGCGGCGCCGGCGGCGCTGCGCGCCCAGTGCGGCAGAAAGCCCCAGCGGCCCACGGAGAGGACGCGGTGCCCCTCGCTCGACACCCGGACCAGCGGAACGGGGTCGGTGGGTGCGACGTTGTGGTCCGGCCCGAGCCGGCCCTCGGTCTCGTCGTACGCCTCGAAGAGCGCGCTCAGCTCACCCGCGCTCCGGGTCGTCGCGTACCTGCCGCACATGCCCACACGCTAACCCGCCGGACGGGGTGTCGGGTGTCCCGCCAACCGGGAGTCGGGTCACCGGCCGCCGCCACCCCCGGCCCGACACGGCAGAATGTAACCGTGGGGAATCTGACCGCGACGCGGCCGCTTCAGCCGTGGACCGCACCGACCGCCTCCGACCCGGTCGCGGTCACGCTGCGCCTGCCCGGCTCCAAGTCGATGACCGCCCGCGCGCTGGTGCTCAGCGCGTTGGCCAGCGGTCCGTCGACGCTCGCCGGGCCGCTGCGCGCGCGGGACACCGAGCTGATGGCCGCCGGCCTGCGCGCGATGGGCGCGCACATGTCGATCAGCGACGACGACCGTTGGCTGGTCCGGCCGCACCGGCTGGTCGGCCCGGCGCACGTCGACGTCGGCCTGGCCGGCACGGTGATGCGCTTCGTCCCGCCGGTGGCCGGCCTGGCCGACGGGCAGATCACCTTCGACGGCGACCCGCACGCCCGGACCAGGCCGCTCGGCCCGCTGATCGGCGCGCTGCGCTCGCTCGGGGTCCGCATCGACGTCGCCGGCGCCGACAGCCTGCCGCTGACCGTGCTCGGCGCCGGTCGGGTCGTCGGCGGCGAGGTGGTGATCGACGCCTCCGCCTCCAGCCAGCTCGTCTCCGGCCTGCTGCTGGCCGCGCCGCGCTTCGACCGCGGGGTGGTGGTCCGGCACGTCGGCCCGCCGGTCCCGTCCGCACCGCACCTGCGGATGACCGTGCAGATGCTGCGGGCCGCCGGCGCGGCGGTCGACGACACCACGCCCGACGTCTGGGCCGTCGAGCCCGGTCCGCTCACCGGGCGCGGCTGGGAGATCGAGCCGGACCTCTCCGGCGCGGTGCCGTTCTTCGCCGCCGCCCTGGTGACCGGTGGCGAGGTGACGCTCCAGGGTTGGCCGCACAGCAGCGCCCAGCCCCTCGAGCGGCTCCGCACGCTGCTGCAGCAGATGGGCGGCGAGGTGACCCTCACCACCACCGGGCTGACCGTACGGGGCACCGGCGCGGTGCACGGCATCGAGGCCGACCTCTCCGACGTCAGCGAGCTGACCCCGGCGCTGACCGCGCTGGCGATGCTGGCCGACTCGCCGTCCCGGTTCTCCGGGGTGGCGCACATCCGCGGCCACGAGACCGACCGCATCGCCGCGCTGGCGCGGGAGTTCGCCGCGCTCGGCGCCGACCTCACCGAGTCCCGTGACGGGCTGGAGATCCGGCCGCGCCCGCTGCGCGGCGGGACGTTCCGCACCTACGCCGACCACCGGATGGCGCACGCCGCCGCGGTGGCCGGGCTGGCCGTGCCCGGCGTCGAGCTGGACGACGTGGCGTGTACCTCGAAGACGATGCCCGAGTTCCCGGCACTATGGTCAGCGATGGTGACCGGCAAGAGCTGACGCGACGGAGGGTGGTCCTGGCGACCAAACGGCGGGAGTACGACGAGGACGACGTGCGGGTCCGGCCCGGCAAGTCGTCGCGCCCGCGTACCCGGACCCGCCCGTTGCACGCCGACGCGGTGGACGGCTTCGTCATCGCCGTCGACCGCGGGCGCTACACCTGCGTGCTCGGCGACGCGCCCACCCCGACGGTGACCGCGATGCGCGCCCGCGAGCTGGGCCGCAAGTCGGTGGTGGTCGGCGACCGGGTGGGGCTGGTCGGGGACACCTCCGGTGCGGCCGGGGCGCTGGCCCGGATCGTCCGGATCGCCGAGCGACGCTCCGTCCTGCGCCGCACCGCCGAGGACGACGCGACGACCCCCGAGGGCCGGCTGGAGCGGGTGGTGGTGGCCAACGCCGACCAGTTGGTGATCGTCAGCGCGCTGGCCGACCCGCCGCCGCGCACCGGCTTCATCGACCGCTGCCTGGTGGCCGCGTACGACGCGGACGTCGAGCCGCTGCTCTGCCTCACCAAGGCTGACCTGGCCGGGCCGGAGGCGGTGCTCGACTACTACACCGAGCTGGAGCTGCCGTACGTGCTGATCCGCCCGGATTCGGACCTGGCCGCCCTGCGGGCGCTGCTCGCGGGGCGGATCTCGGTGCTGGTCGGGCACTCCGGGGTGGGCAAGTCGACGCTGGTCAACCGACTCGTCCCGGACGCGGCCCGGGCGGTCGGCACGGTCAGCGCGATCGGCCGGGGACGGCACACCTCGACCAGCGCGGTCGCGCTCTGGCTGCCGCCCGCGTCCGGCGGGGACGACGACCCGGCCTGGATCATCGACACCCCGGGGGTCCGCAGCTTCGGGCTGGCGCACGTCTCCGCGGACAGCCTCCTGCACGGCTTCCCCGACCTGGTCGAGGGGACGGTGGACTGCCCGGCCAACTGTCCGCACACCACCGACGCGCCGGACTGCGGGCTGGACGCCTGGGTGGCGGCTGGCAAGGCCGACCCGCGCCGGCTGGCCTCGTACCGCCGGCTGCTGTCCTCCCGGGCCGGCGACGACCCGCGCGGCGACGCCGACCAGCGCGGACCCGGCGAGGGCGACCGGCGCGGGCCGGACGAGTGATCCGGCGGGCGTCGGCTAGGTTGCCAGCATGACCGGGTACGCCGCGGACCTCGACCTCGCCCACCGGCTCGCCGACGCCGCCGACGCCGTCTCGACGGCCCGCTTTCGCGCCCTGGACCTACGGGTGGAGTCGAAGCCCGACCTCACCCCGGTCTCCGACGCGGACACCGCGGTGGAGCGGGAGATCCGCGCGCTGCTGGCCGAGCACCGCCCGGCCGACGGGCTGCTCGGCGAGGAGTACGGCGCGCAGCCGGCGACCGGGCCGGACGGCCGGCGCTGGGTGGTCGACCCGATCGACGGCACCAAGAACTTCGTCCGGGGGGTGCCGGTCTGGGCCACCCTGATCGCGCTGCTGGAGGGGGACCGCCCGGTGCTCGGGCTGGTCTCCGCGCCGGCGCTGGGCCGCCGCTGGTGGGCCGCGAGCGGGTCGGGGGCGTGGGCCGGGCCGGACCAGGCCGGCGGCGAGCCGATCCGGGTCTCCGCGGTGCGGCGCCTCGCCGACGCCAGCTTCTGCTACTCGTCGCTGACCGGGTGGGAGGCGGCCGGGCGGCTGGACGCGATGCTCGGCCTGATGCGGGAGTGCTGGCGCAGCCGGGCGTACGGCGACTTCTACGGTTACATGCTGCTGGCCGAGGGGGCACTCGACGTGATGGTGGAGCCGGAGCTGTCGCTCTGGGACATCGCCGCGCTGGTGCCGATCGTGACCGAGGCGGGCGGCGTCGTCACCGACCTGACCGGCGCGTCCGCCCCGGTCGCGGGCCCGGACACCGAGCACAGCGCGCTGGCGAGCAACGGTGCGCTGCACGCCGACATCCTGGCTCGACTGGCTCGGCCAGCCGAGCACTGACCCTCAGCAACCTCTATCCTCGCCAGGTGGTCTCCTCCGGCTGGTGCTTCCTTGCGGCGATGATCGTCGCTTACGGCGTCGCCAACCTGCTCCAGTCGGTTGCCGCCGCCCGCACCACGGTGCACCACACGTTCGATCCCGGCCTGCTGCTGCGCCTGGCCGGGCACCGGACGTACCTGGTCGGGCTGGGCTGTCAGGTCGGCGGCTTCGTGCTGGCCTTCCTCGCCCGCCGCGACCTGCCGCTCTTCCTGGTGCAGGCGAGCGTGGCGGCCGGCCTCGGGGTCACCGCCATCCTCGGCGTGCTGGTGCTGAAGTGGCGGCTACCGGCCGCCGAGGTGGTGCTGTTGGCGCTGCTCTTCGCCGGGATCAGCGCGCTGGTGCTGGCCGCCCGGCCGGCGCCGTCGAAGCAGCTCGGCCCGGCCGGTCTGATCGCCCTGCTGGCGGTGCTCGGCGTGATCGCGGTGCTCGGCTTCTTCGCGGTCCGGCTGCACGGGGCACCCGGCTCGGTGGCGCTCGGTTCGCTGGCCGGGTTGGCGTTCTCCGCCGCCGCGGTGGCCGCCCGCCCGCTGGCCTCGGTGCCGTCGGCCGAGGCGTTCGCCCGCAACCCGCTGCTCTATCTGCTGATCGCTCACTCGATCGTCGGGCAGCTGCTGCTCGGCCTGGCGATGCAGCGCGGCTCCACCACCGCGGCGGTGGCGGCGATGGACGCGGCCGGCGCGGTGCCCGCGGCGATCGTCGGCCTGCTGCTGCTCAACGACAAGATCTGGCCCGGCCGGGAGTGGCTGGCGGGCGTCGGTTTCCTGGTCACCCTGGCCGCGGTGATCGGCCTGACCCGGTACGCCGAACCGCAGCACCACCACGCGGTGGCCCGCCGGCGCGACCAGGCCATGGTCGGCGCCGGTCGCCCCGGCTGACGCTCAGGCCTCGACCGGCTTGCGCCGGCCCACCACCCGTTCGTAGAGGCGCTCGAGCGCCCCGGCGGTCCGTTCCCAGCTGTAGCTGCACCGCACCCGGTCCACCGCGGCGTGCCCGTACGCGAACCGCCCGGCGTTGTCGGAGAGCAGCCGGCGCAGCGTGACGCCGAGGGCGCGTACGTCGCCCGGCGGGACCAGTCGCCCGGTCACCTCGTCCACCACCGCGTCGGCGATCCCGCCCATCGCGTAGCCCACCACCGGCACGCCACAGGCCATCGCCTCCAGCGACACCCGCCCGGCGGAGGAGTAGTGCGGGGTGCAGGCGACCACGTCCGCCGACCGGTACCAGGTGGCCATCTGGTCGTGCGGCACCGCGCCGACCAGCTTGACCTGGTCGGCCACGCCGGCCTGATCGGCCAGCTCACGAAGCCGGCGGGCCTCGGCGTGGCCGGCCAACTGCTCGGCGGGCGGGCCGCCGGCGATCACCAGCTCCGCGTCGCCGACCAGCCGCATCGCCTGGATCAGGTCCTCCTGGCCGTGCCCCGCCGAGAGGCCGCCCACGGAGAGGATCCGGGCCCGCCGGTCGCGCGGGGCCGCCTCACCGTCGGGGTGGAACAGCTCGGTGTCCACCCCGGTGGGCACCATCGCCACCGCGGTGCGTTGCAGGCCCATCCGGGTGAGCTCGTCGACCTCGTCGTTGCACTGGGCCACCGCGATGTCCACCGCCCGGGTCAGGGCCCGCTCCAGCGGGATCCGCTCCCCCGGGCCGCCGTACTGCCGGCCGAGGTGGCGCAGCTGCTCGACGCCGAGCGAGTGGAAGGTCTGCACGACCGGGATGTCGGTCTCCCGGACGGCGTGCGCCGCGGCCAGCCCACCCACCCAGTAGTGTCCGTGCACCACGTCCGGACGCCAGTCACCGGCCCAGCGGTCGGTCAGCCAACCGCCGAAGCCGGTCACGTACGGAATCAGCTCGGCGGTGGACAGCGGCGCGGCGGGGCCGACCGGCACCCGCTCCACGCGGTAGCCGTCGACCTCCAGGGTCTCCGGCAACCCCGGATCATCCCGGCGTTCGTAGAGCCGCACCTCGTGGCCTCGTCCGGCCAGTTCGGCAGCGACCCGTGCGATGTGCTGGTGCGTACCGACGGCAGGGCCCTCGGTCGTCCTGGACGGGTCGGCGTGCGCGCAGACGAGACCGACGCGCATGGGTCACCTCCATGCGATCTTCTAGCAGTGGTCCTCCCGGTCAGAGGGTCCCATTAACCAGGGGCCGGTAAGCCGAAACCTGGCAGATCGGGAATAGCCCGGCAGGTGCCCCGGACGCTTGCGCCACGACAAGCACTTCAGCCTCCCGGATCGCCGTCCGATGATCATGGTTTGTGCTGATCCGACCTACGTCGGCGGCATGACCCACCCCGGGCGGGGGTACCGGCGAAGAATGCCTCTCAGCCGCAGCCTCGACGAGGCCACCGTGGTGGTCACCGGCGCCTCCAGCGGGATCGGTACCGCCACCGCGTACGCCCTGGCCCGCCGGGGCGCGGCCGTCGTCCTGGCCGCCCGCAGCGAGTCGGCCCTGACCCGGGTCGCCCAACGCTGCCGGGAACTGGGTGGCAGGGCGCTGGTCGTGCCGACCGACGTCACCGACGCGGCCTCGGTGGAGCGGCTGGCCGACCGCGCGGCGGCCGAGTTCGGCCGGATCGACGGTTGGATCAACAACGCCGCGGTGGGCGTGGTCGGGCTCTTCGACGAGATCCCGGTCGCCGAGTTCCGTCGGGTGCTGGAGGTGAACCTGCTCGGCACCGTGCACGGCCTGCGGGCCGCGTTGCCGTACCTCGGCGCCGCCGGGGGCGGGGTGGTGGTCAACAACGCCTCGGTGCTGGCAGAGGTGGCGATGCCGTACCAGTCGGCGTACAACGCCACGAAGCACGCCATCCGCGGCCTGGCCGACACCGTCCGCCAGGAGCTGCGGGTCACCGGCCGGGGCAACATCTCGATCTGCACGGTGCTGCCGGCCACCATCGACACCCCGTTCTTCCGGCACACCGCGAACCACACCGGCCGGGAGCTGGTGCCGCCGCCGCCGATCTACCCGCCCGAGACGGTGGCCGCGACCATCGTCCGGCTGCTGCGCCGGCCGCGCCGGGAGGCGTACGCCGGCGGCGCGGCACGACTGATCGGCCTCCAGTGGCGGCTCGCACCGGCGCTCGCCGAACGCACCCTCGGCTGGTACGCGCACCGGACCCAGTTCGGGCCGGGCTCCCGCGCGGACAGCACCGGCAACGTGTTCCGGGCCGACGCGGAGGGTCGACGGGAGGGGGGCTGGTACGGCCGGCGACGGCAACTGGTCCGGATGACCGCCGCCTTCGGACTCGCCGCCGCCGGCACGGCGGTCGGCACGATGGCCGCACGGACCCGCCGCGCCCGGACGGACCGCTGATGAGCCGGGCCGAGCGGTCGAATGCGCGGGCGGTGGCCGACGTGCACAATGGGTCGATCATGCCGACGGACGTGCAGTTCCTGGTCGAGACGGACGAGTCGAGCGCGGTGCTCCGGCTGACCGGGGTGCTCGACCCGTCCGGCACCGGGCGTGTCCGCGACGCGCTGCTCACCCGGCTCTGTGAGCGTCCGGGCCCGGTGGTGGCCGACCTGACCGATCTGCGGTTCACCGACCCGGCCGCCCGGGCCGTCTTCGCCGACGTGCACCGGGAGGTCGTCGACTGGCCCGCGGCGGGTCTGCTGGTCTGCGACCCCGCGGCGGCCGGCCATCCGGCGCTGGCCGGGGTGCCGGTCTGGCCGACCCTCGACGGGGCGATGGCGGCGCTGGCCGAGTCTCCGAAGGCCGCGGTGCTCAACACCGACCTCGCCCCGGTGCTCGGCGCTGCCCGGCAGGCCCGGGAGCTGGTCACCGACGGCTGTCGGCGCTGGGGCATGCCGGCCCTCGCCGAGCCGGGCAGCATCGCCGTCACCGAGATGGTCAACAACGTGGTCGCGCACGCGCGCACCCCGATGACCGTGCGGCTCGCCCCCGACGGCGGCCTGCTGCATCTGGCCGTCCGCGATCACTCGTCGCGGCAGCCCACCTTCGCCGGGCTGGCCCCGTTGACCTCGACCGGCGGTCGCGGCCTACTGCTGATCGACACGGTGGCGCGCCGCTGGGGCAGCAGCCCGGTCCCGGACGGCAAGGTCGTCTGGTGCGTCCTGCACCCCGCCGACCAGCCTCCGCTCTGATCAGCGCCGCGCCCGCCCACCCCACCGCGGGCGGTTTCTTACCCTTCGTGGCTTTCGCGGGGCAACAGCACGGCATGAGCGGCGGGTCGAGCGGGTAGAGATCCGTCATGCGCGACGACGAGTACCCGACCCCCGTGTCCGACCCGGAGGCCAACGGCCTGCCGGGCACCGCCGATGACGACTCGACCGCCAACGACGACGTGCTGACCGGTCGTGAGGCGGACGGTCCGGACCCGGCCCAGCTCCCTGGCGACCGCACCCCGGTCGCGGTGGACCGGTTCGGGACCACCGCCGACGAGCAGCTCGACGGCGAGTCGCTGGACTACAAGCTCCAGCGGGAGAGCTACGAGCGCCCCGTCGACGACCCGCTGGCCGGAACGGTCGACCCGGACATCGCGGCCGAGGCGACCAGCGACGAGGCCGCGGCGCAGGCCCAGCTCGACGCCGACGTGATCGACCCGGGCCCCACCTCGGACCCGAACTCCCCGGTCTCGATCTACGACCACGGCCAGCTCGGCACGGTCGCCGACGCGACGGTGGGCCGGCTCGTGGAACCGGACGAGGGCGCGCACACGGACCAGGAGACCGACAACGTGGCGCACGACGCCGGGGCGGCCGGTGGCGGGGCGAGCGCCGAGGAGCTGGCCATCCACGAGACCCGACCGCCGCACTCGGTCTGACCGGGGTCAGCTGTCCAGGCCCCGCTCGATCGCGTAGCGGGTCAGCTCGACCCGGTTGTGCAGCTGCAGCTTGCCCAGCGTGTTCTGGACATGGTTCTGCACCGTGCGGTGTGCGAGCCCGAGCCGCTGCGCGATCTGCTTGTAGGACATCCCCTTGGCGACCAGCCGGAGCACCTCGGTCTCCCGGTCGGTCAACCGCGGCGCCAGGTCGCCCGGCGGCCCGGCGTCGCGACCACCCGACGCCGGGGTGGCCGCCAACCGCCGGTACTCGCCGAGGACCAGGCCGGCCAGGCCGGGGGTGAAGACCGGCTCGCCGGCCGCCGTGCGGCGCACCGCCTCCAGGAACTCCGCCGGCGCCGCGGACTTGACCAGGTAGCCGGTCGCCCCCGCCTTGACCGCGTCCAGCACACCCTGCTGCTCGCCGCTCGCCGAGAGCATCAGCACCCGCACCTGCGGCAGCGCGGCCCGCAGCCCGTGGATCACCTCCACTCCGGAGATGTCCGGCAGTTGCAGGTCCAGCACCACCACGTCGGGCCGGGCGGCGGCCGCCACCCGGATCGCCTGCCGGCCCTCGCCGCTGGTGGCCACCACCAGGTGACCGGCCTCGGTCAGGTCGCGGGCCACCCCCTCCCGCCACATCGGGTGATCGTCGACCACCATCACCCGCACCGGTCCACCCGCTTGGGCGTGCCCCGCGGGCCCGGGCGCTCCGTCGGCAGCTCCGGCCGCGTCCGGCCCGGTCACCGGTCGGCCCTCGGCACCGTCAACTCCACCTCGGTGCCCGCGCCGGGCGTCGACACGATGCGCGCCGTACCGCCCAGCTCGGCGATCCGGCCCCGGATGGACTGCGCCACCCCGAGCCGGCCCTGCGTCACGGCCTCGGCCAGCCGACCGTCCGGGATACCCGGCCCTTCGTCGCGCACCGACACGGTCACCGTCGTCCCCTCGTCCTCGATCAGTACCCAGGCCCGCCCGCCGGCGTGCCGTCGCACGTTCTCCAGGGCCGCCGCGGTCGCGGCCGCCAGCTCGCGCGCCACCGGCCCGGGCAGCGGCACCGGGGTTGCCGGCGCGGAGACCGACACCGTCGCGGCGGCGTACCGACCGAGCAGGGCACGCAGGTCGACCGGACCGTCGTCGGTCACCCCGGCCGGGACGGCGCCGGCGATCAGCGCCCGCAACGCGGCCTCCTGCTCGCCGGCGAGCCGGGCCAGCTCCCCGGCCTCTCCCGGCAGGTGTGCGCCGCGCCGCTGCACCAGGGCGAGCACCTGGAGCACCGAGTCGTGGATGTCCCGGGCCAGCCGCTCCCGCTCCCGGGTGGCCGCCTCCAGCTCCACGGCCCGGTGCAGCCGCTCCTCCGCGGTGACCGCCAGCCGCGCGACGTGGCCCACCACCACCCCCGCGAGCAGGATCAGGATGACACCGGTGAGCGAGGACTGGCTGACCCGCTCCCGGGTGGCGAGGTCCGCACCGCCGATCACCAGGGCGGCGACGGTCCCGCGGCGCCGGCCGCCGGAGACGGCCCAGGCGAGCACCGGGCCGGCCAGCCAGGCCACCGCCAGGGTGGGCACCCCGGCGTGCAGCGCCGACCGGCCGATCACCCACGGGGTGGCCAGCATGATCGCCAGTACCACTCCGAGGTCGGCCAGGAGCAGCGGCCAGGCCCGCCAGGCCGGTCGGGCGTAGCCGAACGCGGTCACCCCGGTCCAGACGATCATCGCCAGCACCAGGCCGGCGGCGGCGAGCGGGTGGGCGTACCGGTCGGCGTCGCGCACCGCCAGCAGGCAGACGTACGCGAGCGAGGCCACCCGGAACACCGCGATGGCACGCCAGAGCGGTACCTCGAACCCACCCGGCGACGACGGCATGGGCGCCACCATGCCACAGTGCGTCCGCCGGACGGGGGGCCGCCTGATGCAGATCAGGAAACCCTGACGTACGGTGGAAATGCCGCGAATAACTCCTAGATCCGCTGTCGGGACGGGGCCATGACGAACGCCGAGCCCAGCGCACCGCGTACGGTTGTGCCCATCGAACCTTCCCTCCTCATCGCCGACGCCTTCGATCAGGCCCAGGTGACCGAGCTGCGCCACTCGGTCACCTCCTGCGCGCGGGCGGCGGGGCTGCGCGGGCAGCGCCTCGACGACTTCGTGCTCGCGGTCAACGAGCTGATCACCAACGCGGTGCGGCACGGTGGCGGGCGCGGGTCGCTGCGGCTGTGGCAGCGGGGCGAGCGGCTGGTCTGCGAGGTCGCCGACCACGGGCACGGCATCAGCGCCCGGCGACTGGGCGACCGGAGCCGCCCGGAGCCGGAGATCGCCGGCGGCTGGGGGCTCTGGCTGGCCCGGCAGCTCAGCGACACCATGGAGGTGCAGAGCGGCGAGACCGGCACCGTCGTCCGGATCAGCGCCGCCGTCACCGCTCCGACCTCCTCCGCCCGACCCGACTGATCCCCGCGCAGTCGGCGGCAGCCGACCCGCGGCGGCACGCCGACGCCGGACGTCCACGGAGCAGGCGGGCAGGTCAGGAGAAGAGCGCGCTCACCGACTCGCCGTTGTGGATCCGTCGCATCGCCTCAGCCAACGCCGGCGCCACCGAGAGCACCTTCAGCTTCGGCACCCGCTTCGCCACCGGAATCGGCACGGTGTTGGTGCAGACGATCTCCAGCACGCCCTCCTGGTCGCTGAGCCGGCCGAGCGCATCGCTGGAGAAGAGGCCGTGGGTACAGGCCAGCCGGATCGAGCGCACCTTCAGCTCGCGCAGATGTTCCATCAACTCGACCACCGTGCTGCCCTTGGCGATCTCGTCGTCGAGCACGATGACGTCCCGGTCGGCCACGTCGCCGATCACCGCGCTGATCGTGACCTTGTCGTCGCTGAACCGCTGCTTCGCGCCGGCGGCCACCGGGGTGCCGAGCATCCGGGCGAAGGCCGCCGCCTCCTTGGCGTTGCCCAGGTCGGGCGAGACGACCACCGAATTGCTCAGGTCGTAGCGCCGGAAGTGCCCGGCCAGCTCGCGCAGCGCGTGCAGGTGGTCGACCGGCACGCTGAAGAAGCCGTGCACCTGCGGCGAGTGCAGCGTCATGGCCAGCACGCGGTCCGCCCCGGCCGAGGTGAGCAGGTCGGCGACGAGCCGGGCGCCGATCGAGATCCGTGGCGCGTCCTTCTTGTCCGACCGGGCGTACGCGTAGTGCGGCAGCACCACGGTGATCCGGCCGGCCGAGGCTCCCCGGGCCGCGTCGATCATGAGCAGCAGCTCGACCAGGTGCTCCTGCACCGGCGGCACCAGCGGTTGGATCAGGAAGACGTCCCGCTCCCGGCAGTTGGCCTGCAACTGCACTTCCAGGCAGTCGTTGGCGAAGCGGGACACCCGCACGGGGTGCAGGGGCACGCCGAGGTTGGTGCAGATCTCGGCGGCGAGGTCAGGGTGGGCTGTCCCGCTGAAGACGGCGATGTCACGCACGTCTGCAGATCGTACGGGCCGCCGCTCGGGCGTCGTGCCGACCCACGAGGAGCTTCCCGGCGGTCGGCGCGCCGCCGTCGGGGCGGGTACGGTGCTGCCGTGACCGGAGAGTACGTCGCCGCCATCGACCAGGGCACCACCTCCTCGCGGTGCATCGTCTTCGACCACGCCGGGGCGATCGTCTCGGTGGCGCAGCGCGAACACCGGCAGATCTTCCCCCGCCCCGGCTGGGTCGAGCACGACGCCGAGGAGATCTGGGCGAACGTCGAGCAGGTGGTCCGTGAGGCGTTGCAGACGGCCGGCACCGAACCGGCCGGGCTGGCCGCGGTCGGCATCACCAACCAGCGGGAGACCACCGTGGTCTGGGACCGGGCCACCGGCCGCCCGGTGGCCAACGCGATCGTCTGGCAGGACACCCGGACCGGTCCGCAGCTGCGCGAGCTCGACCAGGCGTACGGCGAGGAGCTGTTCCGGTCCCGCACCGGCCTGCCGCTGGCCACCTACTTCGCCGGCCCCAAGCTGCGCTGGCTGCTCGAGAACGTCGACGGGCTACGGGCCCGGGCCGAGGCCGGCGAGGTGCTCTTCGGCACGATGGACAGCTGGCTGATCTGGAAGCTGACCGGCCGGCACGTCACCGACGTGACCAACGCCAGCCGGACCATGCTGATGGACCTGACCACTCTGGACTGGGACGCCGAACTGCTCGACGCGATGGGCGTGCCGGCCGCGATGTTGCCGCAGATCTGCGGCTCCGCCGAGGTCTACGGCACGGCCACCGGGGTGCTCGCCGGGGTGCCGGTGGCCAGCGCGCTCGGCGACCAGCAGGCCGCACTGTTCGGGCAGACCTGCTTCCAGCCCGGCGAGGCCAAGTGCACCTACGGCACTGGCAGCTTCCTGCTGCTGAACACCGGGGCGAGCCCGGTCGCCTCGTCGCACGGCCTGCTCACCACGGTCGCCTACCGCATCGCCGGGCAGCCCGCCACGTACGCCCTGGAGGGGGCGATCGCGGTGACCGGGTCGCTGGTGCAGTGGCTGCGGGACAACCTCGGCCTGATCTCCACCGCGCCCGAGGTGGAGGAGTTGGCCCGCACCGTCGAGGACAACGGCGGGTGCTACGTGGTGCCCGCCTTCTCCGGGCTCTTCGCGCCGCACTGGCGCAGCGACGCGCGCGGCGTGATCGCCGGGCTCACCGGCTACATCACCAAGGGACACCTGGCCCGGGCGGCGCTGGAGGCCACGGCCTGGCAGACCCGGGAAGTGGTCGACGCGATGAACGCCGACTCCGACGTGGCACTGCGCCGGCTCCGGGTGGACGGTGGGATGACCGGCAACGAGCTGCTGATGCAGTTCCTCGCCGACGTGCTCGACGTGCCGGTGGTCCGCCCCCAGATCACCGAGACCACCTGCCTGGGCGCCGCGTACGCGGCCGGCCTGGCAGTCGGCTTCTGGCCCGACCTGGCCACCCTGCGCGCGCACTGGCGCTCCGACGCCGAGTGGACCCCCGCGATGGATCCGGCGCTGCGCGACGAGGAACTGCGCAACTGGCGCAAGGCCGTGCAGCGCACCCTCGACTGGGCGGACTGAGCCGTGCCGGTGACGAATCCCTGGCTGTCGGGCCCGAGCCCGACCGGACGGCTCGACCCGGAGCGGCTCGGTGAGCGCATCCTCAACCTGCTGTCGTCGCAGAACATGTGCGTGCTGGCCACCGCGGGCCCGAACGGCCCGCTGGCCACGCCGGTGCGCTACTTCCACCTCGACTTCGCGCTGCTGTTCACCGCCGCGGCGGGCACGCCGAAGATGCGCAACATCGCCGCCGACCCCCGGGTGTCGATCGGGGTGTTCGCGCCGCTCGTCGGGCAGGCCAGCAGTCGGGGCGCGCAGGTGTTCGGGCGGGCCCGGGTGCTGACCCCGGACGATGCGCTCTTCGCCCACTACTGGCCGGCGGTGCGCTGGCAGTCGGATCACGTCGAGCGGTCCCGCAGCCTGGACGAGCCGCCCGACGGGCCGCTGGTGGTGGTCGAGGCCGACCGGATCGTCTACACCGAGCACTGGCTGCGGCGCGAGGGCTACGCCCCCCGCCAGTTCTGGCGGCGCCCGCCGGCGTCCTGACCGGCGGGCAGCGACTCAGTCGGCAGGCCGGCGGCACGCCGTGCTCGGGCCTGCTCACTCACGCCCAGCGGTGGCCGCCTCCGGCCGCTCCGGGTGTGGGACCGCGCGCACCGGGTAGCCGTTCGCCTACCGCTCGGCCGTCCGGGCGACGCCGCCGGGAAGAGGAGGCTCAGATGCCACGCATGGCCAACACGCCGTCCCAGGACGGCGAGTTCGAATTCTGGCGAAACCACGCACAGATCTCGTTGCAGCCGGTTGCCCCGCCGTCCATCCTGGGCCTGTTCGGCTTCGCCGCCGCCACCTTCGTCGTTGCCACGAACCTGGCGGGCTGGTACGGCGACACGAACACGCCGAGCTTCCTGTTTCCGTTCGCCGCGTTCACGGGTGGTCTCGCGCAGTTCCTGGCCGGGATGTGGGCCTACCGGGCCCGCGACGGCCTGGCCACCGCGATGCACGGCATATGGGGCGCCTTCTGGCTCGCCTACGGCGTGCTCTTCCTGCTGGTGGCGCTCGGGGCGCTGACTCCGCCGACCCCCTTCGTGGCGCTCGGCTACTGGTTCATCGCCCTCGCGGCGATCACCTGGTCCGGCGCGCTGGCCGCGCTCGCGAAGAACGTCAGCCTCGCCCTGACCCTGATCGCGCTCGCCGCCGGTGCCACCGCCCAGGCGATCGGCCAGCTCGCCGACATCTCGGGCTGGCGCACACTCGGCGCCTACTTCTTCATCGCCTCGGCCGTGGTGGCCTGGTACACCGCGACGGCGATGCTGCTGGAGGCCACCTACGGTCGGGCGGTCCTGCCGATCGGCATGCTGCGCGCCCCGAGCCGGCCGGGCGCGCAGCCGCCGCAGGCCATCCAGTTCGTGTCGGGCGAGCCGGGCATCAAGATCGGGCAGTGACCGTACGGGCGGGCAACGCCGCGGCGCGGCAAGCCCGCACGCTCACTCCCAGCGGTTGCCGGTGAGCGTCTCGTAGACGTCGACGTAGCGGGCCCGCGTCGCCTCGACCACCTCGGCCGGCATGTCCGGGGCGGGGGCCTGCTTGTTCCAGCCGCTGTCGGTGGCCCAGTTCCGCACGTACTGCTTGTCGTAGGAGAACTGCGTGCGGCCCGGCTGGTACGACCGGGCCGGCCAGAACCGCGACGAGTCCGAGGTGAGCAGCTCGTCGGCGAGGACCAGGGTGCCGTCCGGCGCCCAGCCCAGCTCGATCTTCGTGTCGGCGACCAGGATGCCCCGCTCGGCGGCCAGCTCGGCGCCGCGCCGGTAGATGTCGATGGTGATCTGCCGTAGCCGCTCGGCGGTGGCCTGGCCCAACTTGTCCACCACGTCGGTGAAGGTGATCGGCTCGTCATGCTCGCCAGCGGGTGCCTTGCTCGACGGGGTGAAGATCGGCTCGGGCAGGATCGACGCCTCGCCGAGCCCCCGCGGCAGCGGTACGCCGGAGACCGCTCCGGTGCGCTCGTACTCGCGCAGCCCACCGCCGGTGAGGTAACCACGGGCGACGCACTCGACCGGGAGCATCTCCAGCCGGCGGCAGCGGATCGCCCGGCCGGCGAACTCGGCCGGCACGTCGGTGGCCGAGATGACGTGGTTCGGCACCACGTCGGAGAGCTGCTCGAACCACCAGAGCGAGAGCGCGGTGAGCAGGCGCCCCTTGTCCGGGATCGGCGTCGGCAGCGCCACGTCGTAGATCGAGATCCGGTCCGAGGCGACCAGGATCAGGTCGTCGCCGTCGGCGTAGACGTCCCGGACCTTGCCCGAATGCAGAAGTTCCACGCGGCCAAGTACACCATGTCGCCTGCGTACGCCCGGCAGGGGTGGCCGAGGCCATCGATGCGTACGTCTGTGCGACCCGGCCTGTGGCCGGACGGACGTTGACACCCTCGGGCGGTGCCTGCGTGAATGAGCCGACCGTCCGCCTTCGGCAGGTGACAGGAGTTCCGCGTGCCCACTGCCCGACCGTCGCTTTCCGGCCCCGGCCCCGATCCGGGCCGGCGGCGGATGCTCGCCGCGCTGCTCGGGGCACCGGTCCTCGCCGCCGGCGGACTCACCGGGTGCAGCGCCGGCCCGGCCGCCACCGAGGCCCGCGACGAGCCGGTGGTGCTGTCGGTCTTCTGGTGGGGCAGCGCCAAGCGGGCGGAGCTGACCGAACGGGCGCTGCGTCTCTACAGCGAGCGCAACCCCCGAGTCAGCTTCCGGGTCACCTGGCAGGGCGTCGACGGCTACTACGACCGGCTGGCCACCCAGGCCGTCGGCGGCAATCCGCCCGACCTCATCCAGCTGGACGACAGCGTGCTGAGCGAGTACACCCAGCGCGAGATCCTCCTCGACCTCAGCGACCACGTCGCCCAGAGCCGGCTCGACCTGACCGGCCTCCCCGACGGGCTGGTCCGCTACGGCCAGGTCGACGGCCGGACGATGGCCGTGGCCGGCGGGCAGACGGCCGCGGCGGTGGTCTTCAACCGGGACCTGCTGCGCGAACTGCGGCTGCCCGAGCCCCGCACCGGGATGCCCTGGGCCCAGTACATCGGCTGGTCCGAGCAGGTCACCCGAGCCAGCCAGGGGCGCGTCGCCGGCACGATGGATCCGTCCGGCGACTACCGGGCGCTCTGGCTCTGGCTGCGCGGGCAGAGCGCCGAGCTCTACCGCGGCCGGCAGCTGGGCTTCGGCGCCGGCGAGCTGGTCAGCTGGTTCGATCTGTGGCGGCGGGCTCGCGCCGGACGGGCCACCCCGGCCGCCGCGCTGGTCGAGCAGGCCGACAGTGGCGAGCCGGCCCGGCAGTTGGTGGTCTCCGGGCTGACCGCGGCGTCCTTCGCCTGGTCACACCAGCTGCCCGAGCTGCAACGCCTGACCAAGGCGGAGCTGGGGCTGGCCGGGTTCCCCGGCTCCCCGGCCGCCCAGTGGGCCCGGGCGTCGATGTACTGGGCGGTCTTCCGCGGCAGCCGGCACCCCGACGTGGCGGTCGACGTGATCAACTTTCTGACCAACAACGGCGAGGCGGGCGCCGTCCTCGGCCACGAGCGGGGGCTCAGCCCGAGCCAGGCCGTCCGACGGGCCGTCGAGGGCAGCCTCACCGACCGGGCCCAGCAGCGTGCGGCCGCCCTCGGCACCAGCCTCGGCACGGCCATCGGACCGGCCCCCGTCCCGCCGCCCAAGGGGCACGCCCGGGTCCGCACCCTGCTCGTCGCCGCCGCCGAGAGCGTCCGATCGGGTGGGGTCGGCACCCGCGCGGCGGCGACCCGCTTCCTCGCCGAGGCCGACGCCGCGCTGACGGGATGACCGACGCCCGCTGCGGGGTCAGCGCGGCGGGCCGCCGCGGCGGTTACGCGTCATACGCAGGAGCAGCAGCACGACCACCACGACCACCACGGCGCAGCAGAGCAGACCGAGGAAGCCGAAGCCACCGCGCGACCGGCGCCGGGCCGCCTCGACCACCAGCTCGCCGGTCCCGCTCGACGCCCACGCCGCCGCCGGTACGAACACCGCGAGCACCACCGTACCGAGGACCGCGCCGAGCCGGCCCCACCACTTACCGAAAGAAGACATGCCCACATCCTCGCCGAGAAACGCAAACCCGGCAGCACGGTGGACCGTTACGCGCGGGACGGCAGGCGGGTGACAACCCCGACGCCCACCGCCGAGGGATGACCGGCGCGAGATGGCCGAGGCCCGACGCTCCTTGCGCCGTCCGGCCCGGCGCGTCACCGGCACGAAGGGTCGTCGAAGTCGGCCTCGTCAGCACGGGTCATCTCGAACGAGGCCGTCGGTGAACCGGATCCGGCGAGCACGCCGTCGGCGGCGAGCGTGGTGAAGGACGTCCGGATCCTGAGCAGGTCGGCGTCCCAGTCGCCGTCGAACTCGTTCAGTCTCGGCCCGGACCGCTGAACGTCCGGACGGGTGTGCAGCGAGAAGCGGGTCCCGAGATAGTTGCTCGGGTCCCCCCAGACCTCGTACCTCTCGACCTCCGGCCCATGGCAGACCTTGAAGGCGCCTCGAAGGTCCGGGCAGTTGCCGCAGCGGTCGGTCGCGCTGGGTTGGTCGTCGGCCAGGTGCAGGACGATCCGCCGGTCGTCGCCGGGCCCGTACGGCACGACGCCCTGCCAGTAGCCCGTCAGTGCCGGCTTGCCCGGCAGGGCCAGGGCCCACGGGTTCGCCGCCCAGTGGATCCCGTAGACGGCGCCGACGCCGACGACGATCAGCCCGATGAACAGGGCGAAGAAACGCGCGTGGTTGGGCTTGCGCCGCGGTCGGACGGCCATCCGAATCTCCTTCGGGTCGGCCCACACCGTACGCGCGACGATCGTCCGCCCGCCGCCCCATCAGAGCCGGAAACGGAAGAACCCGGGCCCCATGTCGGGACCCGGGTTCTTCTCTTTCGTAGCGGGGACAGGATTTGAACCTGCGACCTCTGGGTTATGAGCCCAGCGAGCTACCGAGCTGCTCCACCCCGCGTCGGTAGCTCTACTCTACCCCACGCCGTTGACCGAGATCCGCGGGCCCACTTATTCGCCCGGATCGGGGTCCGGCTGACCGCGATGCCGGACCGGCCGGTGGCCGGCCCCGCAGCGGGACGGCGACCCGGCCGGCCGGATGCGGGCCCTGAAGTCGGGCCGTCCGGGCACTCGGGCCCGGTCGTGCGTCGTCGCGCGGAGTGAAAGTCCCGCGCCGTCCCGGTACGGGCCGCTCCCCCGCGTTGTTCAACGCCAGCCGATACCGCGCGTCGACGCCGACGGCACGACCGATCGCGGTCCACTCTCGACGGTCGGGGGTCAGGTGGTCGCCTCGAGTGCTGACGAACCCGCGACCGGCAGCCGGCTGCGCCTGACGGTTTTCGGGCGCGGAGACCCGGTCCGGGACCAACAGAAACAGCCCGCCCCCGGTGACCGGGGACGGGCTGTTGAACGGTGTTTCTCTCGTAGCGGGGACAGGATTTGAACCTGCGACCTCTGGGTTATGAGCCCAGCGAGCTACCGAGCTGCTCCACCCCGCGTCGGCTGAGTAACCGTAGCGCACCGACCCGGGGCGCCGCAAAACGACCTCCCGTCCCACCGCCGCCAACCCGGTTGACCTGGGCCGCCGTCAGTCGAGCCAGTCCTCGATCGCCCGCACCGCCCGGCGGCTGTCGGCGTCGACCTGGGCGCGCTCGGCGGTGGTGTTCTCCCAGCCCTGCTCCCACAGCACCGTCACCACGTCACCGATGCGCACCGCCCGGACCAACCGGACCTGGTCGTCACCCGGTTCGCCCATGCCCTCCGGGTACGGCGCCCGCATCTCGAACAGCACCGACTCGTCCCCGTACTCCCCCGGGTCCAGCAGCCGCTGCCGCCAGGTCACCCCGGTCTCGTCGGGCCCCTGCCGGGGGCAGTCGCGGACGGCCTGCCGCAGCTCCCGCAGCACGTCGTCGGCGCGGCCCGGCCGATAGATGGTGATGCTGTGCATGTAGCTGCCGTCCGGCACGTTCCCCCGTGGCGTGCTCGCCAGCTTGTAGGCCAGGTTGCGGGCGCGGCGCTGCACCACCGCGGACTCGCTGGGAAAGCGGGCCGCGCAGAGCGTCGGCAGCAGTGGCGTGGCGAGCGCCGTCTCCAGGCCCGTCCGGTTCGCGGCCGCCAGGACGAAGAACGCCCGGTCCGGGATCGAGGTGGGCTGACGGCGGGTCGGCACGGTGCTGGTCGGTGCCGTCGACGGCGCACCACTCGGCGTACTCGGCACCGGCGTCGAGGCCGACGGCGACGCGGACGGGCGGGGTGCCGGGCTGGTCAATACCGGGCCGGGGGTGTCGGCGGGCGGCGGCAGCGGCGTGGGGCCGTCCGCCGAGAACACCAGCCGGCCGCCGGCGGCCACCCCGCCGAGCAGCAGCGCCACCGCGAGCGCGGTCCCGGCGACCCGGACGCGGGCCCGACGGTCGGCGCGCCGCCGGACCAGCTCGGGGTGGGCCAACTCCTGGCCGTCGGCGGTGGCGGTGAGCGACCGGTAGAGGTCGGAGAGTTCAGGTGACATCGTTCGCCTCCAGCTCCACGGTGGAGAGGTCGGGCAGTAGCGCGGCGAGCCGGGCGCGGCCCCGGGACAGCCAGGACTTCACGGTGCCGACGGCGACCCCGGTCTCCCGGGCGATCTCCTCCACCGGCATGTCGAAGAGGTAGTGCAGGGCCAGTGCCTGCCGCTGGGCGGTCGGCAGCTGCCGCAGCGCGCGGACGAGCAGCACCCCGTCCTCGCTCGGCGGTGGCGCGGTGGCCGGCGGTCCGGTCCGGCTCAGCACCCCCCGCCAGCGGTGCAGGTGCCGCCACCGGTCGGTCGCCAGCCGGGCGACCACCAGTCGCAGCCACGCCTCCGGCGCCGGGTGCGTCGAAAGCGTCCCCCACTGCCGCCAGGCTCGGGCGTACGCCTCCTGCACGAGATCCTGCGCCTCGGTGTGGTCGCCGGTGACCGCGTAGCCGTAACGCAGCATCCGCCGGGCGGTGCTGCGGTAGAACTCGTCGAAGCTCTGCGCGTCCCTCACGACTGTTCCCCCTCGTCCGCGCCCCGTTGCAGTGAGGACGGCGCACCGGTGCCCGAGGTTGCGGGCTGCTCGGCCCCGGTCGGAAGGGCGACAGACGGGCGTGCGGGCCGGACATGGTGAAGCCCCCGCCGTCGGGACCGGATGCGGTCCGACGGCGGGGGCTTCGAGAGCTACCCGGGGGCGCGGCGGGTCAGCCGCCCGACCCGGCTGGCGGGCTGCCGCTCGGCGACGCCGGCGGGCTGCCGCTGGGGGCCGGGCTGGTGCTCGCGGCCGGCCTGGCCCGCCCCTGAGCCTGCTGGAACGCGGTGAGCGCCTCGTCCAGCGCCTTGAGCGCCCGCCCGTACCGCTCGAAGTCACCGGACGCCTGGGCGGCCCGGACCTCGCTGATCGCCGCCTGCACCCGGTCCGCCGCGGCGGCCAGCTCGCCGGTCAGCGGCGGCGGGTTGTTGTCGCCTCCGGTGGGGGGCGACGGCGGAGTGCCGCCGGTCGTCGGCGGCGGCGCGGTGCCCGGCGTGGCCCGCTTGCCCTGCTCGACGAGCTGCTTGATGCCGTCGGTGATGTTGTCGGCCAGCGCCACGAAGGAGCCTCCGTCACCGTAGGAGAGCAACACCTTCTGCAGCAGCGGATACGCGTCCTGCTGGTTGCTCTTCACGTAGACCGGTTCGACGTAGAGCATCCCGTCGCCGAACGGCAGCGAGAGCAGGTTGCCGTACTGCACCTGGGCCTGGTTCGAGGAGAGCAGGTTCAGTTGCTGGCGGATGTTGGCGTTGTTGGTCATCTGCTGGTGCACCTGCACCGGCCCGGAGATCCGGGTCTGGTCGGGCAGTTCCAGCACCTCCAGCTGTGGCTGCCCGTCGACGTACGAGCCGGTGATCAGCGCGGCCAGGTTCTGCCGGCCGTTCGGCGTGACCGCCGAGGTGAGCTGGAAGCGCGGCCCGTCCTGACCCGGGAACTCGGTGAAGAGGTAGTACGGCGGCTGCGTCTGCCCGCTGTCCGGCGCGTCCGGCACGTTGGGCACCTGCCAGAAGTCCTGGGCCGAGTAGAAGTCACCCGGGTTGGTCACGTGGAACTTGGTGAGCAGGTTGCGCTGCACCTTGAACAGGTCGGCCGGGTAGCGGAAGTGCTCGGCCAGGTCGGCCGGGATGTCCTTCTTCGGCACCACCAGGTCGCCGCCGAACGCCTTGTTCCAGGCCTTCAGCACCGGGTCGGTCTCGTCGAACTCGTAGAGCCGGACGGTGCCGTCGTAGGCGTCGACGGTGGCCTTGACCGAGTTGCGGATGTAGTTGACGTTCTCCCGGGCCAGTTGGAAGGTGCCCCGCCCGGTCAGCTCGTCGGTGGTCTCCTCGCGCAGGTTGACCCGCTCGGCGTACGGGTAGGTCGCCGCGGTGGTGTAGCCGTCGACGATCCACTGCACCCGACCGCCCACCACCGCCGGGTACGGGTCGCCGTCCAGCGTCAGGAACGGCGCGACCTTCTCCACCCGGTCCCGCGGGTTGCGCACGTAGAGCAGCTTCGAGTCCTCGTTGACCGCACCGGAGAGCAGGAAGTTCGACTCCTGCTCCTTGATCGCGTAGAGCAGCCGGCGGGTGAACGAGCCGATCTCGACGCCACCGGTGCCGGTGTAGGTGTAGGACTCGCCGCCGCCCTCACCGACCGGACGGTCGAACTCGGCCTTCTTCTCGGGGTCCTGCTGGCCGACGATCGCGTAGTCGCCGTCCTCCATCCGCTCGCCGTAGTAGATCCGCGGCTGGGTGGCCGGAATCTGCTCGGTCTGCGAAGAGCACGCCTCCTGGGTCTTCTCGCCGAGGAAGCCGGAGACGAAGAACGGCTGACCACCGCAGACCACCTGGTTCGCCGGAGCAGCCACCAGGCCGTAACCGTGGGTGTACACCGTGTGCCGGTTGATCCAGGTGTTCTGCTGGTCGGTCAGCTCGCCGTAGTTGATCTCGCGGACGCCGACCACGTAGTCGGAGGTCTTGCCGTTCACCCCGTACCGGTCGATGTCCAGCTTCGGACCGAAGTCGTAGAACCCACGCACCTGCTGGAGCTGGGTGTACGTCTCGCTGACCAGCTGCGGGTCGAGCAGCCGGACGTTCGGCACCACCGAGGTGTCGGTGACCAGGCTGGCCGGCGGGGTGAGATTGCTCGCCGCGTACGGCGTGGTCTTCGTGGCCTGCAGGCTGAACGCCGTCCGGGTCGCGTCGATGCTGCGCTGGATGAACGGCGCCTCCTTCTCCTTGGCGCTCGGCTTCACCTCGAAGGTCTGCACGGCCCACGGGTAGATGCCGCCGATCGCGACCGCGGAGACGCCGAGCAGGGCGAGCGAGATGCCCGGCCAGACCAGGTTGCGCATCCAGGCGTTGGAGAAGACGAGGATCGCGATCGCGACCACGATGGAGATGTAGGCGAGGATCTCCTTCGCCGGCAGCAACGCGTTGACGTCGGCGTAGCCGGCGCCGTAGAGCTTGGCGCCCTCGTTGTACTCCAGCAGCATGGCCCGCCGGTCCAGCACGTACGCGACCGCCTTGAGCAGGACGAAGACCGCGACCAGCGTGCTCAGGTGGGCCCGTGCGGCATTGGTCATCCGGTCACCGACGCCCTGCAGCCGGACCCCGCCGAAGATGTAGTGCACGGCGAGCGCGCCGACCACGGCCAGCACCACCGCGGTGAAGGCGACGCCGAGCAGATAGCGCCAGAACGGCAGCTGGAAGACGTAGAAGCCGACGTCCACCCCGAACTCCGGGTCCTTCACCCCGAAGTCGCCGCCGTTGCGGAAGAGCAGCCACTGGTTCCACCGGCTCTGTGCGGAGAGACCGGCGAAGAGGCCGACGACGCCGGCGACGAGGGTGATCCAGAGGCCGAGTCGCGGGCCGAGCGCCATCCGGTAACGCTCCAGGGTGGCCTGCTCGACCGAGTGTGGACGCAGCCGCGGGCGCATCCGGTGGGCCAGCCAGAGGTTGCCGCCGACGACCACCGCCATGGCGAGGCCGACGGTGAGGAAGAGCAGCAACCGGGTGACGAGCACCCCGGTGAAGACCTCGGTGAAGTTGACCTCGTCGAACCAGAGCCAGTCCGTCCAGGCCTGCACACCCCAGCCGAGCAGGGTGAAGAGCACGAACACCCCGACCAGGACGGCGATCGTGACGCGACCGCGCCTACTCATCCTCGGCAGGGGGCTGCCGCTACGCATGACCACTGTTGGCTCCGCACGCTCGATGTGATCGGCTCCGACCAGGCACCCAGAGTACGGGGTGTTCCTGAATGCGGCGGCCCACGGTCACGCCGCATCGCCACCCGTCGTGTCCGACCCCCGGCCGCCGGCCTCAGCAGCGGGTCGGCTGACCGCCGGCGCGCAGCGTCTCGAGGGCGGTGAGCGCCTCGTCCAGCGAGCCGACCTTGAGCAGCGGCAGGTCCGGCTGCGGGTTGCGAACGGCCTCGGCGCAGTTGTCCGCCGGCACCAGGAAGACCTTCGCCCCGGCGTGCTTCGCGCCGACCAGCTTCTGGGCGATCCCGCCGATCGGGCCGACCTTCCCCTCGTCGTCGATGGTGCCGGTGCCGGCGATCACTGCGCCGCCGGTCAGGTCCGCGGGAGTCAGCTTGTCCACGATGCCGAGCGCGAACATCAGGCCGGCGCTCGGCCCGCCGATGTCCTCCAGGGCGATGCTGAGGTTGAACGGGTGCGGCTGCTGCTGCTCGATCTCGACACCGATCCGGGGCCGGCCGTCCTGTTCCCGGCTGGTGACCTGGGCGGTGGCCGGCGCACCGACGCGGGTGTACCCGATGGTCAGCGCGCTGCCGGCCGGCTTGGCCCGGATCAGTTCGGTGAGCCGGGCGGCGACCGGCACCGGCTGGCCGTCGACCGACGTGAGCACGTCGCCGGGCTTGAGCACCGCTGCCGCCGGGCCGTCCGCGGCCACCGTCTTCACCACGACCTGCACCGGGAAGCCCAGCTCCCGCAGCGCGGCGGTCTCCGCGCTGGTCTGCGAGGCGGCGAAGTCCTCGGCGTTGCGCTGCTCGACCTGCTCCTGCGACTCACCCGGCGGGTAGATCAGCTCCCGGGGCACCACCGCCTCGTCCTTGGAGAACCAGCCGGCGATCGCCGAGCGGAGCTTGACCGAGGGCTGCACGCCGACCGTGGTGAGCCGCAGCTGCCCGGCCGAGGTGGAGGTCGGCCGGCCGCTGACCTGGATGACCTCCTTACCCTTCTCGGTGCCGAGAGTGTTCACCGTCGGCCCGGGGCCGAGCACCACGTACGGGATCGGCGCACCGAGCACGCCGATGCTGAGCAGGGCGGTGAACAGGGCACCGAGCAGGACGGTCAGGCCGCGACGTCTCATGCGGCAGAGCGTACCGACCGGTCGGCGCCGCTCCGGCAACCCGCGGGAACGACTTCGCCCTCAGCGCAACGCCAGCGACACGACCTGGGGCGTGGCGCGCGTACCGTAGAGCTCGTGCCTGATATTCCGTTCGGTTTCGCGCTCCCGGGTGGGCAGCCACCAGACCCCAACGACCCGGCGCAGATGCAGCAGTTCATGTCGCAGTTGCAGCACCTGCTCTCCTCGCCGGGCAGCGGGCCGGTCAACTGGGACCTGGCCCGGCAGGTAGCGGCGAGCCAGCTCGCCGCCGCGGGCGACCCGGCGGTCTCGCCCTACGAGCGCAACGCGGTGGAAGAGGCGCTGCGCCTCGCCGACCTGTGGCTCGAACCGGCGTCCGCCCTGCCGTCCGGGATCCAGACCTCGGTGGCCTGGAACCGGAACGAGTGGATCTACAAGACGCTCGACGTCTGGCGGAAGCTCTGCGACCCGGTGGCCAGCCGGATGGTGGGCGCGATGGGCGACCTGGTGCCGCCGGAGGCCCGCGCCCAGCTCGGCCCGATGCAGTCGATGGTGGCCACCCTCGGTGGCGCCCTCTTCGGCGGTCAGCTCGGCCAGGCCCTCGGCTCGCTCGCCGCCGAGGTGCTCTCCGCCGGCGACATCGGGCTGCCGCTCGGCCCGGCCGGCACCGCCGCGCTCATTCCGGCCAACATCCGGGCGTACGGCGAGGGCCTGGAGCTGCCGGAGGACGAGGTCCGCCTCTACGTCTCCCTGCGCGAGGCCGCCCACCAACGGCTCTTCCAGCACGTCCCGTGGCTGCGCGGGCACGTGCTCAGCGCGGTGGAGATGTACGCCTCGGGCATCCGGGTCAACCGGGAGGCGATCGAGGAGGCGATGGGCCGGGTCGACCCGACCGATCCGGAGTCGATGCAGGCGATCGCCCTGGAAGGCATCTTCACCCCGGAGGACACCCCGGCCCAGAAGGCGTCGCTGGCCCGGCTGGAGACCGCGTTGGCGCTGGTCGAGGGGTGGGTCTGCCACGTGGTGGACAGCGCTGCCAGCGACCGGCTGCCCAACGTGGTGCGCCTCGCCGAGGCGTTCCGGCGCCGCCGCGCCGCGGGCGGTCCCGCCGAGCAGACGTTCGCCGCCCTGGTCGGCCTGGAGCTGCGTCCGCGCCGACTGCGCGAGGCGGCGGCGCTCTGGGCCGCGCTCACCGAGCACCGCGGCATCGCCGGCCGGGACGCGCTCTGGGGCCACCCGGATCTGCTCCCCTCCGAGGACGACTTCGCCGATCCGGTGGCCTTCGCGATGGCCCAGCTCGACCTCGGTGAGCTGGAGACCTTCGACTTCACCGCACCTGGCGGCCCGGAGGAGCAGGCGCCGGGCGAGCCGGAGCGACCAGACGACACCGACGGCGACAGCCGCTCCTGACCCTCCCCCGACCGGCCGGCACCGCTTCCGGCGGTGCCGGCCGGTTCGCTGTCCGGTGGGTCAGCCCGGCTGGCCGGCGCCGGAGAGCAGCGCGCGGGTGGTCTCCCAGCCCTCCACCGCCGGGTCGAGAGCGGCCAGGTCGACCGGGCCGCGGAGTCGACGCCACGCCGGGGTGACCGCGAGGTCGCCGGGGCGCGGGGCGGCGGCGCGGACCGTCGTGGGCAGCGACCGGTCCAGGTCGATCACGGGCAACCAGTCGGGTACGGGCAGCCGCGCGGCGACGCCGAGCAGCCCGGGGCCGACTCCCTCGGCCGGCGCGACCGCGACCGGGCGACTGGTCAGCGGGCGGAGCAGCTTGCCGATGGTGAGCCCGGGCAGGTCAGGCGCGTCGGCGGTGATCACGGCCGCCTGGTCGTATCCGGTCAGCGCCGCGAAGACCGCGTTCGGCGTCGGCTCCGGCACCTCGTAGACGGCCATGTCCGGCCAGGTCACCGCGTCGGCGAGCGACCGGTCGGCCGGGGTGACGGCCACCGCGGTGTCCACCTCGTTCAGCATGGCGAGCAGGTCGACGGTGTCCTCGGCGAGCGCGTGACGCCACCGCCCCGGCTCGACGCCGGGCGGCGCCCACGTCACCGGCCCGAGCAACGCCACCACCACCCGCCGCACCATCCCCCGACCCTAACCCTCCCCGCCGAACCGCTCCGGCCCTCGCCCTCCCGACCGCGAGACCCGGTCCAGCCGATCGACCGGACGCGGGCCGGGCCCCGGGACTGCTCAGTCGGCCAGGGCGGGGACGCAGGCCGCCGCGGCGACGCCCTCCAGGTAGCCGCGGGCCCGCTCCGCGCGGGGGTACTGGCCGACCAGGGCCCAGAACGCGGCGTTGTGGCTGGGCACGATGAGGTGGGCCAGCTCGTGCAGCAGCACGTAGTCGATGACCCAGTCGGGCATGTCCTGCACCCGGTGCGAGATCCGGATGCTCCGGTCCGCCGGGGTGCAGGAGCCCCAGCGGCCGTTCTGGTTGGTCACCCAGCGGACGCTCGCCGGCACGGCCTGCCGGCCGTATTCGGCGAGGTAGGCGTTGATCAGTCGGTTGGCCCGGCTCAGCAGCTCGGCGTCAGAGCGGGACAGCCGCCCTTCCCGGGCGGCGAGCCGGGCCAGCATGCGGTCGACCCACTCGCTCTCCTCGGCCCGGGAGAACTGGTCGGGAATCAGGACGACGACCCGCTCACCGTCGCGGTAGGCGGACACCGTACGTCGCCGGCGCTGGCTGCGCCGTACCTCGACGACCGGCTTGCGCGCCCCTGCCATCACAGACCCGCGCAGCCTCGATTTGCTGCCACGAGGGAAAGCTACTGCGTAGTGACCAGGGGTCGGAAGGGTCAACCCTGCGACACGCGCCCGGAAGATGGTGATTGGTCGCCAGGAGTCCCGAAAAAATTCTTGGCAGACCAACGCGAAGCGTCACCGTCACCCTTCGTGGCGGCCCACTCGGTCGCCACCTGGGAGATCTTCGCTTCCTCCCCACGGTAGGTGATCACCCCGCTCGGGCGGCACCCGGGGCCCCCGGAGGGGGCATCTGGGCCAGTTCGGTCGGCGTGTCCCCGCCAAACTGACTTATCCGACGTTATTCGCCGTGCACACTCTCGTCGTCGGCTTCCTCACAGTGTCGATGCACAGCTGACATGGAACTGCCCAGACCTGGGTAGGGTCCGCGGACCAGCGGTCACGTGCGTGACCGCGGAGATAGACCCAGCGCCGGCGCCCCGTGTGGCCCGCCGCCGGGCAACCCGCCGGGACGGCATCGGCCGGCGGACGAGACGAGGAGGGCACCGTGGCCGACCAGGCCCAGACCTACAACGGTTACTGCGTCAAGTGCAAGGAGAAGCGGGACTTCGAGGGGCGCGTCGAGGTCTCGAAGACCGGAATGAACATGGCCAAGGGCAAGTGTCCGGTGTGCGGCACAACAGTGAACCGCATCCTGGGCAAGGCCAAGGTCTGACCCGGAGCGCGGGTACGGGGGAGGGGTGGCCGTCGGCCACCCCTCCCCCGTAGTCGTCACGGTGGGCCCACTGTCGCCTCCCGGACAGGAGGCCCAGCGGGCTGTGGATAACCCGCGACTTCCTGTGGACAGCCCTGGACAGAGCCCTCCACACCTGTGGACAACGATCGACCGAGCGCACTGACTCGGTCACGATTCGTTGTCATGACCCGTGTCGCACTCCCCCGCCCCACCCTGCTGCCCGGTCTGACCCGGCTCTGGCGGGACCGGCACACGCTGCAGCTCGGCGTCGGACCGGAGCGGGCCGTCCTGCTCGAGATCGCCAACCCGCGCGCCGCCCGGCTGTTGGACCTGCTCGACGGCACCCGCAGCGAACGCGGCGTGCTGGCGCACCCGGTCGCCACCGACGTGGGCACCGACGAGGTCCGTACCCTGCTCGACACCCTGCGCGCCGCGGGCCTGCTCGTGCCGCGGCACACCCTGCTGCCCCGCGACCTGGCCGGGCCGACCCGGGCCCGGCTCGGCGCCGAGGCCGGCGCGCTCGCCCTCGCCGCCGCGCGGCTGCCCGCCACGCCGGCCCAGGTGCTTCGCCGCCGGCAGGCGGCCCGGGTGCTGGTGACCGGTGCCGGTCGGCCCGGCGCGGCGCTGGCCGTGGCGCTCGCCCAGGCCGGTGTGGGCCAGGTCACGCCGGAACTCGCCGGCCCGGTGCAGCCGGCCGACCTGGTCGGCACCGGCATCCCCGCCGCGGATCTCGGGCGCCCGCTCGCTACCGCGGTGCGGGAGGCGATCGAGCGGGCCGCCCCCGGCACCGGCGGGCACCGGGGTCACCGCGGCCGGGCCGACCTGGCGGTGCAGCTCGGCACCGACCGGCCGGCGGCCCTGCTCGCCGCCGGGTACGCCCAGCGCCGCCTGGCCCACCTGCTGGTCACGCTGCGGGAGGACGTGCCGGTGATCGGGCCCCTGGTCCGGCCCCCGGTCGGGCCCTGCCTGAACTGCGTCGACCTGCACCGGGCCGACCGTGACCCGGACTGGCCCCGGCTCGCCGCCCAGCTCACCGGCGACGGCCCGGCCCCGGCGTGCGCCACCGCCACCCTGCTCGCGGCCGTCGGATTCGCAGTCGCGGAGGCGCTGGCGCACCTCGACGGCGGGGCCCCGGAGACGACCGGCGGAGCCGTGGAGGTCGTCGGCGCCGGCCGGTTCCGCCGCCGGAGCTGGCCGCCGCACCCCGGCTGCGAATGCTCCCGCCGACGGCGCTGAACCGGTCGCCGTGTTCCGGCGAACCTCCGGGTACCGGCCGTCGTGGTGTCCGGGACGCCCGGTGTCGGCCCGAGCGTCCGGACCAAACGACAGTCGCCCGGCCGCTCAGCAGCCGCGGGCCGGCCAAGTCGGTAACAATGACCGGGTGACCGACATCCCACGCCGGGCCGTGTCCCGGACCGCCAAGCTCGCCGCACTGCCGCTCGGCTTCGCCGGCCGGACCGTCCTCGGCATGGGAAAGCGCGTCACCGGGCTCGCCTCCGACGTGATCTCCGCGGAGATCCAGCAGCGCACCGCGGAACAGCTCTTCAGCGTCCTCGGCCAGCTCAAGGGCGGCGCGATGAAGTTCGGCCAGGCGCTGTCGGTGTTCGAGGCGGCGCTGCCGGAGGAGATCGCCGCGCCCTACCGGCAGGCCCTGACCAAGCTCCAGGAGGCCGCGCCGCCGCTGCCGGTCGCCAGCGTGCACAAGGTGCTGACCGAGCAGCTCGGCCCCGACTGGCGGGACCGGTTCGTCGAGTTCAACGACACCCCGGCCGCGGCGGCGAGCATCGGGCAGGTGCACCGCGCGGTCTGGCGTGATCCGGGGTACGGCCCGGGGGGCGCGCCGCACCACCGGGACGTGGCAGTCAAGATCCAGTACCCGGGCGCCGGCGAAGCCCTGCTCGCCGACCTGAAGCAGCTCTCCCGGCTGGGCGGGATGTTCCGGGCGATCCAGCCCGGGCTGGATGTCAAGCCGCTCCTGGTGGAGCTGCGGGAGCGGATCACCGAGGAACTCGACTACGAGCTGGAGGCGGAGTCCCAGCGCGCGTTCGCGGCCGCGTACGCCGACGACCCGGAGATCTACATTCCGGCCGTGGTCTCCGCCGCGCCCCGGGTGCTGGTGACCGAGTGGGTCGAGGGGACGCCGCTCGCCGACATCATCCGGGAGGGCACCGAGGCCCAGCGGGACGAGGCAGGCCGGCTGATGGCCATCCTGCACCTCTCCGCGCCGCAGCGGGCCGGTCTGCTGCACGCCGACCCGCACCCGGGCAACTTCCGGCTGCTGCCGGACGGCCGGCTCGGGGTGATCGACTTCGGCGCGGTGGCCCGGATGCCCGAGGGCACTCCGGAGCCGATCGGTCGGATCGCCGCGCTGGCCCTGCGTAACGACGCCGAAGAGGTGGTCGCGGGTCTACGGGCGGAGGGCTTCATCGGCTCCACGGAAGAGATCGACGCCGAGGGGGTGCTCGACTTCATCCGTCCGATGCTGGAACCCATCTCGGCCGAGGAGTTCCGGTTCACCCGCGCCTGGCTCCGGGGTGAGGCCGCCCGGCTGGCCAGCCCCCGCTCCCCCACCTACCAGCTGAGCCGGCAGCTCAACCTGCCCCCGTCGTACCTGCTCATCCACCGGGTGACCCTGGGGTCGATCGGGGTGCTCTGCCAGCTGGAGGCGAAGGCGCCGTACCGGGGCATCCTGGAACGCTGGCTGCCGGGCTTCGCGCCGGTCGGCTGAACATCGGCGCGCGGTCGTGAGTTGAGACGCGCGAGGGGCGGGTGGCCGGAGAACCGGCCACCCGCCCCTCGTGGTTCGGTGGGTGTCAGAGAAGGCCCAGGTCGCGCGCCGCCTGCTTGCGGCTGTTCAGCGCGATGGTACGGGCGGATCGGGTTGCCTCAGTGCTCGTGGTGATACGACCGGCCTGAGGCCGGCGCATTCGAGCCCGGGACAACGCTTCGTGGAGTAGTTGCATCTCGATGGCTCCGTTCGGGACGTGCAGCATGGTGTTCTCGCTCGCTACCGGCGTGACACCGGCGTAGTTGGGACGGATCGGGTTCATGTCAGGCCGCCAACCGGACCGCGTTACGCCCCTGGGACAGCCCACTGGCCGCCAGGCGCGCCTCGGCCTCGACCCGCAGCGCGGCGTCGCGGGCGACGTCCTCCTTGCGCGGACGGCCACGGGGCCGCTTGCGCGGAACGACCGCGCCACGCTCGAAGATCTCGCCGCCCCAGACACCCCAGGGCTCGGCCCGCTCCACCGCACCGGCGAGGCACTCGACGCGCAGCGGGCATTCCCCGCAGAGCGACTTGGCCAGCTCGAGCTCGGCAGGCGAGTCGGAGAACCACAGGTCGGGGTCGAACTTCCGGCAGGGCAGGTTCGCCTCCAGCTCGACGCTCACCTCGAGTGGGGCCAACGCCAGACTCATCGCCCGGTCACCTCTCTCTCACTTCGATCTTGTGGATCGCTACTTCCGACTACTTCGGCGGGGCAAAAAACTGAGGCCGCGGATCCCGGTAAGCGGGTTCCGCGGCCTCGAGGTGAGCCGGTGGTCTGTGATCAGACCGGTCTACCTCGAGGTGGAACGCCGCGGACATCCATGCGCTTCTTGGCGACATTGATGCCCATGCCCGTGAAGCCACTGGTGCCCTCGACTCCGACCGGCGCGACGGTCAGGTTCAGCTCGGCCTGAACCTGGACCTGGTGCACCTGCGGAACCGACGGTCGTGCGGCGGTAAGGGCCACCCGGACAGCCGACAGCGGAGCGCAGGCAGCTGGCATCGCCGCCGGACGCTCATAGGTGAAGATCTCCACGGGTGCCACCTCCCTCACGTTCCTCGTATCGACTGGGTCTCGCCCCCCGTGAGCAGCCGGAATGGCGCTGCTCGCGAGGTGTGTCCTGAGGCTATTCCTCGCCACGGGGCGAGGGCAAACGAATTTACGACGAGATTTCGAAAGTTTTCTCCGGGCAGACGTCGTCGACCGTCGCGCCGCCCACGAGGGCCAACACCGACTCGCCGTAGAGCCCGAGTTTGCGGGGCCCGATTCCGGCGATGGCGATCAGTTCCTCCGCGCGCCGGGGCCGCCGCTCGGCGAGCGCGGTGAGCGTGGCGTCGGTGAAGACCACGTAGGCGGGGACCTTCTGCGCACCGGCCACCCGCTGCCGCCAGTCGCACAGCCGCGCGTGCAACTCCTCGTCCAGGTCGGACGGGCAGGTCGCGCAGCGGCCGAGCTTGCGGTCCGGGCCGGCGAGCAGGGTCGCGCCGCAGATCCGGCAGGAGACGATCTGGGTGCGGCGGCGCTCCGGTCGGCCGGTGGGGCCCGTGCCGCGGGCCCGCTCGACGCCGCCGGAGCGGTCCAGCTGGGGCAGGAAACGCGACGGTCGCCGGGCCCGCCCGCCCGGTGAACGCGCCGCGGCGTACGACATCCAGAGCCACTCCCGGGCTCGGGTGATGCCGACGTAGAGCAGGCGGCGCTCCTCCTCGACCTGCTCGACGGTCTTCGCGTAGGTGGTGGGCAGGGTGCCCTCGGAGAGCCCGACCAGGAAGACCGCGTCCCACTCCAGCCCCTTCGCCGAGTGCAGCGAGGCGAGCGTCACCCCGTCCACCGTCGGTACGTGCTGCTGGCTGGCCCGGTGGTGCAGTTCGTCGGTGAAGCCGGCCAGGGTCACCGGGCGCTCCACCGACGCCGCCTCGCCGATCGGGAGCACCTCGGGCGTGGCCGCGTACTCCTCGGCGAGCTGCACCAGCGCGGCGAGCGCCTCCCAGCGCTCCCGGGCGGCGCCACCGGCCGGGGGCGTGTCCGGCGCCCAACCGACCGCGGCGAGGGCCTCGACCACGGCGGTCGGCAGCGGCGTCTCGCCCGGGATCGAGCGGGTGGCGGCGCGGAGCGCGATCATCGCCTGGCGCACCTCGGCGCGCTCGAAGAACCGCTCCGCCCCCTGCACCACGTACGGCACCTCGGCCTCGGTGAGCGCCTTCTCGTACGCCTCGGACTGGGCGTTGGTGCGGAACAGCACGGCGATCTCCCGGGCCGGGGTGCCGGCCTCGACGAGCGCCCGGGCGCGCGCGGCCACCGCGTTCGCCTCGGCCGGCTCGTCGGTGAAGATGCGCAGCTCGGGCTCGGGGCCGGGCGGACGCTGCCCGCTCAGCTCCAGCCGCAGTCGGGCCTCCGCGCCCCGGGCCTGGGAGATCACCGCGTTGGCCAGCCCGACCACCTGCGGGGTGGACCGGTAGTCGCGGACCAGCCGGACCACCACCGCGTTGCGGTGCCGGCGCGGGAAGTCGACCAGGTAGGACGAGGTGGCCCCGGTGAAGGAGTAGATGGTCTGGCTGGCGTCGCCGACCACGGTCAGGTCGTCCCGGCCACCGAGCCAGGCGTCCAGCAGCCGCTGCTGCAGCGGGTTGACGTCCTGGTACTCGTCGACCACGAAGTGCCGGTACTGCGCGCGCACCTGCTCGGCGACGTCGGCGTGCTCCTCGATCCCCCAGACCGCGGCGCGCAGCATGTCCTCGAAGTCGATCACCCCGTTGCCCCGCTTGATCTTCTCGTACGCGGTGAAGACCTCGGCGACCTTCGCCGGCTCGTGCGGGGTGTCGCGCAGCCCTTTCGCCGCCGCGACCACGTACTCCCCCGGCTCGACCAGGGACGACTTGGCCCACTCGATCTCGCCGGCCAGGTCGCGCGCGGCGGCCCGGTCGGTACGCAGGCCGACCCGGGCGGCGGCGAGCGTCACCAGCCGGACCTTGCTGTCCAGCAGCTCGGGCATGGCCCGGCCGTCGAGCAGCCGGGGCGCGAAGTAGCGCACCTGCCGCAGCGCCGCCGCATGGAAGGTGCGTGCCTGCACACCCGGCACCCCGAGAACGCTGAGCCGGCTTCGCATCTCGGCGGCGGCCCGGGCGGTGAAGGTGACCGCGAGCACATGCCGGGCGGAGATCTCCCCGGCGAGGGCCCGGTAGGCGATCCGCGAGGTGATGGCCCGGGTCTTACCCGTGCCGGCGCCAGCCAGGACGCAGACCGGGCCGGACGGCGCGGTCACCGCGCTGCGCTGCTCGGGATCCAGCCCGGCGAGCACCCGCTCGGACGCTGAGTGAACCACCACAGCCAGGAATTCTCGCAGCCGCCTCGGACGTTGCAGCGATTAGCCTCGGCTTGATCGGCAAGCCGCCGGGCGGAGCAGTTGGAGGATCTGACCATGCTGACGATGTATTCGACCTCGTGGTGCGGCTACTGCCACCGGCTGAAGTCGCAGCTCGACCGCGAGGGCATCGGGTACGAGGTGGTCGACATCGAGCAGAACCCGGAGGCCGCGGACTTCGTGATGGGCGTCAACGGCGGCAACCAGACTGTGCCGACCCTGCGCTTCGCCGACGGCAGCTCGCTCACCAACCCGTCGATCACGCAGGTCAAGCAGCACCTCGCCACCATCGCCGCCTGACCCGTACGCCGAAGAAAAGGTGGCCGTCCGCCCGGACGGCCACCTTTTCCGTGCCTCCCGGACCCCCACCCACCGTTGATCATGAGGTTATCGCCCTCGGCGCCGGCGTGTCGCGGCGAAAACCTCATGATCGACGGGCGTGGAAGGGCGGCGGGGGGCCGGGATGTGGGGAGTGGCAGGTGAGGGTGGGGGCGGGGGGCTCAGGTGTCGGCCGCGCCAGAGGTAGCCCCCGGCGAGCAGGGTGGCCAGGCCGATCAGCAGGAAGAGCAGTCGGTAGTCGAGCACGCCGACCAGCAGCGCGCCGGCGCCGATCGAGGCCGCCTGCGGTCCGCTGACCACCGCCTCCGCGGCGGCCGTGACCCGACCGAGCAGGCGGGGCGGGGTCCGGCGTTGGACGAGGGTGTTCAGCCCGACCATGGTGAGCGGCAGCGAGACGCCGGCCAGCAGCACCGCCGCTGTCCCCAGCCGGAGATCGGGGTACGCCAACATCAACGCGGCCGGCGCGAAGAAGGCGACGCCGACGGCGAGCGTGCCCACCTCGCCGAGGCGGCGGACCGCTCCGGCCGAGCAGAGCCCGCCGACCAGCCCGCCGATCCCCTGCACGGTGACCAGTACGCCGACGAACGCGGCGTCGCGGCGCAGTCCGTGGTCGACGTACGCGAAGATCAGCGACTCGGTGAAGCCCATCACCAGCGAGCCGAAGCCGTAGCCGAGCAGCGCCCGGCGCAACGCCGGCTCGCCGGCGAGGTGCCGCAGACCGGCGCCGAGTTCGGCGGTCCAGCGCGGCCCGGCCCGGGGCGGCGCCGGCTGTGTCGTGCGCAGCGCGGCCACCACGACGGCGGCTGACAGGAATCCGACCATGCCGATCGCGGCCAACATCCCGCCGCCGACCGCCGCGTAGAGCCCGGCGCCGGCCAGCGGACCGATCAACCGCAGCCCCTGGCGTACGGTCTGCAGCACGCCGTTCGCCTCGGCGAGCAGCTCGACCGGCACCAGCTCACGGATCAGCCCGTTGAGCGCGGCGCTGAGGGTCAGGTAGGAGAGCCCGTAGAGGGCGGCCACCGCGTAGATGATCCACACGTCGGTCCGATCCCGCACCAGGAACAGCGGCGTCAACAGGACCGCGGTCACCAGGTTGGCCACCACGAAGAACGGCCGGCGCGGGTAGCGGTCGACGAACCAGCCGATCAGCGGCGCCAGGGTCATCGGCGCGATGATCGCGAAGATGGTGCCGCCGGCCATGCCGTTCGACCCGGTCAGGTCCTTCACCCAGATGGCGAGCGCGAGCAGGAGGATCGACTCCGCGGTCATGCTGGCCAGCAGCCCGCCGAAGAGCAGGCGGAACTCGGGTCGGCGCAGGACGGTGCGCATGGATCCTCCGGCTTGCGGTGGTGCGCCCGAGGGTGGGCGCGGTCGGGGTGGCGCGTGCCTCGCGGCCCCGTTCGTGCGAGGCCACAGAGTCCACGGTCCTCTTTTCTGCAAGACACGCCCTCGCCGGAACGTCCGACGCCGGTCGCGCCGTCCATACTGACGGTGGGGGGCGAATTTCATACAGTTACCGTCGCGTCTGCGGCGGCCGACGGGAAAGAGGTCGTCGTGCCTCCTGCCTCACCCAGCCCGATCCTGCGCCGTCGCAGGTTGGGCACCGAGCTGCGCCGGCTGCGCGAAGCCGCGGGCCTCACCGGGGACCAGGTCATCGAGCGGATCGGTTGGGCATCCGCGTCCAAATTGTCCCGGTTGGAGAATGGCCGCAGCCGGCCCGACCCGGAGGACGTACGGGACCTGCTCGACCTCTACGGCGCCGACGAGGCGCTCCGCGACGAACTGCTCGGCATCACCCAGGAGGCCGGCGACATCCGTGGCTGGCTGAAGAACTTCCCGGTGATGACCGAACAGCAGCGCAGCTGGGCCGAGCTCGAGGCGGGCTGTGCCGAGATCTCCGAGTACAACCCGGTGCTGGTGCCCGGGCTGTTGCAGACCCCCGGCTACGCCCGGGTGCGGATCGTCTCGGCCCGCCAGGTCGGGGCGGACGCCGGTGACCCGGAGCCCACCGACGAGCCGGAGACCGAGGTGCAGGCCCGGCTGGCACGGCAGTCGTTGCTGACCCGGGCCCCCGACGCGCCGCGCTACACGGCGGTGCTGGAGGAGGCGGCGCTGGGCCACCGGGCCGGCCCGCCCGACGTGCTCCACGAGCAACTGGTCCAGCTCTGCGAGCTGGCGCTGCTGCCCAACGTCACCCTGCACGTGCTGCTCCGGGACGCGCCGATCGGCGACTGGTTCCTCCCACCGACCGCGTTCTCCCTCTATCGGTTCGCCGATCCCCTCGATCCGGAGACGGTCGCCATCGAAGGGGGGTTCACCGACGTCATGTCGACCGAGGCAAACGGCCTAAATCGCTATAAAGTGGTGTTCGAGTGGCTATGCACGGCGGCGCTTCCCGCCTCGGACACCCTCTCCTGGCTGATCGACGCGGCGGGACGGCTGACCGAGGCGGGAGGCCCGTCCACAGTGGCGTACGGGCCGGCAACGGCGCCGACCCAGCGCCGCCGCTATTCGGGGCGGCTGACGGAACGGTGATCCACGGGGGACCCTCCGTTCTGCGTGCGACACCACTCGTCCCATCGGAGCGGTTCGAATGGAGCAGAACCATGAACGAGATCCGCAACACGCCGTCCGTACCCGGCCTGAACCTGGCGGACGCCCCGTGGCGTAAGAGCACCCGCAGCCAGACCTCCAACTGTGTGGAGGTCGCGCCGCTCGGCGGCGGACCGGCGGCGGTCGCGCTGCGGGACAGCAAGGACCAGGGCGGCCCGGTGCTGCTGTTCAACCGGGCCGGATGGCTGGGCTTCATCACCGGCGCGAAGAAGGGACAGTTCGATCTGGACTGACCCACCGAGAGGCACGGGGCCGTCGGCGCGATGCCGGCGGCCCCGTCGCATGTGGGCCCCCGGTGCCCCCGCTGATCAGGCATCCGCTGATCGGACGAGGCTCCACACTGATAGTCGTGTTTCAGTTGCCGAGATGAACACGCGGCGTAACATGGCGACAGAGTGACGTGGAACTTCCACACCGGCTCATCAGTCGCGGTTCATCGGAGACCCTCATGCGGTTCCTGATCGTTCGCACCGACATCCGCTCCGTCGCCGACGGAGACATCGCCGCCGCCTGGGCGGGCGGTCATCGGCTGCGGGACGAGACGACCGCGCCGGAGCCGCGCCGGCAGATCGTGCACGCCGAGGACCGGGACGCCGCGCTGATCCTGGCCCGGGCCCTCGCCACGGTGGGCGCGGTACGCGCCGGCCGGCAGCGGGTCAAGGTGCTGCCGCTGAGCGAGCCCGGATCCGGCCGCTGGCACCGACCGGATCGCACCGCCACCTGAGAGACGTCCGTCGTGGCCGGACCGGCTCCCCCGCCGTGTTCCTCGCCCACCGACCACGACGGTCCGTGTTCCCGGCCTGTGACCGCCGCGGCAACGACGGTCACAGGCCGGGACCGTGTCCAGCTCCGTCCGACGGTTCCAGCCAGCCGTCCAGCCAGCGGTGGATCAAGAACAACGCGATCGAGGACGGTGGTGGAAGCAGCAACCGGGCGCCGCCGCCGACGTCCACCGTCCGCCCGGCCAGCGCCGCGCCGATCTCCTGACGGGAGAACCACCGGGCGTACGCGATCTCGGTGGGGTCGATCTGCACCGGGTGCTCCGGATCGGCCGTGGCGAGAAAGCCCAGCATCAGCGAGCCGGGGAACGGCCACGCCTGGCTCCCCACGTACGTGATCCGCTCGACCCCGACGCCGACCTCCTCGCAGACCTCGCGCAGCACCGCGGCCTCGGCCGACTCGCCCGGCTCGACGTAACCGGCCAGGCAGGAGAAGCGGCGCTCGCCGGCGGTGCCCGGCCAGGCGGCGTTGTTGCCCAGCAGGCACCGCCCCTCCGGGCCGGGCATCCCGTCGTGCACCAGCACGATCATCGCCGGATCGGTACGCGGCCAGATCCGCACGCCGTTGCGGTCGATCCGTGACCAGCCGGCCTCGTCCATCTCGGTCGGCGCGCCGCTCGCCGACGAGTAGCCGTGCCGCAGATGCCAGTTGAGCAGCGCCAGCGCGGTGGTGAAGAGGCCGGCGTCCCGGTCGCTGAGCAGGTGGCCCACGTCGCGCAGGCCGACCGCACGAGTGCCGGGCAGCGCCGGCAGCGGGGTGTCCACGGCGAAGACCGGGACCCCGTCCGGCTCGATTCCGAGGAACATCGCGGTCGCCTCGCTGCCCGGTGGCAGCTCCCCCGCGCTCAGCAGCACCACCGGCGGCGGGGTGCCCTCGGTGCGGATCAGGGTGCGGCCCTCCGCCGTGGAGTCCAACACCAGCACCCGACCCCGCAACCACGCCTCGGCCAACCAGACCGGGTCGGTCCGGCGGTGCGCGGCCCGGTCCAGCGTGGAGCGGGCCAGCGGTGGCGCGATCTCCCCGCTCATGCCGACCCCTCCCTTCGGTCGGCGCCGTCCCGAGACCCCGCCGCGCTGCGCATCATGACTCGGTCGCTGCGCTCACTGATGCCGTGTCGACCGCGGTCAGCGCGGCCAACGACGGAGCGATCCGCTCGGCGTCGCCGAGCACCACGGTGACCGCCCGCGCCGGGGCGAGGTAGCGGGCCGCCGCCTCGGCGACGTCGGTGACGGTGGCCTTCGCCAGCCGGGCCCCGTGCTCGGCCAGGAAGTCGAGCCGCAGCCCGTTGCCGGCGTACGCGCTGGTCAACGCGGCCAGGCCGGCCTGGGTGGACATGCCGAGCTGAAGCGTGCCGAGCGCGTACTGCCGGGCCTGCTCCAGCTCCTCCTTCTTCGGCGGCACCGAGGCCAGCCGGCCCAGCTCGTACGTCGTCTCCAGCAGCGCCGGTCCGGTCACCTCGGTCGCCACCTCGGCGGCGGCGACCAGCACCGACCCGGCCACCGAGTGCTCGACCAGCGAGTGCGGGCCGTACGTGTAGCCCTTGTCCTCGCGGATGTTCTCCACCCACCGGGAGGAGAAGTAGCCACCGAAGATCAGGTTGGCCAGTTGCAGCGCCGCGTGGTCCGGGTGGGTGCGGGGCACCGCCGGCAGCGCCACCCGCAGCGACGACTGCACCGAGCCCGGCCGGTCGACCAGCAGCAGCGGTCCCGGCTCCAGCGGCGGGGCGGGCGGCAGATCGACCTCCCGGCCGCCGCCGGTCCAGTCGCCGAGCGCCTTCTCGGCCGCGTCCAGCGCCCGCTCCGGCTGCACGTCGCCGACCAGCACCAGCACCGCCCCGGCCGGGTGCACCCGCTCGCCGTGCAGGCTGCGCAGCGCGGCCGGACGGACCGCGCGGACCTGCTCCGGCTCCGGCGTCTGGAGCGCGTACGGATGCCGGCCGTAGACCCGCTTGAGCAGGGCCTCCCGGGCCCGGTGCGCGGGCTGGCTCTGGGCGACCTGGATCCGGTCGACGAGCCGGTCGCGCTCGGTGGCCACCTCGTCCTTCGGATAGCTCGCCGAGGTCAGCACGGCGGCGAGGATCTCCAGCATCCGGTCCAGCCCGGTGACCAGGCTGGTGCCGGAGAGCATCAGCCGGTCCGGGTCGACGCCGGCGGCGAGCCCGCCGCCGACCTTCTGCAGCTCGGCGGCGATCTGCACGCTGGTCATCGCAGGCGTCCCGGAGAGCAGGGTCTGCGCGAGCATCACGCCGCGGGCCAGGTGGGCCCGCCCGAACGGCACCCACAACCGCAGTTCGACCAGCGGCACCGCCGGGCGGCGCACCGCGATCACGGTGAGGCCGTTGGCCAGCGTGCGCTCGGCCTGCTTCGGCAGTTTGAGCTTGCGGTTCGGGCCCAGCGGCGGCAGGGTCCGCGGCCCCGGCTCAACCATTGCCGTCACCTGACCCTTCTTCGTTCGCGACTGCGGGGCTTGCAAACCCGGCTCACTCCTCGCGTTCACCGGGCACCTCCCGCGATGACCTCGATGGACGCGCGGCCCTCCGGCCGCAGGGTGGCGGCCGCGGCGCGTACCTGTTCCTCGGTGACCTCGCCGACCAGCCGAGGCAGCTCGTTGAGCAGCCCGGGCTCGCCGCGTTGCTGTTCCAGCACCGCCATCCGCAACGCCCGGCCGAGCACCGCGTCGGTGTCGCGTAGCAGGTGGGTGCCCATGCGGGCCTGGGTGCGGGCCAGCTCGCCCTCGGTCAACCCGTCGCCGGCCAGCCGGTCCAACTCCTCGTCGACGGTACGCAGGACCTTGTCCACGTCGCCGCCGGGCGGCAGGTGCGCCTGGAGCAGCAACGCTGTCGGGTCGCGGACGTCGAAGGGGTCGCCCATGAAACCCAGGTAGCCGCCGACGCTGGTGACCGCCCGGTCCCGCAGTACCAGCCGCTCCACCAGCCGGGACGCGTCGCCGTCGGTGAGCACCTCGGCCAGCACCACGTAGGGCAGGTAGCCGGCGAAGTCGGTGATCGGGTCCGGCACCCGCCAGGCGCCGGCCACCGCCGGCAGCGGCGCCAGCCGGTCGGTGTACGAGGTGCGCCGCTCGGCGGTGAGGTCGGGTTCGGTGAAGTCGGGGCGCTGCGGCGCGGGCCGGGCCGGCACGTCCCCGAAATGCCGCTCGATCAGCCCGGTCGCCTCGGCCACGTCGATGTCGCCGCTCACCGCCAGCACCGCGTTGCCGCTGGCGTAGTAGCGCCGGAAGAAGTCCGCAGCGTCGGCGACGGTGGCCGACTCCAGGTCGTCGAAGGAGCCGTAGCCGTCGTGCGCGTTGGCGAAGGTGTCGAACATGACCGGAGGCAGGGTCAGCCAGGGGAAGCCGCCGTACGGCCGGTTGAGCACGTTGACCCGGATCTCCTCCTTGACCACGTCGACCTGGTTGCGCAGGTTCTCCTCGGTCAGCCGGGGGCCGCGCATCCGGTCGGCCTCCAGGAAGAGCGCCCGTTCCAGCGCGTTGCTCGGCAACGTCTCGAAGTAGTCGGTGTAGTCGAGGTGGGTGGAGCCGTTGAAGGTGCCGCCGGCGCCCTGCACGTGCCGGAAGTGGGCCAGCTTCTCCAGGTTCTCCGAACCCTGGAACATCAGGTGTTCGAAGAGGTGGGCGAAGCCCGTGCGCCCCTCCGGTTCGGAGCGGATGCCGACGTCGTAGACCACGGCGACCCCGATGACCGGGGCGCTGCGGTCCGGGGTGAGGACCACCCGCAGGCCGTTGTCGAGGGTGAACCGCTCGACCGGGTACTTCGTCGCTGGAATTCTCGATCTCCGCGCCGCCACGGGATCGACCCTAGCGCGTCGGCACCGCCGCCACCGGCGACCTCCGGTGAGCAGCCGCGACCGGGGCCGTCACCAGGGGCAGCACCTCGGCGCCGACCCGCTCCGCCTCCTCCCGGTGCGGCCAACCGGAGAGCACGAACTCGTCGACGCCGAGCCCGGCGTACTCGTCGATCCGGGCGGCGACCTCGGCGTAGCTGCCGACCAGCGCGGTGCCGGCGCCCTCGCGGACCAGACCGACCCCGGCCCAGAGGTTCGGCGCGACGGTGAGCCCGTCGGCGCTCCCGCCGTTCAGCGCGGCCATCCGGGACTGCCCGACCGAGTCCATCCGGCGGAACCGCGCCTGGGCGGCGGCGATCCGTTCCGGACTCATCCCGGCCAGCAGCCGGTCGGCCTCGGCCCACGCCTCGGCGGCGGTGGCCCGGGCGATGACGTGCAGCCGGATCCCGGTCCGCAACTGCCGGCCGTGCTCGGCGGCGAGCGCGCGGATCCGGGCCACCCGGGCGGCGATCGCGGTCGGCGGCTCGCCCCACATGAGGTACGTGTCGGCGTGCCGGGCGGCCACCGCCTCGGCTGCCGGGGAGGCACCGCCGAAGTAGACCGGCGGCAGATCGGTCAGCGGGTTGGCCAGGCCGCCGCCGGCGATCTGGTAGTGCGCGCCGGCGAAGTCGAACGGCTCGCCGCGCCAGCAGCGGCGGAGCACGTCGAGGAACTCGCCGGTACGCGCGTAGCGGGCGTCGTGCGGCAGGAAGTCGCCGTACGCCCGCTGCTCGGCCGGGTCGCCGCCGGTGACCACGTTGATCGACAGTCGGCCGCCGGAGACCGCCTGGAACGCCTGGGCCTGCTGGGCGACCAGGGTGGGCAGCGCGAAGCCGGCCCGGACCGCGACGAGCATGCCGAGCCGCTCGGTGTGCTGGGCGACGGCGGCGCAGACGATCCACGGATCGGGGCAGCCCGCGCCCACCGGGGTGAGCACGGCCGCGAAGCCGCCCCGCTCGGCGGCCCGGCCGACCTCGGCCAGGTAGGCGACGGTCGCGGCGCGGTCGTGCTTGGCGGCGCCGGCGGTGACGGTCGCCGCGCCCACCTGGTCGCCGTCGCCGGAGGTGGGGAGGAACCAGTGGAAGGTCATGCGCGTCGCCTCTCTCCAGCCGGTGCCGTAGGAGTGGTAATCCTATCGAGCCGGTAGGAAAGGCCGACATATCCGAGATCGATCGTCCCGGCATCTGGATGACGCAGAAGGACCTGGGCCGACTGCCGGACAGCAGGGCGTGGTCGGACCGGTGCCCCGCCGGCCCGACCACACCACGCACGACCCGATCCGGCGCACCCCTGGCGGACGCGACGGCTCGACGGGCCTCGACGGCCGGTCAGCCGGCTCGCGTACCTGCCGGGGCGGCGCCCGGATCACCCGGGCCGTGCAGCTCCACCAGGCCGGCGGGAGCAGACCCGGCCGGGGTGGCGTGCCAGGGCGTGAAGGCCGCGACCATGGCGAGCAGCAGCCCGGCGACGGCGACCGCGAGCACCATGAGCAGCTCGCGCAGTGCCGCGCCGGAGTCCACGTCGCCCACCATGGTCACCCCTCCCGCGCCGGGCCCCCCGCCCGACGACGTCCCCAGGGCAGCTTCGACCAGGACGGTACGACCGCGCAGTCGCCCACCCGACGCACCGGATGCTGATTACCGACTCAGCCGACCGGTGCGGCGGCGCGGAACGAGGTCAGCCGCGGGCGTCAGGCGATACGCGGCCGGCGCGGCCGACGGGACCGGCCCGAGGCGCGGTGTGCCGGCCGACCGACGTTCGAGGTGCCGTCGGTGCTCGTCGCGGTCGCGCCACGACCGCCCGAGGCGCGCTTGGCCGCGGGCGCCGGCGGCGCGACGATGGTCACCGGCACGCCGGAGGGCTCCCGGGCACCGGTCACCCGCACCAGCGCGGCCTCGTCGGAGCGCACCTGGACCGACTCCGGGCGGATGCCGGCCGTGGCCATCAGGCGGGACACGTCGCGGCGCTGCTCCGGCAGGACCAGGGTCACCACCGTGCCGGACTCCCCCGCCCGGGCGGTGCGGCCACCCCGGTGCAGGTAGTCCTTCGCCTCGGTCGGCGGGTCCACGTTGACCACCAGGTCCAGCCCGTCGACGTGGATGCCCCGGGCCGCCACGTCCGTGGCGACCAGGACGCTCACCTGCCCGTTGCGGAACTGCTCCAGGATCCGGGTGCGCTGCGGCTGCGACTTGCCGCCGTGCAGCGCCGCGGCGCGTACTCCCTTGGAGAGCAGCTGGCGGGCGAGCCGGTCGGCGCGGTGCTTGGTACCCATGAACAGGATGGTGCGGCCCTCACGGGCGGCGATGCGGGTCAGCGCGGCGGGCTTGTCCACCGCGTCGACGTGCAGCACGTGGTGGGTCATCGCGCTGACGGTGGCCGTGCCCGGGTCGACCGAGTGGGTCACCGGGTTGCTCAGGAAGCGACGGACCAGCCGGTCGACGCCGCCGTCCAGGGTGGCCGAGAAGAGCATCCGCTGCCCCTGCGGGGCGACCTGCTCCAGCAGCTTCGTGACCTGCGGCAGGAAGCCCATGTCGGCCATCTGGTCGGCCTCGTCCAGCACGGTGATCTCGACCTGGTCGAGACGGGCGTCGCCGCGGTTGATCAGATCGTGCAGCCGACCGGGGGTGGCCACCACGACCTCGGCGCCGGCGCGCAGCGCGTCCGCCTGGCGCTGGAGCGAGAGGCCGCCCACCACGGTCGCGCAGCGCAGCCCGACGGCGCGGGCGTACGGGGCGAGCGCGGTGGTGACCTGCTGGGCCAGCTCACGGGTCGGCACCAGCACCAGCGCCAGTGGACGGCCCGGGCGGGCCCGGTGACCCGCGGTGCGGTGCAGCAGTGCGAGCCCGAAGGCGAGGGTCTTGCCGGAGCCGGTGCGGCCCCGGCCCAGCACGTCCCGGCCGGCGAGCGAGTCGGGCAGGGTGGCGGACTGGATCGGGAACGGAGCGGCGATGCCCTGCGCCGAGAGTGCGGCGAGCAGGTTCGGCGCCAGGCCGGTATCAGCGAATGACGGCATGACGGTAGTCACAAGGGAGCCTTCCTCGAGGCGGCACGTGTCGAGGAAGGCGCCGAGCGGCGCTGCCACCGGCGCAGCCGAGCCGCGGGTGGTCACAAGCACGAACCGAAGGGGGTACGGGGGCCGGCCCGCCGCGTACAGCGGCGGGCCGACCACCGTCACCATGCCCGGACGGGCGCGGTGGATGGTGCAGTGATGCCGACGATCAGAGCGGGCGGATGTTCTCCGCCTGCGGGCCCTTCTGGCCCTGGGTCACCTCGAACTCGACCCGCTGGTTCTCGTCCAGGCTCCGGTAGCCGGAGGACTGGATCGCCGAGAAGTGGGCGAAGACGTCGGCGCCGCCGCCGTCCGGGGTGATGAAGCCGAAGCCCTTGTCAGCGTTGAACCACTTGACGGTGCCAATTGCCATGTGTTTCGTCTCCTTGACGGAACGTCGAACCCGCACCTGTTGCGGGCCCGAGAGGAGCGCTCCACGCGGAACTGCGTGGACCGCCTGTCGCTTCTGGTCGCCCCGCCCGGAGAACTCCGGACACAACAAAGAGCGCCTGGGGCCACAATCCGCCAGGCGCACACAGAGTCTCTGGTAACCAAAACTGCAACCCGGACAACCTATCACGGCTGGACGCGATCGGCATCCTTTTCCCCAACTTCCGGCACGGCGGCGATCATCGCGGTGAGCCCGGCCACGTCGAGCAGGTCCGCCGGACGGACGGTGACCCCGTCCCGGACGTAGTGGAAGGCCGCACCCACCCGGTCGACCGGCACCCCGGCCAGCTCCGCCCAGGCCAGCCGGTAGACCGCCAACTGCACCGCCGCCACCTCGGCCGCCGCGCCGGTGGGCTGGCCGCCGGTCTTCCAGTCCACCACGTCGAACCGTCCACCCGGGCGGGCGAAGACGGCGTCCATCCGGCCCCGGACCACCACCCCCGCGATGACCGTGGCGAACGGCACCTCCACCTCCACCGGCACCCGCTCGGCCCACTCGCTGGCCAGGAAGCGCTCCTGGAGCTCCGCGAGCGCCTCGTCCGGGGCGGCGTCCGCGTCCGCGGCGCCGGGCAACTCGTCCAGGTCGAGCAGCCGGTCGGCACCGAACCGCTGCTCCAGCCAGGTGTGGAAGGCGGTGCCCCGCCGGGCGTACGGGTTGGGTTCGCTGGGCACCGGGCGGCGCAGCGTTCGCGCCAGCGCGGCCGGGTCGCGTCGCAGCGCCACCAGCTGGGTGACGGTCAGGTGCCCGGGAAGCGCCACCTCGACCGCGCCGGAGGCCCGGGTCAGCTCGGCCCGCTCGGCCAACAGCAGGTCCGCCTCCTGCCGCCAACGCGCCACATCCGGGTCGTCCGCCACCTGCTCCGGTCCGACCTGCTCCGGTCCGAACTGCTCCGGTCCGAACTGCTCCGGCCCGACCTGCTCCGGTGCGACCTGGCCCGGCCGGGCTGCCGCCGATGCGGTCTCCGCCGGCGCGTCGGCCGGCTCCGGACCGGCCCTGCCGGAGTCGGCTCCGTCGGCCAGGAACCGCCGGACCAGCGCCGCGGCCTCGGTCAGCGCCGGGCGGCGCACGCCGAGCGGATCGGCCGGCCACTCCGCCCGGAGCACCACCTCGGTGGTCGGGTTGACCGCGTCCGGCGCCGGCTCCGGCGCCCAGGCGTCGACCAGGTGCCCCGACCCGCCGTCCAGGCAGGCGTCGTAGACCTCACGCAGGAAGACCGACGGGCCGCGCGGGCGCTTGGTCCCCTCGCCCCACCAGTACCCGGAGCAGAGCAGCAGCCGGCGCGGCCGGGTCACCGCGACGTACGCCAGCCGGCGCTCCTCCCGCTCGTCGTGCGCCCGCCAGTCGTCGGTGAAATCGGCCAGCGCCCGGGCCACCCCGCGCTGGTCCTCCGCCTCGGCCAGCTCCAGTCGGGGCAGCCCGTCGGCATCCCCGCGCAACGGGAACGGGAGCACCCCCAGCCCGCCAAGCCAGTGGTCGGAGTTGCGCACCGGGCCGGGCCAGACGCCGCGGCTCTGCCCGGCGACCGCCACCACGTCCCACTCCAGCCCCTTGGCCGCGTGGGCGGTGAGCACCTGCACCGCGCCCTCGACCACCTCGACCTCGCCCGGGGTGAGGCCGCGCTCCTCGTCCTCGGCGGCGGCGAGGAAGGCCAGGAACGCCGAGAGCGTCGCCCCCGGCGTCTCGCCGGTGAATCGGGCGGCCACGTCGCCCAGCGCGTCCAGGTGGCCGCGGGCCAGGCCGGCGTCACCGGCGCCGTCCCGGCCGGCCCGGACCGCCACCTCCACGTCCAGCCCGATGGTCCGCTCGATGTCCGCGATCAGATCCGGCAGCGACTGGTCCAGCCGGTAGCGCAGCAGGGCCAGCTCCCGGCCGTACGCGCGCAGCCGGAGGTAGCCCTCCGCCGAGTACGCCTGCGCCGGGCCGAGGTCGGCCAGCGCCTCCACCAGCGTCGCCTCGTCCAGCAGGTCCGGGGTGATCTCCGGCGTGCCGTCGCCGGCGAGCTGCCGCCGCCCGACGGCGATCGCCCGGGCCCGGCGGTGCAGCGCCACCAGGTCGCGCGGCCCGATCCGCCAGCGGGCACCGGTGAGCAGCCGCAGCAGCGCCGCGCCGTCGGTCGGGTCGGCCAGCACCCGCAGCGTGCAGACCACGTCCCGCACCTCCGGGGTGTCCAGCAGGCCACCCAGACCGACCACCTCGACGGGCAGGCCACGTTCGCGCAACGCCGACTCGATCGCAGGGATCTGGCTGCGTACCCGGACCAGCACCGCGGTCGTCGGCCGCTGCGCCACCGGGATGCGCTCCGGCAGCGCGCCGGGCAGCCGGGCTGCGCCCCGCCAGGCGGCCAGCACGCTCTCCGCGATCCAGGCCGCCTCGTCCGCGTACGTCTCCAGCAGCGCGCAGTGCACGGTGCCGGCGGCGGCGCCGCGGGCGCTGCGGTGCGGGATCGGCTCCCGGACGCTCAGCGCGGCGCGCAGCTCGGGCACCTGCGCCCCGGCGGCGCGCAGCGGAGTGGCCAGCGCGTTCGCCACCCGGAGGATCTCCGGCCGGTTGCGCCAGCTGGTGGTGAGGCCGAGCGCGGGGGCCGGCGTCCCGCCGGGGCCGGTGAACTCGGTCGGAAACCGCTCCAGGGTGCCGGCCGACGCGCCCCGCCAGCCGTAGATGGACTGGCACGGATCGCCGACCGCGGTCACCGGATGCCCGTTGCCGAAGAGCGCGGTGAGCAGCACCACCTGGGCGTGGCTGGTGTCCTGGTACTCGTCGAGCAGCACCACCCGGTAGCGGTCCCGCTCGACCGCGCCGACCCCCGGGTGGTCCCGGGCGACCCGGGCGGCCCGGGCCAACTGGTCGGCGAAGTCCATCGCCTCGAAGTCCTCCTTGCGCCGGGCGTACGCCCGCACCAGCGGCAGCAGGCGCAGCCGGGTCTGCTGGAAAGCGAGCGCCTTGCGCACGTCGGCGTAGATCCGACCCGGGTGGGCCTGCACCTCGGCGAAGAACCGGCCGGTCCAGGCGGCCAGCTCGTCCGGGGCGACCAGGTGTTCGTCCAGCTCACCGGCGAGCGCCAGCACCGCGTCGGTGATCGTGCTCGGCATCCGGTCCACCTCGGACATGTCACCGTCGTAGTTGCGGACCAGCAGGTCGACCAACTGCCAGCGGGACGCCTCGGTGAGCAGCCGGGTGGAGGGTTCGTAACCGGCGCGCAGGCCGTGCTCGGTGACGATCCGGCCGGCGTAGGAGTGGTAGGTGGCGATGGTCGGCTCACCGGCGAGCGGGTCGTCCAACGGATCCCGCCCGCGCCGCCCCAGCCGGCGGATCAGCTGGTCCAGCCGGGTGCGCACCCGGTGCGCCAGCTCGCCGGCCGCCTTGCGGGTGAAGGTGAGGCCGAGCACCTGCTCGGGCCGGACGTAGGAGTTGGCCACCAGCCAGACCACCCGGGCAGCCATCGTCTCGGTCTTGCCCGAGCCGGCGCCCGCGACCACCAGCAGCGGCTCCACCGGCGCGGCGATGATCGCGGCCTGCTCCCGGGTGGGCGCCGGCAGCCGCAGCAACCGGGCCAGCTCGACCGGGGTGTAGCGGGGACCGGCGTCGGCCAGCCGGGGCGCCGGCGCCGCGGCGCCGAACAGGGCGGGCTGGGTCACGGCGACACCTCAGTTCGCGGCTGCGGGGCTCGCAAGCTCACTCCTCGCGCTCACGGGGCTGGCCTTGGTTCGCGGCTGCGGGGCTCGCAAGGCGCTCACGGGTCCGCCTACGGGTGTTCTGGGCGGCGCACGGCCGGCGGCTCGACGACCTGGCGTCCCTGCCCGGAGACCGGGCAGCTGGTCCGCACCGGGCAGACCCGGCACTTCGAGTTGGCGACCGCGGCGAAGGTCGAGGCGGCCATCGTATCGGCGGTACGCCGGACGAGCGCGGTCGCCCAGCCGGCCTCCGGCCCCTCACCGGCCGGCGGCTGGCTCTGCTCCTTCGCGTCCTTGGCCGTCGTGCCGAGCTGCACCAGGGCGGCGCCGCCGGACTCGTCGCCGAACTCCTCGAACGCACCCGCCTCGACCGCCGCCTGGTAGGCGCCCAGCTGCGGATGCTCGGCCAGGTCGCTGCCGGTGACCGCGGTGGACTTGCCGGTCTTCAGGTCGATCACCACCAGCCGGCCGTCGGCGTCGACCTCCAGCCGGTCCACCCGACCGGTCAGCTCGACCGGGCGGTGCGGATCGTCGAGCCGGACCGCGAACTCGTGCTCGATGGCGAGCAGCCGCCGCGGATTGCTGGCCAGCCAGCGCAGCAACTTGTCGACCATCGCCTCGGCGCGGGACCGCTCCGGGCCGGCCATCCAGCGGGCGGCCAGCTCGATCGCGTCGAACCGCGCGGCCACGTAGTCGAGCAGCGCCCCCCGGTCGACGCTGGCGTCCTCGGCGAGCATCGCGGCGGCGTGCACGAGGTTGCCCACCCCCTGGGCGGTGCTGGCCGGGGCGCTGCCGCCGTGCCGTTCCAGCAGCCAGCGCAGGCTGCACCGCAGCGCGCTCTCCATCGCCGACGGGGTCACCCGGACCGGCTCTCCCTCGTCCACCAGCGGGCGGTCGTCGGAGAGCCCACGCAGCCCCCACCAGTCGTCCGGATGCGCGCCCGGCACCCCGGCGGCGGCCAGCCGGGCCAGTTCGGCCGCCGCGGCGCGCCGCCGGGAGTACGGGGCCGTCGGCTCGACCACGGCGGTACGCAGCTCTGCCACCAGCGCCGGCAGGGTGAGCGCCCGGGGCGCCCGGGTGAGCGGCAGCGCGCCGGGCCGCGCCGGGCCGTCCTCGTCCGGGCCGCGGTCCTCCGGCCCACCGTCGTCCGGACCGCCGCCCTGCGGCTGGTCGTCCGGGCCGTCGGTCGGGTTGTCGTCGGGGCCGGAGCGCGGGCCGGGCGGAGTCGGATCGTCGCCACCGGGCGAAGTCGGATCGTCGCCGTCGGGTGGCGCGGTGGGCGGGGCGGGCGGCCCGGTGGGGCCGAGCTCGTGCAGGAACCGGCTCGGCTGCTCCTCGTGGTCGTCGCCGCCGACCGCGGCCGAGGCGACCGCACTGACCAGCAGCCGCCGCCGGGCCCGGCTCACCGCGACGTGGAACAGCCGCCGCTCCTCGTCGAGCAGCGCCGAGGTCTGGCCGACCACGGTGGCTGCCGCGCCGGCGCCGACGGCCCGGCCGGCGAGCACGTCGACCAGCCGTTCCGAGCCGAGCAGGCTGCCGCGCAGCCGCAGGTCGGGCCAGACCCCCTCCTGCACCCCGGCGACCGCGACCAGGTCCCACTCCAGGCCCTTGGCCGCGTGCGCGGTGAGCAGCCGGACCGCGTCGCCCCGGTCGGCGGTCGGCGCGAGGGTGTCGGCGGGCAGGTCCTGCCCGAGCACATGGTCGAGGAAGACCTCGCTGCGGGCGCCGGGCAGCCGGTCGGTGAACCGGGCCGCCGCGTCGAAGAGCACCATCACGGCGTCGAGGTCCCGGTCGGCGGCCTCGGCGCGGCGCCGTCGGGCGACGTCTCCCTCGCCGGCCGCCGGCCGGCCTCGGCTGATCGCGCCGGCCCACCGCTCGGCGAGCCCGCTGGCCCGCCAGACCGCCCAGAGCACGTCCTCGGCGGTGGCGCCGGGCCGGGCCGCCGCCTCCCGGGCGGTGGCCAGCAGCCCGGCGACGGCCTGCGCCGGCTCGGCCCATCGCCGGTCGATGCCGGCCAGTTCGGCCGGGTCCTGCAACGCCTCGACGATCAGCTCGCCGGAGGGTCGCCGGTCGCCGCCGGCCAGCGCGAGGGCGCGCAGGCCCTGACGCAGCCGACGCTCGGCCAGCGGGTCGGCGCCGCCCAACGCCGAGTGCAGCAGCGCGACGGCGGCCTCCTCGTCGAGCCGCTCGGGCTCCAGCGCGCAGCGCAGCAGGAGCAGCAGCGGCGCGACCGCTGGTTGCAGGTGCAGCGGCAGGTCCTCGCCGTGCACCACCGTCGGCACCCCGGCGGCGTGCAGCGCCCGTCGCAGCGTGGGCAACTGGAGCGCGGTCGACCGGAGCAGCACCGCCATCTGCGCCCAGGGGACGCCGTCGAGCAGGTGCGCCGAGCGCAGCGTGTGGGCCAGCCAGGCGGCCTCGCTGGTCGCCGAGCGGAACGTGTGCACCTCCACCGCTCCGGACGGCGCATCGGGCAGGGGCCGCAGCCGGCGGTGCGCAGCCGGGCCACGCAGCCGACGGGCCAGTCGCCCGGTCGCGGCCAGCAGCCCCGGGCCGGCCCGGTAGGAGGTGGTCAGCAGCACCCGCGCCGCCGGCGCGCCCGAGGCCGTCCGGAACCGGTGCGGGAAGGTGGTCACCCCGGCCGGGTCGGCGCCGCGGAAGGCGTACGTGGAGGAATCCGGGTCGGCGAAGGCGATCAGCGACTTGCCGCCACCGGCCACCACCGCCAGCAGCTCGAGCTGGGCCGGGTCGGTGTCGGCCAGCTCGTCGACGTAGACGTGGGCCAGCCGGCGCCGCTCGGCCGCCAGCAGCTCCTCGTCGTCGCGGAGCAGCCCGGTGGCGGCCCGCACCAGCTCGGCCGGGTCGTAGGCGATCGAGCCCCGGTTGCTGACATCGCGCAGGGCGAGCACCGCCACGTACTCCCGCAGGAAGCGCGCGGCGGCCGGCCAGTCGGCCCGACCGAGCTTCTCACCGAGCCGGGCCAGCTCGACCGGGCCCACACCACGCTCGGCGGCGCGCATCAGCAGGTCTCGCAGCTGTGCGGCGAAGGCCCGGGTGCGCAGCGCCGGCCGCAGGTCCTCCGGCCAGCCGACCGGGTCGTCCTCGGGCTCCTCGCCGACCACGTCGAGCAACTCGCGGATGATCAGATCCTGTTCGGGGCCGGTGAGCAGCCGGGGCGAGGGTTCACCCCGCTCGGCCGCCGCCCGGCGCAGCAGCCCGAAGGCGTACGCCGGGAAGGTGCGCACCAGCGGCTCGCGGAGCACCCGGTGGCCGTCGCGGGCCACCCGGGCCTCGATCCGGTGGCGCAGCGCCGTGGCGCCCCGACGGCCGAAGGTGAGCACCAGGATCGATTCGGGGTCGACCCCCTCGGCCACCCGAGCCGCCACCGCCTCGACGAGCGTGCTGGTCTTGCCGGTGCCCGGGCCGCCCACGACGAGCATCGGCCCGTCGGTGTGCCCGACCACCTCGGCCTGCACCGCGTCGACCCGCACCTGGGCCGGACGAGCCTCCTTGGTCGACCCGGCGGGCCGACCGAGGCCCTCGGTCGACTCTCCAGGTCGACGCACCAACCGGTACGCCTGCATCAGCTAATCCCACCACGCCGGTACGACACCGCCCGCCCGCCACCCCGCCCGGTGCCCCCGCCCACGTCCGGTACCGCTCCGTCGGCGGATCGGGTCAGGTCAGGTGGGCTTCGAGGACGTCGAGGGCGGCGGGTACGGAGTCCACGACGGTGAGCAGGTCCAGCCCGGCCGGCTTGAGGAAGTGCTGGTCGGCGAGCGCGGCCAGCCAGTCGAGCAGCGGCTGGTAGAACCCGTCGGCGTCCACCAGCACCATCGGCTTGGCGTGCAGAGCCAGCGTGGCGGTGGTCCACACCTCGAAGATTTCGTCCAGCGTGCCGAGCCCGCCGGGCAGCGTGAGGAACGCGTCCGACTTCTCGATCATCAGGGTCTTCCGGCTGGCCATCGAGTCGGTGATCAGCAACTCGTCCGACTTCAGGTCGGCGACCTCCAGGTCGACCAGCGCCTGTGGGATCACGCCGACCGTGGGCCCGCCGGCCGACCGCGCCCCGTCGACCAGGGCGCCCATCATCCCGACACAGCCGCCGCCGCTGACCACGGTGTGCCCGCGACGGGCGATCTCCGCGCCGGTGTCGGCGGCCAGCTCCAGCCAGCGCCGGTCGAGGGTGCGGGAGGAGGCGCAGAAGACGCAGATCGCCGCCATCAGCCCGCCCCCGCCTCGTCGGCGTCGATCCGCTCGGCGACGCCGGCCGGACCGGTTCCGTTCGGCGCGGTGCCGGCCGACCCGACCGGACCCGGCGCCGACCCGGCCTCGCCCCGGTCCGCGGCGACGTCCGGCCGGTCCGGCCCGGCCTCGCCCCGGTCCACGGCGGCGGCCCGCTGGTCGGCGGCGGCGTGCTGCGCGGCGGCCGCCCGCTGATCGGCGCCGGCCCGGGCCACCGCCTCCTCGCGGACCGCCTCCTGCTCGGCGGAGAGCGCGGCCTCGGCCTCGACGATGTGCCGGACCGCGGCGTTGACGTCGTCGGTGAGGCAGATCAGCTCAAGATCGACCGGCCCGATCTTGCCGCCGACGGCCATGGTGTCGCGGAGCCAGTCGAGCAGCCCGCGCCAGTAGTCCACCCCCATCAGCACCACCGGGAACCGGGTGACCTTGCCGGTCTGCACCAGGGTGAGCGCCTCGAACAGCTCGTCCATGGTGCCGAACCCACCGGGCAGCACGACGAAGGCCTGGGCGTACTTGACGAACATGGTCTTGCGGGCGAAGAAGTAGCGGAAGTCGATGGCGAGATCGACCCATTCGTTGATGCCCTGCTCGAAGGGGAGTTCGATGCCCAGCCCGACGGAGAGCCCACCGGCCTCGCTGGCGCCCCGGTTGGCCGCCTCCATCACGCCCGGGCCGCCGCCGGTGATCACGGCGTAGCCGGCCCGGGCCAGGGCGCCGCCCAACTCCTCGGCCAGCCGGCACTCGGCGCTCTCCGGCCCACTGCGGGCCGAGCCGAAGACGCTGACAGCCGGGGGCAGGTCGGCGAGGGTGTCGAAGCCCTCGACGAACTCGGAGAGGATGCGCAGCGCGCGCCAGGCGTCCTTGGTCTTCCAGTCGCCTCGCCCCCGCGAGTCGAGCAGCCGCTGGTCGGCGGTACTGCCCGGGATCGCCTGGCGACGGAGGGTGACCGCGCCCCGGTGTCGTTCCCGTTCCGGGGCCCGGCCCGCCTCCGGCCCGTTGCTCTGACTCATGCAAGCCACCGTAGTGGAGCGGCACCGGCCGGGTGCGCGGGGCGAGAACGCGGAGAAATAGTTCGCGATCTTGGGCAACTAATTGGCTCGCCCGTACGTCTTACTATTCACATACCGGGTATGCCCCGGCGCGCGCCTTCGGGGGAGGAGCCAGCGTGATCAGCAACAGCGAGATGATCCGGATCCGGCGGCAGATGCAGCGGCGGATCCGCGACGTGGTGGCCGAGCGCCGCCGCGCCCGCCAGATCGAGCCGGCCGGCGCCGAGCCGTCCGGCGACCCCACCGACGCCCGACCGTCCGCCGACGCGTCCTTCACCGCTTCGGTCTGACCACCCCGCCGGCGCTCCGCCGGCAGCAGCTTCGACCACGAGGCCTGCGTCACCGGGCACATCCCGGTGACGCAGGCCTCGGTCGTCGTACGGGCGGTTCAGGCGGGGGCGAGCCAGCGGTGCAGAGTGGCGGCACCGTCGCGGATCTTGCTGATCTCGACGTGCTCGTCGGGGTGGTGCGCCAGGTTCGGGTCACCCGGGCCGAAGTTCAGCGCCGGAATCCCCATCGCCGCGAACCGGGCCACGTCCGTCCAGCCCAGCTTGCCGATCGGCGCGGCGCCCACCGCCGCCAGGAACTCCTTCGCCGGGGCCGCCTCCAGGCCGGGCGGGGCACCGGCGGCGGCGTCGGTCACGGTCAGCTCGAAGCCCGCGAACACCTCCCGCAGGTGGGCCTCCGCGTCGGCCGGGGTGCGGTCCGGGGCGAACCGGTAGTTGACCTCGATCTCGCACCGGTCCGGGACCACGTTGCCGGCGACCCCGCCGTGGATCCGTACCGCGTTCATGCCCTCGCGGTAGTCGCAGCCGTCGATCTTCACCCGCCGCGCCTCGTACGTCTGGAGCCGGCGCAGCACCTCGCCGGCGGCGTGGATCGCGTTCACGCCGTGCCAGGAGCGCGCCGAGTGGGCCCGTACGCCGCTGGTGGACACGATCGCCCGCATGGTGCCCTGGCAACCGGCCTCGACGATGCCGTACGTCGGCTCCAGCAGCACCGCGAAGTCCGCCTCGAGCCACTCCGGGTGCGCCTGGGCGACCAGGTGCAGCCCGTTGTACTTCGACTCGATCTCCTCGGCCTCGTAGAAGAAGTACGTGACGTCGTAACGCGGGTCGGGCAGCGTCACCGCGAGGTGCAGGGCGTACGCGACGCCCGACTTCATGTCCGAGGTGCCGCAGCCGTACATCAGGTCGCCGCGCATCGTGGACGGGAAGTTGTTGTTCAGCGGCACCGTGTCCAGGTGCCCGGCCAGCACCACCCGCTGTGTTCGGCCCAGATCGGTACGCGCCATCACCGTGTTGCCATGCCGGTAGGTGCTCAGGTGCGGCACGCCCCGCAGCACCTCCTCCACGCAGTCGGCGATCGCCTTCTCGTTGAGAGACACCGACTCGATGTCGACGAGCACACGGGTGAGCGCCACCGGATCGGCGAGGACCTCGGGGGTAAGCGGGTTCTCCATGGTTCGCACGGTACCGTCAGACCCGGTGGGGGCGAGGAGCGAGCGTCCGCCGTCACAGCCGCGAACGAGAGGTGAAGCAGTGACGTCCGCACAATCGGCCTGGGGCATCGGCCTGGCCACCGTCACCGCCGACGACCAGGTGCTCGACACCTGGTACCCGACCGGGAAGCTGGGGCTCGGCGAGCTGCCGCTGGTCTCCGGCGAGGAGAAGGCGGACGTGCTCGACCTGCCACCCGGGGCGATCGGCGAGCGCGGGCTGCCCGGCCTGCGCGCCGTCGAGGTGGTCACCGTGATCGGCTCGCTGGACGACCCGATCAAGGACGCTGCGGACGCGTACCTCCGGCTGCACCTGCTCTCCCACCGCCTGGTCCGGCCCAACGAGCTGAACCTGGACGGCATCTTCGGCAAGCTGGCGAACGTGGCCTGGACCTCCGCCGGGCCGTGCCCGCCGGAGCGGGTCGACGAGCTGCGGGTGATCGAGCGCACGGCGGGCCGGCACCTCGCCGTCTACGGGGTGGACAAGTTCCCCCGGATGACCGACTACGTGGTCCCCGCCGGCGTGCGGATCGCCGACGCGGACCGGGTCCGCCTCGGCGCCCACCTGGCCGCCGGCACCACCGTGATGCACGAGGGCTTCGTGAACTTCAACGCCGGCACGGTCGGCACCTCCATGGTCGAGGGCCGGATCGTGCAGGGTGTCCTGGTCGGTGACGGCTCCGACATCGGCGGCGGCGCCTCGATCATGGGCACGCTCTCCGGCGGTGGCACCGAGAAGGTGAGCATCGGCGAGCGGAGCCTGGTCGGCGCGAACGCGGGGGTCGGCATCTCGCTCGGCGACGACTGCGTGGTCGAGGCCGGTTGCTACATCACCGCCGCCTCGAAGGTCACCCTGCCGGACGGCCGGGTGGTCAAGGCCCGCGAGCTCTCCGGGGTGGACGGCCTGCTCTTCTGGCGCAACTCGGTCACCGGTGCGCTGGAGGCGAAGCCGCGGACCGGCCGGGGCATCGAGCTGAACGCCGCGCTGCACGCCAACGACTGACGGCCGCCCGCCTCCGGGTCCGCGGGAACCCCGCGGACCCGGAGGGGGTACGCCCTAGCGCAACCGGTACGCCTGGAGCACGTGCTGGCTCACCGTGTTACCCGCGGTGTCCCGGGCGGTCGCCCGCAGGGACGCGTACCCGGGGCCGGCCGGGTGCCGCACGGTGGCCGTCCAGCCGTCCCGGCCGGGGTGGACCCGGGCCCGCTGCCAGGTCGTCCCGCCGTCGTAGGAGACCTCGACGGTGAGCGCGGCGACCCGGGCCGACGGCGCTCCCGGCTGCCGCTGAACCTTGACCGGGATGGCGAAGCTCCGACCGGCCGGCGCGGTGTTCGCCACGTCGAGCGGCGGCGCGAAGCGGACCGCCATCGCGGGCAGCCGGGCGAAGTCCTCGCCGGGCACGTGCCGGGACCGGAACGTCCACGCGGCGCCGACCTCGGTGCTCAGGTCGGTGAAGCTGCGCTTGGTCACCGTCTCCAACCGGTAGTTGGCGGCACCCGCCGGCACCTCGAACTCGCCGTAGCCCGGGTCGGTGTTCTCGCCGACCAGCGCCCCGTTGCGGTAGAGGGCGGTCCGGGCGCTGTCCGCGATCGACCCACCGGCGTGACCCTCGGCGTCGCTGTGCAACGGCACGTCCAGCAGGATCAGGTCGCCCTGCCGGGTGATGCCCTGCCCGGGCCAGCGCGGCGCCGGGAAGGACGGCCCGTACGGCGCGCTGTTCCAGCTCTGCCGCAGGTGCCGGCCGGCCCGGTGTTCCCGGGCGTCGTCGACCAGCACCGCCCGGGGCTCGAGCCAACCCTCCTCGGTCGGTACGCCGAAGGTCAGCTCCGAGTTCCAGCGGACCCCGCGGGTGTTGTAGTGCTCGATCCGCTGCCCGGGCACCGCCGTGGGCAGGACCGCCGCCCAGCCACCCACGTCCGGCTCGAGCTGCGGGAAGACCAGCCGCTCGGCGTCCAGCCCGGGGTAGCCGCCACGGAACTGCTGAGTGACCGTGGCGAGGTCACGGCTGCGGTAGTGCCGGTCGAAGCCGGTCGGCAGCCGCCCGGGGAAGCCCTCGCTGAGCGCGTAGAGATACGGGCTGCTCGCCACCGCCCGGTCGGCCCACTGGCTGCTCACCGTGCCCAGGAACCGCTCCGGCGATCCGGCCGGGCCGTGCTGTCCGCTGAAGAGCCCGGTGAAGTCCAGGCCCACCAGGCTGAAGCCGTTCGAGCCGCCATCGGCGGCGAGCACGTTCGCCCCGACCTCGACCAGGACCGGCGTGGCCGACCGGTCCGGCACCGTGCTCCGGACCGGCTTCGCCTGGCGGGCGTCGATGGCGATCGCCATGTCCCGGTCCAACACCAGCTCGGGGCGGGCCATCAGCGCCGTCCGCGGATTTTCCTCGTCCCCACCGAAGATGAAGGACAACACGCCGTACCGGCCCTTCGGCACCCGCAGCTCGGCGGTGCCGTCCGGGTCTGACACGTCGTAGCTGACGTAGCTCTCCAGCCCGGCGAGGACGGTGAACGCGTCGCCGGCGGGGGCGCCGGAGTCGTCCAGGTGCCGGACGGTCAGCGTGTAGCTCTCCACCTCCCGATGCACGGCGAGTGGAGTGACCGCCACCGTCGCACCGGCGCGGGCCACGATCCGGCCGGTGTAGTAGCCGTCCGCGCCCGGGGTCCGGGTGTCCGCGGTGACCGTCGCGGTCGCCGTCCCGCCGGCCGGCACGGTGACCCGGGTCGCGCTCAGGGCGAACATCCCGGCCGGGGCGGGCGAGCCGGTCGGGCCGCTGGCCTCGATGGTCAGGTCGAGGTCGAGTGGCGCCGATCCGTCGTTGCGCCAGGTCACCTCCCGGGTGATCGGGGTGTCGTCACCGTGCGGCCAGAGTGCCCGGCCGAACGAGACGCTCACCGGGTCGCTGGTGACGGTCTGGGTGATCGCCCGGGCCACGTCGACCCGACCGGCTCCCTGCTGGTACGCGGTCTGCTCCGGGTGCGGCTTCGCGGACGCCATCAGGGTGGCCTTGAGCTGCCCGGCCGCCCAGTCGCTGTGCTGCTGGGCGAGCAGCGCCACCGCGCCGGCGACGTGCGGGGCCGCCATCGACGTTCCGGAGAGTGAGACGTAGCCCTCGCCCACCGGGTCACCGATGAAGCCGTCCGCGGCCCGGGCAGCGACGATCTCCACCCCCGGGGCGGTGAGGTCCGGCTTGATCGCTTCGTCGCCGACCCGCGGGCCCCGGCTGGAGAAGTCGGCGAGCGCGTCGGCACGGTCGACCGCGCCGACGGAGAGCGCCGCGTCGGCGGTGCTCGGCGAGCTGACCGGGGCGAATCCGCCGTCGTTGCCGGCGGAGACCACGAAGAGCGTGCCGGTCTGCGCGGTGAGCCGGTTGATCGCCTCCTCGAGCGGGTCGATCTCCGTGGTGTCCGACCCGCCGAGGCTCATGTTGATCACGTCAGCGCCCTGGTCCACGGCGGCCCACTGCATACCGGCCAGGATCGCCGAGTCGGGGCAGCCCTGGGTCTCGCAGACCTTGCCGGAGAGCAGGGTCGCGTCCGGCGCGACCCCTCGGTAACGGCCGCCCGAGGCGGCGCCGCTGCCGCCGATGATCGAGGCGACGTGGGTGCCGTGTCCGACGAGGTCGCCCGGCGCGGACTCCTCGGTGAAGTTGTGCGCCTCGGCCACCCGACCGGCCAGGTCGGGGTGGCCGGTGTCGATCCCGGTGTCCAGCACCGCGACCCGGACACCCTGACCGGTGTAGCCGGCCTGGTGGGCCGCGGGCGCGCCGATCTGCGGCACGCTGTGATCGAGGCTGATCCGCCGCCGGCCGTCGAGCCAGATCCGGTCGACACCCCCCGCCGCGTCGACCCGTCCACCGGCCCGGCCGGTGACCGCTGCCCAGATCTCGCCGGCCCGGTCCTTGGCCGCGGTGCCGGCAAGGCCACCTATCGCGGGCAGGTCGCGGGTGATCGTCACGCCGGCCGGCGCGGCAGCCCGCCGCTCGGCCCCGGACGATCGGGCGAGCAACACCGGCAGGTGGTCGCGCCGGGCGTCGTCGTAGCCGGCCGCGATCAGCCCCGTGACGTCGAAGAGCCGTCGGTCGACCCGGCCGGCGCGGATCAGCGGCAGGGCGTCCTGCGGTACGACGGAGAGTTGACCCCGCTCCCGTCGGGTCAGGAAGCGGATGTGCTCACGCCCCTCGGCCGGGCGCACGCTGGCCGCCCCGGACGCGGTGACGGTCACCCGGTCCCCGGTGAGCAGGGTGACTGTGGTCGGACGGCCAGTCGTCGGGGCCGCCGTCGGGGCGGCGTTCGTGGCGCCCGGCCCGGCCGGGGGCGCGGCCGTGGCGGCCGCCGGTGTGCCGAGCGCCAGCGCGAGCACCAGACCGATCCCGATGATTCTTCTGTTTCCTTGCAACGGATCCTCCTCGGTGGAGCGTCGTTACCAACGGGAGACACATTGACAACCGTCAGGATTGCATACCGGGTATGTCTTGAAAAGTCGGAAAGATGACTGAGTTGCCGGCTGACCGCCGGCCCGGCCGGCATGATCGGCCGGTGACGTCGATGAAGGAACGCATGCTCGCCGGCGAGCTGTACCAGGCCGACGACCCCGCGATCACCGCCGACCTGGACCGCGCCGCCCGGCTGATGGAACGCTTCAACACCAGCCCCGCCGGCGACCCGCAGGCCCGCCTCGCGGCGCTGCGCGACCTGCTCGGCGAGGTCGGCGAGGAGACCTGGGTACGTCCCCCGTTCTACTGCGACTACGGCGACCGGATCCGGATCGGACCGCGCTGCTTCGTCAACTTCAACGCGGTCTTCCTCGACGTCGCGCCGATCACGCTGGGCGCCGACGTCCAGGTCGGGCCGAACGTCCAACTGCTCACCCCGACCCACCCGGTCGAACCGGAGCCGCGGCGGGCGAAATGGGAGGCGGCCAAGCCGATCACCATCGGCGACAACGTGTGGCTCGGCGGCGGCGCGATCGTGCTCGCCGGCGTCACCGTCGGCGCGAACACCGTCGTCGGGGCGGGCGCGGTCGTGACCCGGGATCTACCACCGAACGTCGTCGCGCTCGGCAACCCAGCCCGCCCGGCACGGTCGGTCGAGTAACCCGATCAAGGCTTTCACCTGCGTAAACGGCTCCTTCGACCGATGGCGGGTCGACTCACCAGCCAGCACACTGGGTAGTGACGTCGCCACCGGGAGGCGCCATGAGCGAGCGACAGCGAGCGAATCATCGACTCGGCGCGCTGGTGCCTCATGCCGGCACGCAGCGCAGCGGAGTGCCGGCATGAGCGGTCGGGTGCTGGAACTACGGGTGCACGGGGTGTCCAACACGCCCCCGGGCCAGACCCTCGGCCTGCCCCCGGAACCGGGCGGGGACCCGCCCCAACCGCGGCTGGTCGCCGGTGGCGCGGTGACCGGCTTCTACCGGGCCCCCGGCGGCGGATCGGACGACCCGCTCGTCGTCGAGGCGTACAGCTGGGGGCAGTTGACCTCCGGCGGGCGCACCGCGCGCGACGTGGAACGCGCACTGTGGACGCTGCTGCTGCCGTTCACCCTGGCCAACGTGGCGCTGCACGCCCGACCGGAAATACCGGCGGACCCGGACCAGGAGCGCTGGGCCAGCCGCTCCGGCATCACCGCCTGGCTGATCCGGGTCTTCTGCCTGAGCCTGACCAGCACCGTGGTCGTCGCGGTGACCGGGATCGGCGTGGACCTGATCGGCTGGCAGTGCGTGGACGACGCCTGCCTGGGCCGGATCCCCGGGCCGTGGGAGTTCCTCGCCCACAGCTGGTGGAGTGAGGGCGCGCACGCGCTCGCGGTGGGACTGCTGGTCCCGCTCGGCCTGCTCGCGGTGCTCGGAATGGTGGCCTGGCGCACCTACCAGTACGAGGCGGAGATGCCGGCCGACCCGGCGGCCAGCGCCTACCTGCGACCGCCGGTCGAGGCGCCCACCGACGCGTCGCCCCCGGTCGCTCAGCCGCCGCAGGAGCCACCACCGGCGCCCGAACCGCCGCCTGAGGACCCGACGAACCCGTTGCAGGACCCGACCTTCTGGCTCGGGGAGGGGCAGTTGCGCCGGGGGGCCGTGCTGCACCTCTGCACCGGAACGGTGGTCGCGGTGGCGGTGCCGCTCGGCACCGTACTGGCGATGGACCCGCCGCGGGGCGTCCGTGCCGTCGTAGCCTGGCCCACCGTCGCCGTCTGCGCGGCGGTGCTGGTGATCGCCGTCGTGGGGCTCGGCCGGCCGTACCTGACCCGGCGGGCCGGCGACACCCCCCTGGGGCCGTGGAGCCTCGCGGTCGCCGTGCTCGCCGCCCTCGCCGTGGCCGGCACCGTCACGCTCCTGCTGCTGCCCGACGGGCCGGCCGGCACCCCGCTGCGCGAGCTGCGCCCGCCGCCCGGATGCGCCCGCGACTCTGCTCTCCCGGGGTGCGGCGCCGACCGCTCGCTGCCCGGGTACGACTGGATCATCGCGTGGCTGGCCACCGGGCAGCTGCTGCTGCTGATCGCCATCGGTGCGCTCGCCCGGTCCGGCCGCCGCGCGCTGGCCGCGCCCGGCGCGGCCGGGCTGCTGCTCACCGCCGGGGTGATCTGGATGGAGGGCTGGCTGCCCGGAACATCTCCGGTGTCCTGGGCGCCGCCGGTCTGGGTACTCGCCCTGCCGGCCATCGCGCTCGCCGCGGTCGGTCTGGTGCTCCCCCGGACCCGCGCGGCGGTCGATGTCCAACCGCTGGCGCCCCACACCGACCTGGCCTGGGGCGGCCGGGGGCCCGCCGTGATCGCGGGCTTCGGGTGGTTGCTCTGCATCGCCAACTGCGCCGGGCTGATCTACTGGGTGACCGACCGGCTCGACGGCGCGGCGACCCCGACCGGACGATCGGCCATCGTCCCGCCCACCCCGGTGCTGTGGGCGGGGCTCGCGTTCGCCGCCGCGCTCCTCGCGCTCGTGGTCACCCTGCTCCGGGCCGGCCTGCTCTTTCACCGGCTGCGCCGCCGGGAGTACGCCGAACTGGTGCCACCCGGACACACCCTCTCCCTGCACGAGCTGCGCCGCTGCCGCGAGGTCGGCGCCTACCGGGCGCTGCACCGGCTGGTCGGGGAGCACGCCATCCGACTGACCGGCTGCTACGCCGTCGCCGCCGCCGCGCTGATCACCCTCGGCTGCGCGGCCGCGCTCTCGCACGCCCGGCCGCACCCCGCCGCGGCCACCGACGGCTCGGCCGTGCTGAAGGCGGTCTCCGACGTCGGCGACTCGATGCTCAGCTGGCTGCCGGTGCTGGTCGCCACGATCGGCGCGCTCGTCTACCGCAACGACACCGTGCGTCGCACCGTCGGGGTGGTCTGGGACGTCGGCACGTTCTGGCCGCGCACCGCCCACCCGCTCGCCCCGCCCAGCTACTCCGAACGCGCGGTGCCCGAGTTGCAGACCCGGATCGCCGGGCTGCTCGCCCTGAACCGGCACGACCCGCGCCGGATGGACGGCATCATCCTCTCCGGGCACAGCCAGGGGACGGTGATCTGCGCCGCGGTGATCCTCCAGTTGCCGGCGCGGTGGCGCTGGCGGATCTGGTACTTCTCCTACGGCTGCCAGCTCACCCGGCTGTACGGGCGGGTCTTTCCCGCGTACTTCGGGCCGGACCGGCTGCCCACGGTGACGGAGGCGCTGACCAACCCGCCCGGCCGGACCGGCTGGACCAACTTCTGGCGTGACACCGACCCGCTCGGCTGGCCGGTCAACGCGGGCGAGCGGGACCTCGCCGTCCGGGACCCGGAGGCGCTGCATCCCAGCGGCGGCGAGGTGGCCGACCCACCGATCCGCAGCCACAGCGGCTACCCGGACGCGGCCGAGTTCCACTACGAACGGGCCCGGGTGGCCCGGCTGCTCAGACGGGCGGTGCCGTCACAGCGGCGGGGGGTCGGCTAGCCGCACCACCAGGTCCGCGCGGTCCGCGGTGTCGGAGACCAGCGCGGCGTTGGTCTCGTCGCTGCCCAGCGCCCAGGCCCGAGCCTGCTCGGCCGTCCGGCCGTACGCCTCGTGCCGGGCGGTCAGCCGGCGCAGCCGCAGCTCCGCGTCGAGGTCGAGGAACCAGGCCTCGTGCAGCAGCGACCGCACCTCGTCCCAGGGGGTCTCCGGCACCAGCAGGTAGTTGCCCTCGGTCACCACCAGCCGCACCTCCGGCGGGACCTCGATCGCCCCGGCGATGGGCTCCTCCAGGTCGCGCCGGAACACCGGTGCGTAGACCGAGGTGGGTTCGAGCCGGTGCAGGCGACGCAGCAGCGAGACGAAGCCGTTGGCGTCGAAGGTGTCGGCCGAGCCCTTTCGCTCGGCTCGGCCGAGCCGGTGCAGCTCGGACTGGGCGAGGTGGAAGCCGTCCATCGGCACCAGCCGGGCGACCGGGCCCAGCTCGCCGACGATCCGCTCGGCCAGCGTGGACTTGCCGGCGCCCGGCGCTCCGGCGATGCCGAGCAGCTGGCGCGGCCCGGCCTCGGCCAGGGCGCGCGCCCGGGCCACCAGCTCGTCGACGGGGAAGACCCGTGCCTCCGGCATCAGCCCAGGGCCGGCTCGGTGATCGAGAAGCGGGCCTGCACGGCCGCCTGCACCGGCTGCGGCTGCGGGTCCAGCTCCAGCTCCGGCCGGCCGCCGCCCTCCGCGCCGCCGGCAAACGCCATCCGGGCCATCATCGGCCGGTCGGCGGGCCCGGTGTCGGCGAGCTCGATCAAGCCGGTGACCCGGACGCCGAGCGCCTCGGCGTACTCCCGGGCCCGGGACAACGCGTCGGAGATCGCGGCGTGCCGGGCCTCCCGGTGCGCCGGACTGTCGGGTCGCAGGGACCACCAGGGGCCCGCCACCTCGACCTGCTCCTGGTCGGCCAGGCGCAGCATCAGCTCGCCGAGGGCGGTGAAGTCGGTGACCGTGACGGTGGTGGTGACGCCGCCGTGCCAGGCGACCACCCGCTCGGTGGCGCGCCGGGTCTCCGGCCACACCCGCAGGTCACCGGCCTCCCGGCGGGCGATCGCCGAACCAGCGCCGTCGAGCAGCACGCGGACGGCCGCGGCCCGCTCGGCCAGCCGGGTGAGGGTGGTCTCCCGGTCCCTGTCCCGCGCGGTCGCCGTCACCGAGAAGCGGGCCAACTCGGGCGCCACCTCCCGGTAGGCCTCACCGCGCACCGTCACCACCGGCCCGTCCGCCATGCCCTCACCCTAGTCGCGGCTGGACCCGCGCGCCGGCTCGCACGAGAGCCGCCGTCACGCCGTCTCGGTGGTCACCGGCCGGTGTCCGAGGTACGTCACGACACCGGCGTCGGCGCGGCACCCGGTCAGGTATCCCCCGGCCGACCCCAGCTCCAACAGGTACGCCAGCTCGGCGGCGTGATCCCCGCCGGTCGGGAACTCCTCCCGGCCCGCCGGCAGGTCCCGATCGAGCAGCGCGGTGCGCAGGTCCTGCGCCCGCCGGTACTGCCCGACCAGCGCGTCCAGGTCGTCCCGGCGCAGCGCGTCGGCCAGTTCGTCGAGGAGGGCACTGACCCTGCCGAGCTGTCGGAGCAGCTGTTCCCGGTTGTTGAGAAGCATGTCGGCGGTCCGCCTGGCGGGGGTGCCGGCCACCCGGGTGCCGTCCCGGAAGCTCCCCGCGGCCAGCCCGAGCACCGCGTCGCGCAGCTCCGAACCGGCCACCGCGCCGGCCAGGCTCCCGGCCAGCAGATGCGGGACGTGGGACGAGAGGGCGACCACCGAGTCGTGCACCGCCGGGGACATCGGCACCACGCGGGCCGCGAACACGTCCACGATGAGGCCGACCAGCCTCCGGAACGGCTCGATGCCCTCGGCGGCGGGACAGAGGACCCAGGCAGCCCCGTCGAAGAGCGCCGGCACCGCGGCGGTCAGCCCGGAGCGCTCGGTGCCCGCCATCGGGTGACCGGGGACGAACCGGTCGGTCAACCCGTGCTCCACGGCGAAAGCGGCCACCGAGCCCTTCGTGCTGCCGACGTCGGTGATCACGCAGCGGTCGTCGGTCTGCTTGGCCACTGCGAGCAGCGTCTCCGGCAGGCTCGGCAGCGGGCCGCAGAGGAACACGACGTCCCGGTCCCGGACCGCCTCGCCCAGATCGTCGGGGAAGCGCACCCCCCGCTCGCGCCCCTCGACCCGGGTGCGGGGATCGGGATCCCAACCGACCACGTCCGGGTGGGCGCCGTGCAGGCGCAGCAGGATCGAGCCGCCGATGAGGCCGGTGCCCACCACGGCGACTCTCGGCTGCCGGCCCGACCCGTCCACCATGACCCGGCGCTAGTCGCGCAGCCGGCCGGCGACGGCCGCGACGTGCTCGTCGGACTCGGTCAGCGCGACCCGGACGTGCTGCCCGCCGGCCGGGCCGTAGAAGACGCCGGCGGCGACCAGGATGCCCCGGCGGGCCAGCCAGTCGACCGTCTGCCAGCAGTCCTCGCCCCGGGTCATCCAGAGGTAGAGGCCCGCCTGCGAGTGCTCGACCGTGAAGCCGGCCCCGGTGAACGCGCGGTGCAGCGCCTCCCGCCGGGCGCGGTAGCGCTCCCGCTGCGCGTCGGCGTGCCGCTCGTCCTGCAACGCGGCCACCATCGCCGCCTGCACCGGGGCGGGCACGATCATCCCGGCGTGCTTGCGCACCTTGAGCAACTCGGCGACGAGCGCCGGGTCACCCGCGACGAAGCCGGCCCGGTAGCCGGCCAGGTTGGAGCGCTTGGAGAGCGAGTGCAGCGCCAGCACGCCCTCGTACGACCCGCCGCAGACCTCGGGCGAGAGCACCGAGACCGGCTCGGCGGACCAGCCGAGGGGGAGGTAGCACTCGTCGCTGGCGACCACCGCGCCGCGCTCCCGGGCCCAGTCGACCACCTTGCGGAGGTGGGCTGCGGGCAGCACCTGGCCGGTCGGGTTGCCGGGCGAGTTGACCCAGACCAGCCGGACCCGCGACGTCGGGCCGACCGAGGTCAGCGAGTCGGTACGGACCGTGGTGGCACCGGCCAGCCGGGCCCCGTCCTCGTAGGTCGGGTAGCAGATCGACGGCACCACCACCACATCACCGGGGCCGATGCCGAGCAGGGTCGGCAGCCAGGCGACCAACTCCTTGGAGCCGATGCTCGGCAGCACACCGAGGCCGTCGATCCCGGCGCCGCAGGCCCGGGCCACCCAGGCGGCGATGGCCGAGCGCAGCGCCGGGGTGCCGGCGGTCAGCGGGTAGCCGGGTGCGTCGGACGCGTCAGCGAGCGCCTGCCGGATCACCTCGGGCACCGGGTCGACCGGCGTACCCATGGAGAGGTTGATCAGGCCCGCCGGATGCGCCGCGGCCAGGGCGGCCGCGGCGTCCAGGGTGTCCCAGGTGAACTCGGGCAGCCGTGCCGAGACCGGCGCGGGCCGGTTCAGTGGCCCTCGCCGCGCGGTGCCTGCGCGGCGACGAAGGTCGCGTCCTTCTCCACCTTGCCGATCTTCGAGGCGCCCCCGGGCGAGCCCAGGTCCTCGAAGAACTCGTAGTTGGCGCCGGTGTAGTCCTTCCACTGCTCCGGGACGTCGTCCTCGTAGAAGATCGCCTCGACGGGGCAGACGGGCTCACAGGCACCACAGTCGACGCACTCGTCGGGGTGGATGTAGAGCATCCGGTTGCCCTCGTAAATGCAGTCGACCGGGCACTCCTCGATGCATGCCTTGTCGAGCACATCCACGCACGGCTCGGCGATGATGTAGGTCACCGGTCTTCTCCTCCGCAAGACGCGCCGCGATCTCCCGCGACGGTAAGAGCCTAGTATCTCGCCGGGGAGGGGGTCGATCGATGCTGGGTCAGCAGGATGTGGGACACCGGATCGTGGTCCGCCGGATTGTGGGGATTCGCGAGGGCCGGCCGCTCTTCTCGGACGCCCTCGGCGAGCTGGTCGAGCTGAGCGAGACTCATCTCACCCTGGCCACCGCGCAGGGCCCGCTGCGGGTGGCGCGGGACGAGGTGCACCGGGCCAAGCGGGTGCCGCCGACCCGCCGTCCGACCGCGGCCGCCGTGATCGAGCTGGAGCTGGCCGCCGACGAGGCGTGGCCGGCGCCGACCCGTGACCGGCTGGGCGGTTGGCTGCTGCGCGCCGCCGACGGCTGGACCGGCCGGGCCAACTCCGCGCTTCCGGTCGGCGACCCGGACCGCCCGCTGCCGGCCGCGGTGGACGCGGTCGAGCGCTGGTACACCGAGCACGACCTGACCCCCATGGTCAACACCCCGTTGCCGCTCGCCGCGCCGGTCGGGGCGGAACTGGACCGTCGAGGCTGGTCCAGCCGCCCGCCGGTGCTGGTGCAGACCGCTCCACTCCCCCTACCGGCCGCCCCCGGCACGGCCACTCCGCTCGGGCCGGCCACGCCGGCGTCGGCACAGGTCGCGGCGGTGGTGGAGCTGGCGGCAGCGCCGACGGAGGAGTGGCTGGCCGTCGCGGCCGGCCGCAAGGGCGGCCTCCCGGACGCCGCCCGGCACGTGCTCACCGCCGTGGACCAGATCCGCTTCGCCCACGCGTACGCCGACGGCGCGCTGGTCGCAGTCGGCCGTGGCACCGTGACCGGGCCGGGGCGGTGGCTGGGGCTGAGCCTCATCGAGGTGCTGCCGCAGGCCCGCCGGCAGGGGCTCGCGGGCCGGGTGATCCGGGCGCTCGCCGACTGGGGCACGGCGGCCGGAGCGACCCGCGCCTTCCTCCAGGTCGAGCAACGCAACACCGGGGCGGTCGCCCTCTACCAGGGGCTCGGCTTCACCACCCATCACACGTACCTGACCCGCGTCGCCCCACACTGATCGCCGCCCGGGGTTCGGGGAGCGCACCCGGGACTGCACTCGCCGCCGCCGACCGGGGCACCCCGGCGAAAGATCCACTCCATGTCGCCGACATGGCGGCATCCCCACGCCCCGTCACCGCCACATCGGCGAAACGGAGTCGATCACCCCCCGCCGAACCGGCCGCCCGCAGGCGGGCCGAACCGCGCGCGGGGCCGGGACGGCGCGCGGGGCCGGGACGGCGCGCGGGGCCGGGACGGGGCGCGGGGAGGGCGGCGGGTCAGCGGCGGACGACCCGGCGGGGCTTGGCGGTCTTGACCTCGGCGTACCGCTTGAGGGTCTGCGAGCGGTGGTCGCGGCCGAGCGCGGTCAGCACCAGGTAGCCGATGAGCGTCCCGGCGATCGTGGCGGCCAGGTAGAGCCAGATCTGGGCGAAGAACGTGCCCGCGCCGCCCGAGAACGGGTTGTTGCCGATCAGCAGCGGGCCGACCAGCACGGTCAGCAGCATCGCCACCAGCACGGCGGCCGCCACGTCGGCGACCCACGCGCCGAGCGGTCGGCGCCGGCCCCAGGCGAAAGCGACCGCGACCAGGATCAGCCCGATCACCACGAACATGCCCAGCGACACCCGGTCGGCAGCGGTGTCGTCACCGTCGAAGCCGAAGTGGATGATCAGCCGGGCGACCACGTTGACCGCGAAGAGGGCCGCCGCGAGCACTCCGACATCGCGCCACCGCTTGTCCATCGCACGACCTCCCGCCGTACCGCCCACCCCCGGGGCGGTTTCCTGGCAGGAATATCTACCACCTGTACCTGACTCTCGTCATCACCCGCGCGGTGCGGGTGGCGCGGACGCGCCGTGCGGCGGCGCCAGGATCTGCCGGAAGCCCATCACCGCGAAGGTCATCGCACCGGCCACGATCATGGCCAGGCCGACCCAGTTGTCGCCCGCGAGCAGCAGGTCACCCTCGGAGGTCCGCACCGCGGAGACCGCCATCAGCAGGAACCAGGGCACCGCGGGCAGCGCCACCGCCCACCGACGGCCGACCGCCTCGTGGGCGAACCAGCTCAGCACGATGTTCGCGGCGATCGCCACGAGCACCGACACCCCGATCAACTGCCCGGCGATCCGGGCGGTGGCGAACAGCAGTTCCACCACCCCGGTCAGCACGCCCGCCACGGCGGCGACCAGGCCACCGGCCACCCGCAGACCGACGTCGACCACTCGTGGCGGCGGGCCCGCCGGCGGCGGGCTGGTCTCGTCCGGAACGACCGACATCGGGGCGGCGGCTGGCAGCGTCATCGCAGGCCGGCCGCCGCGACCGGGGCCCGGTCGGCGTCGACGTCGGCGAGCCCGGCGAAGAGGTCGTCCTCCCAGCCGTACCGTCCGCGGCCGGGCCCCTTCTCCCCCACCGCGAGCGTGTAGTACTCCACGCCCATGAACTCGCTGCCGAAGTTGCCGGCGATCGAGTAGAGCCAGGAGGTGTCCGGGATCTGGGTGGCGTGCGCCCGCATCGCCGCCTCCTTGGCGGCGTGCTGGTCGGTGGCGTCGATCCGGGCGGCGATCTGCTCGTCCGGGGTGCCGAAGGGCAGCTCGGTGAGGTCCTCGATGCCGGCGAACGGATTGTCGGACGACTCGGCGAAGTGGCTGATTCCGGCCTCCAGCACGCTGAGCGGCATCGCCGTCCAGTAGATCTTGGCCGGCGCGAAGCCCTCGACGGCGGCCACCTCGGCGGCCCGCATCGCCACCCGGTGCGCCTGGATGTGGTCCGGGTGCCCGTAGAAGCCGTTGTCGTCGTACGTGATCATGACCTGCGGGCGGAGCTCGCGCATGATCTCGACCAGGTGCCCGGCGGCCTCGTCGAGGTCGGCCTGCCAGAAGGCCCGCGGGTGCTTGTTGGTCGACAGCCCCATCATGCCCGAGTCGCGGTAGCGGCCGGCGCCGCCGAGGAAGCGGTGGTCGGTGACCCCGAGGGCGGCACAGGCGCGGGCCAGCTCGGCGATCCGGTAGCCACCGAGCTGGTCGGCCTCGGCGGCGGCGAGCTGCGCCAGCGCCGGCACGTGGATCTCGCCCTCCTCGCCGAGCGTGCAGGTCACCAGCGTCACGTGGGCACCGGTCGCGGCGTAGTGCGCCATGGTCGATCCGGTCCCGATGGACTCGTCGTCGGGGTGCGCGTGGACCAGCAGCAGCCGGCGGTCGGGCAGCGTCGTCACGCCCGTCACTCTAACCGGCGGTTCCGCCCGGCCGGCCTCGACGCGTCCACGCAGGTCGGCCACATCACCTCGGCGCCCGTCCTACGATCGGGCCTGTGGACTTTCCGGAGCTGGCCGCCCGCACCCGCCGGTTCAGCCACGGCGCGCCGCGCGCCATCTCCGTGGCCGACGACGGCTCCCGGGTGATCTTCCTGCGCTCGGCCGGACCCGAGGACCCGGCCGACGCTCTCTGGCTCCTGGACGTCGCCACCGGCGAGGAGCGGCTGGTCGCCGACCCGGCGACGCTGCTCGGCGCCGACGGCGACCCGGCCGCGCTCTCGCCGGGCGAGCGCGCGCTACGGGAGCGGCTGCGGCTCAGCGCCGCCGGAATCGGCTCGTACGCGCTGGACGCCGCCGGCCGGGTGGCGGTCTTCGCGCTCGCCGGCCGGCTGTTCCGGGCCGACCTGGTGCACTGCGACGTGGTGGAGGTGACCGCGGTCGGTCCGGTCATCGATCCCCGGCCCGACCCGACGGGCGAACGGCTGGCGTACGTCACCGACGCCGCCGAGGGGGTCCGCCGGGGCGAGCTGCGGGTGGTCGACGCCGACGGCACCGACACCCTGCTCGCCGGCGAGGACGCCGGGGTGACGTGGGGGCTGGCCGAGCACATCGCGGCGGAGGAGTTCGACCGGTTCCGCGGCTACTGGTGGGCGCCGGACGGCCGCTCGGTGCTCGCCGCCCGGGTGGACGAGTCCCGCCTGGACCGCTGGCACCTGCACGACCCGTCCGACCCGGCCAGCCCGCCGACCACCGTCGCGTACCCCCGCGCCGGCGGGCCGAACGCGGAGGTCAGCCTGCACCTGCTCGACCTCGACGACGGCTGGGTCGACGTGCACTGGGACCGGGAGACGTACCCGTACCTGACCGGGGTGAGCTGGGCCGAGGGCGGTCCACTGATCACCGTGCTGCGCCGCTCCCAGCAGCACGGCCTGGTGCTGGCGGTGGACCCGCGCACCGGCGAGACCCAGGTGCACGCCGAGCTGGCCGACCCGAGGTGGGTCGAGCCGATCGCCGGCACGCCGGCGCACCTGCCGGACGGCCGGGTGCTGGTCGGCGGCGAGCTGGCCCACGACGGCTACGACGCGCGGTGCCTCTTCGCCGACGGCACGCTGCTCACCCCGCCCTCGCTCTACGTACGCCGGGTGGTGGGCCGCCTGCCCGCCACCGCCGGCCCGGCCGACCTGCTGGTCGAGGCGAGCGACGGCGAGCCGAGCGAGCGGCACCTGTTCCGGGTGCGTACCTCGATCGGAGGCGGCGTGGACGCTCGCCGGTTGACCACCGATTCCGGCTGGCACAGCGCCGCGGTCGGTGGGGACGTGCTGGTGGTGGGGGTCGCCTCGCTGGACCACCCGGGAACGCGCTGGACGGTGTACCGGGGCGACGACGAGATCGCCGTGCTCACCTCGCACGCCGCCACCCCGCCGTACTCGCCGCTGCCGTTGCTGGAGCGGGTGACCGACCGGCGGCTGCCCAGCGCGGTGCTCTATCCGAACAACTACGTCACCGGCCGCCGGCTGCCGGTGCTGCTGGACGTCTACGGCGGCCCGGGCCACCAGGAGGTGCTCGCCGCCCGGGCGGCCTGGCTGGAGCGGCAGTGGTGGGCCGACGCCGGCTTCGCGGTGGTGGTCGTGGACAACCGGGGCACTCCCGGCGTCGCGCCGTCCTTCGAGAAGGCGATCCACCGGCGGGTGGCCGACGTGGTCCTGACCGACCAGGTGGACGCGCTGACCGCGCTGGCCGGCAAGCACCCGGATCTCGACCTCGGCCGGGTGGCGGTGCGCGGCTGGTCGTTCGGCGGTTGGCTGGCCGGGCTGGCGCTGCTGCGCCATCCGGAGCTGTTCCGCTGCGCCATCGCGGGCGCCCCGGTGACCGACTGGGCCCTCTACGACACCGCCTACACGGAGCGCTACCTGGGGATGCCGGAGGACGGCATGGACGTCTACGCCCACCACTCACTGGTCGAGCTGGCCGCCGAGCCGGTGACCGGCCCGGACCAGGCCCGGCCGCTGCTGCTGGTGCACGGCCTGGCCGACGACAACGTGGTGGCCGCGCACACGCTGCGGCTCTCGGCGGCGCTGCTCGCCTCCGGCCGGCCGCACTCGGTGCTGCCGCTGACCGGCGCGACGCACATGGCCGCCGGCGGCACCGCGGAGCGGTTGCTCCGGCTGGAGCTGGATTTCCTCCGCGCCAACCTGTGAGGCCCGCGAGGACACGGCGGCCCCCGGTCGACGGCGCTGTCGACCGGGGGCCCGTCCGTGCGGTGCGTTACGGCTTGACGTGCGCGTTCACGAACGACGGGTAGCCGAAGACGCTGGAGATGAAGACCCCCCCGACCTTCGACCCGTGCACCGCGTAGGCCACGTCGACGAAGAGCGGCACCACCGGGGCGTGCTCCTTCATGATCCGCTCGTCGAGCTTGCCCCACTCCGGGCCCTGCTCGGCCGGGGGCATCGCCAGGATGCGGTCCATCTCGGCGTTGATCGCCGGGTCGTTGAAGAAGGCCGAGTTGCTGTTGCCCTCGGGCTTGATGGTGCGGCCGTCGTAGAGCACCGGCAGGATCGAGGCGCCGCTCGGCCAGTCCGCGGCCCAGTTACCGATGTAGAGGTCCCAGGGGTTGTCCTTCTTCTTGACCTCGTCGAGCTTCGCGTCGTCCGGGATGTTCCGCAGCGTGATCTTGAAACCGGCCCGCTCCAGGTTGGCCTTGAGCTGGGTGCCCTCCTGCTGCTCGGTCGAGCTGTCGGCGACGCCGAGGACCAGCTCCGGGGTCTGACCGCCGAGCAGCTCCTTGGCCTTGTCGATGTCGCCGTTCGCGCCGGCCGGGTACGCCTCGTACGCCTTGTAGCCGATCGTCGACGGCGGCATCAGCGTGGTCAGCGGCGCGGCGACGGTCTGCCCGCCGAGCGCCTTGACCAGTCCCTCCCGGTCGATGGCGTAGTTGAGCGCCTGGCGGATCTTCAGGTCGGTGACCCGCTGGTTGTTGATCACGAGCTGGTTCGCGCTCGGGGTCGGCGAGAGGATGGTGCGGGACTTCAGCGCGGCGTCCCCGGCCACCTTGGCGACCAGCGAGGCGGGCACGTAGTTCCAGGAGAGAGCGGTCTGGTCGGCGCCGTTGTCGGCGATCACCCGGTTGGCGGCGGCGTCGGCGGTCGGGCCGAAGCTCCAGACGAACTGGTCCGGGTACTGGTGCCGGACCGGGTCGGTGTTCGGATCCCAGTTCGGGTTCCGGTCCAGGGTGATCTGCACGCCGACCTGGTTCTTGGCAATCTTGTACGGCCCGGAGGAGAACGGCTGGGTGTCCAGGTTGACGCCGGTGTCCTTGTCCGCGGGCAGCGGCGCGGTGGTCGGCAGCGAGACCGCGAACGGTAGGTCACAGCGGGGCTTGGCGAACTCGAAGCGCAGCGTCTTGGCGTCCGGGGTGGTCAGTCCGGGCGGCAGAGACGTCTTGTTCTTCTTGAAGTCCCACTTGGTGTCGAACTGCGCGGAGTCGGCGAGCCACTCCTGGATGTAGGTCGGGCCGCCGGAGAGGTCCGGGTCGAAGGAGCGGGCGATGCCGTACGCGATCTCCTTGGAGGTGATCGGCCGCCCGTCCTCGAACTTGACCCCGTCCTTGATCTTGAATTCCCAGACCTTGCAGTCGTTGTTGACGTTGGTGCCGGGCGTCTCGGCCAGGTCGCCGACGAGGACCAGGCCGCCCTTGCCGTCGTCCTTCCAGGTGGTCAGGTAGCGGGCGAAGAGCGGGTTCGCCATCAGGCCGGCGAACGAGTACGTCCGCTGCGGGTCCAGGTGGGAGATCGGCGTCTCCCGGATGATGGTGAAGGTGCCGCCCTTCTGCGCCCCGGCAACCTCGGCGGCCGGGCCCTGGGACTCCTTCGGGTCGGTCGCGATGACCCCGGTCTGCGTGCGGTTGGTGTCGACGCTGGTGCCCTCGCCCGTGTTCTTCGAGCACGCACCCAATGCCAGAACCAGTGCGATCGCGCCGCCTGTGGCGGCCGCTACGCGTGGTCGCATCTCGTACCTCCTCCACCTGTGTCGTGCGGTCCGCCGGAGGTGGAACCGCCGACGTCCCGAGGATCGTAAAGAAGAAAACCTTCGAGTTGTGTAACAGTTGTCGATAAATTTCACCGCCGGCCGGGCGCTCGACGCGTGGCCGATGGCGGGCCGGTCAGCGCAGCCGCACCCGGGGGTCGATGGCCGCGTAGAGCAGATCGACCAGGACGTTCGCCAGCACCACGAAGACCGCCGCGATCAGCACGGTGGCCATGATGGTGGGCAGGTCGCCGGAGCGCACCGCGTCGACCGCCGTCCGGCCCAGCCCCTGGATGCCGAAGGTGGTCTCGGTGATCACCGTCCCGCCGAGCGCTCCGCCGACGTCGAGGCCGGCGATGGTGACGACCGGGGTGATCGCCGCGCGCAGCGCGTGCCGCCCGTAGACCTTGGGTTTGGCCAGGCCCTTGGCCCGTGCGGTACGGACGAAGTCCTCCGACAGGGTCTCCAGCATCTGGGCCCGGGAGAGCCGGGCGTAGATGGCGGAGAAGAGGAAGGCCAGCGAGACCCAGGCGAGCACCAACCCGCTGGCCCATTTGATCGGATTGTCGAAGAGCGGGGTGTAGCTGGGCACCGGCAGCAGCCGCAGGTTGTAGACGAAGACCAGCAGCAGCACCGCGCCGACGAAGTAGAGCTGCAACGAGGCGCCGGTGAGCGCGAAGCCGATGGCCAGCCGGTCCAGCCAGGTGCCCCGGCGCAGCGCGGAGACCATGCCCAGCCCGACGCCGAGCAGCAGCCAGAGGATGGCCGCCGGGATCACGATGCTCAGCGTCACCGGCAGCACCCGGCCGATCGTGTCCGAGACCGCCTCGTTGGTGACGTACGACCAGCCCAGGCAGGGCGCGTCGCATCGGCCGCCCTGGGCGCTGCCCAGGTCCCGTCCGGTGACGATGCCCTTCATGTAGCCGGCGTACTGGCTGATCAGCGGGTCGCGCAGCCCCAGCTCCTCGCGGACCCGCTCCAGCCGCTCCGGGTTGCAGTTCTTCGGGCACATGCCGGTGACCGGATCGCGCGGCAGGGCGAAGAACATCAGGAAGGTCAGCACGCTCACCGCGAAGAGGGTCAGCGTGGCGGAGAAGATCCGCTTGATCAGAAATCGCGCCATGGGGACACCCCTACCGGGACGACTTCGGGTCGAGCGCGTCGCGCAGCGCGTCGCCGAAGAGGTTGAAGGCGAACACGAGGGCGAAGATCGTGATGCCGGGGAAGAACACGTACGCCGGGTCGGTCTGCAGGTAGTCCAGGCTGCGATAGATCATCCGGCCGAAGCTCGGCGTCTCGTCGCTCAACCCGACGCCGATGAACGACAGCGCGGCCTCGCTGGTGATGAACTGCGGCACGGCCAGGGAGAACGAGACCAGGATCGGCGCCCAGATGTTCGGCAGCAGCTGCCGGAACAGCATGTGCCCGAGCCCGGCCCCACTGGCCCGGGCGGCCTCGACGAACTCCCGCTCACGCAGGGCGATCACCTGGCCGCGGACCAGCCGGGCGGTGCTCGTCCAACCGAAGATCGCGAAGACGCCGATCAGCACCCCCACCCCGAACGCCGAGGAGACCTGCTCCCGCTCGCCGTAGAAGCGCAGCACCAGGGTCGGCGTCAGGGCCAGCGCGATGACCAGGAACGGCATCGCCAGGGTCAGGTCGGTGATCCAGTTGATCACGGCGTCCAGCCAGCCACCGAGGTAGCCGGCGAGGGTGCCGAGCACGATGCCGATCGTCGCGGTGATCACCGCGGCGGCGAACGCGATGAAGAGCGAGGTACGCAGGCCGTAGATCAGCCGGATGAAGATGTCCCGCCCGAGCCCCGGCTCCAGGCCGAACCAGTGCCCGCCGCTCACCCCGCCCGCGTAGCCCAGTGGCATGCCGAAGCCGTCCAGCAGATGCTGGAACTGCTGCCGGGGCCCGATCCCGTAGACCATCTCGATCAGCGGCGCGGCGAGCGCCAGCAGCAGGAAGAAGATCAGCATCGCGCCGCTGACCATGGCGGTACGGTCCCGACGCAGCCGGATCCAGGCGAGCTGGCCGGGCGAACGGCCGACGATGCCCGCGCGCTCGGGCGCCGCCGGGTCACCGCTCGACTCGATCTCGGCCAGCGCCACACCCTCCACCGGGGACAGGCTCACCTCGCCACCTCCTCGACGCTCGCGCCCACCGACCCGTCGCTTCGCGGGCCGCTCGCGGTGTCCGCCCCGACCGGGCCCGACTCCGGGAAGTGACAGGCGGTGGCCTGGTTGCCACCGGAGCGCGGCACCAGTGCCGGCTCCTCGGTGGCGCAGATGTCCTGTGCCTTCCAGCACCGGGTGCGGAACCGGCAGCCCGACGGCGGGTCGAGCGGCGTGGGCACGTCGCCGGCGAGCCGGATCCGGCCGGCCGGGCCGAGCTTCGTCACGTCCGGGATCGCCGAGAGCAGTGCCCGGGTGTACGGATGTTGCGGGCGTTCGTAGATGTCGGCCCGGTCGCCGATCTCCACGATCCGGCCGAGGTACATCACCGCGACCCGCTGGCAGAAGTGCCGCACCACGGCCAGGTCGTGGGCGATGAAGACGAACGCCAGCCCGAGGTCGCGTTGCAGCTCGCGGAGCAGGTTGATGACCTGGGCCTGGATCGAGACGTCCAGCGCGGAGACCGGCTCGTCGGCGACGATCAGCTTCGGTCGCAGCGCCAGCGCCCGGGCGATGCCGATCCGCTGCCGCTGCCCGCCGGAGAACTCGTGCGGGTACCGGTTGTAGTGCTCCGGGTTGAGCCCGACGATCTCCAGCAGCTCCTGCACCCGGGCCTTCGTCCCGCCCGGCGGCTCGATGCCGTTGACCTGCAACGGCATCGCGATGATCCGGCCGACCGTGTGCCGCGGGTTCAACGAGGCGTACGGGTCCTGAAAGATGATCTGGAGGTCCTGGCGCAGCGGGCGCAGTTCGCGGCGGCCGGCGTGGGTGATGTCGCGCCCGTCGAACTCGATCGTCCCCGAGGTGGGCTCCAGCAGCCGGACCAGCATCCGTCCGGTGGTGGTCTTGCCGCAGCCGGACTCGCCGACCAGGCCGAGCGTCTCGCCCGGTCGCACGTCGAAGTCCAACCCGTCCACCGCGCGCACCAGGCTCCGGCCACGGAACCCGCTGCGCACCGGGAAGTGCTTGCTCAGCCCGCGCACCCGCAGCAGCGGCTCCACCTCGGCCGCCGGCTGCTCCGCCGCCTGGTCGTCCGTCCCGTTCATCGGGCCACCCCCACGTCTGCGATGTCCGCGCGGTAGAGCCGGGTCCGCTCCTCGACGGTCAGGTGGCAGGCGGCCAGATGACCCTCCTCGCCGGTCGGACGCAGCTCGGGCACCTCGGTGCGGGACCGGTCGCCGTTGCGGTCGGCGTAGCGACAGCGCGGGTGGAAGGCGCACCCGGAGGGGAGGTTGATCAGGCTCGGCGGATTGCCCCGGATCGGCACCAGGTCCGCGTCCGCGTCGCCGTGCAGGGAGGGCACGCTGGAGAGCAACCCCCAGGTGTACGGATGCTGCGGCCGGCGCAGCACCTGCTCGACGCCGCCCTGCTCGACGGCCCGACCGCCATACATCACCAGCACGTCGTCGGCCACCTGGCTGACCACGCCCAGGTCGTGCGTGATCAGGATGATCGCGGAGTGGAACTCGGCCTGGAGGTCGGCCAGCAGATCCAGGATCTGCGCCTGCACGGTGACGTCCAGCGCGGTGGTCGGCTCGTCGGCGATGAGCAGGTCCGGGTCGTTGACCAGGGCCATCGCGATCATCGCGCGCTGACGCATGCCGCCGGAGAACTCGTGCGGGTACTGGTCGAAGCGGCGGGCCGGCTGCGGAATGCCGACCCGCCCGAGCATGTCCACCGCGCGCTGCTTGGCCTCCCGCTTGCCGGCCCGCGGGTGGTGCACCCGGTAGGCCTCGGCGATCTGCCGCCCCACCGTGTAGTACGGGTGCAGCGCCGACAGCGGGTCCTGGAAGATCATCGCCATGTCCCGGCCACGCAGCCGGCGTACCTCTTCCTCCGGCAGGCCGACCAGTTGCCGACCGCCGACGGAGATCTCGCCGCTGATGGCGGTCCGCTTGGCGTTGTGCAGGCCGAGGATGGCCAGCGACGTGACGCTCTTGCCCGAGCCGGACTCACCGACGATGCCGAGCGTCCGGCCGCGCTCCACCGCGAAGGACACCCCGTCCACCGCGCGAACGACGCCGTCCTCGGTCTCGAAGCGGACCCGCAGGTCGCTCACGCGCAGGTAGGGCCCGTCGGTGCCGCGCTGCTCCGGCACGCTGGGGCGGTGGTCCGGTTGCCCGGACGACGCCGACTCCGGCCTCTCCACGACCGCCTCCCTCAGTGACGAAGAGAACTTACAGGAAAGCCCTGAGGGTGAAAATAAGCTACAAGCCGGGAACTGTCAGCGGGCGTCAGCGTAACGAGTCGGCAACGGGCGTGAACAGCCCTCACCAGCACATCCACGTACGCAACTTGGTGTCCGACCGCTCTACCGCACGGCAGGTACGACCATGGATGGGGCAATCACGGGACGATTCCCGCCGGCATGAGGTGGAGGTGACCATGACCGCGGCGGTGTTCGGCCATGACGGCCCGTGGACCGAAGAGGAGTACCTCGCCCTCGGCGAGACGCAGCAACGCGTCGAGCTCTTCGACGGGAGCCTCCACGTGACCCCAGCCCCCACCCCACGTCACCAGAACATCTCCGGCGAACTACGTGCGGCGCTACGAGCGCCGGTTCGCGAAGCCGGCCTGCATGTGCTGGAAGCGGTGAACACGCTGCACCTCTATCGCCGGCGGGGCAGCCACTACACCGAGCAGTCGGTGACCAGGCCGGGTGACGTGCTCGTGCTCACCGAGCCGGTGAAGGCCGCCATCCGGCCGGAGGAACTACTGCCCTGACGGATGTCGGGCGGCTCGCCTAGGGTCGGTCGCATGACCGAGTTCGACGCGGCGACCGCCGCCGTGCAGGCCGCCCTGGATGCCGGAGCCCGCTATGCCGACGCCCGGGTGATGCACCGGCGCTACGAGTCGATGTCGGCGCGCAACGGCGAGATCGAGGAGCTGACCCAGGACGAGAGCTTCGGCCTGGGCGTACGCGCGCTGGTCGGGTCGAGCTGGGGCTTCCACGCCGTACCCGAACTCTCCGACGCGGCGGCCCGCGACGCCGGACGGCGCGCCGCGCGGATCGCCGCCGCGAGCGCGCGGGTGCCCGGCCCGCCGATCGACCTGGTGCCGGCCGACCCGACCACCGCGACCTGGGCCTCGGAGTGCGAGGTCGACCCGCTCGGCGTGCCACTCTCGACCAAGGGCGACCTGCTGGTCGACGCGACCGCGACGATGGCCGCGCACGGCGCCGACATCGCCGAGGGGCTCTACCAGATCTGGGACACCGCGAAGTGGTTCGTCTCCAGCGAGGGACACCGCATCGACCAGCGGATCCGGGAGTGCGGCGGCGGCATCTCGGCGACCTCGATCGGCGACGGCGAGACCCAGCGCCGCTCCTACCCCAGCTACCGCGGCCAGTACGGCACCACCGGCTGGGAGCTGGTCGACTCGCTCGACCTGCCGGCGCACGCGGCGCGGATCGCCGAGGAGTCCCGCGCCCTGCTCACCGCCCCGCTCTGCCCGGCCGGCGAGACCGACCTGATTCTCGGCGGCGAGCAGCTCGCCCTGCAGATCCACGAGTCGGTCGGGCACGCCATCGAGCTGGACCGGATCCTCGGTTGGGAGGCCGCCTTCGCCGGCACGTCCTGGCTGGATCTCGCCCAGCTCGGCACGCTGCGCTACGGCTCCGAGCTGATGAACGTCACCATCGACCCGACCATCCCCGGCGCGCTCGGCAGCTTCGGCTTCGACGACGAGGGCTCTCCCGCGATGAAGCGGGACGCGGTCCGCGACGGACGCTGGGTGGGCGTGCTCGCCGGCCGCGACTCGGCCGCCGTCGCCGGCCTGGACTACGGCGGCAGCGTACGGGCCGACGGCTGGGCCCGGCTGCCGATGGTGCGGATGACCAACGTCGGCCTGGAGCCCGGCCCGCACACCCTGGAGGAGATCATCGCGGCCACCGACGACGGGGTGCTGATGGACATCAACCGCTCCTGGTCGATCGACGACAAGCGGCTCAACTTCCAGTTCGGCTGCGAGATCGGCTGGGAGGTGCGCAACGGCCGGCGCGGACGGATGCTGCGCAACCCCACCTACACCGGCATCGGCCCGCTCTTCTGGCGGTCGATGGACATGCTCTCCGGCGAGACGGTCGCCTGGGGCACGCCCAACTGCGGCAAGGGCCAGCCCGGCCAGACCGGGCACACCGGCCACCCCGCCGCGCCGGCCCGCTTCCGCAACGTCCGGGTGGGGGTGCGGGCATGAGCGGCGGCGCGTCGGAGCTGGACCTCGCCGGGCAGGTCGTCGAGCTGGTCCGCCGCCTCGGCGGCCCGGCCGCCCAGGCCGAGGCGGTGGTGACCCGGGCCGACCTGGCATTGACCCGCTTCGCCAACTCCTTCATCCACCAGAACGTCGCCGACTCGACCGTCGGCGTCCGGCTGCGGGTGCACGTCGACGGCCGGACCGCCGCCGGCAGCGGCAGCGTGGTGAGTCCGCAGGGGCTGCGCGCGCTGGTCGAACGGACGCTGGCCGCGGCCCGGCTCTGCCCGCCCGACCCGGCCTGGCCGGGGCTCACGCCACCGTCGCCGGTGTCGGCCGGCGCCGCGGCCGACGAGGCGACCGTCCACGCCGAGCCGGACGAGCGGGCGACCCGGGTCCGCGCCTTCGTGGACGCGGTGGGCGGCCTCGAAGCCGCCGGCTACTGCCGCACCTCGCACCGCTCCGGGGCCTTCGCCAACTCCGCCGGCCACTCGGCCCACGGGCGCACCGCGGAGGCCGCGATGGACGGGATCGCCCGCACCGGCGGCTCGGACGGCGTGGCGCGTCGCTGCGCCGACCGGCTCGCCGACCTCGACGGGGCCGCGCTCGGCGCCCGGGCCGCGGCCAAGGCGCGCGCCGCGGTCGACCCGGTCGAGCTGCCGCCGGGTCGCTACGAGGTGGTGCTCGAACCGGCCGCCGTCGCCGACCTGCTGCAGAACCTCTCCTGGTTCGGCTTCAACGGCAAGCGCCACGCCGAGCGGCAGTCCTTCGCCGAGCCGGGCGAGGCCCAGTTCGACCGGTCGGTGACCCTGGTGGACGATCCGCTGCACGGCTCCAACCTGCCCTACGACCTGGAGGGCACGGCGCGGCGGGAGTTGCGCCTGGTCGACGCCGGGGTCACCCGGGCGGTGGCGCACGACCGGCGCAGCGGTGTCGAGGCCGGCGTCGGGTCCACCGGTCACGGCATGCTCGGCGCCACCACCTTCGGCCCGATCCCCCGCAACCTCCGGCTGCTCGCCCCGTCCGTGGCCGACGGGAGGCCATCGGCCGGTCCGCTCGGCCGACCGGCGGAGTCCGGGGTCGCCGGTGCGGTGGCCGACGACGACACGGCCGCGCTGGTCGCCGGGGTCCGGCACGGGCTGCTGGTCAGCGACTTCTGGTACACCCGGGTGCTCGACCCGAAGAGCCTGGTGATCACCGGCCTGACCCGCAACGGGGTCTGGCTGATCGAGGACGGTGTGGTGACCCGGGCCGTCCGGGACCTGCGCTTCACCGAGTCCTACCCGCGCGCGCTCGGGCCGGGCGCGGTGCTCGGGCTCGGCCGGCACGCGATGCGCCAGCCCGACCGGATCGACGGCAACTGGTGGGAGGCACCCCCGGTGCGCCTCGCCGCGTGGAACTTCACCGGCGGCGCCTCCGGCTGATCGGGCTGCTGTCCGCGCCTGTCCGCACCGACCGGCGACGATCTTTCTGGACGCCCGGGCATCGATTGTGACGAGGGGCTTTCCAAGCGCCCGGACACACGGGACACTGCCTTGCGCGGACGGCCCGCGAAGATCGGCGTAACGTGTGTCACTTAGCTGCGCCGATACGTCCGGTGCGGTCGTTGGTGTGCGCATGACGTGGCAAGCGGGTGCGGGTTCGCCGGTCCGCGTGCCGACCGGAGGAAGATCCGCCCGCCCGTGCGGGCCCCGTCGAGGAGACGACTCGAATGACATCAACGGCAACGAAGCCGCGGGGAGCGCGGGCGCGCGCCGCCATCGCGGCGAAGACGTTGCGTACCGACCGCTGGTGGTTCGCCCCCCTGATCACCGTGGTCGGGCTCAGCGCCTGGGTCGCGTACGCGACGGTCCGGGTCTTCATGCACAAGTGGTACTGGGTCGAGGACTTCCACTACCTGACCCCGTTCTACTCCCCCTGCGTGACCGACCGCTGCGTGGAGGGAGCCGCACACTTCGGACGGTTCCTGCCCGGCTGGTGGATCATCCCGGACGCGGCGTTGACCCTGCCGTTCCTGCTGCTGTTCCGGCTCACCTGCTACTACTACCGCAAGGCGTACTACCGGTCGTTCTGGCTGTCGCCGCCGGCCTGCGCGGTGCCGGACGGGCACGCGTCCTACAGCGGTGAGACCCGGGTCCCGCTGCTCGGCCAGAACCTGCACCGCTACTTCTTCTACGCCGCCGCGATCATCTCGCTGATCAACACCTGGGACGCGATCCTGGCCTTCCACTCCCCGAAGGGCTTCGGCTTCGGGCTGGGCAACCTCGTCCTGATCGCCAACGTGGTGATGCTCTGGGCGTACACCATCTCCTGCCACTCCTGCCGGCACATCATCGGCGGCCGGCTCAAGCACTTCTCCAAGCACCCCGTGCGCTACCGGGCCTGGACGAGCGTGTCCTGGCTGAACGTCCGGCACATGCAGCTCGCCTGGATCACGCTCGGCACCCTGGCGCTGACCGACTTCTACGTCATGGCGGTCGCGGCCGGCTGGTTCAACGACCTGCGGTTCATCAACTAGAGGGCCTGGACATGACCACTACCACTCGAATCGAACGACACCACTACGACGTCGTCGTGATCGGCGCCGGCGGCGCCGGCCTGCGGGCGGCGATCGAGGCCCGGCTCGCCGGCAAGAAGACCGCGATCATCTCGAAGTCGCTCTTCGGCAAGGCGCACACGGTGATGGCCGAGGGCGGCGCCGCCGCCGCGATGGGGAACGTGAACAGCCGGGACAACTGGCAGGTCCACTTCCGGGACACGATGCGCGGCGGCAAGTTCCTGAACAACTTCCGGATGGCCGAGCTGCACGCGAAGGAGTCGCCGCAGCGGATCTGGGAGCTGGAGACGTACGGGGCGCTCTTCGACCGGACCAAGGACGGGAAGATCTCCCAGCGGAACTTCGGCGGTCACGAGTACCCGCGGCTGGCGCACGTCGGCGACCGGACCGGCCTGGAGCTGATCCGCACCCTCCAGCAGAAGATCGTTTCCCTCCAGCAGGAGGACAAGCGCGAGCTCGGCTCGTACGACGCCCGGATCCGGGTCTTCTCCGAGACCACCATCACCGAGCTGCTGCTCGACGGTGACCGGGTCGCCGGCGCGTTCGGCTACTACCGGGAGTCCGGCGAGTTCATCCTCTTCGAGGCGCCCTCGGTGGTGCTGGCCACCGGCGGTGTCGGCCGCTCCTACAAGGTCACCTCGAACTCCTGGGAGTACACCGGCGATGGTCACGCGCTCGCGCTGCGCGCCGGGGCGACGCTGATCAACATGGAGTTCCTCCAGTTCCACCCCACCGGCATGGTCTGGCCACCCTCGGTCAAGGGCATCCTGGTCACCGAGTCGGTCCGCGGTGACGGCGGGGTGCTGAAGAACTCCGACGGCAAGCGGTTCATGTTCGACTACGTCCCCGACGTCTTCCGCAAGCAGTACGCGGAGACCGAGGAGGAGGCGGACCGCTGGTACACCGACCCGGACAACAACCGGCGCCCGCCGGAGCTGCTGCCCCGTGACGAGGTGGCCCGGGCGATCAACAGCGAGGTCAAGGCGGGTCGTGGCACGCCGGCCGGCGGCGTCTTCCTGGACATCGCCAGCCGCAAGTCGGCCGACGAGATCCGCCGCCGGCTGCCCTCGATGTACCACCAGTTCAAGGAACTGGCCGACGTCGACATCACCGCCGAGCCGATGGAGGTCGGTCCCACCTGCCACTACGTGATGGGTGGCGTCGAGGTCGACCCGGACAGCGGCGCGGCCTTCGGCCACGTGCAGGGGCTGTTCGCCGCCGGCGAGGTCTCCGGCGGCATGCACGGCTCCAACCGGCTGGGTGGAAACTCCCTGTCCGACCTGCTGGTCTTCGGCAAGCGCGCCGGCGGGCACGCCGCCTCGTACGCCAACGGCCTCGCCGCCCGGCCCAAGGTGCCCGTGCAGGCGGTCGAGGCCGCGGTGGAGACCGCGCTGGCGCCGCTGCAGCGGGACACCGGGGAGAGCCCGTACACCCTCCAGCAGGACCTCCAGGCGGTGATGGGGGATCTGGTCGGGATCATCCGGCGCGAGGGCGAGCTGGCGGACGCCCTGGTCCGGCTGGCCGAACTGCGTGAGCGGGTGGCCAAGGTCAGCGCGGCCGGCGGGCGGCGCTACAACCCGGGCTGGCACCTCGCGCTCGATCTGCGCAACATGCTGGTGGTCTCCGAGTGCACCGCCAAGGCGGCGCTGGAGCGGCGCGAGTCGCGCGGCGGGCACACCCGGGAGGACTTCCCGGCGATGGACCCGCAGTGGCGCCGGGTGAACCTGGTCTGCTCGCTCGAGGGCGACACCGTCCGGCTGACCCGCAAGCCGCTGCCGACGATGCGCGGGGAGCTGATCAGCCTGTTCGACCGGGCCGAGCTGGCCAAGTACCTGACCGACGAGGAGCTCGCGGAGTTCGACGCCCTCGCTGAGGAGGCGGGCAACTGATGGGGACCAAGCGCCAATTCCGGATCTGGCGGGGCGACGAGAGCGGCGGCGACCTGCAGGACTACATGGTCGAGGTGAACGAGGGTGAGGTCGTCCTCGACGTCATCCACCGGCTCCAGGCCACCGACGCGCCCGACCTGGCGTGCCGGTGGAACTGCAAGGCGGGCAAGTGCGGCTCCTGCTCGATGGAGATCAACGGCAAGCCGCGGCTGGGCTGCATGACCCGGATGTCCACCTTCGAGGAGGACGAGACGGTCACCGTCACCCCGTTGCGCACCTTCCCGGTCATCCGGGACCTGGTCACCGACGTCTCGTTCAACTACGAGAAGGCGCGGGAGACCCCGGCCTTCGCGCCGCCGTCGGACGTCGCCCCGGGCGACTACCGGATGCAGCAGGTCGACGTGGAGCGCTCGCAGGAGTTCCGCAAGTGCATCGAGTGCTTCCTCTGCCAGAACGTGTGCCACGTGATCCGGGACCACGAGGAGAACAAGCCGGCCTTCTCCGGGCCACGGTTCTTCATCCGGGCCTCCGAGCTGGACATGCACCCGCTGGACACCCGGACGGACCGCAAGGAGTACGCGCAGGCGGAGATGGGCCTCGGGTACTGCAACATCACCAAGTGCTGCACCGAGGTCTGCCCCGAGCACATCAAGATCACTGACAACGGGATCATCCCCATGAAGGAGCGGGTCGTCGACCGCAGGTACGATCCCCTTGTGTGGCTTGGTAGCAAGATCTTCCGACGGGGCGAGACGCCTCAGACCAGCGCGAACGCCGCGGGCACGGGCGTCTCGGCGACGTCCGCCAGCGCCTCGGCGACGTCCGCCGGCACCCGCCTGCCCGGGTTGCACTCGCACGCGGGCGGCTCGCACGATCCGCAGGCCGAGGTGCAGGCGCAGAGCGGGGTGAACTGGCACCGCGAGGTGCCCCACCCGACCGCGCCGGCGGTGGACGACCGGGGCAAGCTGCCCCTCACGGAGCTCACCTTCGACCGGGCCGCCGCGCCGTCGCCGTTCGGCGACGACATCAGCTTCCCGCTGCCCCCGGAGCACCTGAACTTCGCCCACCCCGAGCAGGACAAGCACTAGAAACCTCGACGATGACGGGGGCCGCGGCGCAAGCCGCCGGCCCCCGTCCCGTTTTCACCCCGCTGTCCGCTTCCGCCGCCCCGCTGTCCGCTTCGGCCGGCCGAGGGCCCGCAGCCGGCCGGCGGTCCGCTTCGGTCGGCCGGGGCGGGTCAGCGGGCGGCGAGCAGTGGCCGGAGCGCGGCGACGATCGGAGCGTCGGCCGGCAGCCAGGTCACCGAGTCCAGTTCGGCGGCCGAGAGCCAGCGCAGCGCCGAGTGCTCCAGCGCCTGAGGCTGGTCGTCGTGGAGCAGCCGGGCGGCGTACACCTTCAGCACCGAGCGGCCGTGGGCCATCTTGACGTTGCGGCCGACCCGGTCGCCGATCTCCACGCGTACGGCCAGTTCCTCGGCGCACTCGCGGACCAGCGCGTCGGTCTCGGACTCCCCGGGCTCGACCTTGCCACCGGGGAACTCCCACATCCCGGCCACCTCGGGCGGCGCGGAACGCGCGCACGCGAGTACGCGCCCGTCCTCGATGATCGCCGCGCCGACGATCACTTTGAGATCCCGTCGCGCGGCCTGCCCGCCGCCGCTAGCCCGTTCGGTCTGCACGGCCGTCCAGCGTGCCAGATCAATCGGCGGTTTGGGTACCGTAACCGGCCGCTTAAGCCAGGAGAACCCGGAAGTGTGGGCGTGGACACGCGCACCGGAGGGCGACAAGACTAGAGGCCACCGACAAGACACGGGATGGCGACGATTTGGCCACGAGCCGGCAACGGCGCCTGGGAGGTGCGGTGATGCGTGCGCTGTTCACTGGCCGAGCGCAGAAGGACTACCTCTCCGACGCGCTCACGCTGCTCTCCGGGTGGACCCGGGAGGGCGAGCAGATCCGACGGACCCTCGTGATCGACGACAGCCAACACGCCGCCCTGACCGAGCGGGTCAAGGTGGTGGCGGATGCCCTGCACCTACGCCCAGACATCAGCCGCCGGGCTGACCATACCCAGATCCGGGTGGGGCACGGCAGCACCCCGCTCAGCGAGGGCGAGGTCCTGCTGGCCGCCCGCATCGAGGACGCCTACCGGGCGGTCACCGAGTCCTGAGGTGCCGGCCGGCTCAGCCGTCGGCGTCCTGCGGGTACCAGCGCAGCTCGACCGAGTTGCCGTCCGGGTCGCGGACGTAGATCGACGTGGCGGAGCCCCGTGCCCCGAACCGGCCGACCGGCCCCTCCAGCACGGTGAAGACCCCGGAGTCGATCACCTCGGCCCAGTCCAGCGGCGACACCACCAGGCAGAAGTGGTCGACGTTCGACTGGCCCCGCTCCCGGTGGACGAGGTCGATGATGGTGTCCGGGCTGACCCGCACCGAGGGGAACGGCACCCTGCCGTCCCGCCACTCGTCGACGCGGACCGGCGCCAGGCCGAGCAGGCCGCAGTAGAAGCCCAACGCGCGCTCGACGTCGGCGACGTTGAGCACCAGATGGTCGAAGCCGGTCACCCGTACGCTGGTCGTCCCGTCGATGGTCGTGCTGCTCATGGTTCACCTCTCGGTTCGCGGGTCTGGCGGACGACTCAACGATCCGGCCTCGGGCGACGGGGACCAAGACGCGATCCGGCTACGATCGTTGCCCCTGACTCAACGATGGGAGGCACCCGATGCTGGAGCGGTACGAGGTCGAAGCCTTCCTGACCCTCGCCGAGGAGCTGCACTTCGGCCGGACAGCCACCCGGCTGCGGGTGACCACCGGGCGGGTCAGCCACGTGATCAAGCGGTTGGAGCGGCGGATCGGCGCACCGCTCTTCGCGCGGACCAGCCGGGTCGTCCAGCTCACCCCGATCGGCCGGCAACTCGCCGACGACCTCCGGCCGCTGGTCGCCGGGATCGACGAGGCGCTCGCCCGGGCGGTGGACGCCGGCCGCGGGGTGACCGGCACGCTGCGGGTCGCGTTCCTCGGCGAATGGACGGCGCCGGTGCTGCTCAAGGCCGTCGCCCTGTTCAGCGAGCGCCATCCGGAGTGTGTCGTCGAGGTACGCGAGGTCCAGCTCTTCAACTCCCGGCCGAGCCTGCTGGACGGTTCGGTCGACGTCCTCATCGCCGCGTACCCCTTCGACGGCATGGCGAACGGGCCGGCGCTGATCAGCGAGGGCCGGGCCCTGGCCGTGCCGACCGGGCACCCGCTGGCCGGCGCGGAGTCCGTCTCGCTGGAGGTGCTGGCCGACCACCCGGTGGTGCAGTACCCGGCGGTGACCTCGGCGGAGTTCAAGCGGGACCGCACACCCGAGCACACCCCGTCCGGCCGGCCGGTGCCGAAGGGGCCGGCCGGCAACACCTTCTCCGAGATGTTGTCGCTGGTGGCGCTGGGCCGAGGCGTGCTCCCGGTCGGCGAGCACACCCGGCACTACTACCCGCGCCCCGACGTGGCGTACGTGCCGATCCGCGACGCCCCGCCCATCCGGCGCGGACCGGTGTGGCTGGAGACCAACACGACGGCCCGGGTCCGCGCGTTCGTCCGGGCCGCGGCCGACTCGGTCGTACGCTGACCCGCCGGCCCGCAGTGGCGTGCCCTGCCTACCGTGAGGCGCATGGCCAACGCGACCTATGACCGCAAGGAGCAGTTCCAGCAGATCCAGAGCGGGCTGCTCGACTCGGAGCAGATCATCGCCGTCTACGACGCGGTCGGCGCCGGCACCGGCTTCATCGGCCTCACCGACCGCCGCGTGATCATCCAGGACCGCTCGTTCGTCGGCAAGCGGTACGCCATCACCAGCATTCCGTACTCGAAGATCACTAGCGTGAGCGTGGTCAGCAACAAGTCGTGGGGCGGCTCGTTCTTCTCCACCGGGTCGATCGCCATCCACGTCGGCACGCACACCTACGAGGTCGAATTCCGTGGTGCGCAGAAGAGCCACCACGTCCACAATGTGATCCTGCATCACATCTCCTGACCGCGGCCGGACCCGTCGCGGCGGACGAGAGGCGGCGGCGTGTCGTTTGCTCATCGGCGGCGGGTTGCCGCCCGCCGCCGATGAGGCACGGCGAGTTCGAGGACCCGCGGCTGGTCACGGTCTACGACGCCGAGTGCCCGTGGGGTCGCGACGACGACTTCTTCCTCGCCGCGGTCGACGAGACGCCCGCCGCCCGGGTGCTCGACCTCGGCTGCGGGACGGGCCGGTTGACTATCGCCGTGGCGGCGGCCGGCCACCCCGTCACCGGCGTCGACCCGGCTCGCGCCTCGCTCGCCGCGGCCCGCGCCAAACCAGGTGCCGACCGGGTCACCTGGATCGAGGGCACCTCGCACGCGCTGCCGAGCGGGGCCTTCGACGTGGCCGTCCTGACCAGCCACGTGGCGCAGATCTTCGTCGACGATGCCGAGTGGACGGCCACCCTCGCCGACCTGCGCCGCGCGTTGCTGCCCGGCGGCCGACTGATCTTCGACGCGCGCGACCCGGCCGACCGGCGCTGGGAGCGCTGGAACCCGGTCGACTCCGCACGCCTGATCACCCTGCCTGACGGGCGGGAGGTCCGGGCCTGGACCGAGGTGACGTCCGTGGTGGAGAGCGCGGTCAGCTTCGTCCACCACTACGTCTTTCCGGGCGGCGACGAACTGCTCAGCTCCGCCACCCTGCGCTTCCGCACCGAGCGGGAGCTGCGCGACTCGCTACGGGCGGCCGGTTTCACCGTGGATCGGGTCTACGGCGGCTGGGGCCGCGAGCCGGTCGGCGCGGGCGCTGGCGAGCTCGTGGTCCTGGCCCGCCTCTGCGCCTGAGGGTTTCAAGCCCTCACCGCCGGCAGTTCACGGACCACTCTCGCCCGCGCTGCACCTGGTGCACGCCTTGACAGCATCGGAAAGTCTAGACTTACCGTTCGTGGCCACTTACCAAGGGCGGATGCTCGAAGCCCTCGGCGACCCGACCCGGCGGAGCATCTTCGAGTCGCTGGCCGCCGGGCCGCGCTCGGTCGCGGAGATCGCTAACGGCCTGCCGGTCAGCCGGCCCGCTGTCTCGCAGCACCTCAAGGTGCTCAAGGACGCCGGGCTGGTCTCGTCGACGGCGGTGGGCACCCGCCGCCTGCACGCCGTCGACCCGCAGGGCCTGGCGGCGATCCGCGGCTACTTCGACCAGTTCTGGAACCAGGCCCTGGCGGCGTTCGCCGAGGCCGCCGAGAAGCCACCGGAGGAGAAGACGTGACAGCGCACACCGATCAGGATTCCGTCGTACGCAGCAGCATCCACGTCGCGGCGACCCCCGAGCACGCGTTCGAGGTGTTCACCAACGGCATCGACCGGTGGTGGACGCGATCCCACCACGTCCAGCCCGGCGAGCTGAAGCAGGTCGGGGTCGACCCCCACGTCGGCGGCCGGATGTGGGAGGAGAACGACGCCGGCGAGGTCTGCGCCTGGGGCCGCGTCCTCACCTGGGATCCGCCGCGCACGTTCGCCTTCTCCTGGCTCGTCGGCCCCGACTGGAAGCCGCCCGCGCCGGATGCGGTCGGTAGCCGGGTGACCGTGACCTTCACCCCGACCGACACCGGCACGCAGGTCGACCTGGTGCACGACCAGCTCGATGTGCACGGCCCCGGCTGGGAAGGGGTACGCGACGCCGTCGGGAGCGAGGGTGGCTGGCCGGGCGGCCTGCGCGAGTTCGCCGCGGTGCTCTGACCGGCCACACCGCGTCGGGCCGGCCCGGGCTACCTACCGGGCACGGCCCCTCGCCATGGCCCCTCGATACGCAGCAGCAGGCCTGCGATCACCAGCAACGCACCGGTGAAGAGGATCTCGTCGCCATGGGCCCCGGTGAGGCTGAGAACATCGAGCGTCAGACATGAGGGCGGCGATGCTCAGCCGGTTGCCCAGGACGGGTTCACCACCTGGTACATGACGTGGTCCTGCCACCGGCCGGCGATGTTGAGATACTCCGGCGCCATGCCGAACCGCACGAACCCGTTGCGTTCCAGCACCCGCTGCGATCTGACGTTGTGCAGCAGGGTCTCTGCCTGCACCCGATGCAGCCCCAACTCCTCGAAGGCCACCCGCACGATCTCGCGCACCGCCTTCGTCGCGACCCCTCGGCCGTTGTGGCTGGCGCTCACCCAGTAGCCCATCGCGCATGACTGGAAGGGGCCGCGCACTATGCCGCTGAGCGTGATGCGGCCGATCACGCGACCGGAGTCGTCAAGGATGACGTGGGGCAGCTTCGATCCCTGTTCGTGCTGCTGGAGATCGGCTTCGATGACGGCGTGCTGGCCGTCTGCCGTGAAGTAGTCCTCACTCCGGATCGGGTCCCACGGCGCGAGAAACTCACGGTTGACGCGGAGCACCTCGGCCAGGGCCGGCGCATCGTCCGAGGCGATGAGTCGAGTGATCTTCACCCGTCCATCGTCCCAGGCCGGCATGTCCCCTTCCTCGCCAGGCTGGACCGGAAGCGGGTGCCGGATTCAGACGTCGAAGCGGAACTCAGAGCCGCTACTCCCCCACACCGGTCAAGGGCCTGTCGTTCTGCGGCAGCCCTTCGGGCTCTCCGTTGTCCGCGCCAGCCGCGGGGCGTCCGGCGGGACGGCCGCAGAGCGACAGCGGCAGCGGCTGGCGCGCGCCCAGGCGGCGGCGCGTGCGGCCCGTTCAGGGCCGCCTTGAAGACCTACAGAAACGTTGAACAACCTCGCTGGCAGCCGGTGTGTCGTGTCACGGGACATGCTTGACATTCGCGTACCACGAGATGTTTGACATGATCCATAGCGGTTGGTCGGGTGGCTTGCTGAGCCGGGGAGACGGTTACCGCAGGGAGGTTGAGGACATGGGGGCACTCGACGTCCTGGCAGCATTCGGCTCAACTGGCCGGGTCGGCCTTCTTCATCCCGGCGCCCGCCTACGGGAGGTCGTCGCCGACTACGGCATGCCGTGGGACATCGGGCGGGTCGACAAACGCCACAGGTGGCCGCACCTGTACTCCTACGGCGACGTCGAGTTCGTGGTCTGCCGCTGCCGGATCATCACCTCAGTGACGGTCCAGACCTGGCGAGGGACGGTCGAGCTGCCGAGCCAAGCACAGTCCGGCGAGGTCATCGCCCTGCCCTCACGACTGACCTTCGCTCAGGTGGCCGACGCCCTGGCCGCCGCGAAGTGCCAGTGGGAACAGCTCAAGCCGAGCGAGGGACAGTCCGTTCTGCGCACCCTGCCCCAACGCGTCGACTTCACCTTCGTCACCGACGAGGGACCTGAGCCCGTGCTCCACGTAGCCGGCACCTGGGCCCACGATCACGACTGCATCCCGGCGGCAGCCGTCGACGCTGCCTTCCCCGAGGACTTCCCACCCGAGCAGGCCCACTACTGACCACCGCTTCAGGCGTGGTGCTCCTTCCCGCTTCTCTAGACCAACCGTCAAGCATGTCCTGGGACGGATTCGTCAAGCATGTGGTGGGACTAGACACGCCGGCAGCCGGTGTGTCTCGTCACGGGAGATGCTTGACACTCGCGTCCCACCAGATGCTTGACATGATCGATATTCGGCTTCCTCATCGCGTGATGGTTGCGGTCATCGCGGGCTGGGGAGGCCGGGATTGGCGCTGGTGGAGTTGTCGATCGTTGAGCAGCGGTGTCGGGCGGTGTTGGCGGTGCAGGCCGGGGAACCCGTGGTTGAGGTGGCAGCCCGAACAGGAGTGTCCCGGCAGACCGTCCACTCCTGGCTGGCCCGCTATGCCGAAGCGGGCCTGGTCGGGTTGGAGAACCGCTCCCGCCGCCCGCAGGGATGTGCTCATCAGGCGTCGGCGGAGGTGGAGGCGTTGGTGTGTGAGCTGCGCCGACACCACCCGCGGTGGGGCTCGCGTCGGATCGCGTTCGAGCTGGGCCGACACGGCTGTCCGGACCCGGTGCCGTCGAGGATGACGGTGTATCGGATCCTGGTCCGCCACGGCCTCATCGAGCCAGCCAGGAGGCGTCGGGGTCGCAAGGACTATGTCCGCTGGCAGCGGTCCCGGCCGATGGAGTTGTGGCAGATGGACATCGTGGCGGGATCATGCTCGCCGACGGCACCGAGGCCAAGGTCGTCACCGGGGTGGATGACTGCCCGCTCCGGCGTGACGGTCACGTTCTGGGCCGACACCGACGTCATCCACCTCCTTATCGCCGGCGTCCGGCTCAAGTCGGTGCGCTCACACCTGTCCGCCGCCGACCTCGCGGCCCTGCTGCGCCAGCGCGGCCGTCCCGCTGGTGAGCCGCCGTTGCCGCCGGCACCACCAGGTGAAGCGGTCGAGGTCGACCGCACCATCAGCCGCGCAGGTCACGTCTCCCTGGGCCAGCACATCGTCCTGGCCGCCGAGATCCTCGGCGGGCAACGGGTCGGCATCCGCATCGACGGCAAGACCCTGAACTTCTTCGACCTCGACACCCGCCAGCTGCTACGCATCCGACCCAACCCGCTCACCCCCGCCGAGGTGGCACGGCTGCGAGGCGCCCGACCCGCCGGACCACCGCCCCAACCTACGGCCGGACCGGTGCAGGTGCAGCGGCGGGCCTCCAACAGCGGAGTCGTCATGGTCGTCGGACAGAAAGTCGCCCTCGGCCGCGTCCACGCCGGCAAGACCGTCACCATCAACGTCACCGACACCGAGTTGGCCATCGCCTGCGACGACGGCACCCGCCTCGTCCGACGCACCACCGACCAGCCCGTCCGCAACCTGAAGGCCAGCCGACCCCGCAAAGTGGCCGCCGATGCCTAGGACATCCGTAGTGCGCGGGCCACCTTCCGCTGCACCACCCGCAGCAGCTTGATCGTCTCCTCGTCAGAAAGGCCAGTGGTGATCGACCAGTCACACCCAGAACCCACCACGTCACTCGCGAAGACGATCTCAGTGGAGAACAACAGCTTTCGCCACTGCGACCTCGACAACGGCTCCCCCCGGTCCAGTGCCTCTCCCAGCCTGCGACCCTCGCCGTGGTAGAGGTCCACCTGATCCTGAAAGCCCATAGCTCGGGCGAGATCATCCGTGGAATGCGCGGGTCCACCCCACTCGGCCAACCCTCGCCTCAGCAGGAACCGCTCGTCCGAAGTGAGATCGACCGCTACGACGTCAGAGGCGCTCATGCGCGAGATTGTCACCCAGACCCCCTGCAGAGACTTACCCCGCACCGGCGCCGAGCAGCCTGGCCCCGCACCATGGCCCGCCCCCACGCAGCAAGGAACCTAGACCAACCGTCAAACATGTGCTGGGACGGATTCGTCAAGCATGTGGTGGGACTAGACACGCCGGCAGCCGGTGGGTCGTACTCCGCTTGATGCGTTACACGGTGACTCCAGTTGACGGGTTACACCGGCCTTGAGCATGCCGGACACGGCCTGTGACGCCGGCCGTCCACCACGCTGGTGTCTCTGGCATCCGCTTCTGCCGAAGTGAGAGCGACGGCTAGCCGCGGCTCGGGCAGATTTTCCAGCCCGAGGGCGTCGGATCTGTCGGATGCCGTTCGTAGCGTATGTAGAGACGGACACCGGGTCCGGACGAACAGAGGGAGCGGACATGCCCGAGTACCTCATCTACTTCAACCAGCAGTGGGTGGGTGACCACACCGAGGAATGGTTCCGCGGGCGCGGTCCACTCTCCAGGGCGGTCGTTGATGAGATCAGGGCCGCCGGAGCATATGTCTTCGCCGGAGGGCTGGAGGAAGAGGACGGCCCGGTCTTCAGTGCCGACGCCACAAGCGGTGAGGTGATCTTCACCGACGGGCCCTACGTCGAGACCAAGGAATTCCTGGGCGGGCTGACCATCGTGGACGTGCCCGACGAGGAGACGGCCAGAATGTGGGCCGGGAAGATCGCGGAAGCGTGCGGCTGGCCCCAGGAGGTGCGCCGCTTCAAGCCGTGGCGCGAAGCCCGGGGATGATCGTCGCCCGTCGACCGACGCTTGTGTCAAGGCGTGGCCGACACCGGGGGCGACGGTGCTGCTGCGGCTTCACGGGATGACCTGTCCTATCGGCATCGCGAAGATTCGAGCGGTAACGGCGCTGGGCGCGGCGAGAAGGTGCCGCGCCCAGCGCCAGCCGACACCCCACTTCCCCCGCCCGACGCCGGGGCTCGGCATCGAAGATTGCTACCCCGGCGGTGGGATGGCACGCCGGTCACGGACTGCGACAGCGGAAGAGCAGAGATCCGGCCAGCTGTCACCCGTCAAGTGAAAGTCACCGTGTAACGGATCAAGTGGAGCCCGACATCGCCGGCAGCCGGCCGGCCTCACGTGGGTGGCTGGGTAGCAGCGTCCCCGGTCTGCTCGCGCCACTGGCCGTTGTCGGCCTGGACGAGACGCCGTACCATCGCGCGGGCCTCGTCCTGCTGATGCAGGGCGAGTCGGTCATCACGGTCGCCGAGCGGCTGGGGCACGAGAACGCGACCCTGGTCCTGTCGACGTACGGGCACCTGATGCCGGATTCCGAGGAGCGCACCCGCCGCGCCGTCGATGAGGCATGGGGGTTGTGCCCCGGCTGTGCCCCAAAGCGAGCGTGCAACCTCCTGAACTGCGGGAACAGGCCGGATTCAGACGTTGAAGCGGAACTTCTGAGGCCAAGCCGCTGGCCTGCGCAAACTGCCGTAACAACCCTCTGGCCTGGGCTTTTATGCGTTGGCAAACGGTGGCAGTCGTTGGTAGCAGACGCCAATCCTGCGGACTTCTGGCGGACTAGCTGCGGACCGTCTCGGCGGGCTCAAAATGGAGATCATCTAGGCGGCGCGCCGGGTCGACGGATCGTCACTCCCCGTACGCCCGGCCCTCCGCGTAGAGCCTCTCCATCTCGGCGCGGGCGCTCTGTTCGTCGGCGTGCTCGGCCCGCTGCGTCGGGGTGTCCGCCGGACTGTTGAGCAGCACATCCCACACGCCCGATCCGTCCATCCGCGTCGACGTCTTACGGTGTGGGCGACTTGCCTCGCCGCTCGCGCCAGAAACGATGCCACCGAGCCCGCAGCGGCACCTTGGGAGCGGCATCGGGGGCCGGTTCGATTCCCAGGGCGCGGAGGTTGGCTGCCCCCGTGGCGCGCTCGGCCGACGTGTAAGCGGCGTTCTCAGGATCGTCGTGCACGGCCTCGATGGGCTCGGCGAGATGTCGCCGCCACCACTGGCCGCTGGCGTCGCGGAAGAGCACGGTGGTGCCGAGGCTGGGCTGCCGGGGGTGGTCAACGTTGGGCAGAACGAAGTCAACGACGTAGTCGGTCTCCGGGTCGATGACGTCGATCAACACCGAGAACGTGTCGTAGGTCGTCTTCCGGCCGATGTTCACGACCTGCACCTTGGCCGGGCCGATGAGTTCCTTGCTGCCGTTACGGACGCAGGCGGTGAGCTGAATCACCGGCACCAGCGCGATCTCATGCGGTGAGGACATCGTGAACGTGACCCCGGTGATGCCGGGTCCCCTGGTGTTGCCGATCTTCGCGCCGTGGGGCAATGGCTCGAACGCGGCGCCCTCGTCGTGGTATTTCACGTGCAGCACCTTGGAGTAGACGAGCCGCGCCTGCTCCTCGCGGCGCACTTGGACGCTGCGCCAGTAGGACCCAGCCGCCACGATGAACGCGGCCGACGTGAAGATGGCCGCCACCCAGTCGGGCCACGAGCCGAGTGAGATCCTGCCGAGAAAACCGGTCGAGTGGTCAACGACGACGTTGACGAGCCCGGTGTTCGACGGCGTGGGGACCGGGCTGGTCGGTAGCGACGGGGCTACGTCGGTCAACGCGGGAGAGGGCGACACCACGGCTGCGGGCGACGGGGTCGGCACCGGAACGAAGAGCACGCCCGCCAGTATGCGGACCCTGGTCAACCACACACGATTGCCCGGACCGACGCCCGACGCGCCAACGACTTACGCCGGTCCGGGACGCCCGGCTCACCCGGCCACGTTGTTCTTCGCATGGACACGTGGCCGGGCGAGCACAGTCTGTATCGATGATCGTCAGGCGTTCAGGAGCCGGAACGCGTTGTCCACCAGGACGTCGGAGCCCGTCCGGTACCAGAGGAAAGCGCCGCGCTGGGCGGACGGTCGCCGGTTGGCACCCACCAGGTTCGGAATGATCTCCAGCGTCGCGCCGATCCGATCGACGATCACGAACTGGGTCCAATCGCCGTACGCCAGGATGTAGTTGTTCTGGGTGGCGTTGACGACGCCGTCCATGTCGGAGCACTCGTTGATCGGCCGCCCGAGCAGCTGGCCGTTAGCCAGCTCCGGGAACTTCAGCGCGCCGTTCGTCGTCTCCATCTGCCGCAGCGTGTTGATGATCGCCAGGTTGGCGCACCACTGCGCACGGCCGGAGAACCGGGGCGGGAGCTGGTTCTGGAGGTTGAACACATCCCCGGCGGCGAGGGCGTCCGCGCCAGCGGTGGCGACCACCGACGGCGTGCCGGTTAAGGCCGTGACGAACCCGGTCGGCTGGTTCACCCCGGTGCCGGTGGTGTACGCGGCGGCCTGGTGCACGTCGGCTGCGTCGACCAGCACCCGCGTCAGCTCACCGAGGAAGTCAACGGCATCCATGCCGACCTCGAAGCTGTACGGCACGAACACGTCCCCGAAGTAGACGGGGATCGGCTCGTCATTGATCGTCGGCGACCCGTCGGCGGTCTCACGGGCGGTGTTGTCAGCGCCCAGCCACTCCGCCGTGGCGCCCGCGGAATTGAGGCCCGTCCACGAATTGGTGACCGTCTGGACGACCCGCGAGATCCGCCGCAGCGGATTGATCGACCCGGCGTTGGAGATGTTCAATGCCGGGTCGAGCGTCATCGGCACCATGTAGCCACCGGCACCGACGGTGCCGACAGACATGGCCCGCATCTCTGACTGGAGCTCGGCGACCCGCTGATACGCCTCCCGTTCCGGCTCCGTCCACAGCAGGTGCCCGCGCGTCGGGTCGCCGAGCAGCTTCGCGAACGCGGTCCGATACTCGTCGGCACCGGCAACGGTCACCCATCGGGCGGCGAGGGTCCGCTCACGCGCGCTGCCGTACGACTCCACCAGCGCGGTGGCCCGCTCGGCGGCGTGGTCGGCCAGGTACCCGGCCCGGCTGGACCGCTCGATCTGCCGCAGCGCGACGTCGCGCTCGCTACTGCGGCGAATCGGCTCCGGATAGTCACCCGGAACCCCGCGCGCCGCAATGATCCCCGGACCGCCGTTGACAGCCTGGAAGCGGATCTCGTCGGTGACCCGGTCGTACTCGTCACGGGCACGCTCAAGGCCCCTGCCCAGACGCGCAATGCGCTCCATATCTCCGTGGCTGGGGTTGTCCGCCTTCTCCTCCATGCGCTCCAGCTCGGCCGTTAGCGCATCGATCTTGCTCTTCCACTGCCGCTGCTCGGCAATGAGGTCACGTGCCATGATCATTTCCTCCTCGGGCTAAGGCACGGTCGTGTAAGGACGTTTGCCGTTGCTCCGGGGAGGCCCGATCGATCGAGCGGCCCTGGTCGGATTCCTACGTCGGTATCTCCGAAGCGGTCAGGGAGGCGTACAGCGGCCCTGGCGGCCTGGCCCGGCGTGGCCCGGTGGCGATGAGTCGATCATAGCGCCGGATGGTGACGGTCATCGATCATCACGTCGATGCCCGCCGAAATTCACCTTGACCGCTCCGCCGGGTGGCCCGGCAGACTCGACGGCGTGACGGACGCCGCGAGGGACTCCGAGCAGTTGAAGGCCCTACTGATGGCGAAGCTTCAGCCCGACCGGATCCGAGCAACCCTCAGCTTCGCCGGGCTTTACCAGATCACCCACGAAATGATCAAAGACGTCGTGCTGACCAGCATCCGCCAGTTCTACTTGAAGGGCTTCGATGAAACCGGCTTCCGGTATGACGAAGAGAGATACGCCGAGCAGGTACTGAAGCGCGATCCCAAGCGACGGCCGTTCCCCGCGTCACTGCTCTGGCTCGTTGACTCCGGGGCCATCTCGCTGGCACAGGCCGATCGGCTCGACCAGATTTACGCACATCGCCATGAGCTCACCCACGAGCTCCTCAAGTACGTCGTCGATCCCGACTTCGAGCCGGACGTCAACCTGTTCGTTGATGCCATCGAGATCCTGACAGCCATCCAGCGGTTCTGGACTCAGGTTGAGATCGACGTCGGCAGCTTCGAACATCTTGGGAACGTCACCGTCGATGACGCCGTCCCGGCCTCACTCGTCGTCCTGCAACTCTGCATCGACGCGTACGCTGCGGGACTGAAGGCAACGCCCACCACGGCCCCGGAGGTCAGCACGTGACGGGAACCGACGACGCCGAGAACGCCCGCCTCATCGGACACGCCGCGCAGATCGTTCTGGCGTTTCTCGACGGCGACGAGCAAAAGTGGTCCGAGCTGGTCAACGCCGACATCGGCGAAACCATCGACGCCCTCAACGCGATCGCGATCGTCGAGGCCCACATTGCCCACGGCAGCACGGACGCAGCTCGGGCGCACTTCGCCGAGATGGCCACGAGGGCGGAGATCGAGCAACTCGTTCCACCGGAAGCGTGAACAGCGAAAAGGAGGAGCGGCCCGTATTCCCACTGCCGCGCCTCACGAGGTCCGCCGTGGCAGCCATGTGCAATCGTCGGTAGCCGTGCCGAACCCACCGACGACTTCGACGCCCCCGACCATTGATCAAACCTGCTTCGACTGGGCGTCGCTGCTACTCAACGCGACCGCGACCCTCGCGGCCATCCTGGCGTTGTTCCTGGCAGTGCGCGCCATCCGCATTACGAGGGACCAGGCCGCGCGAGCCGACGCTGCACTCATCCGCGAACGGCGCGCGACATTCGAGCTGCAAGTGTTCCGCGACCTCCTGGACAGCATCGCCGCCGCCACGCCTGGTGACCTCTTCGGGTTGAAGCTCCGTGACACTCTCACTGCCCGTCTCGCGATGCTGCCCGCAGACGAGCTGCCGGTCTGGAGGGCGTACGCGAACGAGTACGTGAACGATCGCGGGAAGGAGCATCTCGCCCAGGCGTTGGCGAAGATTGGCGCAGTCAACGACGACCCCAAACGCGGGTACGAACCGCTGTTCTGGGCCCTGCTGGAGGACATTCGCCAGGCTCTGGAGCGGCGTGGACAGACGACTGCTGCGGTGTCGATGTTCGGGGACCCTGGCACAACGTAGGCGCTCAGCGGGCCGCTTGCGCGGGCCGCCTGGGGGTGGGGGGTGCCGGAGGGGGATCTCCCTCCGGACAGCGAGGGGTCCGGTGTTGACGCCGTTTGCGTCAACACCCCTCCCCCCACCCGTTGCTCATCGCGTTTCACGCGATGACTCAACGTGTAGAGCATCGTCACTAGTCAGCGATCGATGATCATCCTTTTGGTGACGAATGATCTTTGCTGTCTCGCGCGGGTGTGCGGTGCGTGCGTGCTCGGGGTTGGTGGGTGGTGGCTTGGCTGCCTGCGGTGGGCTGGCCTCCCGTCGTGTGAGTGTGTGCCAGTCCGCCGGGTTGGGTGGTGGGGATGGTGGTGGTCAGGCTGTTCAGCGTGGCCCGTGAGCGAGTCGCGTTTCCTCTGCGTGTTTCCAGGTCACCACCGCCAGCGTGTACCCCGTGGTCTACAACACAGCACCCCACCCTCGGGGCGAGGGTGCCCGGTGGACTCGATGCGCCCCCATCGACGCACCCCACCCTCAAAAAAGATGGACCCCCGCAAGAATGATGGCCCCGGATATATTGAGGGGCACCCCCTGAAATTTGATCATGGGGGTGGGGTTGCGTCGGCCCCCTTCGACCGCCCTTCGACGCATCACGCTGCGTGACTTTTCGCGCCTCGGGCTCCTGCCGGTGCGGTGGCGGGCGGCGCTGATCGCTTGCCCGGCGCGGCGGTTGCAGAGACGGCGTCGGTCATGAAGACCACGCCGGTCATGAAGACCACCCCGATCTCCCGCTCGCTATTCGCTGTGCCCGACGTGGATTACGGCACCGACCTCGGGCAGCACCACCAGCTCGGGCTCCCTCGCGTAACGCCGAGCCCACGGGCAGGTCGCCGGGTGATGGACGACGGCAAGGATGTTAGGTAATCCCCCGTGGCCTTGCGCGAGCCGAAGATCCGGCACGCAGTCGTGACACGCCTCCGCGAGCAGCTTGTCTCGGACGTTCATCGGGCGGCCTCCTTCAGGTGTAGTGCAAGTGGGTGAACCTCGTACGGTTCGCTTGGCCGGCCAGGACCGCGTCGCTCGGGAGTCGCGGCGGGACGGACCCAACCGAGGTCGTCCAGGTCGGCGATGGCTTCGCGGATGGCGTCGGTGTTGACCGCCCACTCCTGACCGCTCAGCTCCCGCCACGCCTGCCGCACCGTGAAGGTCGACAACTTCTTCTTCGTGATCCACCACAGGACGGCCCTGGCGGGCTCCAGCGGGCTGCGCCGGCCGGTCATCAGGTCGAACGCGACGCGGGCGTGCGCGATGAAGTAGTCGGCCAGCTCGATGACCTCGCCCATGATCGGCTCGTCCACGGAGTCGGCGGCCGAGTCATCGAACAGGGAGAACAGTGCCGCGATGCGGACCAATTGGCCGGGTAGCTTGTTCGCCCAGTCGGCGATGGCGGCCAGGTCCCCGTGGTCGGGGTGGAGCCGGGGCTCAGGCTCGGTACGGAACTTGTTGAGCGCGTCGCGGGCCGGCTCGTTCAGCTTGATCACGGTGATGTCGCCGGTGGTAAAGATGTCTTCGGTGAGCTTCGCCACGCTCGCCCGGTAGGCGCGGAAGATCGGCTCCGGCAGCGGCTGCGGGGCGACCCGGCGGGACCCGACGAGGGAGTCAGGCAAGGCGTACAGGAACCGTGCCAGCAGACCGGACCCGCGAAAGTGCCTGCCCTCGGCGAGGCTGGCCACAATGGCCGGCTGGATCGCCAGCCCCATCGACAGCACCGGCTCGGGCAGGTTGATCGCCTCCCGAGAAACGCGGTCGACCCGCACGGGGTCACCCGACCACGCCTTCAGCACCAGGTCCAGGTTCGGGATCCCGCTGGAGTACCGACCCGCGAGGGTGGAGAACAGCCCACCCTCGGCGGAGAGGACACCGAGGCGGCCATCCTGCTCGGCCATCAGCCTGGCCATCGCCTCCACGGTGGAGTCATCGGCGAGCAACCGCGGGATGACCGGGACCATCGTCTGGTCTAGGTCCCGAACCGCGTCCTCCATCTCGGCGATTCCGGCCGCCGAGGTGTCGCCCTTGCGCTTGATTTTCTCCACAGCGGCGGCGCGGAGGCCAAGCAGTGCCCGCTGCCTCGTCACGTCGGGCGCGGCGTTGGCGGCGAGGTTCCGCTCCACCTCGATCAGCGGCGCGGACAGCACGCTCATCACGGGCGACTTGCGTTCCCCGGAGGGGACCGCAGCCGTCGCATAGATCGACAGGGTCTCCGTCCAGTCGGCAGCGACCCTGACGCGTCGGCGACCCCCCACGGAGGTTGCCAATATTGCCAGAACCATGAGCAGGACCAAATCTCGCGGCACCTGGTACGCCTCGGCGGTGGCATCGACCATCGCCCACAGCTTCTGCGGGCGTCGCCCGACCGATGGGGGCAGCGGGATTTTGGCAATATTGGCGATGCGTTGCGGGATTCCCCACACCTCCGACTTCGCTCCGACGGCGCCACCCGGATCGACTGGCACCTCATCGATGAATCCCGCATCAATCGCGCGATCCACCACAAGGTCGTCGTCGGTCATCCGGCGGCCCTCCCGAGGCGCTCGCGCTGTTCCCAGTCCAGGTCGAGGCCGGCAGCGTGGTACCTGTCGATGTCAATCACGTCGATGGTTGGCTTGACGCTGCACCGCCCATCGGCGAGCAGGGCGTCAAGCTCGTTGGACCAGCGTCGGCGCTTCAGGAGCAGGTGACGCAGACGCATTCGGCGGCGCGAATCCCCACCACGCGGGTAGGCCGGCGCGTTGACGGTCAAGTCGATGGCGCTGGGGGCGGTCACCGCCCACCGTCTTTTCCGGCGGACGCGGCGGTAGCGGCAGCGCGGGCATCGTCGATGAACTTCTGGACGTCGCTACGGGCGTACAGCACCCGCCGTCCAACGCGAAATGACGCCGGTCCGGTGCCGATGTGCCGCCAGTACCGCACCGTCTCGGGCGACATGCGCATGATCTCGGCGACCTCGACGGTGGTCAGGTACTCGTCCCCCATGCTCATCTTCCCCTCCCGAAGTGAGTCAGCTCCGTCAGAGCTGTATCGCAGGGAGAAGTATCAATGCGTGGATCAGTCCTGTCAACGCTGACTCATTGGTGTTGACGGAACCGGCCAAGCGCGGGCACCATCGGTGGCATGACGCCCACCAGCACCAACCCGGCGACCACAAGCAGTAGTGGCGAGGTAGTTCTCGACGACGGCCTGACGATCCCCGCGAAGATCCAAGGGATGTGGATAACCAATGCCATAGACGGATTGGAGGTCGACCTGACTGCCGAGTACGACTCCGAGGCGGGCCGGTACATCGCCAGCGAGGTGGTGGTACGGGCCGCCGGGCAGGAGGTAACCAGCCAGATCATGCGCAGCATCCCCGTCGCCGCACTGCTGCGCCACGCGGTGACGAACGCGATCGGCGCGGTGGATCTCGTCCCACAACTGCCTGATTCGGCCGAGGTCCTACAGCCTGGCCCGTCTGTTGCCACCCTCCGGCACGTCGCCCGCGTCTACCGGCTGGCGCTGCTACTCGGCGACCCACCCACTGCGCGGGTGGCCGAGTCGCTGGAGGTGCCCCGCTCAACCGCAGGCAGGTGGGTGACCCGAGCCCGCGACCGGGGCTACCTCACCGTCACCGATCCCCGCGCGACCAGGACGAGGTAGAACACGATGGCGAGCATCCAGAAGCGGCCCGACGGCAAGTACCGGGCGAGGTACCGCGACGAAACCGGCCGCGAACACGCGAAGCACTTCACCCGACGCGTCGACGCGCAGCACTGGCTCGATGAGCAGACGGCCGCGATCGTCACCGGCCAGTTCGTCGACCCGAAGGCCGGAAGGATCACCTTCGCCCGCTACTTCGACGACTGGGCCTCGCGGCAGGTGTGGGCGTCCGGCACCGAACGGGCAATGCGGCTCGCCGCGAGCACGGTGCCCTTCGCCGACGTCCAACTGCGCGCGCTGCGCCGGTCCCACGTCGAGCAGTGGGTGAAGGCGATGCAGACCGCCGATCGGGGTAAGGGCAAGCCGCGCGGACTGGCACCGGGCACGATCAAGACCAGGTTCAACAACGTCCGCTCGGTGCTGCGGGCCGCAGTCCGCGACCGGTTCATCCCATCGGACCCAAGCGAGGGCGTGACGCTGCCCCGGACTCGGCGCGCCGACGCGGCGATGGAGATTCCCACCCCGGCGCAGGTGCGGGCACTCCTGGACGCCGCAGGTCCGCGCTTCCTGGCCTTCGTCGCCCTGGCCGCGTTCGCCGGGCTGCGCCTCGGCGAGGCCGCCGCCGTCCAGGTCGGTGACGTGAACTTCCTCGGCCGCAGCCTGCGGGTGCAGCGCCAGGTGCAGCGGGGGCCGGGCGGCACGGTGGAAATGACCCCGCCGAAGTACGGCAGCGAGCGCACCGTTTTCCTCGCCACCGACCTGGTCGAGATCCTGTCGCGTCACGTCGCCGAACACCGACCTGGCAGCGATCTGCGCCGGTGGCTGTTCGAGGGCGAGCCGGGCAACCCGCCGCACCAGAACACCGTGGGCTACTGGTGGCGCAAAGCATGCCGGGACGCGGGCGTCGGTGGTTTCACGCTGCACGACCTCCGGCACTACTTCGCGTCAGGGCTGATCGCCCAAGGGTGCGACGTGGTGACGGTGCAGCGGGCGCTGGGGCACGGCAGCCCAACGGTGACCTTGAAGACTTACGCCCACTTGTGGCCGACGGCGGAGGACAGAACCCGCAAGGCTGCGGCGGCGCTGATGACCGAGACGTTAGGTAGCCGGCCAACTGCGGTCGATCCTGCGGACTACCTGCGGACTAGGGAGGCGTGACATGCCCTGTGACCTGCGGAAATGAGGCCGGCCTACACGTTGAAGCGGAACTCCACCACGTCGCCGTCCTGCATGACGTACTCCTTGCCCTCGATCCGGACCTTGCCGGCGGCCTTGGCGGCGGCCATGCTGCCGGTGTCGAGCAGGTCGGCGTAGGAGACCACCTCGGCCTTGATGAAGCCGCGCTGGAAGTCGGAGTGAATGACCCCCGCGGCCTCCGGCGCGGTGGCGCCGATCGGGACCGTCCAGGCCCGCGCCTCCTTGGGCCCGGCCGTGAGGTACGTCTGGAGCCCGAGCGTACGGAAGCCGACCCGGACGAGCTGGTTCAGGCCGGGCTCGTTCTGCCCGATCGACTCCAGCAGTTCCCGGGCCTCCTCCTCGGGCAGGTCCACCAGCTCCGACTCGATCTTCGCGTCCATGAAGATCGCCTCGGCGGGGGCGACCAGGGCCCGCAGCTCGTCGAGGAACTCGGCGTTGCCCAGCTCGGCCTCGTCGACGTTGAAGACGTAGAGGAACGGCTTGGTGGTGAGCAGGTGCAGCTCGCGCAGGTGCTCCAGCTCGATGCCCGCCTTGGCGGCGCCGGCGTAGAGGGTGACGCCGGTGTCGAGCAGCTCGACGGCCTTCTTCGCGGCGGTCACGGCGGCGGCCCGGTCCTTGCGGAGCTTGGCCTCCTTCTCCAGCCGTGGCACCGCCTTCTCCAGGGTCTGGATGTCGGCCAGGATCAGCTCGGTGTTGATCGTCTCGATGTCGTCGGCCGGGGAGACCTTGCCGTCGACGTGCACCACGTTCGGGTCGGAGAACGCGCGGACCACCTGGCAGATCGCCGAGGCGTCCCGGATGTTCGCCAGGAACGCGTTGCCCCGGCCCTGCCCCTTGGAGGCGCCGCGCACCAGGCCGGCGATGTCGACGAACGACACCGGCGCGGGCAGCACCTTCTGCGAGCTGAAGATCTCGGCGAGCTTGCCCAGCCGCTCGTCGGGCAGCCCGACGACGCCGACGTTGGGCTCGATGGTGGCGAACGGGTAGTTCGCCGCGAGCACGTCGTTCTTGGTCAGCGCGTTGAACAGCGTGCTCTTGCCCACGTTGGGCAGGCCGACGATGCCGATGGTGAGACTCACGACGAGCCAGCTTACGCCGGTGCCGTCGGGGGCCGGGCAGGCGGTGCGGTGTCGCGTACCGGAATCGGCCGGCGGCCCACGCCCGCCGGGCCCGGCCCGACCCGGCCGGTGGTCAGCTGAGCAGGCGCGGGGCGATGATCGCCTCCCGGACGGTGCCGTCCGTGCCGCGGCTGATTTCGTACGCCGAGACGCCCTCCCGGTCGGCGACCGCCTCGACGAGCTTGTCGCCCCGGTAGACCAGGCCGACGCCGTCGTCGGTGCAGTGCGCGACCGGCAGCGTGCCCTCGCCGACGAGGCGGTGCATCAGCGGCCGACGCTGCTCCTCGCTGTCGTAGTGCACCCCGTTGCCGTAGGGAAGCCAGCCCAGCCCGTCGGTGAACCCGCGCAGGTCGGGGCCGAAGCTGTCGGTGGCCCCGCCGACGTGCCAGCAGATCGAGCCGGCGGAGACGCCGCCCAGCACCACCCCGGCCTGCCAGCACTCGTGCAGGATCTCGTCGAGGCCGTGTACCCGCCAGACGGCGACCAGGTTGGCCACGCTGCCGCCGCCGACCCAGATCACGTCCTGGGCGAGCAGGTGGGCGCGGATGTCCTCGACGTTCGGCATCGGGAAGAGCGCCAGGTGGGACAGCCGGAACCGGGTGCCGGCGAACGCGCCGTAGACGGCGGTCAGGTTGGTGGGCTGGTCACCGACGGCCTGCCCCAGGTAGCAGATGCGCGGCTCCGGGCCGGCCTGCGCCAACTCGGCCCCGAGGTCGAAGATCGGGCCGGGCCGCAGGACCTGCGGGCCGCGGCCCCGGGCGAAGAAACCCATGCTGGTGGCGAGGATGGTCGGTTCGCTGGCGGGCACGGTCGTCCTTCCGTCGGGAGCACCGCCCATCCTGCCGGAGCCGGCGTCGCGGCGTCGGCCGGCCCCGGGGTTGCCCGGCGCCCGCGACGGAGAACGCCCCGACCGCCGGTCAGCCGCGGCGGAGCTGGCGGGGCACGACCGACCCGGCGGGCCGGGCGGTGGCTGTGGGCTCTTCGGCGGGCAGCTCGGCGGGTGGAAGAGCGCCCGGGGGCAGCTCGCGGGCGGCGGCGACCGGAAGCGTGAAGCGGGCCTCGGCCTTGTCGCCGGCGGCACGCGACTCACGGAGCATCCAGCGCACCTCGTCGGCCGTCCAGCCGAGCCCGCGCCGGCCCGCGATTTCCCGGACCAGCCGCAGACCGGCCCGGGTGTCGTCGTCGTAGAAGCGCATGCACCAGTGATGCGCCCACATGCCGAGCGCCCGCAGCCCGTCGTCGTCGAGGGAACGGACCAGGCGGCCGCACGCGGTGTCGGGGAAGGGCCGGGCCGGGTCGGCGGGGCGATCGCGTTCGATCGCCCCGACGGCGGCCGGCGCCACCGCACGCATCCGGCGGTAGAAGGTCTGGAGCACGGCCCGGTCGAGCGGGGGGTGCCCACTCCGCGTCGCTTCGCGACCCGCCACGCTCGCCATCGCCGCACCCCTTCTTGAGTTGGTGGCCGGACGGTACCCGCCGGCACCGACACTTTCGGCACCGCCGAGCGCTCTCCGCCGCGGTGACCCGTTGCGACCCCTTTGCTCTGCTTCACTCCCGGCAACACTGAGCGCCATGATCTGTTGCCTCGGCTGAAGCAGAGCAAAGGACGCGCCGAGGGATGGCCGCTCCCCCGCCACACCGCCCTGACCTGCGACGTCGGCCGGTCGCCGGGCGGATCAACCGTGCCGCCCGGGGCGCGGGGTGCGGTGTCGCGGGACCGGCGGCGCGCGATCGAACCGCCCGGTCAGCCCTCGGCAGACCCGGGCAGCGCGGACCCGGGCAGCGCGGACCCGGGCAGCGCAGACCCGGGCCGGCGGCGGTGGCTCCAATCGATCAGCGGCTGGAGCAGCACCATCAACTCCCGGCCGTCCGGGGAGGGCGCGTAGCGGATCTGGACCGGCGAGGTGGGGATCACCGTCCGCTCGATCAGCCCGTCGCCCTCCAACTCCTTGAGCCGCTGGGCGAGCAGCCGGTCGGAGATCCCGGTCACCGCGGCCCGGTACTCGCCGAACCGGCGCGCCCCGCGCACGCCGGCCAGCAGGATGGCACCGGTCCACCGTCGGCCGACCAGCTCCAGCGAGTCCTGGAAGACCCGGCAGCCGGTGTCGTCGATGTCCTGGTAACGCCGCAGGTCGAAAGGCTGAGGAGTAGTCACTCACCAAAGATTAGTAGCTAACCTGCGGTTTGCCCAGTCGCCGGTCCCTCCGCACGCTTGACCCATGACCGATTACGGACACCCGATCAGCTTCGGCCTGAGCCTGGATCCGTCCGCCGACAAACTGGGCGAAACGCGATATCTGGCTCGAGCCGCGGCCGACGGCGGGTTGACCTACCTCGCCGTCCAGGACCATCCCTACCAGCCCGGCTACCTCGACAGCTGGACGATGATCAGCCATCTGGCGGCCGAGACGAGCCGGATCTCCTTCCTCACCGACGTCGCCGACCTGCAACTGCGCCCGCCGACCATGCTCGCCAAGGCCGGCGCGTCGCTCAGCGTCCTCACCGGCGGCCGGGTCGTCCTCGGCGTCGGCGGTGGCGCGAGCGCGGACGGCATCGCCGCCATGGGTGGCGCCCGACGCAGCGGCGCCGAGACCATCGCGTACACCGAGGAAGCGCTGCAGATCATGCGCACGGCGCTGGCCGGTGGCGCGGTCCGGTTCGACGGCGAGCAGCACACCGTCGAGGGGTACGCTGGCGGGCCGGTGCCGCCGTCCCCGGTTCCGCTCTGGCTCGGCGGTCAGCGGCCCCGCATGCTCAGCGTGGCCGGTCGGCAGGCCGACGGGTGGATCTCGCCACTCAACATCTACGTCCCACCAGCCGAGGTGCCGAGCAAGCAGCAGATCATCGACGACGCGGCGCGGGCGGCCGGGCGCGACCCGGCGGCGGTACGCCGGATCTACAACGTCATCGGCGCGATCGGGCCGCAGAGTGGCGGCACCGGGCTCGTCGGCAGTGCCCAGCTCTGGGTCGACACCCTGACCCACTGGGCGGTCGACCTCGGCTTCGACACGTTCATCTTCTGGCCGATCATGTCGCACCGCGCACAGCTGCGGGCGTTCACCGACCGGGTGGTTCCGGCCGTCCGCGAGCAGGTGCTCGAGATTCGAGGGCAACAGTGACCAGCAAGCTTTCCCGGCTACCCGAGGCGCTGACCGGCAAGCTCGTGACCCCCGGGGACCGTCGGTACGCGTTGCTGCGCTCGACGTACACCACGCAGCACAGCCCGGCCGGCGTGCTGCTGCCGGAGACCACCGCCCAGGTGGCCGACGCGGTCCGCTACGCCCGCGAGCAGGGGCTGCCGGTCGCCGTCCGCAGCGGCGGGCACGGCCTGGCCGGCACCTCCTCCAACGACGGCGGCCTGGTCATCGACCTGTCCGCGATGAACCGGGTCGACGTGCTCGACGAACGGTCCCGGCTGGTCCGGGTCGAGGCGGGCGCTCGCTGGGCGACGGTGGCGAAGGCGCTGGCCCCGTACGGGTTGGTGATCAGCTCGGGCGACCACGGCAACGTGGGCGTCGGCGGCCTGGCCACCGGCGGTGGCGTCGGCTGGCTGGCCCGCCGGCACGGGCTGACCATCGACAACGTCCGGGCGGTGGAGGTGGTGCTCGCCGACGGGACGGTGGTCCGCGCGGACGCGGAGCACGAACCCGAGCTGTTCTGGGTGGTCCGCGGCGCGGGGGCCGGGGCCGGCATCGTGGTCGCGTTCGAGATCGAGGCGGCCGAGGTCAGCAACGTCGGGCTCGCCCAGATCGCCGTCGAGGCCACCGCCGACGGGGGCACCCTGCGCCGGTGGGCCGAGTACCTGTCGCAGGCGCCCCGGGAACTCACCACCGCCGCGGTGCTCTTCGCGAACGGGCGGTCGGCGGTCCTGTCGATCACGGCCGTGGTCGCCGCGGAGAGCCTGCGCCGGGCCCGGCCGCTGGTCGAACCGCTGCTCGAGATCGGCCGGCTGCTCGACCACCGGACCGACCTGGTGCCGTACCCGGCCCTGGTGCCGCTGGCCCACCTGCACCCGAACGTCGGCCAGCAGGCCAGCGACACCACCAACAGCCTGCTCACGATGGACGACGGCAGCGCCCGGGCGATCATGCGGGCCACGACCGGGCCGCACCGGGCCGTGGTCCAGCTGCGGTCGATGGGCGGGGCGATCAACGATGTCGACGCCGGCGCGACCGCGTACCCGCACCGGCACCAGGACACGCTCGCCGTCGGCTCGGTCTTCCCGCCGCAGGGTCGCGCGGCGCTGGACGCCGCCTGGCGGCGCGTCGCCGAGCGGGCCGACGGCGCGTACGTGAACTTCGAGGGCCGGCCGGACCGGGCGGCGTTCGACCGGATCTACCCGGGTGAGACCGGTCGCCGGGTGACCCAACTGTGGCGCCGGTACGACCCGGACGGCGTGTTCCGGCCGGCCCTGCTCACCAAGCGGGCCGGCGGCGCGGACCCGAGGATCCGGCCGAGCATCCGGGAAGCGGGAAGCCAGCCGACCGAGCGGGCAGCCGGGGCCCGGCCGAGCGTGCGGGACGCGGGCGGCGCCGACCGCCGGAAGCCGGCAGCCCGGCGCGGCGGGGGCAACCGGGGGCGGCGGCGCTGACCGCCCACGCCCACGTCCGATTCCCGCCAGCGGTAGCCCGCGGAACCGGAGCATCATCGGTGGCGTGGAGTTGGACTTCGAGCGGTGCTATCGGGCGGTCGACAGCCGTGACCAGCGATTCGACGGCTGGTTCTACACCGGCGTGACGTCGACCGGGATCTACTGCCGGCCGTCCTGCCCGGCGACCACTCCGAAGCGGCAGAACGTCCGGTTCTTTCCGTCCGCCGCGGCGGCGCAAGGGGCCGGGCTGCGAGCCTGCCGGCGCTGCCGCCCGGACGCGGCGCCCGGCTCGCCGCAGTGGGACGTCCGCGCCGACGTGGTCGGCCGGGCGATGCGGCTGATCGCCGACGGGGTGGTGGACCGCGACGGCATCCCCGGCCTGGCGTCCCGGCTCGGCTACACCGAGCGGCACCTGCACCGGATGCTGCGGGCCGAGATGGGTGCCGGACCGCTCGCGCTGGCCCGGGCCCAGCGGGCGCAGACCGCCCGGATCCTGATCGAGACGACCGGCCTCGGCATGGCGGAGATCGCGTTCGCGGCCGGGTTCGGCAGCGTCCGGCAGTTCAACGACACCGTCCGCGAGGTGTACGGGGTCGCCCCGACCGAGCTGCGTCAGTCCCGTGGGCAGCGCTCCGCCCCGGTCGGCGCCGGGACCATCACGCTCCGGCTCGCGTACCGCCCGCCACTGCACGCCGGCGCGCTGCTCGACTTCCTCGCCCTGCGGGCGCTGCCGGGGGTGGAGGAGGTTCGCGACGGCACGTACCGCCGTGGGCTGCGGCTGCCACGCGGCGCGGGCGAGGTGGCGCTGACCCCGGCGGACGGACACGTGTCCGCCACCCTGCGCCTGACCGACCTGCGCGACCTGGCACCGGCGGTGGCCCGCTGCCGGCACCTGCTCGACCTGGACGCGGACCCGGTGGCGATCGACGCCACCCTCGCCGCGGACCCGGCGCTGGCCGCCGCGGTCGTGGCGGAGCCCGGCATCCGAGTTCCCCGCGCGGTGGACGGCTTCGAGATGGCGGTCCGGGCCGTCGTCGGACAGCAGGTCTCGGTGACCTCCGCCCGCACCACCCTCACCCGCCTCCTCGCCCACCTGCCTGCTGATCATGAGGTGGACGGCGATGCGGATCTCCCTGGCCGCCGCGAACCTCATGATCGACGGGTTGCGGGGGGCGGCTTGCGGGGGTTTCCCGATGCGGAGGGGGTGCTGGGGGTGGCGGACGAGGGGTTCGGGATGCCGGCGGCCCGGCGGGAGACCATCCGGGGGCTGGCGCGAGCCGTCGCCGAGGGGGAACTCGACCTCGCCCCGGGCGGCGACCGCGAGGAGACCGTGCGCCGACTGGCCGCACTGCCCGGCATCGGCCCCTGGACCGCGGGCTACGTCGCGATGCGCGCGCTCGGCGACCCGGACGTCCTGCTCCACACCGACCTGGCGGTCCGGCGCGGCGCGGCCGCGCTCGGCCTGCCCGACCAACCGACAACCCTCGACGCGTACGCCGACCGCTGGCGACCCTGGCGGTCCTACGCGCTGATCCGACTCTGGAGAGCGGCATGACCACTATCGACAGTGCGGTGCTGGCCACCCCGGCCGGCCCGCTCAGCATCCTGACCGGCCCGGACGGCGCGGTCCGGGCGGCCGGCTTCACCCCCGACCCGCTGGCGCTGCTGCCCCTGGTCCACCCCACCCTGCGGGCGCCGCTGCGGCAGCGCACCGACCTCGGCCCGGTCAGCGCGGCCGTCCGGTCCTACCTGGACGGCGACCTCGCCGCCATCGACGCGGTGCCGGTCGAGCAGCGCACCGGCGGCGAGTTCATGGCGCACGCCTGGCAGGTGCTGCGCGAGGTGAAGCCCGGCGAGCCGGTCACCTACACCGGGTTCGCCGGGCTGGCCGGCCGGCCACCGGCGGTACGCGCCGCCGCGGCGGCCTGCGCCCGCAACGCGGCGGCCCTCTTCGTGCCGTGCCACCGGGTGCTGCGCACCGACGGGACGCTGGGCGGCTACCGCTGGGGCCTGGACGTGAAGAAGTGGCTTCTCGGTCATGAGCGGCCGTTGACGGCAAGCTGACACCAGATCGGTTCACATTTCCCGCTACCGTCGGGTAGTGCCTGCGGAGAGCGACGGCGTCCCGGCCGCCCGGGTCGCCGCGGGCCCCCACCCGGTGCACAACCTCTGGCGGCTGCGCCGCTACCTGCGCCCATACCGGGTCGAGTTCGGCTGGCTGCTGGCCGCCGGGCTGGCCGCCACCGCCGCGAGCATCGCCGTGCCGCTGGTGGTGCAGCGGGTCGTGGACGGCCCGGTGGCCCGGCACGACCCGCCCGGACTGCTCCGCCTCGGCGGCCTGGCCCTGATCCTCGGGCTGGCCGAGGCGGTGCTGATCTTCATCCGCCGCTGGGTTCAGTCCTCCTCGGCGGTCGGCATGGAGGCGGCGTTGCGCGCCGACGTCTACGCCCACCTGCAACGGCTGCCGGCCAGCTTCCACGACCGGTGGCAGTCCGGCCAGTTGCTCTCCCGGATCACCAGCGACCTGTCGGTGATCCGCCGCTTCCTCTCGTTCGGCCTCTTCTTCCTGGTGCTCAACCTGGTCACCTACGCGGTCGTGGTGGTGCTGCTGATCCGGCTGCACCCGGTGCTGGGCCTGCTGGTGGCCGTCAGCGCGGTGCCGCTGTTCCTGATCAGCCGCCGCTTCGCCCGGCACTACCACGCCGCGTCCCGGCGGATGCAGGACCAGCAGGGCGACGTGGCAACGCTGGTCGAGGAGACCGCGCAGGGGCTGCGCACCATGAAGGCGTACGGCCGGGGACCGGAGCTGGCGGCCCGCTTCGGTGTCGCCGCCCGCGCGCTGCACGACACCGGGGTCGGCAAGGGCCGGCTGCTGGCCCGTACCTCGGCGCTGCTCGACCTGGTGCCGAACCTGACCCTGGGGGTGGTGCTGGCCGCCGGGGCGTCCGCCGCCGCCCAGGGCGTGCTCACCATCGGCGAGCTGGTCGCCTTCGTCACCCTCCAGCTGATGCTGATCTGGCCGGTGCAGTCACTCGGCTGGATCATCGCCAATGGACAGGAGGCCGCGACCGCCGCCGACCGGATCCAGGAGGTGCTGGACACCCCGCCGCGGATCGTGGACGCCCCCGGGGCGGTCGCACTGGCCCGCTCGGCGGTACGCGGACTGCTCCGCTTCGAGCAGGTCTCGTTCCGCTATCCGGGCACCCCGGAGCCGGTGCTGCGCGACGTCGAGCTGACCGTCGAGCCGGGCGAGACACTGGCCCTGGTCGGCGCGACCGGCTGCGGCAAGAGCACCCTGCTCTCCCTGGTGGCCCGGTTGCACGACGTGACCGGCGGTCGGATCACCCTGGACGGGCACGACCTGCGCGAGCTGCGGCTGGACTCGCTGCGCCGGCTGGTCGGGGTGGCGTTCGAGGAGCCCACTCTCTTCTCCATGTCGGTCCGGGAGAACCTCACCCTCGGCCGCCCCGAGGCCGGCGAGGAGGAGGTCCGGGCCGCGCTCGCGCTCGCCCAGGCCGACTTCGCGTACGACCTGCCGTGGGGGTTGGGCACCCGGGTGGGCGAGCAGGGGCTCTCCCTCTCCGGCGGGCAGCGCCAGCGGTTGGCGCTGGCCCGGGCGGTGCTCGGCCGGCCGGCGCTGCTCGTCCTCGACGATCCGCTCTCCGCCCTCGACGTGCAGACCGAGGCGCTGGTCGAGGCGGCGCTGAAGCGGGTGCTGCGGGAGAGCACCGCGCTGCTGGTGGTGCACCGGCCGTCGACCATCGCGCTGGCCGACCGGGTGGCGCTGCTCGACGGGGGACGGATCACCGCGGTGGGCAGCCACTCCGAACTGCTCACCACCGTTCCGGCGTACCGGGCGCTGCTCTCTGCCGAGCCGCCGCGAGGCGGGCCGACGACCTCCGGCCGGGGCGCCGGGGCCCCGTCGGACGGGCGCGGGCTGGTGCGGTCGTGACGACCAGGGCGTCCGGGCGGCGGCGACCGTCCCGGGACGCCGGCCGCCCGCGATGGCGGGGCCGCCGCCCGCCGCCCGAGCCGGAGGCCGCCCCGGCCGGCGGCGAGCCTCCGGAGCTGACCCGCTGGCGCGGGCAGGCGACCGACCCGGACGCGGATCGCAGCCGGGCCGAGGACAGCAGCCCGGAGGCGGTCGCCCGGCTACGGGTCCGCAGCCGGGCGCTCCTGGCCGACCTGCTGCGCCCGCACCGTGGCCGGCTGACCTCGGCGGTGGCGTTGCTGCTGGTCCAGAACGGCGCCGCGATGGCCGGGCCGTACCTGGTCATGCTCGGCATCGACCGGGGTATCGGGCCGCTGCGGGCCGGTGACTACCGGCCGCTGGCCGCGGTCGCCGGGGCGTTCGCGGCGGCCGCCTTCGTGGAGTACGTGGCCCGCCGCGGTTTCCTCACCCTCTCCGCGCGGATCGGCCAGGCCGTCCTGCTGGATCTCCGCCGCCGGGTGTACGGGCACTTCCTGCGCCTGCCGGTGGCCTTCCACGAGCGGTACACCTCCGGCCGGATGGTCTCCCGCCTGACCAGCGACCTCGACTCGATCGCCGAACTGGTCGACGGCGGTATCGACAGCCTGGTGCTGGCCGCGCTCTCGATCCTGTCGGTGGCCGGCATCCTGCTCTGGCTGGACCTGCCGCTGGCCGCGGTGACCCTGCTCGCCTTCCCGTTCCTCTACCTGCTGTCCCGCTGGTTCGCCCGGGCCTCGGCCAGCGCCTACCGGCGCACCCGGGACTCGGTGGCCCTGGTCATCGTCCACTTCGTCGAGTCGATGCGAGGCATCCGCGCGGTGCAGGCGTACCGCCGCGAGCCCCGCAACCAGCGGATCTTCGGGGCGCTCAGCGACGATTACCGGCGGGCCAGCCTGCACGCGTTCCGGCTGATCGCCACCTACTCGCCGGGGATCAAGGTGATCGGCAACGTGACGGTGGCCGTGGTGCTCTGCTACGGCGGTTGGCGGGTGCTCGGCGGGCGGACCGAGATCGGCGTGCTCGCGGCGTTCCTGCTCTACCTTCGGCGCTTCTTCGAGCCGATGCAGGAGCTGAGCCAGTTCTACAACTCGTTGCAGTCCGCCACGGCCGCCCTGGAGAAGCTGGCCGGGGTGCTCGACGAGCGGCCCGCGGTGGCCGAGCCGGCCCGGCCGACGCCGCTGTCCGCCGCCCGCGGCGAGCTGGCGTTCCGCGCGGTCTCCTTCGGCTACCGGCCGGACGCGCCGATCCTCGCCGAGCTGGACCTGACCATCCCGGCCGGGCAGACCGTCGCGTTGATCGGACCGACCGGCGCGGGCAAGTCCACCATCGCCAAGCTGGTCGCCCGGTTCCACGACCCGGTCGCCGGCACGGTCAGCCTGGACGGCGTCGACCTGCGCGCGGTGGCCGACGCCGACCTGCGCCGGGCGGTGGTCCTGGTGACGCAGGAGACCCACCTGTTCAACGGCACCGTCGAGGAGAACATCCGGTTCGGCCGTCCGGACGCGGACGACGCGGCGGTCCGGGAGGCCGCCCGCGCGATCGGCGCGCACGACTTCATCGCCGCGCTCCCCGACGGGTACGCCACCCAGGTGCACCGCCGCGGCGGGCGGCTCTCCGCCGGGCAGCGGCAGCTGGTCGCGTTCGCCCGGGCGTTCCTGGCCGACCCGACCGTGCTCATCCTCGACGAGGCGACCTCGTCGCTCGACGTGCCCACCGAACGGCTGGTGCAGCAGGCGCTCGGCTCCATCCTGCGGGACCGGACCGCGGTGGTCATCGCGCACCGACTCTCCACGGTGGAGGTCGCCGACCGGGTGCTGGTCCTCGACGGCGGGCGGATCGTCGAGGACGGTCCCCCGGAGCAGCTCGCGACGGCCGACGGCCGGTACGCCGCGCTGCACCGGCAGTGGCGACAATCGCTGCGCTGACTACAATCAGCCGGCACCGTACAGCCGCTCACGTCCCGGAGGCTCCGGGCCGGACCACCGCCTGGTCGACGCGGCGTCAGACTCACGGGGGAGGGTGCGGGCGTGCACGCACGACGACGCATGACCATCGCAGGACTGGCCACCGCCGCCTGCCTGCTGGGCGCGACCGCGGTGGTGCTGGCGCCGCGGCTGGACACGGACGGCACGCCGGTCGGCACCACACCGGTCGCCGGGACCGCGCCGGCCGGCACGGACGCGACGCCGGCCGGGCCGGGCTCGACCGCCGGCCTCGGTGCGCGGGCCTCCCGGTCGGCGGGCCCGACCGGCGCGGCGGTCACCGCCCGACCGGCGGGGGCGGTCGCGAAGGACACCCCGGCTTCGATGTCGTACCTGCGGGACCGTTACCGGGTCAGCCCGGACGACGCGGCCCGCCGGCTCGCCCTGCAGGAGCAGTCCGGGCCACTCGCCGCCCGGCTCGCCGAGGAGTTCCCCGACGCGTACGCCGGGATGTGGCTGGACCAGGCTGACGGTGGCGTGCTCACCATCGCGGCGACCCGGACCGACCTCCTGCGCAGCGCGGTCGCCGGGGTGCCGGACGCGGCACACGTCCGGGTGGTGCCGGTGCGTCACTCGCTGCGGCAGCTCACCGCGGCCGCGGGCCGGCTGGCCGGCACGCTCGACGCGACCGCCGGCACCGACGTGATCGTCGACGAGCAGGCCAACGGGGTCGTGGTGCTCACCGGCGACGTGGTCGACGCCGCCGACGCCCGGCTGGCCGCGGCGCTCGGCGGGGCCGGGGTGCCGGCCAAGGCGCGAGCTCGACTCTCCGGCGCCGCGGTGCCGAAGGCCTGCGACCCGCGGTACTGCGCGAAGGCGCCGATGCGCGGCGGGATCCGCCTCGACGTGCCCCGCGACGACGGCACCGTCGGCGGCTGCACCAGCGGCTTCAACGTCCGGTCCCGCTCCGGCGAGTCGTTCGTGCTGACCGCCGGGCACTGTGTGGTCGGCGGCCGGCACCAGCAGGTGGACCGGACCTGGCACCAGTTCCTCGGCCCGAAGGTGCCGGTGGGCGTGGAGTCGACCAGCCCGGTGCTGGCCGAGAACGCCTTCCCCTACGACTACGCGGTGATCCCCTACCAGCCGGGTGCGCTGGACCGCTGGGCCTACCCCCGGCGGCCCGGCACCAACCCGGTCAGCCTGGTCAACTACTGGTGCGTGCCGGACAACCCGCGCTGCACCGACGAGCAGGGCAGTCGGGACGTGGCGGTCACCGGTTACGTCGCGGCGAACGCCATCCAGGTCGGCTGGATCGTCTGCGCGACCGGGTCGGCGTACACGCCGAAGGCGGGCGAGACGTACGTCGACTCGGGAGCCGGCGCGGGCTACATCCCGGGCACCCGGTGCGGGGAGATCACCGGCCGCGGCAGCGGCGGCATCGACGTACGGATCTGCGCCCGCCCCGGGGACAGCGGCGGGCCGCTCTTCACCGAGTCGGACGGCAGGGCGCTGGGCATCCTCTCCAACGGCGACCCGGGCCAGGGCCCCTGCACCAACCCGAACGAGCACAACTCGTACGCGCCGGTCTCCACCGTGCTCGACCGGGTTAACTCGCGCACCGGCGGGACGCTCGGCTTCCAGCTCTCCACCCTGGGCCCGCTGCTCAGCCCGATCGCGCCGTAGCACCCCCGGGCGCGATTTCGTCGTGGCGCGCGGGTTAACCCGTGGTCCGGCCGTTGCGGGCTGCCTACGATCGCAGGATGACTGATACGGCGAGGACGGCCCGCGCCGGTGTCCCCGAGCGTCCGACCCTGGACGGGCTCGAGGAGAACTGGGCGCGCCGCTGGCAGGAGGAGGGCACGTACGCGTTCGACCGCTCGAAGCAGCGCTCGGACGTGTACGCGATCGACACCCCGCCGCCGACCGTATCGGGCGAGCTGCACATGGGGCACGTCTTCTCGTACACGCACACCGACACCGTCGCCCGGTTCCAGCGGATGCGCGGCAAGGCGGTGTTCTACCCGATGGGCTGGGACGACAACGGCCTGCCGACCGAGCGTCGGGTGCAGAACGTCTACGGGGTGCGCTGCGACCCGGCGCTGCCCTACGACCCGGTCTGGCGCCCGCCGGCCACCCCGGTCTCCGACGACGCCCGGAAGAACCCGACGCCGGTCTCCCGGCGCAACTTCATCGAGCTCTGCGAGCGCCTCACGGTCGCCGACGAGCAGGTCTTCGAGGCGCTCTGGCGGCGGCTCGGGCTGTCGGTCGACTGGTCGCTGACCTACACCACGATCGGCCGGGCGGCCCGGGCCACCAGCCAGCGGGCGTTCCTGCGCAACCTGCTCCGCGGCGAGGCCTATCAGGCGGAGGCGCCGACGCTCTGGGACGTCGGCTTCGGCACCGCGGTGGCCCAGGCCGAGTTGGAGGACCGGGAGCGGCCGGGCGCCTACCACCGGCTGCGGTTCACCGGCCCGGGCGGGCGCGAGGTGCTGATCGACACCACCCGCCCGGAGCTGCTGCCGGCGTGCGTGGCGCTGGTCTGCCATCCGGACGACGAGCGCTACGCCGACCTGGTCGGCGCGACCGTGCGCAGCCCGCTCTTCGGGGTCGAGGTGCCGGTGCGCGCGCACCCGCTCGCCGATCCGGCCAAGGGCACCGGCATCGCGATGGTCTGCACCTTCGGCGACCTGAACGACGTGACCTGGTGGCGGGAGCTGCGGCTGGACACCCGGGTGGTGATCGGCCGGGACGGCCGGCTGCTGCCGGAGCCGCCGGCCGGGGTGCCGGCGCAGCCGTACGCGGCGCTGGCCGGGCAGACCGTCAACGGCGCCCGCCGGGAGATCGTCGCCAGGTTGGCCGACGCGGGTGACCTGATCGGCGAGCCGCGGCCGATCACGCACCCGGTGAAGTTCTACGAGCGGGGCGACCGGCCACTGGAGATCGTCTCCACCCGGCAGTGGTATCTGCGCAACGGCGGGCGCGATCCGCAGCTGCGTGCGGAGCTGCTGGCCCGGGGGCGCGAGCTGCACTGGGTGCCGGAGCACATGCGGCACCGCTACGACCACTGGGTGAGCGGCCTGACCGGCGACTGGCTGGTCAGTCGGCAGCGCTTCTTCGGGGTGCCGGTGCCGGTGTGGTACCGGCTCGACGACGCTGGCGAGCCGGACCGGTCCCAGCCTCTCACGCCCGACGAGTCCGCGCTGCCGGTTGACCCGTCCACCGACCCGCCGTCCGGCTACGACGAATCCCAGCGTGGACAGCCCGGCGGCTTCGTCGGCGACCCGGACGTGCTCGACACCTGGGCCACGTCGTCGCTGACCCCGCAGATCGTCGGCGGCTGGGAGACCGATCCGGACCTCTTCGCCCGGGTCTTCCCGATGGACCTGCGTCCGCAGGGGCACGACATCATCCGGACCTGGCTCTTCGCCACCGTGGTCCGCTCCCACCTGGAGCACGGCGTGCTGCCCTGGCGGGACACCGAACTCTCCGGCTGGATCCTCGACCCGGACCGCAAGAAGATGTCCAAGTCCAAGGGGAACGTGGTCACCCCGCTGGCGCTGCTGGAGCAGCACAGCTCGGACGCGGTGCGGTACTGGGCGGCGAGCGGCAAGCCGGGGATGGACCTGGCCTTCGACCCGGCCCAGATCAAGATCGGTCGGCGGCTCGCCACCAAGCTGCTCAACGCGTCGAAGTTCGCGCTCGGGCTGGGCGCCGCCGACGCGTTGCGGGCCGTCGCGACGGAGCCGCTGGACCGGGCCATGCTCGCCGAACTCTCCACGGTGGCCGCCACCGCGACGGCCGCCTTCGAGGGGTACGACCACACCGCCGCCCTGCTGGCCACCGAGTCGTTCTTCTGGCGGTTCTGTGACGACTACATCGAGCTGGTGAAGGAGCGGGCGTACGGCACCGGGCCCGGGGCGCAGTCGGCCCGGGCGGCGCTGGCCACCGCCCTCTCGGTGCAGCTGCGCCTCTTCGCTCCGGTGCTGCCGTACGTCACCGAGGAGGTCTGGTCCTGGTGGCGCTACGGCTCGGTGCACCGCGCGACGTGGCCGACCACCCACGAGGTGGGCCGGGCGATCGAGGGTACGGGTGATCCGGAGCTGCTCCGGCTCGCCGGGGACGCGCTCAGCCAGGTGCGGCGGGCCAAGTCGGAGCGGAAGCTCTCGATGCGGGCGGAGGTGCCGCTGGCCGAGGCGCTCGGCCCGGCGGCGCTGCTGGAGAAGCTGATGTTGATTTCGGACGACCTGCGGGCCGCCGGGCGGATCGGCAAGCTCGACCTGCTCCCGGACCGCACCACCGAACTCGTCATCGCCTCGGCCTTCTGACCGCCGGGGCCGCCCTCACCAGCCCCGCAGGAAGCGGAGACCGAGCAGGAAGGCGACCACGGCGGGACCGACCAGCAGGGTGATGGCCTGGAGCCGGTACGGCATCCGGTGCCGGGTCAGCTCGACCGCGTTGCCGAGCACGATCACCCCGGCGAGCATCAGGAACGCACCCCACCAGCCGGTGGCGCCGAAGTCGACCAGGCCGGCCTGGATCAGCTGGAAGGTGGCGCCGAGCAGCGCTCCGGCCAGCGCCAGCAGCGCCACCGCCCGGTGCAGCCCGCGCGCCAACGGGTGCGCCGGCCGCCAGTAGTAGGTGCCGGCGATGGCCAGGCAGGGCACCATGATCATTACCGGCCAGCCGCGGTTCATCACGCCGAACATCAGCAGCGCTCCGGTGGCGAAGACCAGGGCGCCGACGCAGGCGACGACGTAGCCGGCGAAGGCCCGGCCCCCGCCCCGGGCGAGCAGCGGCCCGCCGCACGCGGCGATCAGGGCGCCGGGGATCAGCACGAACCCCGCCCACCAGTGGAAGTCACCGCTGCCCTGCGCGACCGTCGTGGTCGCCGCGGCGGCCAGCCCGGCCAGCGCCAGACTCACCAACCAGTGCCTCGTGCTGCCTGAGTAGGGCTCACGCGGCAGCACCCGCCCCGCTTCTGCACTCACGGCTCCAGCCTCTCCGACCAAGCCGGAGCGGTCCATCCGGCCAGCCCTACCATCCGTCACCCGGCAAGCACCATCCTGCCCGCGCGGGCCCGAACCGACCCCTCGGTTACGGCCGCGCCCGCTGACGTGCGCCGGGAACCTCGGCGCCCGCTCGGCTCTGCTCAGCGCCATGGACGGCGTATCCGCCGATGAGAACCGGGTACCGGGGTCGCTGGGGGGAACCCGGAGGGAGATCCGTCTCGGGGTCGAGGCATCGGGTGGGTGGCCGCTCCGTCCCGTTCTGCGCCTGAGCGTCGGCGATCTGATCCGGCCCGCTTCCACCGTCGATGATCTTCACGTAGTAGCCATGGTTCTTCACGCGGACCGCCTCGGACTGCTGGGCCTGCGCCACCCGCATTCCCCGGCCCAGGGGTAGTGGTGGCAGGCACCACGTCGGGCCGACCGGCCGTGCGGACAGGCGGACAGGTCTGCTGAAAAGGGTCCTGGCGTGCCGAAGTCCTCGCTGAGAACCGACAGTCATGCCTCAGCGTCATCACTACGACGCTGAGGCATGACGCTCATCGGGGTGTCGCCGCCGAGCGGCCGGACGGGCCGGGCGCACTGCGCCCGGCCGCCACCGGGTCCGGTCCCGGCCGGTTCAGCTCGTCTCGCCGGCCACGCTGAACGACCGCAGTCGGTCGATCGCGAGCACGGTGAAGCCGACGCTCACCAGCCCGGTCATCACCGCCGCCACCGGCACCGAGACGCTGGTCTCCAGCAGCCCGGTCGGGGCCAGCCGGTCGGCGAGCGCGATCACGTACTGCTGGATGGAGAGGACCTTGGTGCCGCTGACGAAGTTGCCGAGCAGACCCTCCCAGATCAGCACGTAGACCAGGCCGAGCAGCACCGGTCGCCGGGTGAGCAGGCTGAGCGCCAGGAAGAGCGCCGAGTAGGCCAGCGCGCCGAGGCACCCGGCGGCGGCGAGCGCCAGGCCGAGGCTCACCGAATGGGCCAGTACACCCGCGACGTAGAGCGGCACGGCGACGGTCGCCGCGGTGACGCCGGTCGCCACCGCCAGCTTGGGCAGCACGATCTGCCAGCGCGGCAGCGGCTTGGTGAGGATATGCACCACCGTGCCGTCGTCGATCTCGGCCCCGAGCACGCCGGTGCCGACGATCAGCGCGACCACCGGCAGCACCACGGCCAGCCCGAGGCCGACCAGCACCGGCGGCCCCCACTCGCCCGGGTCCACACCGAGCGAACGGGAGAGCACGGCGAGCAGCACCAGCACCACCGGCAGTGGGAAGAGCAGCAGGAACCGACGACGACCGAAGAGGCCTCGCGCGGTGATCCAGGAAACGGTCGACATGTCTCAGGCCTCCACCAGGTAGGAGAAGACGCTCTCCAGGGACTCGTCCTCGGGCAGCAGCTGCCGGACCCGGATGCCCTTCGCCAGAGCGATCTTCGGCAGCGCCCGGGTGAAGGCGCCGTAGTCGCCGGCCCGCACGGTCAGCCCCGTGCGCCCCAACTCCACCCCGGTCACCGACGGCTCGGCCATCAGCGCGACGGCCAGCGCCCGGTCGTCGGTGGAGTGCACCGCGAAGACGTGCGGTCGGTTGGTCATCAGCCGGCGGATGGTCCGGAAGTCACCGGACGCGGCCAGCCGGCCGGCGACCATCACCTGGACGGTGCCGGAGACCTGCTCGACCTCCTCGAGGATGTGCGAGCTGAACAGGATCGTCCGGCCGGCGTCACCGAGGCGGTGCAGCAGCTCCATCATGTGCAGCCGCTGGCGCGGGTCCATTCCGTTGAACGGCTCGTCGAGCAGCAGCACCTGCGGGTCGTGCACCAGCGCCGCGGCCACCCGGGTGCGCTGCCGCATGCCCTTGGAGTAGGTGCCGATCCGCCGGTCCTGCGCGTCCTCCAGCTCGACCAGCGCGATCGCCCGGCGGGCCGCCTCCTGGGGATCCGGCAGCCGGTGCAGCTTGGCGCTCGCCAGCACGAACTCGTACGCGCTGAGGAAGGTGTGCACCGCCTCGCGCTCGCTCACCAGCCCCAGCCGGCGGTAGACGCCCGGGTTGCGCCAGGTCGGCTCGCCGTCCAGGGTGACCGCCCCGCGGGACGGGGTGAGGAAGCCGGCCATCATGTGCAGCAGGGTGGTCTTGCCGGCGCCGTTGGGCCCGAGTAGCCCGGTGACCCCGGGGCCGAGGCGCATGCTGACGTCGTTGACCGCGACCACGTTGCCGTACCAGCGGGAGACCCCCGTCAGCTCCAAGGTGCTCGTGGTCGGGGCGGGCGGCTCGCCGACCGCCGTGGGCCGGGCAGTGCCGGCGCTGATCGCGCTCATCGGGAGGCCACCTTCCGGTACCGGGCCAGCAGCAGGGTGACGCAGAGGGCGATGAGCAGCACGGCGACGATCGCGTAGACCGGGCCGAAACCGCCGATCATGGAGCTGGTGTCCGGGGCGTTCTCCCCGGTGATCAGCAGGTCACCGAGGGACCAGATGCCGACCCCCTGCACCAGCGTGGACGGCGAGGCGAGGCCGGCCAGCTCGTTGAGCGTCCGGGACGGCATGATCGACAGCGTGCCGACGATCGGTGTGGTCATCAGGAAGACCGCGACGATCCCACCGGCGGCGAACGCCCGCTTGCCGGTGAGCGAGGCGACCAGCAGCCCGACCGAGGCGAAGACCGCCGCCCAGAGGCCGGCGTAGAGCAGGCCCGGCAGCAGGTCGAGCAGCTCGTTCCAGACCCCGCTCATGCCGTCGTCGGTGGTGAACGCGGCCCCGAGGAACATCACCAGCTGCGGCCCGCCGAGCAGCAGCCACAGCGCGGTCACCAGGGCCAGCAGCTTGGCCAGCGGATAGTCGGTGCGCGGCAGCGGTCGGGAGAAGTAGAGCGGCAGCACCCCGCTGCGCAGGTCCCGGGAGACCAGTTCGGGGGCGACCACCGCGACGAAGAAGATGACCAGCCAGCTCATCGCGTCGGCGAACTGGGCGTAGGTCATCACCACCTCGCCGATCTGGCTGCGCACCGCGGTGACACCGGCGGCGACCAGGGTGACGATGCCGACCACCAGCCACGGGAAGATCTTGGCCTTGGCGCTGCGGCCGAGGCCGAACGCCGTCCGCAGGCCGTGCAGGTAGAGCGCGCCGAAGACGTGCCGGCGGCCCAGCCGCGGGCCGGTGTAGCGCTGGTAGCCGATGTCGTGGATGACGCCGGTCGGCTCAGACATTGCTGGGCTCCCTCGTGGCGAAGAGCTCGGCCACCCGGTGCCGGCGCTGGTCCAGCCGGTGCAACGGCAGGTCCAGCTCGGCGACCGCGCCGAGGATCAGGTCGTAGGTGCCCTCGTCGGCGAGCTCGACGAGCAGCAGCCGCCCGTCCCGGCGCACCGGCAGGTGCAGCGCGGCGAGCCGGCCGGCCAGCTCCTCGGTGCCCTCGCTGACCTCGACGGCGAGCACGTCGATGGCCGAGGTCATCGCGGAGATGTGGTCGGCGCGCAGCAGCCGCCCGCCGTCGATGGCGACGAGCGTGTCGCAGATCCGCTCCACCTCGCCGAGCAGGTGCGAGCAGACCAGCACCGAGATGCCGAACTCCGTGCCGATCCGGTGCACCAGGGCCAGCATGGCGTCCCGGCCGGCCGGGTCGAGGCCGTTGGTCGGCTCGTCGAGCAGCAGCAGGTCGGGGTCGTGCACCAGCGCCTGGGCGAGCTTCACCCGCTGCTTCATGCCGGTGGAGTAGCCGCCGACCGGGCGGTAGCGCTCCTCGTAGAGCCCGACGTGCCGCAGCGCCTCGGAGGCCCGCTCGCGGGCGACGGTGCGCGGCAGCCCGCTGATCCGCCCGAGGTGGGTGACCAGCTCCGAGGCGGTGAGGTCGGGCGGGAGCGCGTCGTGCTCGGGCATGTAGCCGACCCGGGCGCGGACCGCGGCCGAGTCTGCGGTCGGGTCCAGGCCCAGCACCTGCACCCGGCCGCTGGTCGGTGCGAGCAGGCCGAGCAGGATCTTGATCAACGTCGACTTGCCGGCGCCGTTCGCGCCGACCAGCCCGATGATCCCCGGCTCGACCGCGACGGTGAGGTCGGCCAGCGCGGTGACCCCTCCCCCGTACGTCTTGGTCAGCGACTCGGTCGCGATGAGTGTCACGCCGCCAGCCTAGGCAGCCACCGCCCGTCCCGGTGCCCGGCGCGCCCCTGGTCCTCCCCCGATCCTGGGGGCGGCCGACCCCTAATGCGTCTCCCCGTCGCCGGGCCCCGGAGGGCCGGCGCCACCACCGGTAAGGCTTTCGTAACGCCGTGTCCGGGCCTGCGGCGACAGACTGTGCCCATGTCCGCTCGCCTGCTGCGCGCCCGCCTGACCTGGGTCACGCTCGCCGTGCTCCTCGTCGGGGCCACCCTCGGTCTCTGGTGGTTCCAGCCATGGAAGCTGGTCACCGACGCCGAGGTCGACGAGGCGCTGACCGTGGTCTCCACCGGCGCGCCGACCACGCCGGCCGCGAGTAGCAGCGGCACCCCGAGCACGCCCGCCGAGCCGGCCGCGCCCACGGTCGTCCGCGCCGGCACGTTCGTCACCCACGAGCACGACACCGCCGGCACCGCCCGGATCGTCCGGGACGCGGCCGGCCGGCACCGGTTGGAGCTCGTCGGTCTGTCCACCTCGAACGGCCCGGACCTCCGGGTGTGGCTCACCGACCAGCCGGTACGCGACGGCACGGCGGGTTGGCGGGTCTTCGACGACGGCCGCTGGGTCGAGCTGGGCCGGCTCAAGGGCAACCGGGGCAATCAGGGTTACGAGATCCCGGCCGGCGTGGACCTGACCGGGTTGACCAGCGTCTCCATCTGGTGCAAGCGGTTCGCCGTCTCGTTCGGGGCGGCTGCGCTGGACCCGCCGGCCTGAGCCGACGGCGGCCGCCCCGCTCCGCCCGCGCTCCGATCGTGGAGTGGCGCCCTCGACCGATCGCCGGTCGGCTGCGAAACTGTGTGCCGGCCGGCGAGTAGGGGGTGCGATGAGCAACGGGTGGGTGCTGCCCGACGAGGTGCTCCGGGACGCGCCGGCGTACACGCCGCGCCCCGGGGAGCTGGCCGACCTGGAGCTGCTGCTGACCGGGGCGTACACCCCGCTGACCGGCTTCATGACCCGGGCCGACCTGGTCTCGGTCAGCCGCCGCGGCCGGCTCGCCGACGGCAACCCGTGGCAGGTGCCGGTGACCCTCCAGGTGCCGGCCGCGCTCGCCCAGTCGTTCGATCCGCGCGACCCGGAACGCCGCGCGCTGGTGCTCACCGACGGCGAGGGCGCTCCGATGGCCGCGCTGGACGTGGCCGACACCTGGCTGGTCCGGGACGGGGTGGCCGCCGTCGGCGGGGTGGTACGCCGGCTCGGCGACGGCGCACACGGGCCGTTCCAGCGGCTGCGCCGCAGCCCGGAGGAGGTGCGCGCGCTGCTGCCACCGGGCCGGGTGCTCGGGGTGATCGCCGACCGGCCGCTGCACCGCCCGCAGCTCGCCCAGATCGCGCACGCCGTCCGTACCCTCGGCGCGCACCTGCTGATCCTGATTCCGATCGGCGAGGAGGGCTCCGGCGGGCTGCCGCCCGAGGCGCTGGTGCGCGCCGTCTTCGCCGCCCGGGACCGGATGCCACCGGCCACCCTGGTGGCCGTGCCGCTCTCCCGCCGCCCCGACGAGATCAGCGACGCGCTGCTGCGGGCCCGGGTGTCGGCCGCGTACGGCGTCACCCACCTGCTGTCGACCGGCGAGATGCTCTCCGGCGCCGGGCTGCGGGTGCTGGTGCCGCGTGAGCTGGCGTACGACAACCGGGACGGGCAGTGGCGCTGGCGGGAGGACATCCCGCCGCGCAACCGGCGACTGGCGCTGACCCAGGCCGAGATCAACGATCTGCTGGATCGGGGCTTCCCGCTGCCCGAGTGGCACACTCCGCCGGCGGTGGCCAAGGAACTGGCCCGGGCCCGGCCGCCGCGCCGGCACCGCGGGCTGGTGCTCTTCATGACCGGGCTCTCCGGGTCGGGCAAGTCGACAATCGCCCGGGGGGTGTCCGACGCGCTACGGGAGAGCGGCGACCGGACGATCACCCTGCTCGACGGGGACGTGGTCCGCCGGGAGCTCTCCGCCGGGCTCGGGTTCGGCAAGGCCGACCGGGATCTGAACGTGCGCCGGATCGGCTGGGTGGCGGCCGAGATCGCCCGGCATCGCGGGGTGGCGATCTGCTGCCCGATCGCCCCGTACGCGGCGGCCCGGGCGGCCGCCCGGGAGATGGCGCTCGCCGCCGGGGCGGGCTTCCAGCTGGTGCACGTCGCCACTCCGCTGGAGGTCTGTGAGCGGCGCGACCGCAAGGGGCTCTACGCGCGAGCGCGCGCCGGCCTGATCACCGGGATGACCGGCGTCGACGACCCCTACGAGGAGCCGACCGACGCCGACCTGGTGCTGGACACCAGCGAGCTGAGCGTCGACCAGGCGGTCCAGGCGGTGCTGCACCACCTCACCGAGACGGGCTGGGTCGAACCCAAGCTCCAGTCCGCCTGATCCCGGCGACCACCCCCGTTCCTTCCGCCGCTTCCGGGCACGCGCTAGTGTTCATTCTTGTTGGAACACGTTTGACCGCGTGAGAGTGCGTGGACGGTCCCGGAGGTGTGGCGGATGCTGGCGCAACAGCGGCAGGCGGCCATCCTGGACCGGGTCCGGTCGACCGGCGGCGTACGGGTCACCGAGCTGGCCGCCGAGTTCGGCGTCTCGGACATGACCATCCGACGCGACCTGGAGACGCTGCACGAGCGCGGCCTGCTCGCCAAGGTGCACGGTGGGGCGACCGTCGCCGGCCCCGGCTCGACCGACGAGCCGGGATTCTCGGCGAAGTCGGTCCAGCAACCGGCCGAGAAGGCGGCGATCGCCGACCGGGCGGCGCAGCTGGTCCGGCCGGGCGCGGCCGTCGCGCTCTCGGCCGGCACCACCACCGCCGAGCTGGCTCGCCGCCTGGTGGACGTGCCCGGGCTGACCGTGGTGACCAACTCGCTTCCGGTGGCGGAGATCCTGCACGCCGCGGGCCGGCCGGACCAGACCGTGGTGCTCACCGGCGGGGTGCGGACGCCGTCCGACGCGCTGGTCGGGCCGCTGGCCGTCGGGGCGATCCGGTCGCTCCACCTGGACCTGCTCTTCCTCGGCGTGCACGGGATCACCGAGCGGGCGGGGTTCACCACCCCGAACCTGATGGAGGCGGAGACCGACCGGGCGCTGGTGGCGGCGGCGGACCGACTGGTGGTGCTCGCCGACCACACCAAGTGGGGCACGGTGGGCATCTCCTCGATCGTCGAACTCTCCGCCGCGCACGTGCTGGTCACCGACGACCAGTTGGCGCCGGATGCGCGGCGGGTACTCGGCGACCGGGTGGGCGAACTGGTGATGGTGACGGGGGCGGGCCGGTCGACGGGCACGCCGACGAGTGGAGGGGCGGCGGAGTGAAGCGCACCGCGATCGAGCTGGCCGACGGCCGGGAACTGATCTACTTCGACGAGCGGGACGACGCGGTCCGCGACCAGCCGGACCGGCGTGACCTGCCACCCCCGCCTCCCGCGTCGCAGCTGCGCTACGACCCGTTGACCGACGAGTGGGTGGCGGTCGCCGTGCACCGGCAGACCCGCATCTTCCTGCCCCCGGCCGACCAGTGCCCGCTCGACCCGTCGGAGGGCGACCGGCTCACCGAGATCCCGGCGTCCGACTACGACGTCGTGGTCTTCGAGAACCGCTTCCCGTCGCTGAGCGGCCGGGTGGCCGACGAGCCCGGGCAGATCACCCCGTTCACCCCGCTCCGCCCGGGGCTCGGCCGCTGCGAGGTGGTCTGCTTCACCTCCGACCACAACGCCTCGTTCGCCAGCCTCTCCCCCCGCCGGGTGCGCACCGTGCTCGACGCGCTCGCCGACCGGACCGTGGCGCTGGGTGAGCTGCCCGGCGTGGAGCAGGTGTTCTGCTTCGAGAACCGCGGCGTCGAGATCGGGGTGACCCTGCACCACCCGCACGGCCAGATCTACGCGTACCCCTTCGTCACGCCCCGGACCCGAGCGCTGCTCGCCGCCGCGCGCCGGCACGCCGAGCGCACCGGCGGCGGGAACCTCTACGCCGACGTGCTCGCCGCCGAGCGGGCTGCCGGCGACCGCGTGGTGGCGAGCAACGAGCACTGGACGGCGTACGTGCCGGCGGCGGCCCGCTGGCCGTTCGAGGTGCACGTCGCCCCGCACCGGCCGGTGCCGGACATCCCGGCGCTGGACGACGCCGAGCGGGACGCCTTCGGGCCGCTCTACCTGGACCTGCTGCGCCGCTTCGACGGCCTCTTCGACATGCCGATGCCGTACATCGCGGCCTGGCACCAGGCGCCGGTGCGGATCGACCGCGAGTTGGGCCACCTGCACCTGCAGCTGTTCAGCATCCGGCGGGCGAAGGACAAGCTGAAGTACCTGGCCGGCTCGGAGTCGGGGATGGGCGTCTTCATCAACGACATCGCCCCGGAGCGCGCCGCCGAACTGCTCCGCGCCGCCTGATCCCTCCCGGCCCGGCCGGGAGGGTGGCGAACAGGGCGCGGGGGGCCCGGGACAGGGCCCCCCGCAGGGAAGGGACGGCTGGCTGTGCTCGACAGCCGGGAAGGCTGGCTGATCGGCACTCGTGCCGCGAGGCGACCGCGGTCAACCTTCCTGGACGCGACTGGCATCTCGTCCACCCTGGTCAACGAGGCGCGCCGGTTGAGGTGACGAAAGTTTCCGCAGACGACGGAGCCCGCCGGCGGGTGCCGGCGGGCTCCGTGCGGTTGCTGGCGAGGATCAGGCGGCGAGCTTGCGCGCCAGGTTCTCGTCGAGCGCGTTCATGAACTCGTCGGTGGTCAGCCACGGGGCGTCCCGCGAGATGAGCAGCGCGAGGTCCTTGGTCATCTGGCCGCCCTCGACGGTGTCGACGATGACCTGCTCCAGGGTGTTGGCGAACTCGGTGACCGCCGGGGTGCCGTCCAGCTTGCCCCGGTGGGCCAGGCCCCGGGTCCAGGCGTAGATCGACGCGATCGGGTTGGTCGAGGTCTTCTCGCCCTTCTGCCACTGCCGGTAGTGCCGGGTGACCGTGCCGTGCGCGGCCTCGGCCTCGACGGTGCGGCCGTCCGGGGAGAGCAGGACGGAGGTCATCAGACCCAGCGAGCCGAAGCCCTGCGCGACGGTGTCGGACTGGACGTCACCGTCGTAGTTCTTGCAGGCCCAGACGTAGCCACCCTCCCACTTGAGCGCGGCGGCGACCATGTCGTCGATCAGCCGGTGCTCGTAGGTGATGCCGGCGGCGTCGAACTCGGCCTTGAACTCGTTCTCGAACACCTCGGCGAAGATGTCCTTGAACCGGCCGTCGTAGGCCTTCAGGATGGTGTTCTTGGTGGACAGGTAGACCGGGTAGTTGCGGTCCAGGCCGTACCGGAACGAGGCCCGGGCGAAGTCCCGGATCGACTCGTCGAAGTTGTACATGCCCATGGCGATGCCGCCGCCGGAGAAGTCGGCGACCTCCATCTCCACCGGCGCGGAGCCGTCGGCCGGGGTGTAGGTGACGGTCACCTTGCCGGGGCCGGGCACGACGAAGTCGGTGGCCTTGTACTGGTCACCGTGGGCGTGCCGGCCGATGATGATCGGCTTGGTCCAGCCGGGGACCAGCCGCGGCACGTTGGACATGATGATCGGCTCACGGAAGACGACGCCGCCGAGGATGTTGCGGATGGTGCCGTTCGGCGACCGCCACATCTTCTTCAGGCCGAACTCCTCGACCCGGGCCTCGTCCGGGGTGATGGTGGCGCACTTCACGCCGACGCCGTGCTCCTTGATGGCGTTGGCGGCGTCAATGGTGACCTGGTCGTCGGTCTCGTCGCGGTGCTGGATCGACAGGTCGTAGTAGTGCAGGTCGACGTCGAGGTAGGGCAGGATCAGCTGCTCCCGGATCTGCTTCCAGATGATCCGGGTCATCTCGTCGCCGTCGAGCTCCACGACCGGGTTGTTTACCTTGATCTTCGCCATCGGCCGGCGCTCCTCTCGGGGGACACGTGCTCAAGCAGTACGAGCGTACTGGAAACTCGCCGGCAGCCCCCAGCCGGCCTCGGTCGGCCGCGAAACGGGGCTGCACGGCGCAGTAGTTCCCTGGCATCCTCGCCCGATGCCACTGAGCCGCACCCTCGGGTCTATCACGGTGACCGCGCTGACCGACGGGGAGGGTGCCTTCTTCCAGCCCCGGGCGGCGGCGTTTCCGCACGCCACCGCGGCCCACTGGCGGGAGGCCGACCGGCGCGACCCCGGCTCGGTGACCGACGACGGGCAGTGGTGGCTGCAATTCCGCAGCTTCGCGATCCGCGCCGGCGACGGGCCGGTCACCCTGGTCGACGCCGGCATCGGCCCGGCCGACGCGCCCGCCGCGAGCTGGGCGCCGGTGCCCGGCCGACTCCCCGCCGAGTTGGCTGCCGCCGGCATCGACCCGACCGACGTCGACACGGTCGTGCTGACCCACCTGCACAGCGACCACATCGGCTGGGCGGTGACCGGCACGCCCGGGCGGCCGTACTTCCCGAACGCGAGCTACCTGGTGCAGCGCGCCGAGCTGGACGCCGCGGAGAGCCTCAACCCGGGGCTGCCGGCCGGCCTGGTCGCGCCGTTGCGCGCCGCCGGCCAGCTCCGGGTGGTCGACGGCGAGACCACCCTCACCCCGGCGGTACGACTGCTGCCGACCCCCGGGCACACTCCCGGCCACCAGTCCGTGCTGCTGGACGCGGCCGACGAGCGCCTGCTGTTCACCGGCGACCTGCTGGTGCACGCCGTGCAACTGGTCGACCCCGACCTGGCGTACGCCCACGAGGAGGACCCCACGACCGCCCGAAAGTCCCGCACGACCCTCCTGGGCACCCTGACCACCACCCCCACCCTCCTGGCCACCCCCCACCTGGGCACCCCCTTCACCTCCCTCTGACCGGGTGGGGCGGACGGGGGCGGGACAGGGAAGGGGCGCGCCGGCTTGGCCGGCGCGCCCCTTCCGTGGGTCGGGTTGGATCACATGTTGGCTACGTCGGCCTGCTTGGCGCGGACCGCCTCGGCGGCCTCCTTGAGGCTCGCCAGCTCGTCGGCGTCCAGGTCGGTCTCGACGACCCGCTTCACGCCCTCGGCGCCGATCTGCGCCTCCACGCCCAGGTAGACCCCGGAGATGCCGTACTGGCCGTCGACCCAGGCGCAGACCGGCATGACCTCGCCGGAGTCCTCCGCGACGGCCTTCGCCATCTTGGCGGCGGCGGCCGACGGGGCGTAGTACGCCGAGCCGGTCTTCAGCAGCGCGACCACCTCGGCGCCACCGTTGCGGGTCTTGACGACCAGCTCCTCGATCTGCGCGTCGGGCATGGCCTCACGCAGCGGCTTGCCGTTGACCGTGCTCTTCGACGGCACCGGCACCATGGTGTCGCCGTGCGAGCCGAGGGTGAGCGTCTTCACCGACTTCACCGGTACGTTCAGCGCCTCGGCCACGAAGTTGGTGAACCGGGCGGTGTCGAGCATGCCGGCCTGGCCGAGCACCCGGTTCCTCGGGAACTGGGTGGCGAGCTGGGCCAGCGCGGTCATCTCGTCCAGCGGGTTGGAGACCACGATGACGACGGCGTTCGGGGCGTACTTGGCGACGTTCTCGGCGACCTGGCGGACGATCTTGGCGTTCGTCTCCAGCAGGTCCATCCGGCTCATGCCCGGCTTGCGCGGCAGACCGGCGGTGATCACGACGACGTCTGAGCCCTCGATCGCCTCGTAGCCCTCGCCGTTCGGGCCGGTGGTGACGCCGACGACCTTCGTCTCGAAGCCCTCGATCGGGCGCGACTGGTTGAGGTCCAGCGCGAGACCCGCCGGCTTGCCCTCCACGATGTCGGTGATCACGACGGTGTCGAAGACGTCGTACTCGGCCAGGCGCTGTGCGGTAGTGGAGCCGTAGAAGCCGGCCCCGACGACAGTGACCTTCTTACCCATGGTCGTCCCACTCCCTGCTACCAGTCGGTTTTCCGGACCGTATCAGTCATCCTGGCACCGAACCGGCCAGGGGCGGACGGTTATGACCCTGACGGGCGTCGCGTCCAGACCTCAGCCCTGCTCGGCGCGCTCGACCACGTTGGTCAGCAGCATGGCCCGGGTCATCGGGCCGACGCCGCCCGGCATCGGAACGAGGCCGCCGGCCACCTCGGCCACCCCCGGGTCCACGTCCCCGGTGTAACGGCCCTTGCCGTCCGGCCCGACCACCCGGGTGATACCGACATCGACCACCACGGCGCCCGGGGTGATCATGTCAGCGGTGAGCAGGCCGGGTACACCGGCCGCCACGATCACGATCTCGGCGTCCCTGGTCTGCGCGGCGAGGTCGAGGGTGCCGGTGTGGCAGAGCGTCACGGTGGCGTTCTCGGTGCGCCGGGTGAGCAGCAGGCCGAGCGGGCGACCGACGGTGTTGCCGCGGCCGACGACCGCCACCTTGGCGCCGCGCAGCGGCACGTCGTAGCGGCGCAGCAGCTCGACGATGCCGCGCGGGGTGCAGGGCAGCGGCCCCGGGTAGCCGAGCACCAGCCGGCCGAGGTTCACCGGGTGCAGGCCGTCGGCGTCCTTGGCCGGGTCGATCAGCTCCAGCACCCGCTGGGTGTCGAGGTGGGCCGGGAGCGGCAGCTGGACGATGTAGCCGTGGCAGGCCGGGTCGGCGTTCAACTCGGCGAGCACGTCCTCGACCTGCTGCTGGGTGGCGTCGGCCGGCAGCTCGCGGCGGATCGAGGCGATGCCCACCTCGGCGCAGTCCCGGTGCTTGCCGTTGACGTACGCCTGCGAGCCGGGGTCGGAACCGACCAGGACCGTGCCCAGTCCGGGGGTGATGCCGCGTTCGGCCAGTGCCTTCACCCGCGCTCGCAGCTCGTCCTTGATCTCCGCCGCGGTCGCCTTGCCGTCCAGAAGCGTCGCCGTCACGAACTGATCGTCTCACGTTGGACGTCGGTCTTTCGGATGACCCGGTTCCACGACCCGGCGGCAGCTCGGGCAGCCGCCCTCGGTAACGAAGCGTGACGTGTCGTTCATCACCCTGGGTGATGGTTTGTGGATCAAGCCACAGCCGTTACCGGACCGGTGGGCACGGAAGGCGACAACCGGGACGGGCGACCGGATACCGCCGAGCGACGTCCGGAGCGGCCTGAAGCACGCCGCCTTCCCAGCGGTAATCGCACTTCAGGGGCGTAAACACGACCTCGCCCTAGCAGAATGGCCGCCCGTCGGCAACGGGCCACCACCTACACTGTTACGGAGTCGCAACCGGCTCGTTGCCGGAAGCACCCACCCCGACCTACCGTTGCCGATTGTTGCGCAGCGTCACCCAGCGTCGGGCCTGACTGCGCAGCGTGAGGAGATGAGGAGGCTCAATGCGAGTTCGTAGGCTCGCCGCCTGGACCGCCCTCCCGCTCGCGGTGACCCTGGGCCTCGCGGCCTGCGGCAGCGGCGGCGACGGTGGGTCCGGTAGCGGCGGTTCCGGTTCCGCGGTCAGTATCCAGATCGGGGAACCCCAGCACCTGGTTCCGACCAACACCACCGAGACGTCCGGGTCCCAGGTGCTCGCCGGCCTGTTCAGCCCGCTCGTCGACTACGACGCCCAGAACAAGCCGTACGAGGTCGCGGCCGAGTCCGTGACGTCGTCCGACAACAAGGTCTGGACGATCAAGCTCAAGGACGGCTTCACCTTCCACAACGGTGAGAAGGTCACGTCCGAGGACTACATCAACGCCTGGAACTACGGCGCGTACGCGCCCAACGGCCAGGGTGGCAGCTACTTCTTCGAGAAGATCGACGGCTACCAGGACCTGCAGGGCGACAAGCCGAAGGCCAAGGAGATGTCCGGCCTGAAGAAGGTCGACGACCTGACCTTCCAGGTGACGCTCTCCGCCCCGTACATCGACTTCAAGACGATGCTGGGCTACAACGCCTTCTACCCGCTGCCGGACGCCGCGTTCTCGGCCCCGGGCGTGCTCAAGGACTCCTACGAGCAGGCGCCGATCGGTCAGGGCCCGTTCAAGATGAAGGGCACCTGGCAGCACGACAGCAAGATCGACGTCGAGCGGTACGACGCCTACCCGGGTGAGAAGCCCAAGGTGAATGCCGTCGAGTTCCGGGTCTACCAGCAGCTCACCGCCGCGTACGCGGACGTGCTGGCGGACAACCTCGACGTGCTGCCGACGATCCCGACCGAGAGCCTGAGCACCGCGCCGACCGACCTGGGCGACCGTTACCAGACCAGCCCGATGTCGTCGTTCCAGTTCCTGGCGTTCCCGACGTTCGACAAGAACTTCAGCAACCCGGACGTGCGCAAGGCGATCTCGATGGCGATCGACCGGGACGAGATCACCAAGTCGATCTTCAAGAACTCGCAGCAGCCGGCTCGTTCGTTCGTCTCGCCGGTGCTGCCGGGCTACCGGGAGAACACCGCGGGCGCGGCGGGCGAGTTCAACCCGACCGAGGCCAAGAAGCTCTACCAGGCCGCCGGCGGCCCGTCGAAGATCGTCATCTCCTACAACGGGGACGGCGGCCACAAGGACTGGGTCGACGCGACCGCCAACCAGCTGAAGGCCAACCTGGGCGTGGACGTCGTCGGCTCGGCCGAGCCGAAGTTCGCCGACCTGCTCACCAAGGTCGAGAAGAAGCAGCCGGTCGGCATGTTCCGGCTGGGCTGGGTCATGGACTACCCGTCCATGGAGGACTACCTGGGCCCGCTGTACAGCACCAACGGCTCGTCGAACTACTACGGCTACAGCAACCCGGAGTTCGACCGCCTGGTGAAGGAGGGCTCCGCCGCTCCCACCCAGGAAGAGGCGATCAAGAAGTACCAGCAGGCCGAGGACATCCTGGCCAAGGACATGCCGGTGATCCCGCTCCGCTTCGGCGAGAACGTGTTCGGGCATTCGACCAAGGTCAGCCACGTCGAGATGGACCTGTTCCAGCGCGTCAACCTGGTCAAGATCGAAGCGACCAGCTGAGCTAGCTGACCGCGTCCGGGCCACTCGGGGAAACCCGGGTGGCCCGGGCACGCGCGGACCGGGAATCGCCGACCGACCGTCCGGCCGCTCTCCGCACGGCCCCCGGGCCGGAGGGGCGCCGGCGGCAAGATTTCCGGTACGACCAGAGACGTCGTACTGCGAACCTTTCGCACTTTTCCAGAGAGACTGTCAAGTATGTTCCGCTACATCCTGCGGCGCCTCCTGCAGATGGTCCTCGCGTTCCTCGGGACCACCCTGATCGTCTATGCGCTGATGTTCGCCGGGCAGGGCGACCCGATCCAGGCTCTCGCCGGTGAGCGGCCGGTGACGGCGGCTCAGCGGGCATATCTGACCGAGAAGTACCACCTGGACGCGACCGGCGTGGGCGGCTTCTTCTACCGCTACTTCGACTACGTGCGGAGCCTGCTCCAGGGCGACCTGGGCCAGTCGCTCACCGGCCGGCAGATCGGCGACATCCTCCAGCAGGCCTGGCCGGTCACCGTGAAGCTGGCCCTCATCGCGCTCGCCGTGGCCGTCATCTTCGGCGTCACCTCCGGCGTGATCGCCGGAATCCGCCGGGCCAGCATCTTCGACAACTCGACGCTGGTGCTGACGCTGCTGGTGCTGGGCATCCCGACCATCGTGCTGGCGCCGCTCGCACAGTTCTTCCTCGGCGTGAAGTGGCAGCTCTTCCCGCCCACCGCCGGCTCGGAGCCGAGCTTCTACGCGCTGCTGCTGCCCGGCATCGTGCTCGGCTCGCTCTCGCTCGCCACCGCGCTGCGGCTGACCCGCACCTCGGTGGCCGAGAACCTGCGCGCCGACTACGTGCGGACCGCCCGGTCGAAGGGCCTGCTCAAGCGGCGCATCGTCAGCGTCCACGTGCTGCGCAACTCGCTCATCCCGGTGGTGACCTTCCTCGGCGTCGAGCTGGGCAACCTGATGAGCGGCGCGATCATCACCGAGGGCGTCTTCAACATCCCCGGCGTGGGCTTCAACCTCTTCCGGGGCATCCGCACCGAGGACGGGCCGCTGGTGGTGGGCATCGTCAGCGTGCTCGTCGTGGTCTACCTGGTCTCGAACCTGGTGGTGGATGTCCTGTACGCCGTACTCGACCCGAGGATCCGCTATGAGTGACTTCGAAACTGTGGCGGCCACCGAGAACCAGGCCGCACGGCGTGGCCCCTCGGGTGAGCCCGGCACGCCCAACCAGGTCGGCGCGGCGCAGAAGCCGCGCAGCCTGGCCGGGGACGCCTGGCGCGACCTGCGCCGCAACCCGATCTTCTGGATCTCGCTGGTGCTGGTGCTGCTCGTCACCCTGATGGCGCTCCTGCCCGGCGTGTTCACCGCGAACGACCCGCGCGACTGCCTGCTCTCCCGGCAGCACGCCGGGCCGTCCGGCGGGGCCATCTTCGGGTACGACTTCCAGGGCTGCGACACGTACTCCCGAGCGGTCTACGGCACCCGGGCGTCGCTGCTGGTCGGCGCGCTCTCGGCCCTGGGCACCGGCGTGATCGCGCTGGTCATCGGGATGCTGGCCGGTTACTTCGGTCGCTGGGTGGACGCGGTGCTCTCCCGGGTGATCGACGTCGTGCTCGGCATCCCGCTGCTGCTGGCCGCGATCGTGCTGCTCAAGCGGGTGGGCAGCGACAGCCCCACGGCCCGGATCACCGCGGTCATCTTCGTGCTGGCCGTCCTCGGTTGGACGACCGCCGCCCGGGTGGTCCGCTCCTCGGTGATCACCGCCAAGGAGCAGGACTACGTCGCGGCGGCCCGGATGCTCGGCGCCAACCACGGCCGGATCATGTGGCGGCACATCCTGCCGAACTCGCTGGCCCCGGCCATCGTGGTGCTGACCATCGCGCTCGGCTCGTTCATCGCCGCCGAGGCCACGCTCTCCTTCCTGGGCATCGGCCTCAAGGCGCCGACCATCTCGTGGGGCCAGGACATCGACACCGGCCGGATCCACATGCGGGAGGCGGCGACGCCGTTGATCGTCCCGTCGGCCTTCCTCGCACTGACCGTGCTCGCGTTCATCATGCTCGGCGACGCGATCCGTGACGCCTTCGACCCGAAGCTGCGGTGATCCGTGCGAGCGCGAGGAGTGAGCGAAGCGAGCCCCGCAGTTCGCGAGCGAAAGGCAGGCACAGCATGACCGACTCCATCGTCCAACCCACGCCCGCCTCCGCCACCCCGGAGGGCGGCCACCTTCTCGAGGTACGGGACCTGCACGTCGAGTTCCGCACCGGCGAGGGCGTGGCCAAGGTGATCAACGGCGTCTCGTACCACCTGGACGCCGGCGAGACGCTCGCCGTGCTCGGCGAGTCCGGCTCCGGCAAGTCGGTGACCGCCCAGGCGATCATGGGCATCCTGGACACCCCGCCGGCGCACATCCGCTCCGGGCAGATCCTCTACCAGGGCCGTGACCTGCTCGCCCAGTCGGAGGAGCAGCGCCGGCAGGTACGCGGCAAAGAGATCGCGATCATCTTCCAGGACGCGCTCTCGGCGCTGAACCCGGTCTTCCCGGTCGGCTGGCAGATCGGCGAGACGCTGCGCCAGCGCGAGGGGATGTCCCGCGGCGACGCCCGCCGGCGGGCCATCGAGCTGATGGACCTGGTGAAGATCCCGGCCGCCGCCCGGCGGATCGGCGACTACCCGCACCAGTTCTCCGGCGGCATGCGGCAGCGCGTCATGATCGCGATGGCGTTGGCGCTCAACCCGAAGGTGCTGATCGCCGACGAGCCGACCACGGCGCTGGACGTCACCGTGCAGGCCCAGATCATGGACCTCCTGGCCGACCTGCGCCGGGACCTCGGCATGGCGATGATCCTGATCACCCACGACCTCGGCGTGGTGGCCGGCGTGGCGGACCGGATCGCGGTGATGTACGCCGGCCGGATCGTCGAGCACGCCGACGTCCGCTCGCTCTACCGGGCGCCGGCGCACCCGTACACCAAGGGGCTGCTGGAGTCGATCCCGCGCCTGGACGTCCGCGGCCAGGAGCTCTCGACGATCAAGGGGCTGCCGCCGAACCTGATGCGGATCCCCTCCGGCTGCCCGTTCCACCCCCGCTGCCCGTACGTCCAGCAGGTCTGCGTGGACGCGGTGCCGCACGACCTGGTCCTCGGCGACGGCCGGACCAGCGCATGCCACTTCGCGCAGGAGGTCCGTGATGACAGCGCCCGCTAGCTCCACCAAGGTCCGGGGCGAGACCATCCTCTCCGTCGACAACCTGGTCAAGCACTTCCCGATCTCGCAGGGCGTGCTGTTCAAGCGCCAGATCGGCGCGGTCAAGGCGGTGGACGGGGTGAGCTTCGAGCTGCGCCGGGGCGAGACCCTCGGCGTGGTGGGCGAATCGGGCTGCGGCAAGTCGACGCTGGCCCGGCTGCTGATGCGGTTGGAGACGCCGACCTCGGGCCGGGCCACCCTGGAGGGGCGCGACCTGTTCCAGGCCTCCGGCGGCGAGCTGCGGCGGCTGCGGCGCAACATGCAGATGGTCATGCAGGATCCGTACACCTCGCTGAACCCGCGGATGACGGTCGGCGACATCATCGGTGAGCCGTTCGAGATCCACCAGGACGCGGCGCCGAAGGGCAGCAAGCGCAAGCGGGTGCAGGAGCTGTTGGACGTGGTCGGGCTGAACCCCGAGCACATCAACCGGTACCCGCACCAGTTCTCCGGCGGGCAGCGGCAGCGCATCGGCATCGCCCGGGCGCTCGCCCTGCGTCCGGAGATCATCGTCTGCGACGAGCCGGTGTCGGCGCTGGACGTCTCCATCCAGGCGCAGGTGATCAACCTGCTGGAGCAGCTCCAGGACGAGTTGGGCCTCTCCTACATCTTCATCGCGCACGACCTGTCGGTGGTCCGGCACATCGCGGACCGGGTGGCGGTGATGTACCTCGGCCGGATCGTGGAGATCGGCACCGAGGACGAGATCTACGAGCGGGCCACCCACCCGTACACCCAGGCGCTGCTCTCCGCCGTGCCGGTGCCGGACCCGGAGGCGCGCACCGACCGGAACATCATCCGGCTCACCGGTGACGTGCCGTCGCCGGCCGACCCGCCGAGCGGCTGCCGGTTCCGCACCCGCTGCTGGAAGGCGCAGGAGATCTGCGCCGTCGAGGACCCGCAGACCGTCCCGCGTGCCGCCGACCCGCACCCCTCGGCCTGCCACTTCGCCGAACTCCGCCCCACCGCGACGGCCTGACCCCGCCCCCATCCCGGTCGATCATGCAGTTGTGGTGGGCGAAGGGCGCTGATTCGCGCCCTTCGTGAGGCACCACAACTGCATGATCGACGGGGTCGAGCGGGGGGCTGGCGCGGCGGTCAGTGGAAGAAGTGGCGGGTGCCGGTCAGGTACATCGTCACGCCGGCCTGCTTGGCGGCGGCGATGACCTCCTCGTCGCGGATCGATCCGCCCGGCTGGACGATCGCCCGGACCCCCGCGTCGATGAGGATCTGCGGGCCGTCGGCGAACGGGAAGAACGCGTCCGAGGCGCAGACCGAGCCCCGGGCCCGGTCCGCCCCGGCCCGGCTGACCGCCAGCCGCGCCGAGTCGACCCGGTTGACCTGACCCATGCCGACCCCGACGGTCGCGCCATCGCTGGCCAGCAGGATCGCGTTGCTCTTCACCGCGCGGACCGCCCGCCAGGCGAAGGCCAGATCGTGCAGGGTCTGCTCGTCGGCCGGGTCGCCGGCAGCGAGGGTCCAGTTCGCCGGGTCGTCGCCGGGGGCGTCCACCCGGTCGGCCAGCTGCACCAGCACGCCGCCGCTGATCTGCCGCCACTCCGCCGGCGGCGGGTTCCACGCCGGGGCGCGCAGCAGCCGGAGGTTCTTCTTGGCCCGGAGGATCTCGACCGCGCCGGCCTCGAACTCCGGCGCCACCACCACCTCGGTGAAGATCTCCGCCACCTGCCGGGCCAGCTCGGCCGAGACCGGCCGGTTGACCGCGATCACGCCGCCGTACGCGGAGACCGGGTCGCAGGCGTGCGCCTTGCGGTGCGCCTCGGCGACGTCCGCGCCCACCGCGATGCCACACGGGTTCGCGTGCTTGATGATCGCGACGGCCGGCTGGTCGGCGAAGTCGTTGGCGGCCCGCCACGCGGCGTCCGCGTCGACGTAGTTGTTGTAGGACATCTCCTTGCCGTGCAGCTGCTCGGCCTGGGCCAGCCCGGCCGGCGCGTCCGGGTCGGTGTAGAGCGCCGCCGCCTGGTGCGGGTTCTCGCCGTAGCGCAGCGCCTGCTCCGCCCGCAGCGCCAGCCCGGCGAAGCCCGGCCACTCCGGCTCGGCCCCGAGCTGCACCGCGCACCAGTTCGCCACCGCCACGTCGTACTCGGCGATGTCGGCGAAGGCCCGCGCGGCCAGGGCCCGGCGCTGCGCCAGGGTGAAGCCGCCCGCGTCGAGGGCGGCCAGCAGCGCCGGGTACGCCGACGGGTCGGTCAGCACGGCGACCGACGCGTGGTTCTTGGCCGCGGCCCGGACCATCGCCGGCCCACCGATGTCGATCTGCTCCACGCACTCGTCGAGGCTGGCGCCGGAGGCGACCGTGGCCTGGAATGGGTAGAGGTTGCTGACCAGCAGGTCGAACGGAGCGACCCCCAGCTCGTCGAGCTGGTCGACGTGCGACTGCTTGCGCAGGTCGGCCAGGAGCCCCGCGTGCACCTTCGGGTGCAGGGTCTTGACCCGGCCGTCGAGGACCTCGGGGAAGCCGGTGACCGTCTCCACCGCGGTGACCGGCACACCGGCGCCGGCGATCGTCGCGGCGGTGCTCCCGGTCGACACGATCTCCACGCCGGCCGCGTGCAGGCCCTGGGCCAGCTCGACCAGGCCGCTCTTGTCGTAGACGCTGACCAGCGCCCGCCGGATCGGGCGGCGCTCGTCCTGAGTGGAGCTCACGGGGTCGTGACCTTTCTTCCGGTGATCGTCCAACCAGCGCGGACCAGGCGGCCGACCTGCTCGACGAGTTGGCGCCGCTCGGCCGACTTGATGCGCTCGGTGAGGGTCTCCTCGTCGTCGTCGTCGAGCACCGGCACGGCGACCTGCGCGACGATCGGGCCGGTGTCCATTCCGGCATCGACGAAGAAGAGGGTGGCGCCGGTGACCTTCACGCCGTAGGCGAGCGCGTCGCGCGGGCCGTGGATGCCGGGAAACGCCGGCAGCAGGGTGTTGTGCGTGTTCAGGTAGCGGTCGCCGAAGGCGGCCAGGAAGTGCGGCCCGACCAGCTTCAGGAACCCGGCGGAGATGACCAGGTCGGGCGAGTGCGCGGCGACCTGCGCGGTGAGCGCGAGGTCCCACTCCTCCCGGGTCTCGTACGCCTTCAGCGGGACCACGAAGCTCGGCACCCCGGCCGCGGCGGCCCGGTCCAGCCCGGCGATGCCGTCCCGGTCGGCGCCGACCCCGACCACCCGGGCGCCGTACGCCGGGTCGGCGGTGGCGTCGAGCAGCGCCTGCAGGTTGCTCCCGGATCCGGAGATGAGGACGACGATGCGGGCGGCGGACGCGGGCTCGGTCACCGGGTCACCCTATCGGGCAGGTCGGGACGGCCCACGTCCGGGCAGGTCGGGACGGTTGCCGTCGATCGGTGCTCGCAGGTGACAGCCGGACTGGCGCGGAACCGGTACGCTGCCGGTCGCTCGGGACCGGCGCGCCCGGCCCGCACCCCGTCGATGATCCGACACGCGAGCTGTGTCGATGAATGAGGAGCCCCCATGCAGCCCGGATACCCGGCCCCCCAGCAGCCGATCAACAACAACATGACGATGTCGATCGTCGCCATCTTCCTCTTCTGGCCGCTGGCCATTCCGGCCATCATCAACGCGTCCAAGGTGAACCCGCTGCTCCAGCAGGGTGACTACGCCGGGGCGCAGGCCGCCGCGGCCGAGTCGAAGAAGTGGTCCAAGTGGGCCCTGATCATCGGCATCGCGTGGTATGTGATCGTGCTGGTGTGCTGCGCGCTGGGCGGTCTCGGCGCGATCATGAGTGGCGACAGCACCACATACTGACGGACCACGTACTGACGACACAGCCAAGGAGCCTCGTCGAATGCAGCCCGGTTACCCCGGTCAGGATCCCTACAACCAGCAGCCCAACCAGGATCCGACCGCGCCGCAGCAGCCCCACGACCCGTACGCCCCGCCGCCGGCGGCGCCGTACGGGCAGCAGCCCCCCGCCGGGCAGCCCTACGGCCAGCCGCAGGACCCGTACGCCGCGCCGCAGAACCCCTACGGCCAGCAGCCGCCGCACGGGCAGCAGCCGACCTCGGGCCAGCCGTACGGCCAGCCGCCCACCTCGGGACAGCCCTACGGCCAGCCGCCCACCTCGGGACAGCCCTACGGCCAGCCGTACCAGGACCCGTACGCGCAGCAGCAGCCGTACGGCGGTGCGCCGACCTACCCGAACGCCGGCTACCCGCAGGCGCAGGGGCAGAACAACACCCTCGGCCTCGTGTCGATGATCCTCGGTATCGCGTCGATCCCGTTGGCCTGCTGCCTGTTCCTGGGCATCCCGGCCGGCATCGCCGCCGTGGTCACCGGCTACCTGGGTAAGCAGAAGGCGGACCAGGGCCTGGCCAACAACGCGGGCCAGGCCAAGGCCGGCCTGATCTGCGGCGCGGTCGGCGCCGGCCTGGGCATCCTGGTGCTGATCCTCAACCTCATCGGCATGAGCCTGCCCAACCAGCCCTGACCGTCCGAACCACGAGAGGGGCGTCCCGCGAGTCGCGGGGCGCCCCTCTCGGTCTGTCTGCGGGTGTGCGGACCAGCCGGCCGCGGCTCAGCCGGCGGCGGGGCGGGCGAAGGCCCGGGCGGCGGCCGCGCCGAGCAGCGCGCCCGCCGCGACCACGGCGGTGGTCACCGCGGCGACCTGCCAGGCGACCGGACCCACCTCGGCCAACCGGCCGCCCCCCAACGGGCCGGCCGAGGCTGCCGCGGCCACGCCCAGCAGCACCCCGGCCACCGGTCCGGCGATCGCCGCCGGGCCGAGCAGCGCGGCCCAGCCCACCGGCGCCCGCTCGTCCAGGGCCAGCCGCAGCAGCCGCCGGGCCAGCAGCCAACCGGCGGTCATCGCGGCCAGCACGGGCACCGCGAGCATGGCGGCGCCCGGCCCGTCCACCGGGCCGCGGGGCAGGCCAGCCAGCAGCGGTACGGCCGGTAGGGCGCCCACCGAGACCTCGCTGGTCCGCACCGCGGTGTCGGTGCCGACGGCGAAGCCCGGGCCGAGCAGGTAACTGGTGGACCAGACGGTGGCGTTGGGCGCGTAGGCGAGGCTGACCAGGGTGATCCCGGCCTGCCCGGCCACCCCCGTCCGGTAGGCCCCGATCATGTCGGCCGCGTCGCCCCCGCCGGTGGCCACGGCGAGCCCGGCCGCCCCGGCGCCCGCGCCGAGCAGCAGCAGACCGGCGACCAGGCCGGTGCGGATCCCCTCGCGCAGCGCCACCGGGGCGCGTTCATCGAACAGCCTGGCCACGCCGGAGGTGCGCACCGCGCCGACCAGCGCGGCCAGCGTGCCGAGCAGGGCGAAGGTCAGCCCGGCGCGGAGCAGGGACACCGTCGGACCGCCCGCCCCGACCAGCACCGCGGCGAGGACGCCGAGCAGCGCGTAACCGACGCCGACCGCGCCGGCGGCGACGAGCGCCTGCCGCGGCGACCGGCCGCCGCGCGCGCCGATGGCCCGGCTGACGTGCACCCCGGCCCGGGTCAGCCGCCAGACCACCAGCCCGGTCAGCGCCAGCGGAACCAGCCCGAGAGGACCGGCCTCGGTGTGCAGCGGGACGCCGTGCCCGAGCAGCCAGCCGGCCAGCCCGGCACGCAGGGCGCCGGTGACCGAGCCGGCGTCCTCGCTGAGCTGCGCCAGGCCGAGCACGATCGCGACGGGCAGGTAGGAGGTGAGCGCGGCCCCGATGGCCGCCACCGCCGCGGCCACGGCGAGGGGCGCGCGACCGCGCGGCGCTCCGCCTGACCGTGGCGTCGGCACCCGCCGGCCCGGCGCGGCGCGACCACCCGACCGGTCGTCGGCGGTGGCCGTGCCGGAGCGGCGGGGTTGATCAGGGGTGACGGAGGACATCGGGATCTACTCTGGCACGCCGCGCGCGCGGGAGCAGTCCGATAACCCCCCGGCACGGCGGCGAGTTCCGCCGTCCGCGCTCCGCCGGCCCTCCGTGGGTGCCCTGCCGACGGCCGCCGAGCGGGCCTGCACCGCCGTTCCGGGCGTGCTCGGCATCACGCTCGGTCCCGTCCGCCGCGGAATCCTCGGCATCGTCCTCGACCACCTGTCCATTCGGGACACCCACCCGCCCGGCCACTCGGGCACGTCGCCTCCGCGCCGGGCGTCGTGGGAGTCGTCGTTCGAGCGCGGGCTCCGCGCCGGGGCCGGCAACGATCCGGGCGAGGAGACGACTGAGGGGGCCGACCGCGCCGGTCGACCCCCTCGGTACGCGACAGCCGGATCAGCCGGCGGACATGATCTCCCGCATCAGGCGCGCGGTCTCGGTCGGCGTCTTGCCGACCTTCACACCGACCGCCTCCAGCGCCGCCTTCTTCGCCTCGGCGGTACCGGCCGAGCCGGAGATGATCGCGCCGGCGTGCCCCATGGTCTTGCCGGGCGGGGCGGTGAAACCGGCGATGTAGCCGACGACCGGCTTGGTGACGTTCGCCTTGATGAACTCGGCGGCCCGCTCCTCGGCGTCGCCGCCGATCTCACCGATCATCACGATGGCGTCGGTGTCCGGGTCGGCCTCGAACGCGGCGAGCGCGTCGATGTGGGTGGTGCCGATGATCGGGTCACCGCCGATGCCGACGCAGGTCGAGAAGCCGATGTCCCGCAGCTCGTACATCATCTGGTAGGTCAGCGTGCCGCTCTTGCTGACCAGGCCGATCCGGCCGGTGCCGGTGATGTCGGCCGGGATGATGCCGGCGTTCGAGGCGCCCGGCGAGGCGATGCCGGGGCAGTTGGGCCCGACGATCCGGGTCCGCTCCCCCTTCGACACGTTGTACGCCCAGAACGCGGCGGTGTCGTGCACCGGCACGCCCTCGGTGATCACCACGGCGAGGTCGATGCCGGAGTCGATCGCCTCGACGACGGCGGCCTTGGTGAACTGCGGCGGAACGAAGATCACCGTGACGTCGGCCCCGGTCTCCTTCATCGCGTCCGCGACCGAGGCGAAGACCGGCAGCTCGGTGCCGTCGAAGTCGACGGTGGTGCCGGCCTTGCGCGGGTTCACGCCGCCGACCACGTTGGTGCCGGCGGCGAGCATCCGCCGGGTGTGCTTGGAACCCTCGGAACCGGTCATCCCCTGGACGATGACCTTGGAGTCCTTGGTCAGCCAGATAGCCATCTTCAGACCCCCGCAGCTGCCAGCTCGGCGGCCCGCTCGGCCGCGCCGTCCATGGTGTCGACCCGCTGCACCAGCGGGTTGTTCGCGCCGTCGAGAATCGCCCGACCGGCCTCGGCGTTGTTGCCGTCGAGCCGGACGACGAGCGGCTTGGTGACCTGCTCGCCGCGCTGCTCGAGCAGGGCGAGCGCCTGGATGATGCCGTTGGCGACCTCGTCGCAGGCGGTGATGCCGCCGAAGACGTTGACGAAGACGCTGCGCACCGACGGGTCGGAAAGGACGATCTCCAGCCCGTTCGCCATCACGGCCGCGCTGGCGCCGCCGCCGATGTCGAGGAAGTTGGCCGGCTTGACGCCGCCGTGCCGCTCACCGGCGTACGCGACCACGTCGAGGGTCGACATGACCAGACCCGCGCCGTTGCCGATGATGCCGACCTCGCCGTCGAGCTTGACGTAGTTGAGGTCCTTCTCCTTGGCGGCCTGCTCCAGCGGGTCCACCGCGGCCTGGTCGACCAGCGCCTCGTGGTCCGGGTGCCGGAAGCCGGCGTTCTCGTCCAGGCTGATCTTGGCGTCGAGCAGCAGCAGCTTGCCCTCGCCCGTCTTGGCCAGCGGGTTCACCTCGACCAGGGTGGCGTCCTCGGCGACGAAGGCCTGCCACAGGCCCACCGCGACGTCGACGACCTGGTCGGCGACCTCGGCCGGGAAGCCGGCCGCGGTGACGATCTCACGGGCCTTCGCCTCGTCGACGCCCTTGACGGCGTCGATCGGGGCCTTGACCACCTTGTCCGGGGTCTCGGCGGCGACCTGCTCGATGTCCATGCCGCCGGCCACGCTGGCGATGCAGAGGAAGGTGCGGTTCGCCCGGTCGAGCAGGTACGAGAAGTAGTACTCGTCGGCCACGTCCGCGGTCACCGTGATCATGACCTTGTGGACGGTGTGGCCCTTGATGTCCATGCCGAGGATGTCGGTGGCCCGGGCCACCGCCTCATCCGGGCCCTCGGCCAGCTTGACGCCGCCGGCCTTGCCCCGGCCGCCGACCTTCACCTGTGCCTTGACGACCACCCGACCGCCGAGGCGTTCGGCGATCGCGCGGGCCTCCTCCGGGGTAGTGGCGACGCCGCCGGCCAGCACGGGCAAGCCGTGCCGCTCGAACAGGTCCCGCCCCTGGTACTCGTACAGGTCCACGATTGCGCGTCCCGTCCCGTCTCCGCGGCGCGCCGTCGCGCCGCCACCAGCGTTCAGAAAACAGTTTGACGCCTGTCATCACTTGAAACAGGCCATTGGCCGCAGCCTAGCGAGGTGGCCACCGGCGGCAACCGAGCGGGTGCGCGGTGTGCGGTAATGCACAGCCCACCCTCGGACCCCCGGGCCGTCGCCGCCCGACAGCCGCCTCGGACGCGCCTGCCGCGGGGTCCCCGGGCGGCGACGGCCCGGTCACGTCAGCCGTCCGGGCGATGTTGGCGGGGGCGCGTAACCCCTCCGGCGGGGCCTCGTTGAGTCAGATGTCGGAGCGCTGGAAAGCGCGATGACGGGAGACGGCCGATGCCCTGTCGGTCGAGGGGTGGCGGCGGGGCATCGTGCATAGAGGGGCCGGACGTGTGAGGGGTGCGTCCGGCCCCTCCCCCGTCTCTCGATCCGGCCGCGGCTCTCTCTCCGCCGCTGTCAGCCAGGAGAGCACCGCCGCTGTCAGCCTGGAAGGCCGGCGCGACGCCCGCCTCAGCTGACCGGCTGAGCCACGTTCTGCCGCACCCACTCCACGATCGACTGGGTGGTCGCGCCCGGCGTGAAGATCTTGGCGACCCCGAGCTTCTCGAGCTCGGGCAGGTCGGCGTCCGGGATGATGCCGCCACCGAACACCACGATGTCCCGCGCGTCGCGCTCGGCGAGCAGCTCGAGGACCCGCCGGAACAGCGTCATGTGCGCGCCGGAGAGCACCGAGAGGCCGACCGCGTCGGCGTCCTCCTGGATGGCGGTCTCGACGATCTGCTCCGGCGTCTGGTGCAGGCCGGTGTAGATGACCTCCATGCCGGCGTCACGCAGGGCGCGCGCGACCACCTTCGCGCCCCGGTCGTGGCCGTCCAGGCCGGGCTTGGCGACGACGACCCGAATTCGAGAGCTCATCAGCGCACACCTTTCACCGGACTTCGCGGCATTCACCTGAACGAACGGTAACCCGGCCGACCGGGGCCGGGAAATCCGGGCCGGGAACCCGGCCGGCGAGTCGGCCCGGCGAGTCGGGCGGATCGTCGGCCGGGCGGCGGGGGCAGCCCCGCCGGCGAGTCGGGCCGGACATTCCGGGTCCGGGCTCCCCGGTGACCTGCGGCGGAGCCAGGGCGGTGCGGCAACCACCCGGGGCGGGCAGGGGCGGCGCGGCCTTCGCCGTCAAGCGGGACGAGTCCGCCGTACCGGTCACGCTCGGCGACGAACGGACAGTAACCTGGGCACCGATCGGCGGCGCGAGGCATGACAATCGCGGACGCAAACGGACAGATCGACACGCCAATTCGGCGCTCCGGCTTGTGAGTCGCCTGGTGGTTGGCTAACGTGTCCACGGTTGTCATCAGGTCCATGGACGGGTGACGACGCGGTCAGCAGACGTTCACCCGAGCTTCTCCGGGTGTCCGCGGGCCGCATCGGAACCCCGACAACGGAGGGTGTGCGTGCGCCAGCGCCTGTCGTCTGAGCCCGATAGATATCGCGGTCGTCGCCGCGTACCCACCCCTCCGCGTAGCCGTTACGCGGCCGTGGTCACCACCGCCTTCGTCGGCGCCGGTGTCGTCGCGCTCGGCGCGGGCGCCCTGCCGGACGCCAAGAGCGTCAACCCGTCGGTCCTCGACGACCTGCGGCAGGCCTCGATCACCAGCCAGGACGCCGCGGCCCGCGCCGACGCCGCCGACCGCGCCTCCCGCGACAGCGGGCGGTCCGACGAGGCCGGCGAGCCCGACACCTGGCTGCTGCCCCTGCAGGGCTACGACTTCAACTCGCCCTACGGAATGCGCTGGGGCAAGCTGCACACCGGCGTCGACCTGGTCGCCCCCGAGGGCACCCCGTACGTCGCGATCCACGCCGGCACCGTCACCAAGGCCGGCTGGTTCGGCGGCTACGGCCACGCGGTGATCGTCCAGCACCCGGACGGCAGCGAGGCGATCTACGGCCACTCCTCCGCGGTCAGCGTCCAGGAGGGTCAGCAGGTCAAGGCCGGCGACCAGCTCGGCCTGGTGGGCAACACCGGCCACTCCTACGGCAGCCACCTGCACCTCGAGGTGCATGTCAAGGGCGAGCCGGTGGACCCGGTGCCGTGGCTCCAGGAGCGCGGAGTGGACATCAAGCTACAAGTCGAGGCAATCTACGGCGAGGTAGCCGCCTCCTGACGCTGTGTATCGACGGATAACCGCCCGGATCGATCGATCCGGGCGGTTTTTTCATGTCGCGGCCGGAGCGGTGTCACCTGCGCCACAGCGGGAGATGTGAGCGGCGCCACCACCGAGCATGATCACTTAACGGGTCACAACCCCCATAGCCGCCCAGAACAGGTCAGCGGCCGGCACCGTGTCACCGGCCCGACCCGTCCCCCTTACCCGCCGGCACCCGGGCCCGCACCAGGATCGGTCCCGTCCGATCCCCTCGACACGTGAAGGTCCCCCCGTGCAGGAAGAAGACAGCACCACCCGGAACGAGCAGCGCGACGACGCCGACGTGACCCGGCACCGGATGCGCGTCGGGCGCCGCGCCCGGCTCCTCGTGGTCGGGGCGGTCGCCGCGCTCGGCATCGGCGTCGCCGGCGTCGCGGTCGCCACGACCGGCGACGACCACACCCCGGCGCCGGTCTCGCTCGACGCGCAGGCCCGTGCCGAGGCCGCCGACCGCGCCGACCGCTCCGCCCGCGAGTCGAGCGCAGCGGCCACCCCGTCGGTCACGCCGAGCAGCCCGACGCCGAGCCCGTCCACCGCCAGCCCCTCGGCCAAGCCGGCCACCGCCAAGCCCAAGCCCAAGCCCAAGCCGAAGCCGAAGACCGCGAAGCCGAAGCCGGCCTGGGTCATCCCGATGAAGGGCGCCGCGATCACGTCCTGCTTCGGCCCCCGGTGGGGCACCCAGCACGCGGGCATCGACTTCGCCATGCCGGCCGGCACCCCGATCCACGCCGCCGCCGCGGGCACCGTGGTCAAGGCCGGCGACGCCGGCGACGGGTACGGCAACTCGGTCTTCATCGACCACGGCAACGGCTACCTCACCCACTACGCCCACCAGAGCCGCCTCGTGGTGAGCGTGGGCGACAAGGTCAGCGCCGGCGAGGTCATCGGCTACGAAGGCTCCACCGGCGACTCCACCGGCCCGCACCTGCACTTCGAGGTGCACCAGGGCCAGATGTGGAGCCAGATCGACCCGGCGCCGTTCCTACGCGCCCGGGGCATCGACGTGCCCTGCTGACGTCACCAAGGCACGCGGCCCGGCCCGGCACTCGCCGGGCCGGGCCGCGCCGGCTCAGAGCTTGTCGATGGGGGCGTGCCGGAGCACCAGCCACATGGTCTGGTCGCCGAAGTCGATCTGCGCGCGAGCACCGGGGCCGTGCCCCTCCACGGCGAGCACCCGGCCCAGCCCGTAGCGCTGGTGGTTGACCCGATCGCCGGCGGCCACCTTCGGCCCCTGCGGCAACTCGCTGGCGGTGGTCAACCGGCTGCCGTCGACACCGAGCCGCTTCGCCAGCTGGGCCGCCTTCGGCGTACCCCCGTTGAAGGTCCCGCGCCCGCCGGGCGCGCGGTCCGCGCGGCCACCGACGCCGCCGCCCCCGCCGGCCCACGAGGTGTACGACCCCTCGGTGCGCTCCCAGCGCACCAGCTCCGGCGGCAGCTCCTCCAGGAAGCGGGACGGCGGGTTGTAGGACGGCTGCCCCCACGCCGAGCGGGTCACCGCCCGGGAGAGATAGAGCCGCTGCCGGGCCCGGGTGATCCCGACGTAGGCCAGCCGCCGCTCCTCCTCCAGCTCTCGGGTGTCGCCGAGCGAGCGCAGGTGCGGGAAGACGCCGTCCTCCAGGCCGGTCAGGAAGACCACCGGGAACTCCAGCCCCTTGGCGGTGTGCAGCGTCATCAGCGTGACGACGCCCTGGTGATCCGGGTCGTCGGCGGGGATCTGGTCGGCGTCGGCGACCAGGGCGACCTGCTCCAGGAAGCCGGCCAGGGTGGCCCGCTCCCCCTCGTCGCCCGTCGCCTCGATCCGCTCGGTGTACTCCCGAGCCACGCTGACCAGTTCCTGGAGGTTGTCGACCCGGCCGGCGTCCTGCGGGTCGAGGCTCTCTTCCAGCTCGGTCAGGTAGCCGGAGCGGGTGAGCAGCGCCTCCAGCACCTCCTCCGGGGTGCCGGTCTCGGCCAGCTCGCGGGCGCCGTCGAGCAGGGCGACGAAGTCGGCGATGCCGTTCGCCGCCCGGGTCGAGATGCCCGGCGCCTCCTTGGCCCGGTGCAGCGCCGCGCCGAAGGAGATGCGGTCCCGACCGGCGAGCGCCTCGACGCACGCCTCGGCCCGCTCGCCGATCCCCCGGCGCGGGGTGTTCAGGATCCGGCGCAGGCTCACCGTGTCGTCGTCGTTGACCACCGCGCGCAGGTAGGCCAGCGCGTCGCGGACCTCCTTGCGCTCGTAGAAGCGCACCCCGCCGACCACCTTGTAGGGCAGGCCGATCCGGATGAACACCTCCTCGAAGACCCGGGACTGGGCGTTGGTGCGGTAGAAGACCGCCACGTCACCCGGGCGGGCCTCGTCGGCGTCGACCAGCCGGTCGATCTCGCGGGCCACCCAGTCCGCCTCGGCGTGCTCGGTGTCGGCCACGTAGCCGACGATCTGCTCGCCGGCACCCGCGTCGCTCCACAGCCGCTTGGGCTTGCGGGAGGTGTTGCGGTCGATCACCGCGTTGGCGGCGTTGAGGATGGTCTGGGTGGAGCGGTAGTTCTGCTCCAGCAGGATCGTCCGGGCGTCGGTGAAGTCCCGCTCGAACTCCAGGATGTTGCGGATGGTCGCGCCGCGGAACGCGTAGATCGACTGGTCCGCGTCGCCGACCACGCAGAGCTCGGCCGGTGCCAGCCCGTCGGTGCCGGAGACCAGCTCCTTGATCAGGGTGTACTGGGCGTGGTTGGTGTCCTGGTATTCGTCCACCAGCACGTGCCGGAAGCGCCGGCGGTAGGTCTCCGCGACGTGCGGGTGCGACTGGAGCAGGTGCACCGTGGTCATGATCAGATCGTCGAAGTCCAGCGCGTGCGCCTCCCGCAGTCGGCGCTGGTAGAGCGTGTAGGCCTCGGCCAGGGCCCGCTCGTTGGGGCCCTTGGCCCGGGCGGCGAACTCCTCGGGATCGACCAGCTCGTTCTTCAGGTTGGAGACCTGGGCGGCCAGGCCGCGCGCCGGGTAGCGCTTCGGGTCGAGATCGAGCTCGCGGGTGACCAACTGCATCAGCCGGCGGGAGTCGTCGGCGTCGTAGATGGAGAAGGTCGACTTCAGCCCGGCGTGCTCGTGCTCGGCGCGCAGGATCCGGACACAGGCCGAGTGGAAGGTCGACACCCACATCAGCCGGGCCCGCGGCCCGACCAGCGCGGCGACCCGCTCCTTCATCTCGCCGGCGGCCTTGTTGGTGAAGGTGATCGCGATGATCTCGCCGGGGTGCACGTCCCGCGCGGCGAGCAGGTAGGCGATCCGGTGGGTGAGCACCCGGGTCTTGCCGGAGCCCGCGCCCGCCACGATCAGCAGCGGCGTGCCGGCGTGCGTGACCGCGTCGCCCTGCGGCCCGTTCAACCCGGTGAGCAGGGCCTGTGGGTCGAGGCGGCTGGGCGCCGGCCCGGGCCGGTGCGGACGGGCCGACGCGCGCTCGGGCGCGGGCGGGGACGCGGGGATGTCGAAGAGAGGATGCATCGCACGGCGAGTCTATGCCGCCGGGCGGACACTTCCCGACCGCGCACGCCCGGGTGCGACCCAGCCGGCACCGCCCGTCGGGCGGCGGCCCGCTCGGGGTGACCTGGGGCCCGCTTCCCCCGGAATCCTTGCGCGCCGGCACCCGGGATGGGCATACTCGACGGCGTGTTCGGTCAGCGCTACTACTTTTACTACGGCACCGGGAGTCCGGCAGCCGTAGGTCGCGCCTGATCACAGACCTGCGAAAAGCCCCGGGCTCCTGGAGCCCGGGGCTTTTTCGTCCCGGGATCCGGGCACCGGGCCCGACGTCCGAGGGGTACGGCGATGATGACAGACGTGGCGGAGCAGAACGGCGGCCCGGGCAGACCCGATGCGTCCGGCGACGCCGACGGGGGGCGATCCGCCGCGGTGACGCCCGGCGACGTGCCGGCCCGGTCGGCCGACGCGCCCGCCGAGGGTACGAACGGCACGCCCGCCCAGGCGGCCGACCTGGCGGCAAACCTGGCCACCGGCGACACCGAGAACGGCCGACCCGACCCGCGGCCGGTGGACGCCGGCACCCAGGAGCCGGTCGCGGCGGCCCAGATCGTGGCCATCCGCGAGCGGATCGACCAGATCGACCAGACGCTGATCGACCTGTGGCAGGAGCGGGCGAGCCTCTCCCAGCAGGTCGGCGCGACCCGGATGGCTTCCGGCGGCACCCGGCTGGTGCTCTCCCGCGAGCGGGAGATCCTGGAGCGGTTCCGGCAGGCGCTCGGCTCCGACGGCACCCAACTCGCGCTGCTGCTGCTCCGCGCCGGTCGCGGCCCGCTCTGAGGCGACGGCGCCGACGGCTGGGCGCGGCCGCCCGGCGTCGACCGGGCCCGGAAACGCGGAACCGCCTGCCGGCGTCGCGACGACGTCGGCAGGCGGTCCAGGGTGGCTCAGGCCTCGTGGGTGGCCACGATCTCCCGCTTCTCCGCGAAGTGGCAGGCGCTCGGGTGGTCCGAGCCCTGCCGGATCTGCAGCAGCGGCACCTGCTGGGAGCAGATGTCCTGCGCCTTCCAGCAACGCGTACGGAACCGGCAGCCCGAGGGCGGGCTGACCGGGGACGGCACGTCGCCGGTCAGGCGGATGATCGCCTTGTGCTCCCGGACGGTCGGGTCCGGCACCGGCACTGCGGAGAGCAGCGCCTGGGTGTACGGGTGGGTCGGCCGCTCGTAGATCTCGTCCTCGGTGCCGATCTCCACGATCTTGCCGAGGTACATGACCGCGACCCGCTCGGAGAGGTGGCGCACCACCGACAGGTCGTGGGCGATGAAGACGTACGACAGGCCGAACTCGCCCTGGAGCTGCTCCAGCAGGTTCATCACCTGCGCCTGGATGGAGACGTCCAGCGCCGACACCGGCTCGTCGCAGACGATGATCTCCGGACGCAGGGCGAGCGCCCGGGCGATGCCGATGCGCTGCCGCTGCCCGCCGGAGAACTGGTGCGGGTACCGGTTGATGTGCTCCGGGTTGAGGCCCACCAGGTCGAGCAGTTCCTTGACCTTGCCCCGTCGGCTGCCCCGCGGGGCCACCTCGGGGTGGATCTCGAACGGCTCGCCGACCAGGTCGCCGACCGTCATCCGCGGGTTCAGCGAGGTGTACGGGTCCTGCATGACCAGCTGGATCTGCCGGCGCAGTCGCCGCAGCGCCCCGCCGGAGAGCTTGGCGGTGTCCTGCCCCTTGTAGAGCACGCTGCCGCCGGTCGGCTTCTCCAGGTTCATCAGCACCCGGGCGAGCGTCGACTTGCCGCAGCCGGACTCGCCGACCACGCCGAGGGTTTCGCCCTGGCGCAGCTCGAAGGAGACGCCGTCGACGGCCTTGACCTGACCGATGGTCTTCTTGAACACCACGCCACGGGTGACCGGGTAGTGCTTGACCAGGTCACGGACCTCGAGAATGTTAGTCACGGTTCACCAGCTCCTCGGCGAAGTGGCAGGCGCTGGCCCGGCCGGCACCGATCTGCAGCAGCGGCGGCACCTTCTCCCGGCAGACCGGCTGCGCCATGGGGCAGCGCGGGTTGAACGGGCAGCCCGGCGGGATGTTCATCAGGTTCGGCGGGAGGCCCTTGATCGTCCGGAGCTGCTGCCCCTTCTCGTCCAGCCGCGGGATCGAGTTGAGCAGGCCGAGGGTGTACGGGTGCGCCGGCTTGGCGTACAGGTCGTACACGTCGGCTTCCTCGACGATCCGTCCGGCGTACATGACCGCGATCCGGTCCGCGACGTCGGCGACCACGCCGAGGTCGTGGGTGATCAGGATCATGCCCATCTGCCGCTCACGCTGCAGTTCGGCGAGGAGGTCCATGATCTGGGCCTGCACGGTCACGTCGAGCGCGGTGGTCGGCTCGTCCGCGATCAGCACCTCCGGGTCGAGCGCCAGCGACATGGCGATCATCGCCCGCTGCCGCATACCGCCGGAGAACTGGTGCGGGTAGTTGCTGAACCGGCCCTTGGCGTTCGGGATCTTGACCTGGTCGAGCATCTCGATCGCGCGCTTCTTGGCCTCGGAACGGCCCATGCCGCGCCGGACCCGGAACTGCTCGGCGATCTGGAACCCGACGGTGAAGACCGGGTTCAGCGCGGAGAGCGCGTCCTGGAAGATCATCGCGATGCCCTCGCCGCGGATGCGGCGGCGCTCCTCGAAGGACATCTTGAGCATGTCCTTGCCGTGGAAGCGCACCTGACCGCCGGTGACGTGACCGGGCGGCGTGTCGAGGATGCCCATGATGGTCTGCGCGGTGACGCTCTTACCGGAGCCGGACTCGCCGAGCACGGCGAGGGTCTCCCCCGCGTCGACGTGGTAGGTGACTCCGTTGATGACCTTGGCGACGCCGTCGCGGGTACGGAACTCCACCCGGAGGTCGTCGACCTCGAGCAGACGGCCGGCCGGGCGCCCGGCGGCACCCGCGGCGGACTGCTCGGACACGAGAATGTCGGACAACTGAATCTCCCCTAGCGGAGTTTCGGATCGAGTGCCTCGCGGACCGTCTCACCGAGCATCACGAAGCTCAGGACGGCGGCGACGAGGAACGCGGCGGGGAAGAAGAGCAGGTAGGGAGCGACCCGGATCAGGTCCTGCGCCTCGTTGATGATGATGCCCCAGGAGACCACCGGCGACTTCAGCCCGACGCCCAGGAAGGAGAGCGTCGCCTCGGCGCCGATGAACGAGCCGACCATGATCGTGCCGTAGACCAGCAGCGGCGCCAGGCAGTTCGGCAGCAGGTGCTTGAGGATGATCCGGCCGGTGCCGGCGCCCAGCGCCCGCGCCGCGACGATGTAGTCGGCCTCCTTGGTGGCCAGCACCGAGGAGCGCATCAGCCGCATCACGACCGGCCAGCTCAACACGACCAGCGACGCGATGACCAGGAACTTGATCTCCCACTCGCTGTTGTCGCTGCCCGTGCCGTTGAACGTGGTCAGGATGACGATCGCGCCGAGCACGAACGGCAGGCCGAAGAAGACGTCGGCGATCCGGGAGAGCAGGGCGTCCACCCACCCGCCACGGTAGCCGGCGATCATCCCCATGGTGCCGCCGATCAGCAGGGTCCCGAGCACCGAGAGCAGCGCCACCACGATGGAGGCGTTGGCGCCGTAGATGGTCCGGGCGAAGACGTCCTGCCCCTGGAGGTCGTAGCCGAACCAGGCGTGCCCGGACGGCTTCTCCAGGCTCCGGCTCAGGTTTCCGGCGGTCGGGTCGGCCGAGGTGAAGAGCGACGGGAAGGCGGCCATCACGATGAAGAGCAGGATGAACGCCGCCGAGATCCAGAAGAGCGGCTTGCGGCGCAGGTCGTGCCAGGCGTCGCCGAGCAGGCCGCGGGGCTTCTCCCGGGCGCTCGCGGGCAGGCCGGCGTTGGTCGGGCCGCCGATCTCGGTCGGCTGGTGCGCCGGCGGTGTGGAGACGATCGAAGCGGTGCTCGGGTCACTCATAGCGGATCCTCGGGTCAAGGGCGGCGTAGAGCAGGTCCACCAGCAGGTTCATCAGGAGATAGACGAGCACCAGGATCACCACGATGGAGACCACGGTGGCGCTCTCCTTGGTGGTGATCGCCCGGAAGACCGTCCCGCCGATGCCCTTGATGTTGAAGATGCCCTCGGTGACGATGGCGCCGCCCATCAGGGCGCCGAGGTCGGTGCCGAGCAGGGTGACCACCGGGATCAGGGAGTTGCGCAGCAGGTGCACGCCGACCACCCGGCGCATCGGCAGGCCCTTGGCGATCGCCGTGCGCACGTAGTCGGACCGCCTGTTCTCGGAGATGCTGGTCCGGGCCACCCGGGCGATGTACGCCATCGAGGCGCTGCCCAGCACGAAGCCGGGAACGAGCAACTCGGACAGCCGCATTTCGTTCGACACGGTGGGCTCGACGATGTTCCACTGCACACCGAGCACCCACTGGAGCAGGAAACCGACGACGAAGATCGGCAGCGCGATCAGGAAGAGGGTGGAGACCAGGACCAGGTTGTCCAGGAAGCCGTTACGCCGCAGACCCGACAGCACACCGGCGGTGAGGCCGATGATCGCCTCGATCGCCAGGGCCACCATGGCCAGCTTCAGCGTGTTCGGGTAGGCCGTGGCGATGATGTCGTTGATCGAGCGACCGCCGAAGGTGGTACCGAAGTCACCCTGGAAGAGGTTCTTCATGTAGCTGGCGTACTGCACATACCAGGGCTGATCCAGCTGGAACTTCTCGGTCATCATCGCGACGAATCCGGGCGGGCACGGCCGCTCACCGCACTTGCCGGCGAACGGGTCGCCGGGCACCATCACCCAGACGAGCACGTAGATCAGCAAGGTCGTGCCGATGAAGACCGGGACGAGTTGGAGCAGCCGTCTCAACAGATAACGGCCCATGGGGTGGTCCTCCAGACAGGGGGCGCGTCGGCGAGGCGACACGCGTGACGACGTGTCGAGGGGTATTTTGCACCCCTCGCGGAACGGCCCCAGGTCGGGCTCACCTGGTAGGTGAGCCCGACCTGGGTCAGACCGTACGGATCAGAGCTCGACGGAGGTGATGTCGATCTCGCCGACGTTGGTCAGCTCCACCTTCTTGATCTTCTCCGAGTGGCCGGACTGCTGACCCTGGAAGTAGACCGGGATGGACGGAACGTCCTGGTCGATGATCGCGACCGCCTCGGCGAACTTGGCGTGCGACGCGTCCAGGCTCGGAGCGCCGCTCGCCTCCTTGGCCAGCGCGTCGACCTGGGTGTTGCTGTACAGGCCGTCGTTCGAGGAGCCACCAGTCACGTAGAGCGGGTTGACCCAGTTCTCCACGTCCGGGTAGTCCTGCTGCCAGCCGGCACGGTACGGGCCCTTCATCTTGTGGGCGTTGATCTGCTCACGGAAGACGGCGAAGGTCGGGATGCCCTCGGCCCGGGCGTTGATGCCCAGGGTGTTCTTCACGCTCTGCGCCACGGCGTCCATCCACGGCTTGTGGCTGGCGTCCGCGTTGTAGTAGAAGACCATCTCGCCCGAGAAGCCACCGGCCTCGGCCAGCAGCGTCTTGGCCTGCGCCGCGTCGAAGACGCACGAGGTGCAGTTCTTCTCCTTGGCGCCCGGGGTCAGCGGGTTGGCCCAGCTGTCGGCCGGAACGCGGTTACCGAAGAAGATCTTCTCGGTGATCTCCTGTCGGTTGATCGACAGCGAGACCGCCTTGCGCAGCTTCGGGTTCTTGAAGCGCGGGTCGTACGTCGGGAAGGCGATGATGCCCGTGGACGGGGTGACGGACTGGATGGCCCGCTCGCCCAGGTCGGTCTTCCACTTGTCACCGGCGAGCGACGACTGCGGCACCTGCTGCTGGAAGTCCAGGTTGTTGGCCAGCAGGTCGTTGTAGGCCGCCGTGTCCTCCTGGTACAGCTTGACGTCGACGTCCTTGATCTTCATCTTGTCGCGCAGCGTGTAGTCGTCGAAGCGCGTCAGCTTGATCATGACGTCGTCTTCCCACGACACGAACTTCACCGGGCCGTTACCGATCGGCTTCTTGCCGAAGTCTTCCGGCTTCTGGGTGAAGAACACGTCCGGCAGCGGCACGAAGGCGCTGTAGCCGAGCTTGGTCGGGAAGACCGCGGTCGGCGCGGCGAGGGTGACCTCGAAGGTGTAGTCGTCGACGACCTTGAGGCCGGTCATCTCCTTGGCCTTCGGCTCCGGAGCCGTCTTCGGGCCGTCCTCGTCCGGGTCCGTGGACTGGACGTCGGCGAAGCCCGCGATGTCGGCGAAGAAGCTGGAGTTCTGCGCGCCGTTCGGCGAGTACGCAGCCCAGTTCCAGGCCTTGGTGAAGTTGGCGGCCTTCACCTCGGACCCGTCGTGGAACTTCAGGCCCTTCTTGATCTTGATGGTGTAGACCTTGGAGTCCGTGGTTTCGATCGACTCCGCGACGGCGTTCTGCGGAGCACCACCGTTGTTCGGGTACTCGACCAGACCGGTCCACAGGTAGTCGATGATCGCGCCACCACCGGTCTCGGTGGTGTTCGCCGGGACCAGGGGAACCTCCGGCTGGGTGCCGTCGATGACGATGGCGCCGTCCGCGCTGTTGCCGGCGTCGCCGCCGTTGTCGCTGCCCGAGCAGCCGGACGCGATGAGCGCGACAGCCGCGCCCAGCGCAACCGCGCTACTCGCCCGCTTCGAGACTCTCATTCCGAGGGGCCTCCTCTTTCTAACCTGGTTCCGTCGTGGGTTTCACGCACGTCTGGGGGGTGACGCCAACGGCGACCCGTTGGCCGGGTCGCCGAACACCACTGGGAAATCGGGACACCCCCGATGTACCGATCCGCCGGGCCACCCCACCCGATCGGGATCGGCACTGCGCAGGCGTGTCTTCCACGAACCGCAGTCGACAGGCGGCGGTCGTGGTCGTCGGGCCGTACGGAGTGCCTCACACCGGGGGCGAGGTGCTGCCACTGTGACACTCACCGGCCACTTCCGTGAAGGTGCCGTTATCAAGACGTTAGTTGCCCGCCACGTTGCCGATACTTGAGAAAAGATCATGAAGTGGGCGTCTCGTGCCGCTCTGAGCAGGAAAGACATGGTCCTGCCGGAGCGCGGGCCGACGCGTACGCTCAGGCCCTGTGAGCTTTCCCGCCTCCGCTCCCGTGCTCTCCGACGTCCGTCGAGCACTGGCTGTTTTTGCCCATCCGGACGATGTCGACTTCGGCTGTGCGGGCACAATCGCCGGCTGGGTGGATGAGGGTATCGAGGTCGCGTACCTCGTCGCCACCCGGGGGGACGCCGGCGGCTTCGACGACACCGAGCGGACGCGGATGCCCCGACTGCGGGAGACCGAACAGCGGGCCGCCGCCGCGGCCGTCGGCGTCCGGCAGGTCGAGTTCCTCGACGGCTATCCCGACGGGGCGGTCGCCCCGACCCTGGACCTGCGTCGCGACATCACCGCAATGATCCGCAGGTTCCGCCCGGACCGGGTGCTGACCAGCTCGCCGCTACGCCGCTGGGAACAGCTCACCGGCCCCAGCCACCCGGACCACCTGGCCGTCGGCGAGGCCACCACCTGCGCGATCTATCCCGACTCGCGCAACCCGTTCGCCCACCCCGACCTGCTCGCCGACGGACTGGAGCCCTGGGTGGTCCGGGAGGTCTGGTACGCCGGCGGCCCCGGGCCGGACCACGCCGTCGACGTGACCGACCGGTTCGACCGGAAGATCGCGGCGATGCGGGCGCACCGCTCGCAGACCGGGCACTTCGACGTGGCGCCCTGGATCCGGGACCGGCTCACCACTGTGGCCGACAACGCCGGGCTGCCGCCCGGCCGGCTGGCCGAGGCCTTCACGGTGCTGCGCACCGAGTGACCCGACCGCGACCGGTCCGCACCCGCAGGTGTGACGGCTGCCCGAGAAGAGGAGGCCGATCACACCAGTCGGCGGTCGGCCGCCCAACGGGAGAGCTCGTACCGGTTGGACATCTGGAGTTTGCGCAGCACGTTGGAGACGTGCGTCTCGACCGTCTTGATCGAGATGAACAGCTCCTTGGCGATCTCCTTGTACGCGTACCCCCGGGCCAGCAGCCGGAGCACCTCGCGCTCACGGTTGGTGAGCTGGTCGAGCTCCGGATCGGCGACCGGAGTGTCCGGCCGGGCCGCGAAGGCGTCCAGCACGAAACCGGCCAGCCGCGGGCTGAACACCGCGTCGCCGTCGGCCACCCGGCGGATCGCCGCGGTCAGCTCGTCCGGCGAGATCGTCTTGGTGACGTAGCCGCGGGCACCGGCCCGGATCAGCCCGATCACGTCCTCGGCCGCGTCCGAGACGCTCAGCGCCAGGAACTTGACCTGCGGGTGGGTACGCCGCATCGCGTCCAGCACCGCCCGCCCGCCGCCGTCGGGCATGTGCACGTCGAGCAGGACCACGTCCGGCAGGGTGGCCGCGATCCGGTTGACCGCCTCGGCCACCGTGCTCGCCTCGCCCACCACCTCGACGTGCGCGCCGAGTTCGGCGCGTACGCCGGCGCGGAACATGGCGTGGTCGTCCACGAGGAAGACCCGCAGCCGCTCGGTGCGGGGCTCCGCCCCCTCGACCGGTTCCATCGACTGCTCGGCCATCGTCATCTGTCCCTTTCCGCTGTGGACGAGTCCCGGGAGGTCGGCAGCATCAACCGGACCTCGGTCCCCTCACCCGGACCGGACCGGATCTCGGCCCGACCGCCATGCCGCTTCATCCGCCCGATGATCGAGCCACGGACGCCGTGCCGGTGATCCTCCACCGTATCCGGATCGAAGCCCTTGCCCCGGTCCCGGACGAAGACGCTGACCTGATCAGGCTCCACCTCGGCGTAGAGCGAGACGGTCTGCACTGCGGCGTGCCGGGCGGCGTTCACCAGCGCCTCCCGGGCGGCGGCGACCAGCGCGCCGACCCGCTCGTCGGTCTCCCGGTCGCCGACCACCACCGCCTCCACCGTGATCGCGAAGGTGTCCTCGACCTCGGCCGCGGCCTGCTCCAACGCGGCCGCGAACCGCTCGCTCGGCGACCCGGTCGGCTTGTAGAGCCAGTTGCGCAGCGAGCGCTCCTGCCCGCGGGCCAACCGCTGCACGGCCTTGATGTCGCTGGCGTTGCGCTGGATCAGGGCGAGGGTGTGCAGCACCTGGTCGTGCACCATGGCTGCCAACTCGGCCCGCTCCTGCTCCCGGATCCGCCCCTCGCGCTCCGAGCGGAGCTGGTTGTACGTCCGCCAGAGCACCGGTGCGGCGACCACGCACACCCCGGCGAGGCCGACCAGCGCGAAGATCACGCCGTTGATCACCGCGTCGAAGTTCTGCGCCGGGGAGTAGACCGCGGCCACGCCGATGATGCCGACGGCGACCAGTACCCCGCCGCCGATGAAGCGCAGCACGAACGAGCGCCGGTCGCTCTCCTCCACCACCGCGCCGAGCCAGGGCACCGGCATCGAGTCGCCCCACTGGCGACGCCGCTCCGGCGCGGACTGGTGCCAGATCACCCCGGCGCCGACCGCGATGATCGCCACCAGCCAACCGGCGGTGCCCGCCGCGCCGATCGAGTCGAAGACCATCACCTGCACCAGCAGGACGCCGAGCCCGATCGCCACGAACGGCAGCAGCTGGGCGACGTCACGCCGGGGTGGCACTCCCGAGTTGCCGGGCCGCAGTGGCACCACGGCCCAGAAGGCCGCGTAGAGCAGCAGGCCGAGCCCGCTCAGGCCGAGCAGGACCATGAAGGCGACCCGTACCCGCAGCACCGAGATGCCGAGATGATCGGCGATGCCGGCGGCCACCCCGGCGGCCATCCGGTGCTCCGGGGCGCGGTAGAGGCGCGGTGGCGGGCTCGCGATGCTGATCGGAAACTCCCTGGTCGCGGTGGAGTGACGCCGGTCAAGAGCGGCGAAGGCGGTGCAGCGGCACCGGCCGTTTCCGGCGCCGGTTCGATCGTCACACGCTGCGCCCCGTGCCGACCACGGGGACGCCCCCGACATTCCGGCGCTCGGGATCTCAGGGTGGGGTCAGGGTCGGGTCCTGAGGTCGCTCGGGCGGGTGGGGCAGCAGGATCGAGGCATGACCGAGGAAGCTGCCCAGTCGCCCCGTCCCGGGGCGGCCTCGCCGGGCGGACCGCCACCACCTGCCCCGTCCACCGGCGGAGCCGGCCCCACCACGTTCGGCCCGCCGACCCCGACCGGTCCGCAGGAGCCCGCCGCCGCGACATCGGCCGGGTCCGACCCGACCGCCGCCGGCTGGGGGGCCGGCGCGGGCCCGGGATCGGGACCGGCCTGGTACGGGCCGGAGCCGACCGCGGCCGGCTTCGGGCCGGGCGGGCCCGGTGGTACACCGCCGCCCCCGCCCGGAGGCCCGGGTGGCGCCGCCGCCGGCCCACCGCCCGGCGGCGCCGGCTTCACCTCGCGCTACGGACTGGTCCGGCCCCGGGAGGGGCGTTACCTGGCCGGGGTCTGCGCGGCCATCGGCCGGGCCACCAACACCGACCCGGTGCTGTGGCGGGTGCTGCTCGCGGTGCTCGGCTTCTTCGGCGGGATCGGCATCCTGGTGTACGTCACAGCATGGCTGATCATCCCCGGTGAGGGCGACACCGCGTCGCCGGTCGAGTCGATGCTCGGCCGGGGCCGGTCCAGCATGTCCCCGGTCACAGTGATCGTGCTCAGCATCCTGGTCGCGGTCAGCTTCGGTTACATCGTCACCGACGCCTTCCGGGCGGTCCTGCTCGGCGCGGCCATCCTGATCGGTGGCGCGCTGCTGCTCAACCGGGACAGCCGCGGCACACCGCCCGCCGCTGCGCCCGGCCCGCCGCCGCCCGCCGCGCCGCCCGGCCCGGTGCCACCGGTCAGCTACCCGGTGCCGGACCGGCCGGTTGCGCCGCCCACCGTCGACCTGGCCGCCGCAGCGGGCGCCCCGGCGCCCGGGGTCGGCCCGGCAACCGGTCACCAACCGCCCGGCGCCGGCGGAACCGGCTACCCGTGGAGCGCTCCGCACGGGGGGAGCGCTCTGCCCGGTGCCACCTCGGTCTCCGGCGGGGCCCCGCTCGCCGCCGTCCCGCCGGTCTCCGGTCAGCCGGCCGACCGCACCGCCGAACTGCCCACCTGGCCGCCGGCGGCCGCGCCGGCGCCGCAGTGGCCGAGCAGTGGCGCCGCCACCTCGGGCCTGCCTCCGACGACGCCCGCCGAGGCGGCGCCGAACGCGCCGGCGGGCACCGGCTACCCGCCGACCGCACCACTGCCTCCGGTCGGCTACCGACCGCCGTTCGCCCCGCACGGCCCGTACGCCTCGCAGTCGGCCGGCGGATACCCACCGGCCAAGCCACCGAAGCCACCGAAGCCGCCGAAGCGGCCGAAGGAGCGGTCTCCGCTCGGCGCGGTGACCTTCTCGCTGATCTTCCTCGCCCTGGGCGTGGTCGTCGTCCTCGATCTGGTCAACGCCTTCGACGTGGGCGCGTCGGCGTACTTCGCCGCGGCGCTGGCCACCATCGGTCTCGGGCTGCTGGTGGGCACCTGGTTCGGCCGGGCCCGCTGGCTGATCGCGCTCGGCCTGGTGACCGCCGCCGCGCTCGGCGTGGGTACGGTCGCCGAGTCGTACGACCGGGTCCGCGGCGTGGACGGGGCGGTGACCTGGGCGCCGACCAGCTACCAGGACCTCGCCAACCGCTACGAGAACAGCTTCGGCGACGCGGTGCTCGACCTGCGCGCGGTCGACTTCGCCAAGCGGACCACCGAGATCAGCGTGTCGATCAACTTCGGCAAGGCCACCGTCGTGGTGCCGCCGAACGTCGACGTGACGACGGTGGCCGACGTCAACGCCGGTGACGCGTCCGTCTTCGGCCGGCGTCACGCCGGACCGGCCGGGCGGTCCCGGGAGATCACCGACCTCGGCCCGGACGGGGCCGGCGGCGGCACGCTCCGCCTCTTCATCCACGTGAACGCCGGCAACCTGGAGGTGACCCGATGAAGGCCCACCGCACCGATCTGGTCTCGTTCGCCTTCGGGCTGGTCTTCCTGGCCCTCGCCGCCTGGTGGCTGCTGGCCCAGCTGCTCGGGCTGGCCCTGCCACCGGTCGGCTGGTTCCTGGCCGGCGCGCTGATCCTGATCGGGGTTCTCGGCCTGGTCGGCGCGCTCCGCTCGGGCCGGTCCGCAGACCGGGACGCGGCAACCGCCACCACGCCGACCCCGGCCGAGCCCGTCACCGGTGCGCCCGGGCCCGCGCTCGGCGAGCCGGCCGCCGCCTTCGGTGAGCCGGCGCCCACCTCGGGTGCCGCGGTGCCCGGCTCCGGCGCGGGGCTGCCGGCCTGGGACGCCCCGCCACCGGCCTGGGACACTGCGCCACCGGCCCGGACCGCCGAGCATCCGGCCCTGAACACGGGCTGGGCGGAGCCCGGCCTGAGCGGCGCCGGGCCGGGCCTGGGCGGCGCCGGGCGCGAGCCCGGTGACCAGGCGGTCGGCGGGATCCACCCGGCGTGGCTGCCCGACCAGTCGACCGGCAGCCCGGCCTGGCAGCCCGACCAGCCGACCAGCAGCGGCAGCCCGGTCTCGGTGGTCGACGAACCGACCGCCGGCGGCAGCCCGGTCCGGCCGGCGGACGAGCCGACCGTCGACGGAAGCCGGACGGTGGAACAGGCCGACGAACGGCCGACCGAGGCGGTCACCAGCACTCCGGGCGAGGTGGTCGAGGACCGGCCGGGCGGCGGGGCCGAGCCCCGGTCGGCGACCCCCGACGAGGACGGTCCTCGGCGCTGACGCCGGCGCCGCCTGTCCGGCGGACGGCCGACCCGACGGATTCCTGGCCGGGCACGCCCCGGGCGTGCCCGGCCAGCTTCGCCGAGCCACGATCGGCCCGGGGCGCCACGACCGCCCCGACGGACCGCGACCGTTCAGCCGGCCGGGCCGAGCCGGCAGACCGGGCCGGGCCGGCAGACCGGGCCGGGCCGGCAGACCGGGCGGACGACGGCGGTGCGGCCGTCGCGCGTGGACGCCTATGCTGGCCGATGGAGAATCTGCCGTCGTCGGCCGGCCCGCGTCGCCGTGGCGGCCCCGTCGCGCTTCCCGTGTCTACCCCGTCAGGAGCCCGTCCGACATGACCCAGTCCCCCGCCGTGCGTCCCCCCGGCCGGCCCGGTCCGGTCCGCATCGGCGAGCGAGCCGCCCGTACCCTCGTCACCGAGCTCGCCCGGCTCAACCACCCGAAGGCCGCCCTGCTGGTCGGCGCGGGCCCGCAGTCCGCCGTGCTCGCCGCGGCGATCGAGGCGCTGCTGCCCGGTGACCGGCTCACCGTGGTGCCCGCCGAGGGGGCGTCCGCAGCCGCGCTGCGCGATCACGTCACCGCCCAGGGCCGGTGGGTCGCCGACCGGGTCCGGGTGGTCGACTCGCTCGCCGAGACCGACGCCGCCGAGGTGGTCATCGCCGCCGAGCCGTTCCTCGGCACGGCCGACGAGACCCGTACCGCGATCGAGGGCCTGACGAAGTACCTCAGCGACGGCGCGGTGCTCAGCGTGGCGACGGCCGCCGCCCCCGGTCGGACGGCCGGTGCGGCGGCGGAGCTGGAGCGGCAGGGCGCCCTCCACGGCGTCGGCACCGACCTGGTACTGCGCAACTCCCCGCCGGTGCGACTGTTCCGGCTCCGGCTCACCCCGGCCGGCCCCTCGGCGGCCGACCAGCTCGCCCCGGCCCACCGGCCGTCCAGCGTGCCGCTGACCCGAGCGATGCACATCGACTCCAACGGGGTGGCCGCGGCCGGTATCACCCTCGGCCTGGCCGCGCTGGCCCGGCTGACCCGGCCGAAGTCCAAGCTCTGGCTGCTGCCCGCGCTCGCCGCCGCCCCGGTCGCCGCGTTCTTCCGCGACCCGGAGCGCGACGTCCCCGAGGACCCGACGGCCGTGGTGGCCGCGGCGGACGGGCAGGTCCTGTCGGTGCAGCGGCTGCACGACGAGCGTTTCGGCGACGGCGAATGGCTGCGCGTCGCGGTCTTCCTGTCGGTGCTGGACGTGCACGTCAACCGCGCTCCCGTCGCCGGCAAGGTGGTCGACTACTTCGTGGCCGACGGCGGGTTCGTCAACGCCATGAAGCCGGACGCCGAGCACAACGTGGCCGCGTACACGGTGCTGGACACCACGCACGGCACGGTGGTGGTGGCGCAGCGGACCGGGCTCATCGCCCGGCGCATCGTGCAGCGGGCGCCGATCGGCGCGCTGCTGGCCAAGGGCGAGCGCTTCGGGCTGATCCGGTTCGGTTCGCGTACCGACGTCTACCTGCCCGCCGAGGCGGCGGATCCGCTGGTCGGTCCGGGCGACAAGGTGGTCGGCGGGTCGAGCGTGATCGCCCGCTGGCGCTGAACCGCAGCGACGAAGAAGGGGGCGCCGCGACTGCGGCGCCCCCTTCTTTTCGAGGTACGGGAATCAGGCGGTGCGGCGCTGGCGCAGCCAGAGCACCGGGCCGCTGACCAGGTAACCCACCACGATCAGGGCGAAGGTGAGCCGGATGTCGACCAGGGCACCGATCACCGGAGCCAGCCAGAGCCACGCCGGCAGCTTCACCAGCCGGGCGAGCTTCGCGTACGGGAAGCTGGACACCATCGCGAAGGCGAGCAGCGCCACGCCGGCGACGAGCACCGGGCCGGGCACCGGCAGGCCGATGGCGACGGTCATCGCGAGCACGGCGGCGGCCATCGTGGTGGGCACCCCGCAGAAGAACCGGCCGTCCTTCGGCGAGACGTTGAATCGGGCGAGCCGGATCGCGGCGCAGGCCCCGACGAGGGCGCAGGCGACGGCCGCGGCCGCCGTGGAGACGGAACCGGCGAGCGAGGCGTAGACCACCACCGGCGCGGCGAGGCCGAACGAGCACATGTCGGCGAGCGAGTCCATCTGCGCACCGAACGGGCTGGCCACGCCGAACTTGCGGGCCAGCGCCCCGTCCAGGCCGTCGAACGCGACGCAGGCGATCAGGCAGATCGCGGCGACGCGCACATCGCCCTGCATGGCCAGGAAGATGGCGAACATGCCCAGGGTCAGGCTGCTCAGCGTGCACGCGTTGACCAGGGCGAACTTCACCCGGCGGCTGGTGGTGCGCTCACCGGGGAGCAGCGGGATGGGGCGCCCGTTGCTCTGGTCGTCGGGCTCGGCGACCGGTGCCAGGGCCGGGCTGACCGGCATGACCGACTCGACGCTCGGCCGGTTGAACCGGTTGAGACCGTAGCGTCGGCGGCGCCGGTCGGCGTAGCGGGGCTCGGTCAGCACACCCTCGGTGCCGCCGTGCAGGTCGCCGTCGCGGCGGCCCACCCGGACCAGCAGCACCTGCCGGGCGAAGGTGCTGCTGCGGCGCAACCGGCCCGCCCAGCGGGGCCCTGCGGGGCGCGGACTGTCAGTCGTACGACGCCGGCGCCATGGGGCTCTCGGCACGTTTCCTCCATCACCGGATCGGCTGTCCGCCGTTGGGGCGGGCGTCCGGCTGTCTCGTGCCGGACCTTCACTGGCCCGGCAGCCGTTTTGCGGAGTACACCATCGCATAAGGGAACGGAGCTTGGCGATAGCTGCCGGCGGTACTTATATCTGGCTTAAACCGCGCGAACCGCTGTCATATTCCCATCCCGGGCCTCATCGCCCGTTTCTCCATCATTCCCCGCTTCGACTGTACCGGAGTTGGCCAATGTCGGCTCGACTGGCGGGTGCTATCGGCTCGGACGTCCCATTGACCAGGCAGCGATCTCGGTGAGTGGCAGCCCGGCCAGCTCCGCGGGGTCGAACCAGGCGGCCCGGGCGGTCGAGCCACCGGCCAGCTCGGTGACCCTCGGCTCGGTCGGCGCCTCCACCACCACCCGGTAGACCACCCGCACGCCGTGCCAGTCCAGCGGGCGGCCCTCCGGACCGAGCGCGGCCGGGTTGTGCAGGTTGTCCACCGCGACCAGCTCGGTCACCCGGCCGAGCTGGCCGGACTCCTCGACCAGCTCACGCAGGAGCGCGGGCACCGGCTGCTCGCCGTGGTCCGTCCCGCCGCCGGGCAGGTGCCAACGCCCGGCCCCCGGGTAGCCGTCCGCGATCATCGTGAGCAGTACCCGCCCGGCCGGGTCGGTGACCAGCCCGTACGCCCCGAACCGGAGCCGGCGGTCGGCCGGTGGCGGTGGAAACGACGCCCGCCGCGCCCGCCCGGCCGGCAGCGGGGTGACCGGCAGGCCGAGCAGCTCGGCGGTGAACGGCATCAGCGGCACCTCGGCCGCCTCGTCCGGGGTCAGCCAGCGGGCCAGGTCGGTCGTGCCGTCCCGCTCGTCGCGCAGCGCTCCGTCGACCACCGTCAGGTCGAAGACGAGCCGGTCGGTGTGCATCGCCACGTCGGCCTCGGGAAAGTGGATCACGTCGGCGACCACCGCGCGCAGCCCGGCCACCTCGACGGTCAGCCCGGTCTCCTCGGCGACCTCACGGGCCACCGCGTGCACGGGATGTTCGGCGTGCTCCACGCCGCCGCCGGGCACCTGCCAGACCCCCGGGAACTGGGCGCTGGCGGACCCCCGCACCAGCAGCACCCGCCCGTCGTCCCGGCAGACCCCGTACGCACCCACCCGCCGCCGCTGCTGCATCCCCGTGGCCCCCGCGTCCCCGTCCGGATCGTCCCGTCGATCAAGAAGTTATCGCCGTCCATGTCGGCGTGTCCTGACAATAACTTCATGATCACCGCCGGGCCGGCGGGAGGGGGTGGGGTCAGGGGGTCAGGCGGGCGGCTTGGACGGCTTCGGCGGTGACCTCGGTGAGGCGGTCGGCGGGCAGCGCGCCCAGCTCGGCGGGAGCGAACCAGCGGGCCTCGCTGGTGGAGCCGCCGACGTCGGCGACCCGGGGCGGCGCGGGCTGGTCGACCACCACCCGGTAGAAGGCCCGCACCCCGTGCCAGTCGATCGGGTAACCCTCCGGGCCGAGCGAGGCGGCGTCGCGGTGGCTGGCCACCCCGAGCAGCTCGACCAGCCGGCCGGCCTGCCCGGTCTCCTCGACCAGTTCCCGGATCAGCGCGGCGCCGGGCTGCTCGCCGTAGTCGGTGCCGCCGCCGGGCAGGTGCCAGCAGCCGGCGCCCGGGTAGCCGTCGGCGACCCGGGTGAGCAGCACCCGGCCCGCCGGATCGGTGCAGACCGCGTACGCGGCGAAGCGCTGCGCCCGGTGCAGCCCGTCCGGGCCGGGCACCGCGTAGAAGGACGGGAACTCCGGCGGCTCGTCGGGGACCACGTCGGCGGAGGAGGCGGGCAGCTCCAGGGCGCGCGCGGTGAACGAGCGCAGCGGCAGCGCGGCGGCCTCCTCGCGGGTGAACCACCGCACCAGGTCGGTCGGCCGGTCCACCCGGTCGAGCAGGGTGCCGCCCCGGACCGAGACCCGGTAGACGAGCCGGTCGGTGTGGATCGTGATGCCCCGCTCGGGCAGCGCCCGCATGTCGGCCAGCACGTCGTGCAGACCGGTGACGGCGACCGAGAGGCCGGTCTCCGCCGCGGTCTCGCGGACGACTGTGTGGTTCGGGTCCTCGCCGTGGTCGACCGCCCCGCCAGGCAGCGACCACGTGCCGGGAGTGCCGGAGCGCTCCGACGCGCGGACCAGCAGAACTCGGCCCTGAGGATCGGCACAGACTGCGTATGCCGCGATCCTGCGCAGCGGCGTCAGCGTGGTGGTCACGGGAGGAAATTCTCCCCGGGCCCGGTTACCGGTATCGAAAAGAGTCAGATTCCTGACTCAAGGCTCCCGGGTCAGGGACCGGTCAGGGTAGGGATCCGGGCGGTCACCGAGGACGTCGTGCCGCCCGGCGCGGAGGGTGGAGGCATGACAGCCACCAGCCCTCCCCACGCTCCCTACAAGCAGCTCCGCCGACCGACCACCGACCGCATGGTGGCCGGCGTCGCGAGCGGTGTCGGCCGATACTTCGGCGTCGATCCCACCCTGGTCCGGGTGATCTTCGCGGTCACCGGGCTGCTCACCGGTGGGCTCGCCCTGATCGCGTACCCGATCATGTGGTTCCTGATGCCCGAGGAGCCGGCCGGCGCGCCCGCCTGGCCGCACCCGACGGCCGCCGCGCCGCAGGGCCCGCCGCCCGCCGCCGGGCCCGAACCCAGCCGACCCGGGTACGCCCCGTCGCCGACCTACCCGGGCGTGCCGCCGACCGGGCCCACGCCGCCGGCCGCGGCCTGAGCCGGGGTCACTCCCACTCGATGGTGCCCGGCGGCTTGCTGGTCACGTCCAGCACCACCCGGTTGACCTCGGCCACCTCGTTGGTGATCCGGGTGGAGATCTTCGCGATCACGTCGTAGGGCAGCCGGGACCAGTCGGCGGTCATCGCGTCCTCGCTGGAGACCGGGCGCAGCACCACGGGATGCCCGTAGCTGCGCCCGTCCCCCTGCACCCCGACGCTGCGCACGTCGGCGAGGAGGACCACCGGGAACTGCCAGACGCCCCGGTCCAGACCGGCCGCGGTCAACTCCTCGCGGGCGATCAGGTCGGCCCGGCGGAGCAGGTCCAGGCGCTCCCGGTCGACCGCGCCGATGATCCGGATGGCCAGGCCGGGACCCGGGAACGGGTGCCGCCAGACCATCGCCTCGGGCAGCCCCAGCTCCAGGCCGAGCGCCCGGACCTCGTCCTTGAAGAGCGTGCGCAGCGGCTCGACCAGGGCGAACTTCAGGTCCTCCGGCAGGCCGCCCACGTTGTGGTGGCTCTTGATGTTGGCGGTGCCGGTGCCGCCGCCGGACTCGACGACGTCCGGATAGAGGGTGCCCTGCACCAGGAACTCGACGTCGCCGTGGGAGGCGATCTCCCGGGCGGCGGCCTCGAAGACCCGGATGAACTCGCGTCCGATGATCTTCCGCTTCTGCTCCGGGTCGGTGACCCCGGCGAGCGCGCCGAGGAACCGGTCCGCGGCGTCGACCACCTTCAGCTTGATGCCGGTGGCCGCGACGTAGTCCTTCTCCACCTGCTCGGCCTCGCCCGCCCGCAGCAGGCCGTGGTCGACGAAGACGCAGGTCAACTGGTCGCCGACGGCCTTGTGCACCAGCGCGGCGGCGACCGCGGAGTCGACCCCGCCGCTCAGGCCGCAGATGACCTCCTTGTCGCCCACCTGCGCCCGGATCCGGGCCACCTGCTCGTCGATGATGTTCGCCGGCGTCCAGGTGGGCTCGATGCCGGCGATGTCGTAGAGGAACCGGGTGAGCATCTCCTGGCCGTGCGCCGTGTGCCCGACCTCCGGGTGGAACTGCACGCCGGCCCGGCGGCCGGTCAGGTCCTCGAAGGCGGCGACCGGCGCGCCGGCGGACTCGGCGGTGACCGTGAAGCCGGCGGGGGCCTCGGTGACGCAGTCACCGTGGCTCATCCAGACCGGCAGGTCGGCCGGCAGATCGCGCAGCAGTACGCCGGGGTCGAGGAGGCGGGGGCGCAGCGGGGTGCCGCCGTACTCGCGGTTGCCGGTGCGGGCCACCGTGCCGCCGAGCGCCTGGGCCATCGCCTGGAAGCCGTAGCAGATGCCGAAGACCGGCACCCCGGCGTTGAACATGCCGGCGTCGATCTGCGGGGCGTCCGGCGCGTAGACACTGGCCGGGCCGCCGGAGAGGATGATCGCCGCCGGGTCCTTGGCCAGCATCTCGGCGACCGGCATGGAGTGCGGCACGATCTCCGAATAGACCCTCGCCTCACGCACCCGGCGCGCGATGAGCTGGGCGTACTGGGCTCCGAAGTCCACCACGAGGACGGGGCGAGGCGCGCTCATGTGGGCAAAGCCTACCGACAGTCACCGGCGGGCCCGCTCCGCCCCGCCCGGCGGCGGGACAGATCACTCTTCCGCTCCCCGGATCAGGGGCGCAGGGCGGCGGGAGCGTGGGCCGGCACGGCGGGCTGCCGCGGCGCGACCGGGTCCAGCCGGCGGTACGGAGCGCCGAGCGGCGGCCTCGGGTCCGCCTCGCCCTTGTTGGGCCAGAGCGACATCGCCCGCTCCGCCTGGGCGGTGATGGTCAGCGACGGGTTCACCCCGAGGTTGGCCGAGACCGCCGCCCCGTCCACCACGTGCAGCCCCGGGTGCCCGTACACCCGGTGGTAGGGGTCGATCACCCCCTCGGCCGGGGTGGCCCCGATCACCGCCCCGCCGAGGATGTGCGCGGTCATCGGGATGTTGAAGGGCTCGGTCAGCGCGCCGCCCGGCGTACCGCCGATCTCCTCGGCGAGCAGCCGGACCGCGTCGTTGCCGGCCGGGATCCAGGTCGGGTTCGACGCGCCGTGCCCGGGGCCGCTGACCAGCCGTCGACCGAGCGGCCCACGCCGCCACCGGGTGGTCAGCGAGTTGTCGACCGACTGCATGACCAGGGCGATCACCGTCCGCTCCGACCAGCGGCGGACGGAGAGCAGCCGGGCCGCGGTGCCCGGCTGCCGCAGCAGCGTGCCGACCCAGCGCCGGACGCGGTGCGGGCCGCCGTCGACCAGCAGCGACTGGAGCAGCCCCATCGCGTTGGAGCCCCGCCCGTAGCGGACCGGCTCCACGTGGGTCTGCGGGTCCGGGTGGAACGAGCTGGTGATGGCCACCCCCTCGGTGAAGTCGAGCCGCTGTGCCCGGGCCCGCTGGCGGGGCACCGAGGCGCCGAGGATCGCCTCCGAGTTGGTCCGGGTCAGCTCGCCCAGCCGGGGCGAGAGCGCGGGGAGCGCGCCGGTCGCCTTCATCTCGTGCAGCAGCCGCTGGGTGCCGAGCGCGCCGGCGGCGAAGACCACCTGATCGGCCCGGAAGATCTGGCGGCGCCGGCGCAACCAGGCGCCGGTGCGAACGGTGTGCACCTCGTGGCCGCCGTCCGGCGCGGGGCGGACGGCGGTCACCGTGGTCAGCGGGTGCACCCGCGCGCCGAGCCGCTCGGCCAACCAGAGGTAGTTCTTGACCAGAGTGTTCTTCGCCCCGTGCCGGCAACCGGTCATGCAGGAGCCGCAGTGCGTGCAGCCGGTGCGCTCCGGGCCGGCCCCGCCGAAGTACGGGTCGGCGACCCGCTCGCCGGGCCGGCCGATGTGCACCCCGACCGGGGTGGCGTGGAAGGTGTGCCCCACCCCCATCCGCTCGGCCACCGCCCGCATCGCCCGGTCCGCCCCGGTGTCGCGCGGATAGGTGGTGACGCCGAGCATCCGCTTGGCCTGGTCGTAGTGGCGGGCCAACTCGTCGCGCCAGTCGGTGATGTCCCGCCACTGCGGGTCGGTGTAGAACGCGGGTAGCGGCTCGTAGAGGGTGTTGGCGTAGACCAGCGACCCGCCGCCCACCCCGGTGCCGGAGAGCACCAGCACCCCACCGCCGGCCCGGCGGTCGGCCGCCCGGAGCAGGGTGATCCGCTGGATTCCGTAGCAGCCGAGCCGCGGCGCCCAGAGGAAGCGCCGGGCCCGCCACGAGGTCTGCGGGAACTCGTCGTCGGCGAAGCGCCGGCCGGCCTCCAGCACGCCGACCGAGTAGCCCTTCTCGGCCAGCCGCAGCGCGGTGACGCTGCCGCCGAACCCGGACCCGATGACCAGCACGTCGTACCGCATGAACGCATCATTACCGGTCAGTAGCTGTCGCGCCAGGGGCGGAATTCGCGCGATCATGCACAGCGGTCGACCGACCCGGTGCCCCGGGCCGCAACCGAAGGGACCCGTCGGAGCGTTGTTCCAGTGCGGGCGGAAGGGGTCGGAGATGGTCCTCGGGTCAGGCGCGCCACGGCGGCGCTGGCTGCTGGGGCTGGCGCTGCTCGTCGCCGTGGCGCTGGTCGCCGTCGGCGGGGTGGTGGTCACCCGACTGGTCGCCGACCGGAGCCCCGAGCGCGATGCCGCGCCGGCCGGCTCGGCCAGCCCCACGACGGCCGGGCCGCCCACCGCGAGCCCGTCACCACCGCCGGGCGCCGACATCACCGGCCCGCTCAACCTGCTGTTGGTCGGCGTGGACACCCGGGTCAGCGTCCCCGGCTGGGAGCCGCACGCGGACGCCGTGCTGGTCCTGCACGTCCCGCGCGGACTCGACCGGGCGTATCTCTTCTCGCTCCCCCGCGACCTGGTGGTCGACATCCCGGCCTTCCCGAGGGCCAACTACCGCGGTGGGCGCACCAAGCTGACCCACGCGATGAGCTACGGCAGCCGGGTGCCGGGCCGCCCCAAGCGACCGGACCCGGCCCAGGGGTACGACCTGCTGCGCTCCACCGTGAGCGGCTACACCGGGCTGCGCATCGACGCCGGCGCGGTGGTCACCTTCAGCGGCTTCGACCGGCTGGTGGACAGCCTCGGCGGGGTGGACGTCTACGTCGACCAGCGGGTCGTCTCGCGGCACCGGCAACCCGACGGGCAGCACCGCAAGGGCGCGCCGGGCGGTTACACCGGCCCGCAGATGGTCTACGAGAAGGGCACCCGGCACCTGACCGGCTGGCAGGCCCTGGACTACTCCCGGCAGCGCTACATTCCTGGCGGTGACTACAGCCGGCAGCGGCACCAGCAGCAGCTGATCCGGGCCCTGGCCCGGAAGATCCTGGACCAGGGACTGGCCCGGGACCCGGACCGGGTGCAGCAGGTCGCCGACGCGCTCGGCGACACGCTGATCTTCGCCGGCGGCGGGCGACGGCTGGTCGACCTCGCGTACGCCCTCGGCGGGCTGCCCGCGGACCGGTTCGTGCTGGTCGGTCTCCCCGGCGCGTCCGTCGGCTCCGGCGGCGGCTACCGGGGCGAGCAGCTCACCTCCACGGGTCGGCGCTTCCTCACCGAGCTACGCGCCGGCCGCGCCGACGCCTACCTCGCCGAGCACCCGTCGCTGCGGGTCAAGACCCAGCCCTAGAGCGCCTTCGGCTCCTCCGGACGGGAGGTGCCGTAGAGCCAGGCGTCGAAGAGCGCGTCGAGCTTCTCGCCGGAGACGCGCTCGGCGAGCGCGATGAACTCGGCGGTGGTGCCGTTGGCGTTGCGCTTCTCGGCCGCCCAGGTCTTGAGGATCTGGAAGAAGGCCTTGTCCCCCACGGCCACCCGCAGCGCGTGCACGGTCATTCCGCCGCGCTGGTAGACCGACTGGCTGAACAGGTTCTCCACTCCCGGCTTGCCGGGCGGGATCCGCCAGAGCGAGGCCGGTGAGCCGGAGTACCGGGTGGCGAAGGCCGCCGCGGCCCTGCGGCCTTCGCTGTGCTCGGCCCAGAGCCACTCGGCGTACGTGGCCAGCCCCTCGTTGAGCCAGATGTCCTGCCACTTCGTCAGCGCCACGCTGTCGCCGAACCACTGGTGCGCCAGCTCGTGCGCCACCACCTCGGTGTTGCGGCCCTGCCGGAAGAACCCCGCCGAGTAGACCGGCCGGGACTGCGTCTCCAGCGCGTACCGGATCCGGGCGTCGGAGATCACCACCCCGCCGTACGCGTCGAACGGGTACGGGCCGAAGACGGTCTCCAGGTAGTCCGCCACCTTGACGGTGTCGGCGATGGACTCGTCCGCCGCGCCCTCGGCCACGTCGACGTCGACGGCGCTGAACACCGGCCGTCCCTTGTGCTCGCCGGTGGTCACCCGCAGCTTGCCGATCACCACGAAGCTCAGGTAGCTCGCCATCGGCGCCCGCTCGGACCACTTCCAGGTGGTCCAACCGTCATCGCGGGACTTACCGGCCGGCACGCCGTTGCTGACCGCCGTCAGGCCGTCCGGGACGGTGATCTCGAAGTCGTAGCTGGCCTTGTCGGACGGGTGGTCGTTGACCGGGAACCAGGTGCTCGCCGACTCCGGCTGGCCGAGCGCGATCGCGCCGTCGCCGGTGTGCAGGAAGCCGCCCTCGCCGAGGACCTCGTTCTCCAGCGGCTCCGGCTTGCCCTCGTACGCGATCTCGGCGACGAAGCCGTTGCCCGCGATCAGGCCGTTCGCCGGGGTCACCACCAGCTCGTCGCCCTTGCGGGTGTGCTTGGCCGGCGCACCGTCCACCTTCACCGAACGCACGGAGAGCCCGGCCAGGTCCAGGTTGAACGCGGAGAGGTCACTGGTCGCGGCGGCCTGCACGGTGGCGGTGCCGGTGAGCCGGTCCTTCGCCGGGTCGTACCGGACCTTCACCGTGTAGCGGCCGACGTCGTAGCCGCCGTTGCCGTAGCTCGGGAAGTACGGGTCACCGGCGCCCGCCGCGCCCGGCTTGAACTGCCGCGGGGTGCCCGAGGAGGGGGCGGCCGCCGAGGGGCCCGACTCCGCCGGCGCCGAGTCGCATCCGGCCAGCAGTGCCCCGGTCAGCAGCAGACCGACGCCCGTTCGCAGCGCCCGCCGTCGCAGCCTCATCGCTCAGCCCTTTCGTGTGCCGACGGGAACCACGCCCGTCCGCCCTGTCGGCGCGCCCGTCGACCCGGCCCGCCGCGCGCCGACCGGCGCGGCCCGGCGCGTCGCCCGTCCGTTCCGCGGCAGCCTACCGAGCGACCATCACAAGATCGTCACGGCAGGGCGGGTGCGGAGCCACCGACCAGCCACGCGTCGAAGAGGGACCTCAACTGCCGGCCGGAGACCCGTTCGGCGAGGACGATCAGGTCCTCCGTGGTGGCGTTGCCGTCGCGCCGCTCGGCCGTCCAGGCCCGCAGGATGCGGAAGAACGCGTCGTCGCCGACCGTGCGGCGCAGCGCGTGCACGGCCAGCGCGCCGCGCTTGTAGACGGCGTTGCCGAACATCGCTGCCCGGCCCGGGTCCACCGAGGGCTGCGACCAGTCGGTGGTCGCGTACTGGGCCTCGAAGGCACGCTGCGCGGTCCGGCCGCCGTCGTGCTCCTCCCAGAGCCACTCGGCGTAGCTGGCGAAGCCCTCGTTGAGCCAGATGTCGCGCCAGTGGCTCAGCGACACGCTGTCGCCGAACCACTGGTGGGCCAGTTCGTGCGCCACCACCGCCGGATTGGGCCGGTCGTCGAGGAAGAACCCGGGGCCGTACACCGGCCGGGACTGCGTCTCCAGCGCGTAGCCGATCCGCGGGTCGGCGACCACGATCCCCCCGTACGACTCGAACGGGTACGGCCCGAACCGGGTGGCGAGGAAGTCGACGATCGCCCCGGTGCGGGCCAGCGACGCGGCGGCGGCACCGCCGGCCGGCTCACTCGACGGGACAGCGGTCACCATCGGCCGCCCGGCGTGCGTGCCCGTGGTGACCCGGTAGTCACCGATCACCAGCGTGGTCAGGTAGCTGGCCATCGGCTGCCGCTCGGCCCACCGCCAGGTGGTCCAGCCGCCCGCGCTGCGCTTCGGCCCGGGTACCCCGTTGCTCAGTGCGGCGAGCCCGTCCGGGACGGTCACCGCGATGTCGTAGCTGGCCTTGTCCGACGGGTGGTCGTTGACCGGGAACCAGGTGGCCGCCGAGTCCGGCTGGCCGAGCGCGATCGCACCGTCGTCGGTGTGCAGGAAGCCACCGACGCCCAGCGCGCCGTCGGCGACCGGGGCGGGCACGCCGGCGTACTCGACCGCCACGCTGAACGGCTGGCCGCGCGTCAGCCCGTCGGATGGGGTCACCACCAGCTCGCCGTCGCCGCGGCGGTGCTCAGCCCGGGCGCCACCGACGGTGACCGCGCCGACGTCGAGCCCGGCCAGGTCCAGATTGAACCGGGACAGGTCCTGGGTGGCCGTCGCCGAGATGGTGGCCCGGCCGGTCAGCCGGTCGGTCGCCGGGTCGTAGCGGACGTCGAGGCCGTAGTGGGTGACGTCGTAGCCGCCGTTGCCGCGCCCCGGCACGTACGGGTCGCCGGCGTCGGCGGCGCCGGGCCGAAACCCACCCTCGTCGTCGCCCGTGCAACCAACCGCGACCAGCGCGATCGTGCAGGTCAGCGCGGCGACTACGGCGGCCGGCCCGCGGCGGGGCGGGGTCCGTCCGGTCAGGACCATGCACACTCCTCCCGCGACGATCGCCGGTCAGGACGAGCCTAGCCAGGGCGACCGGGCGCGAGGCGCGGATCGCCGGATGCCGAGTTTCCCCCGGCTACGACGAAAGGCCGGACCCGCACCGTGGCGGGGCCGACCTTCCGTCGTGCGACGTACGCCTCAGCGGTCCAGGACCAGCCCGACCTTCTGGAACTCCTTGAGGTCGCGGTAGCCGCACTTGGCCATCGCCCGGCGCAGCCCACCGAAGAGGTTGAGCTGGCCGTCCGGCTCGTCGGCCGGGCCGAAGAGGAGCTGCTCCATGGAGCCGAGCGGCTCGCTGGCGGACTCGAACGCGCCGCGCGGCAGCGACGGGTGGCTGGCCGCCGAGTGCCACCAGGTGCCACCGGCGGGCGCCTCCTCGCAGAGCGATAGCGGCTCGCCGAGCATCACCGCGTCCGCGCCGCAGCCGAGCGCCTTGGCGATGTCGCCGGAGGTCTGCATGTCGCCGTCGGCGATCAGGTGCACGTACCGCCCGCCGGTCTCGTCGAGGTAGTCCCGGCGGGCCGCCGCCGCGTCGGCGATCGCGGTCGCCATCGGCACCCGGATCCCGAGCACCGACTCGGTGGTCGACCAGTCGTCCCCGCCGATGCCCACGATCACGCCGGCCGCGCCGGTACGCATCAGGTGCAGCGCGGTCTTGTAGTCGGTGCAGCCGCCGACGATGACCGGCAGGTCGAGGTCGGCGATGAACTCCTTGAGGTTCAGCGGCTCGTCGGTGGTCGAGACGTGCTCGGCGGAGACGATGGTGCCCTGGATGACCAGGATGTCGACCCCGGCGTCCAGGATCACCGGGGCGAGCGCCAGGGTGTGCTGCGGGGAGACCCGCACCGCCACCGTGCCGCCACCGGCGCGCAGCTCGCGGACCCGTTCCGCGATCAGGTCGGGGCGGATCGGCTCGGCGTAGACCTCCTGGAGGCGCTTGGTGGCCCGGTCGTCCTCGTCGAGGCCGGCCAGCTCCTCCAGCACCTTGGCCGGGTTCTCGTAGCGGGTCCAGAGCCCCTCGACGTTGAGCACGCCGAGACCACCGAGCTGGCCGAGCCGGACGGCGGAGGCGGGGCTCATGGTGGCGTCCGAGGGGTGCCCGACGCACGGGATGCCGAACTGGTAGGCGTCGAGCTGCCAGGCGGTGGAGACGTCGTCGACGTCCCGCGTCCGGCGGCTCGGCACGATCGCGATGTCGTCCAGGTGGTAACCGCGCTGCGCGGTCTTGCCCAACCCGATCTCGACCACGTCACGCATGGGTCACTCCAGTTGTCTTCGGGGGTGGTGGGGGAAGTCAGCGGGTGTGGTAGTTGGGCGCCTCGGTGGTCATCTGGATGTCGTGCGGGTGGCTCTCCTTGAGCCCGGCCGCGGTGATCCGGATCAGCTGGCCGCGCGCGTGGAGCTGGGGGATGTTCTCCGCGCCCGCGTAGCCCATCGCCAGCCGCAGGCCGCCGACCAGCTGGTGGGCGACCCGGGAGAGCGGCCCGCGGTAGGGCACCTGACCCTCGACGCCCTCCGGGACGAGCTTCTCGTCGCTGAGCACGTCCTGCTGGAAGTAGCGGTCCTTGGAGTAGGACTTGGCCTGCCCGCGGGACTGCATCGCACCGAGCGAGCCCATCCCCCGGTACGCCTTGAACTGCTTGCCGTTGACGAAGATCAGCTCGCCGGGGCTCTCCTCGCAGCCGGCCAGCAGGCTGCCGAGCATCACCGTGTCGGCGCCGGCGACCAGGGCCTTGGCGATGTCGCCCGAATACTGGATGCCACCGTCACCGATCACCGGCACGCCGGCCGGGCGGGCGGCCCGGGCCGCTTCCATGATCGCGGTGATCTGCGGTACGCCGACCCCGGCGACGATCCGGGTGGTGCAGATGGCACCCGGGCCGACCCCGACCTTGACGCCGTCGGCGCCCGCCTCGACCAGCGCCCTGGCCCCGGCGTACGTGGCGATGTTGCCGCCGACGATGTCGACGCTCACGTCCTTCTTGAGCCGGCGGACCATGTCCAGCACGGCCCGCTGGTGGCCGTGCGCGGTGTCCACGATCAGCACGTCCACGCCCGCGTCGACCAGCGCCCGGGCCCGCTTGTACGAGTCCTCGCCGACACCGATCGCGGCGGCCACCCGGAGCCGGCCGGCGTCGTCCTTGGTGGCGTCCGGGTACTGCTCGCTCTTGGTGAAGTCCTTGACGGTGATCAGCCCGCGCAGCCGGCCGGAGCCGTCCACGATCGGCAGCTTCTCCACCTTGTGCTGGCGCAGCAGGGCCAGCGCCTCGTCCTTGCTGACCCCGACCGGCGCGGTGATCAGCGGAGCCTTGGTCATGATCTCGCGGACCGGGGTGGCCGGGTCGGACACGAACCGCATGTCGCGGTTGGTCACGATGCCGACCAGCTCGCCGTCCCGGTCGACCACCGGCACGCCGGAGATCCGGTAGCGGCCGCAGAGCGCGTCGACGTCGCGCAGCGTGTCGTCGGGGCTGGCCGTCACCGGGTTGGTGATCATGCCGGACTCGGAGCGCTTGACCAGGTCGACCTGGAGCGCCTGGTCGTCCACGGAGAGGTTGCGGTGCAGCACGCCGATGCCACCCTGGCGGGCCATCGCGATCGCCATCCGCGCCTCGGTCACCGTGTCCATCGCGCTGGAGAGCAGCGGCACGGAGAGGGTGACGTTGCGGGTCAGCCGGGTGACCGTGTTGACCCGGCTGGGCACCACGTCCGACTCGCCGGGCTGGAGCAGCACGTCGTCGAAGGTGAGGCCGAGCGGGACCACCCGGGCCGAGCCGGCGGGCAGCTCCGGCAGGTGACCGCCCAGCTCGCCGTGGTCGGCGCCGGTCGGAAGATCGGTGCTGGGCGAAATTTCCACGATTGCTCTCCTGAGCTGCTCGGATCGGCTTCAGCGAGGTGGCGCGGGTAGGCACCGGAACGCGCCAGGCGCGACGCGTCGTCTCATCGTACCCAGTGAGCTGGGCAAGGCCTCGTCGCGGCGGGCCGGCCGGCACGCGCCCGGGGGCGGGCGTCGCGGCGGCGTTGGGTCTACGGTGAGGGGGTGCACGACGAGCCCATCGACCCGTTCAACGGCGACCCGGCCGATCCGGCCGCGGGCCTGCACGACCCCGGCGACGACGCACCGCTGGACCCGCTGACCGAGATCGAGCGGCAGGACGTGCTCGAGGACCTCGCCGACCTGGAGATCTACCAGGCGTTGTTGGCGCCGATCGGGGTCCGTGGGCTGGTCATCGAGTGCGAAGACTGCCGGGAGCCGCACTACTTCGACTGGGATCTGCTCCGGGGCAACCTGCGCCACCTGCTCAGCTCCGGCCGGCCGCGGGTGCACGAGCCGGCCTACGACCCCGACCCGGATCACTACGTCACCTGGGAGTACGCCCGGGGCTACGCCGACGGCGTGCACGACACCCTCACCGAGGGCGCCGACGAGGAGCCCAGCGCCGACGCCTGAGGCTCGGGCGGCACGGCCCACGGTGGGAGGGATCACGCCGCGGCACGACGTCGACCGGTGCGGCAGATCACTCCGCGGCCCGGCCGACGACTCGCGATGGTGGGCCCTTCAGGCCACCAGCCCGGCGCGGAAGCCGGCGGCCACCGCGTGCGCCCGGTCCCGCGCGCCCAGCTTGCGGAACAGCCGGCGGGCGTGCGTCTTGACGGTGTCCTCCGAGACGAACAGCTCGCGCCCGATCTCGGCGTTGCTCTTGCCCTCCGCCATGCCGAGCAGCACCTGGAGCTCACGCTCGGTCAGCCCGATGGCGGCACGGGCGGCCCGGACGTTCGGCGCCGGCCGCTGCCCGTCCGGCGGCGTACCCTCCGCCTCGCCGCCCGTCTCGGCCCCGTCGTCGCCGCGCTGCACCGGCACCACCGCCGGTACGCCGTTGGGTCCCTCCGCCGGCCCGGCCGGCCAGCCGGGGCCGGACTCGCCCGAGGGCCGGCCGGGCGGCACGGAGCGGCCCGAGCCGCCGACCGAGGCGGTGTCCCGGGCCGGGTCGTTGACCCGGTGCCGGGCGGCCCGCCCGGGGGCGGAGAGCAGCAGCAGCGCCTTGGCGACCGCGCTGGTCAGGTCGTGGTCGGTGCCCTGGATCAGACCGCGGGCGCCGGCGTTGATGGTGGCTGCGGCCGCCTCGGACTCCTCCGCGCCGAAGAGCAGCACCGCGGCCTGCGGCGCGCGGGCCAGCACCCGGCGCACGAAGCCGGCGCTGTCGGGGCGGGTGAGCGCCGTGTCGGCGAGAACCACGTCGGGTTGCCGCTCGGCGAGGCGCAACATCACCTCGGGATCGGAGACCGCGGTACGGACGACCGCGGACAGTCCCAGCCGGGCCGCCGCAGAGGTCAGGTGCTGCGCCGCGAGCGGTGTCCGGACGCACACAAGAACGTTACGCACTGTGCTCTCCTCTCCGCCAACGAGCAGACCATGACGGGGTCGGCTGGGGAGGAGGTTCCCGGCAATCCTCCGAACTTTTACGACAGATGGCGCATTTGACGCAAGTCGCCGGACGTTTTCGATCACAGAAGTGTGAGTCACGAACCGGCCGGGTACCGGAGGTCCAGGCCGGAAACGGTGCGCCTGCGCGGCCCGCCGCCCGAAACCGGCCAACAGAACCTCGCGGTGCCGCGCGGGAGGAGGGGTGCTGATGTCGAACGTACGTAGACTGCCCGGACCCATCGTCGATCTCTGGGACTGGCAGCGACTCGGCGCCTGCCGGGGGCGCGACAGTGCCCAGTTCTTCCACCCCGACGGCGAGCGGGGCTCCTCGCGGCTGCGCCGCGAGTCCAGCGCCAAGGCCGTCTGCCGTACCTGCCCGGTCCGGGCCGAATGCGCCGCGCACGCGCTGTCGGTGCGCGAGCCGTACGGCGTCTGGGGTGGCTTCAGCGAGGCCGAGCGGCTGCGCCTGCTCGCCGTCGGCTGGGAGGACCTGGCCGACCGCCGGCAGAGCCGGGTCGACGTCGCCCGGCTGGAGGCCCGGTTGGGCCGGCCGCACAAGTCGACCCTGCCGGCCCAGCGCAACGTCGCCTGAGCCCACCGCACACCGCCGATTCCGCGAACCGCGCCCCGACCAGGGGCGCGGTTCGACGTGTGACCAGGCTGGTCAGCGGACGGTCACGGTGACCGTGTGCCAGCCGGTGGCGCCGTCGGGCGCGACGTCCTGCTCGCGCGCGGTCTGCGTCTCGCCCGCGGCGTCGGTGGCCCGGACCTGGAGCCGGTGCTCGCCGGGCGTGGCGTCCCAGCCCCACGACCACTGCACCCAGGTGTCCACCGAGACCGTGGGGGCCAGCACCGCGTCCTGCCAGGGCCCGTCGTCGACGCGGACCTCGACCCGCCGGATCCCCCGCTGCTGCGCCCAGGCCACCCCGGCCACCACCACCCGGCCGGCGGTCAGCCGGTTGCGCGCCCGGGGCGCGTCGATCCGCGACTGGGTCTTGATCGGCCCCTGCGCCGACCACCCCCGCGGCACCCAGTACGCGTCGAAGTCGGCGAAGCTGGTCAGCTCCAGCTCGGTCACCCACTTGCAGGCCGACACGTAGCCGTAGAGGCCGGGCACCACCATCCGGACCGGGAACCCGTGCTCGATCGGCAACGGCTCGCCGTTCATCCCCACCGCCAGCAGCGCGTCCCGCCCGTCGCGCAGCGCCGCCGTCGGGGTGCCGCAGGTCCAGCCGTCGACCGAGCGGCCGACCACCTGGTCCGCGCCCTCCTCCGGCTCGGCCTCGTCCAGCAGGTCCCGGATCGGTACGCCCAGCCAGCGGGCATTGCCGATCAGGTCCCCGCCGACCTCGTTGGAGACGCAGGCGAGCGTGACGTACCGCTCCACCATCGGTCGGGCCAGCAGCTCGGCGAAGCTGATCGTGAGCGGGCGGCGGACCCGGCCGTGGATGCGCAGCTGCCAGGTCTCCGGGTCCACCTGCGGTACCACCAGGGCGGTGTCGATCCGGTAGAAGCCGACGTTCGAAGTGACGTAGGGCGCGAGCTGGGTCAGGGAGAGATCCGCCCCGGCCGGTAGCGCGGGGGCGGGCGAGGCCGGGGCCGGCAGCACCACCGCCTGCCGGGCGGCCGACACGCCACGCCGGCCGGCCAGCCAGTGCCCGCCGAGGCCGGTCACGGCCGCCGCGCCGAGCAGCGCCCCGGTCCCGGTGAGGAACCGTCGCCGGGATCCCGGATCGGTGACCTCCAGCGGCGCCCCTCCGGCCGGCGGCGGCGCGGTGTCCCCGGTCGTCGTCGCCGGTGCGGGGACCGCCGGGGCGGGCGTGGGCGGGGTCCAGGGCCACGGGTCCAGCTCCAGCGGGCCGGCGATGAAGGCCCACAGCACGGCCGCCCCGAGCGCGGCGCCGAGCAGCGAGGGCAGCGCGTCGGCGGCGTCCGCGTCGACCCGGGTGAGGGCGGCGGCGACGCCGAGGGCGGCGAAGCCGGCGATCCCGGCGAGGCCGACGGCGAGCCGGCGCACCGAGAGCACGCCGAGCAGCGCGGCGAAGGCGGCCAGCAGCAGCGCCGTGCCGGTCAGCAGGGCGAGCTTGTCGTACCGGCCGAAGAGGTCGATCGCGAACTGCTTGAGCGGCTCCGGCACGGTGTCCACCACCACGCCCCCGACCGCGACCAGCGGGGCCGATCGGGGGCCGGTCAGGACGGCGGTGAGTTCGGCGACGCCGATCGCCACGGCGGCGGCGGTGATCCCGGCCAGGGCGGCGAAGCGAGGGGTGGTGGTGCTCATCGGCCCAGTGTTTCCGATCGAGCGGGCCGGCCGGTAGGGACGTCAGCGTTCGGTAACCATCGGCACGAACGCGTCGGGGCACACCGCCGAGTGACGGTGTGCCCCGACCGGGCGTACGACGTGGGTCAGAAGCCCGGGCCGTGCTGGTGACCGTGGCCGTGCGAGTGGCCGTGGCCACCGGCGGCGGCCGGCTCCGGCTCGGCCGGCTTCTCCACCACGAGGCTCTCGGTGGTGAGCAGCAGGCCGGCGATGGAAGCGGCGTTGGTGACCGCGTTGCGGGTCACCTTCACCGGGTCCAGGATGCCGGACTTGACCAGGTCGACGTACTCGCCGGCGGCGGCGTCGAGGCCGTTGCCCCACTCCTTGCCGGCGACCTTCTGCACCACCACGTAGCCGTCGTGGCCGGCGTTCTGGGCGATCCAGCGCAGCGGCTCGACCAGCGCCTTGCGCACGATCGAGACACCGACCTTCTCGTCACCGGTGAAGCCGAGGTCGTCGTCGAGCACCGGCAGGATCTGCGCCAGGGCGGCGCCACCACCCGGGACGGTGCCCTCCTCGACCGCGGCCTTGGTCGCGGCGATGGCGTCCTCGATGCGGTGCTTGCGCTCCTTCATCTCGACCTCGGTCGCCGCGCCCGCCTTGATGACCGCGATGCCGCCGGAGAGCTTCGCCAGCCGCTCGGCCAGCTTCTCCCGGTCCCACTCGGAGTCGGAGGCCTCGATCTCCTTGCGGATCTGGGCCACCCGGTCGGCGACGTCGGCGCTCTGGCCGCCGCCGTCGACGATCGTGGTGTTCTCCTTGTCGACCACAATGCGCCGGGCGGTGCCGAGCACCTCCAGGCCGACCTGGTCGAGCTTGTAGCCCAGCTCCGGGGCGACCAGCTCGGCGCCGGTGGAGATCGCGATGTCCTGGAGCATCGCCTTGCGCCGATCGCCGAAGCCCGGGGCCTTGACCGCGCAGACCTTGACGGTCTTGCGGATCGAGTTGACCACCAGGGTGGAGAGCGCCTGGCCCTCCACGTCCTCGGCGATGATCAGCAGCGGCTTGCTGTTCTGGAGGACCTTCTCCAGCAGCGGCAGCAGCTCCTCGATCGCCGAGATCTTCTGCGTGGTGATCAGGATGTACGCGTCCTCGAGGACGGACTCCTGCCCCTCCACGTCGGTGACGAAGTTCGGCGAGATGAAGCCCTTGTCGAACTGGAGACCCTCGGTCACGTCCAGCTCGGTGGTGAGGGTGGAGCCCTCCTCGACGGTGATGACACCGTCGCGGCCGACCCGCTCCATCGCCTCGGCGATCAGCTCACCGATGGTGGAATCCTGCGCGGAGATCGTCGCCACGTGCGCGATCGACTCCTTGTCGGCGACCTCGACGGCCCGGCCGAGCAGCGCCTCGGAGACCTTGGCGGCCGCCGCGTCGATGCCCCGCTTGAGGCCGGCGGGGTTGGCCCCGGCGGTCACGTTGCGCAGGCCCTCACGGACCATCGCCTGGGCCAGCACGGTCGCGGTGGTGGTCCCGTCGCCGGCGACGTCGTTGGTCTTCGTCGCCACCTCCTTGACCAGCTGCGCGCCGAGGTTCTCGTAGGGGTTGGTGAGCTCGATCTCCTTGGCGATGGTCACACCATCGTTGGTGATCGTCGGCGCACCGAATTTCTTGTCCAGGACGACGTTGCGCCCGCGCGGTCCGAGGGTGACCTTGACCGTGTCCGCGAGGGCGTTGACACCGTGCTCCAGCTGGTGCCGGGCGTCGTCCGAGAAGCTCAGGATCTTCGCCATGAATGTCCCTTCGAAGCGCCGCTGCCCCGGCCCGGCGAGCCGGACCGGGGCAACGACACTGATCGGTTGCTTACTTCTCGATGACCGCGAGGACGTCGCGGGCGGAGAGCACCAGGTACTCCTCGCCGGCGTACTTGACCTCGGTGCCGCCGTACTTCGAGTAGAGGACGGTGTCGCCGACCTTGACGTCAACCGGAACCCGGTTGCCGTTGTCGTCGACGCGCCCCGGGCCCACAGCGAGGACGGTGCCCTCCTGCGGCTTCTCCTTGGCGGTGTCGGGGATCACGATGCCCGACGCCGTGGTGGTCTCAGCCTCGTTCGCCTGGACCACGATGCGGTCCTCGAGCGGCTTGATCGCAACCTTGGTCGCGGTAGTCACGGGCATACCCTCCTGGGGTACTGGTTTCTGTGCCGGCCGGCCTGAGCCGACCAGCGTCATCTGCCACATGCCACCGGGCGGGGCCGTCGTCGCGGGTGCCGGTCCGCCTGGCGTTCAGCGCCCGGGCCGAGTGGCCCGGAAGCTGGCACCCTCGGGGTGAGAGTGCTAATCGCAGGTTATTCCGTGGCTAGCACTCCGTCAAGGAGAGTGCCAACGCACCGCCCCTCGTGTCGCCACAGCTCCGCCACAGGTTGACGCAACACGCCGGAGACGTCTCGCCACCCGGTGACCGGCTACCTACTCTCCGCACAGCCCGCATCGGATGCCGAGGAAAGGGAGCCGAGTGTCCCGGATACCGACCCTGACGTTCCTGCACGAACAGTTGCGCCGGGCACGCCAGGCACGGGGGCTCAGCCAGGAGGAGCTGGGCAAGCTGGTCAACTACTCATCGTCGTACGTGAGCGCGGTCGAGACGGGGCAGAGCCCGGTCAAGCCGGACTACCTCGCCCGCGTCGACTCAACCTTGGACACCGGTGGCCTCTTCGTCGGCATGTTGGAGCTGATCCGCTTCCACGCCGCGCCCGCCTGGTTCCGCCCGTGGGAGGAGAACGAGCGGGAGGCGGCGGCGCTGCGCTGGTACGACCCCACGGTGATCCCCGGCCTGCTCCAGACCGAGGGGTACGCGCGGGCGATGCTCGGCGTGGGCGGTGAGCTGACCGCCGAGGAGGTGGAGACCCGGGTGGTGGCCCGGCTCGCCCGGCAGGCCACGCTGACCGGCGACCCGCGCCCGCACTTCGTCGCGGTGCTGGAGGAACAGACACTGCGCCGGCAACTCGGCGACCGGAAGGTCATGCACGAGCAGCTCCAGCACCTGCTCGCCGCCGGCAGCGCACCGAACGTGCAGGTCCGGGTGGTGCCGGCCGAAGCCCCCTGGCACGTCGGGCTCAACGGCCCGTTCATCCTGGCCCGGCTCGACAGCGGCGCCGAGCTGGCCCACCTGGACAACCAGCTCCGGGGGCAGACCGTGGACAGCCCGAACGACGTTGCCGCCCTGGAGCGGCGCTGGGAGACTGTGACCGGCGAGGCGCTGCCATGCCGGCAGTCCGCCCGGCTGATCGAGGAAGTGGTGCAGACATGGACCTGACCCACGCAACCTGGCGCAAGTCCTCTCGCAGCAACAGCAACGGCGGCGCCTGCGTGGAGGTCGCCGACGACCTGCCCGGCGTGGTCGCCGTCCGCGACAGCAAGGACCCGGCCGGGCCGGCGCTCACCTTTCCACCGGCCAGTTGGCGGGCCTTCGTCGCCGCCACCCCCACCTCGCACTGACACCACCGTCCGACCCGTCCGGCACGGCCCGGACAATGTGCGCGTGGACCTGGAACAGCTCGCCGCCCTGCGTACCGCCGAGGGGACGGCCGCGCTCGACGCCGCGACCCGGGTGGCCGGCGGCGACCCGCTGGCCGCGGCGTCCGCCCTGCGGTCGGCCGGCGTGCCGGCCGGGCTGGCCGCGGCGGCCCTGACCCAGGCCGAGCTGCGCCGCCGGGCGGCCGGCAAGTTCGGTCCGGCGGCGGCCGGGATGTTCCTCACCCGGGCCGGGCTGGAGCAGGCGACTCGCGGCCCGGTCGCGGCCCGGCGCGCCGCGCGGCTGCGGGCGGCCGGCGTACGCACGCTGGCCGACCTGGGCAGCGGCCTGGGCGCGGACGCGCTCGCCGCCGCCCGCGCCGGCATCCGGGTGTACGCGGTGGAGGCCGACCCGCTGACCGCCGCGATGGCCGCCGCGAACGCCGAGGCGGCCGGGCTGACCGAGCTGGTCAGCGTGGAGTGCGGCGACGCGACCGCCTTCGACGTCTCCCGGGTCGACGCGGTCTTCTGCGACCCGGCGCGGCGCGCCACCGGCACCGGCCGGCGGATCTTCGACCCGAAGGCCTACTCACCCCCGTGGGACTTCGTGACCGAGCTGGCCGAGCGGGTGCCGCGGACGGTGGTGAAGGTGGCGCCCGGGCTCGACCACGGGCTCATCCCGGCCGGCGCCGAGGCCGAGTGGGTCAGCGTCGACGGCGACCTGGTCGAGGCGGCGCTCTGGTGCGGCCGACTGGCCGAGGTCCCCCGCCGGGCCACGGTCCTGCGCGAGGCCCACCCGGGCGACGCCGACCAGCTCACCGGCTCGGGCGCCGAGGAGGCGGCCGTCGGGCCGGTCCGGGGATATCTGCACGACCCGGACGGGGCCGTCGTCCGCGCCCACCTCGTCGCCGAACTGGCCGACCGGCTCGGCGCGAACCTGGCCGACCCGACCATCGCCTACCTCTACGCGGACACCCCGGCGCGCAGCCCGTTCACCCGCTGCCTGGCGATCACCGACGTGCTGCCGTTCTCGCTGAAGCGGCTGCGCGCCCTGCTCCGCGAGCGCGGCGTGGGCCGGGTGGAGATCCTCAAGCGGGGCTCGGCGCTCACCCCGGAACAGCTCCGGCGGGACCTGCGGCTGTCCGGTGCCGCGGCCGCCAGCCTGGTGCTCACCCGGGTCGCCGGCGCGCCCACCGTGCTGGTGTGCCAGCCGGCCGGGGACTAGGTTGTCGACCGTGGCGGGACAGGGCACGCCGGCGACGGCACTGCTGACGAAGCGGAAGATCGCGCACAGCACCCATCCGTACGACGTGAGCCCGGACGCTCCGAACTACGGCGCGCTGGTCGCGGCGGCGCTCGGCGTACCGCCGGAGCGGGTGTTCAAGTCGCTGGTCACCGAGGTCGACGGCGGGCTCACCGTGGCGGTGGTGCCGGTCACCGGGGAACTCGACCTCAAGGCGCTGGCCGCCGCCGTCGGGGGCAAGCGGGCGGCGCTCGCCGACCGGGTGGTCGCCGAGCGGACCACCGGCTACGTCCGGGGCGGGATCAGCCCGCTGGGGCAGCGCAAGCGGCTGCCCACCGTGCTGGACGCCTCCGCGCTGGACTTCCCGACCATCTACGTCTCGGCCGGTCGGCGCGGCCTCCAGCTCGAACTCGCCCCGGCCGACCTGGTCACGTTGACCGGCGCGCAGACCGCCCCGCTCGCCGCCCGCTGACTCTCCTGCCACACGAACGATCTCCACTGTGGAGCGTGGTGCGGCCCCTTCGTCACGCGGGCCCGCAACGCCTGTCATCGCCCGCCGTCAGGCGTGGGAATGGCGCTTTCCTACGTGACCACAGTGGTCACTGGAGAGCGTTTTCTCGTCAGGTGACCTGGGAGTGACGAGCGCGTTGCTGAATTGTTACCGCCACCAACAAAAGTCGCCACCTCGGCACTCTTGTGCCCCAACCACGCACCGGAATACGTTGCCGGGCACAACAAAAGAAACACCTTCCCCCACCCCGAAAGGACCCTGCACATGCGTAAGGGGCTCCTCACCTTCGCCGCCGTGGGCCTCCTGGCCACCGGCAGCATGGCCGCCTGCGGCGACGACTCCGGTGGCAACGACCAGGCCGGCTCCGACAAGACCCCCAAGATCGGCGTGATCCTGCCGGACAGCAAGTCCTCCGCCCGCTGGGAGGGCGCGGACCGCAAGTTCCTGGAGGAGGCCTTCAAGGCCGCCGGCGTCCAGTACGACATCCAGAACGCGCAGGGCGACAAGACCCAGTTCCAGACCATCGCCGACCAGATGATCACCAACGGCGTCACCGCCATGATGATCGTCAACCTGGACTCCGGCACCGGCAAGGCCGTGCTGGACAAGGCGAAGTCGCAGGGTGTCGCGACCATCGACTACGACCGGCTGACCCTCGGCGGCTCGGCCGAGTACTACGTCAGCTTCGACAACGAGGCCGTCGGCAAGCTCCAGGGCGAGGGCCTCGTCAAGTGCCTCACCGACAAGGGCGCCAAGAACCCGTCGATCGCGTACCTCAACGGCTCCCCGACCGACAACAACGCGACCCTGTTCAAGAACGGGTACGACTCGGTGCTCAAGCCGAAGTTCGACGCCAAGGAGTACACCCAGGTCGCGGACGACTCCGTGCCGGAGTGGGACAACGCGCAGGCCGCCACGATCTTCGAGCAGCAGCTCACCAAGGCCAGCGGCAAGATCGACGGCGTGCTCGCCGCGAACGACGGCCTCGGCAACGCGGCCATCTCCATCCTGAAGAAGAACAAGCTCAACGGGAAGGTCCCGGTCACCGGCCAGGACGCCACCACCGAGGGCCTGCAGAACATCCTCGCCGGCGACCAGTGCATGACCGTCTACAAGGCGATCAAGGAGGAGGCGAAGGCCGCCTCGGACCTGGCCATCGCGCTCGCCAAGGGTGAGAAGAAGGACACCGGCCAGACGGTCAAGGACCCGGAGGGCGGTCGGGACGTCGCCTCGGTGCTGCTGACCCCGAAGGCGATCTACAAGGAGAACGTCAAGGACGTCATCGCGGACGGCTTCGTCACCAAGGAAGAGGTCTGCACCGGCGCCTTCGCGAAGCTCTGCACCGAGGCCGGCATCAGCTGAGCTGACGCCGTACCCGCCGAGGCGCAGCCCGCCGCCCGGCACGGGAGTTACCCCTCCCGTGCCGGGCGGCACTCGCCGGACGGGCTCCGAGATCTCCCCTCCATCCAAAGGAGACACCCCGTGTCAGCAACACCACTGCTGGAGCTACGCGGGATCGACAAGAGCTTCGGTCCCGTCCAGGTCCTCCGCGACGTCGCCCTCACCGCACATCCGGGCGAGGTGACCGCGCTGGTCGGCGACAACGGCGCCGGCAAATCGACCCTGGTCAAGTGCATCAGCGGCATCTACCCGACCGACGCCGGCGAGTTCCTCTTCGACGGCCAGCCGGTGAGCATCAACAGCCCACGGGACGCGGCCGCGCTCGGCATCGAGGTCGTCTACCAGGACCTCGCGCTCTGCGACAACCTCGACATCGTGCAGAACATGTTCCTCGGCCGGGAGAAGCGCAGCGGCATCGTCCTCGACGAGCCGACCATGGAACAGATGGCCGCGGAGACGCTGGCCGGCCTCTCCGTGCGTACCGTGAAGTCGCTGCGGCAGCACGTCTCCAGCCTCTCCGGCGGCCAGCGCCAGACGGTGGCGATCGCCAAGGCGGTCCTCTGGAACAGCCGGCTCGTCATCCTGGACGAGCCGACCGCCGCGCTCGGCGTGGCGCAGACCGCGCAGGTCCTCGAACTGGTCCGCCGGCTCGCCGACAACGGCCTGGCCGTCGTGCTCATCTCGCACAACATGAACGACGTCTTCGCCGTCTCCGACCGGATCGCCGCGCTCTACCTCGGCCAGATGGTCGCCCAGGTCAAGACCACCGACATCACCCATTCGCAGGTGGTCGAGCTGATCACCGCCGGCCGCTCCGGCAACCTCGGTCTCGCCACGGATCCGGCCTCCGCGGGCGGCAACGGCAACGGCGCGCAGCGGGCCGAATCGAGCACAGGAGGCACCCGATGACCACGACCGTCGTGCAGCAGGAAGGGCCGGCGGCCGTCACACCGGCGCCGACCGTCGGCGGCCACGCGCGCAACTACTGGAGCCGGGTACGCGGCGGCGACATCGGCGCGCTGCCGGCCGTGCTCGGGCTGCTCGTGCTCTGCACGGTCTTCTCGATCGCGCGGCCGTCGTTCCTCACCGCGGGCAACTTCGCCAACCTCTTCACCCAGGGGGCGGCGATCACGCTGATCGCGATGGGGCTGGTCTTCGTCCTGCTGCTCGGCGAGATCGACCTCTCCGCCGGCTACGCCAGCGGCGTCTGCGCGGCCGTGCTGGCCAACGTGGTGACCGTGCTCGGCTACCCCTGGTACGTGGCGGCGCTCGCCGCGATCTGCACCGGCGTGGTCATCGGCGCCACCCTCGGCTTCCTGGTCGCCAAGATCGGCATCCCGTCCTTCGTGGTCACCCTCGCCGGCTTCCTCGCCTTCCAGGGCATCGCGCTGATGCTCATGAAGGAGGGCAGCAACATCTCCGTCCGCGACGAGACGCTGGTGGCCATCTCGAACCGCAACCTTCCCCCGCTGCTCGGCTGGATTCTCGTCCTCGTAGCGGTCGTCGGCTACGCCGCCGTGCAGTTGCTCCGGCACCGCAACCGGGCGGCCCGAGGGCTGCTCACCGACCCGCTCGCGGTGGTGCTCGCCCGGATCGGTGGCCTGGCCCTGATCCTCGGACTGGCCGTCTTCATCCTCAACCTGGAGCGCAGCCGCAACGTCCTGATCACGTCGCTCAAGGGCGTGCCGATCGTGGTGCCGATCATCGCGCTGCTGCTGGTCGTCTGGACCTTCGTGCTCCAGCGCACCAGCTACGGCCGGCACGTCTACGCGGTCGGCGGCAACAAGGAGGCGGCCCGCCGGGCCGGCATCAACGTCGACCGGATCCGCATCTCGGTCTTCGTGATCTGCTCCACGATGGCGGCGGTCGGCGGCATCGTGGCGGCCAGCCGGGCCAACTCGGTGGACCCGAACACCGGCGGCAGCAGCGTCCTGCTCTACGCGGTGGGCGCGGCGGTCATCGGTGGCACCAGCCTCTTCGGCGGCAAGGGCCGGGTCCTCGACGCGGTGCTCGGTGGCGCGGTGATCGCCGTCATCGACAACGGCATGGGTCTGATGGGGTACAGCTCCGGCGTGAAGTACGTCCTCACCGGTGTCGTGCTGCTCCTTGCCGCGACCGTGGACGCCTTCTCCCGCCGCCGGTCGGTGACGACCGGCGCCCGCTGACCGCCGCAGCACCGGAACAACACCATGCGCGTGGGACCGAGTCAGGACGATATCCGTCGACAGAATCTCGGTGCGCTGCTGCGTCACGTGCACGTGCACGGGGCCACCACCCGGGCGGAGCTGACCACCGCACTCGGATTGAACCGCAGCACCATTGGCGCGCTGACCGCCGACCTGGCCGGCGCCGGGTTGGTCAGCGAGGGGACGCCGAAGGAGACCGGCCGGGCCGGGCGACCCTCACTGGTCGTCCGGCCCGAGTCGGCCCGGATCTACGCGTACGCGTACAGCATCGAGGTGGACCGGCTGCGGGCCGCGCGGGTCGGCCTCGGTGGCGCGGTGCTCGACCGCCGGGAGCTGGACCGGCCCCGGGGCCTGGTCGCCACGGACGCCGCGCCGCTGCTGGCCGGCGCGGCCAAGGAGATGCAGCAGTCGGTGCCAGCCGGGTCGATCTGCGTGGGCACCGGGGTGGCGGTCTGCGGCATGGTCCGCCGGGACGACGGCCTGGTCCGGCTCGCCCCGACCACCGGCTGGGTGGACGAACCGGTCGGCGCGGCGCTCGGCGCCGAACTGGGCATCGACGCACCGGTCACGGTGGGCAACGTGGCCGACGTGGCCGCCTTCGCCGAGTACGCCCGCGGGGCCGCCGCCGGCTGCGACAACGTCATCTACCTGTACGGGGACGTCGGCGTCGGTGCCGGCATCATCGCCGGTGGGCGCCGGTTGACCGGGCACGGCGGGTACGGCGGCGAGGTCGGCCACATGAAGGTGGTCCGGGGCGGCGAGCCCTGCGAATGCGGCTCCCGGGGCTGCTGGGAGACCGAGATCGGCGAGCACGGGCTGCTCCGCAACGCCGGCCGCTCGGACGCCCGGGGCCGCGAGTCGCTGCTGGCCCTCTTCGACGCCGCGGACCGCGGAGACGCCCGGGCCACCGCGGCGGTACGCCAGGCCGGCGACTGGCTCGGCTTCGGCGTGGCCAACCTGGTCAACATCTTCAACCCGGAGATGGTCATCTTCGGCGGCACCATGCGGGATCTCTACCTCGCCGCGGCGGCCCAGATGCGCAGCCGGCTCAACGCCAACGCGCTGCCCGCCTGCCTGGAGCACGTCCGGCTGCGTACCCCGAAGCTCGGTGACGACGCCGCCCTGATCGGCGCCGCCGAGCTGGCCTTCGAGCGCCTCCTCGCCGATCCGCTCGACGTCGGCTGAGCGACCCCGCAGCAAGCGGGCGATCGGCCAGGGCTTCGCCGCTCACCGGGCGACCTCCGGACCCCTCGACGTGTGTCCGGCCGACCGGCGGAGCCCGCCGGGGCGCTGCGCTGCGTACCCTGTCCGTCGTGGACGTCGAGCTGCGCGCCTCCGACGACGACCGGCATCGGGTCGTGACCGAGCTTCAGGGGCACACCGCCGCCGGACGGCTCACCCTCGACGAGTTCTCCGAGCGGGTGGGCGCGGTCTGGACCGCTCGGACGCTCAACGACCTCGCCGCGCTGACCCGCGACCTACCCGGCCCGGCCGGCGCGCCCGCCACCGGCCCGGCCACCGGGCAGGGCCGCCGGGAATTGCTGATCCTCTTCGCGGTCGCCGCGCTCACCCTGCTTCTGCTCTTCGTGTTCATGGCCGTCAGCCGCTGACCGGCGGTCCAGCTGCCGCCAGGTCCGGCCGGTGAACGGAATCAGAGTCACCAGCAGGTAGGCGGTGCCGAAGAGCAGGCAGGCGATCGGCAGCCCGGCCTGACCGGCCGCCTGACCGGCGAGCAGCCCGCCGAGCGGAATACCCGCCCAGGAGATGGCGTGCGCCGGGCCGAGGACCCGGGCCCGCAACGGCTCCGGCACCCGCTCGTAGACCACCGCGCCGAGGATCGGGTTGACCGCGGCGATCGCCAGACCGGCCACGAAGGAGACCAGGTAGACCGCCCAGAGCCGGTCGGTGACCGCCAGGACCAGGAAGCGCGGCGCACCGGCGAGCAGCAGGCCGACCGCGAACGCGGCGAAGCGGGGCACCCGCGGCGCCAACGCGGTGAAGACCACGTTGCCGAGCACCGCGCCGACCGCGAACACCCCGGAGAGCACGCCCAGCGCCGCCGGCCCCCCGGTCGCCTCGCGGGCCCACACCGGCGCCAGCACCGAGAAGTACGCGGCGTCGGCCAGGTTGGTGGCGAAGAGCAGCAGGGTGATCGCGCCCATCAGCCGGTCCTGGCGCAGGTAGCGCAGCCCAGCCGCGAGCGAGCGCAGATAACCGGTCGGCGCGGGCCGCCGGGTCGCGGCCGGGGGTCGGGGGCGGACGGTGGCCGTCACCAGCGCGGCGGCGGCCAGGAAGCTCGCCGCGTCCAGCGCCAGCACCAGCGCGGCGTCGAGGGTGGCGATCAGCACGCCGGCCAGCGCGGCGCCGAGCAGGGTGGCCAGCCGGCCCAGCCCGTCGTGCAGGGCGGTGGCGCGGGTCAGGTCCATGCCGGAGCCGGCCACCGTGTCCGGGAAGAGCACCCGCTTGGCGGTGTCCCCGAAGCCGCGGAGCAGCCCGACCGCGCCGATCAGCAGCAGCAGCGTGCCGAAGTCGAGCCGGTCCAGCACGTGCAGCAGCGGCACGGCGGCCAACGCCAGCCCACTGGCCAGGTCGGCGACGATGCTCGCCCGGCGCGCACCGACCCGGTCCAGCAGCGGGCCGCCCAGGCCGCAGGCCAGCACGTACGGCAGCATCTCGACGAACGCCACCAGCCCGGTACGGCCGGCGCTGCCCGTGGTGACCAGGGTGAACCAGGGCAGCGCCACCATGCTCATCCGGGAGCCGAGCAACGAGACGAGCTCGGCGGTGAGCAGCCCGACCAACGGGCGGCGGCCGCTCATCGCCGCCCCTCGGGCCCGCCCACCGCCCCCGCGTCGTCGGCCGGCGCGGGTCGGAGCGGCTCCTCCGCCGGCGGGTCGTCGGTCTCCGCCGCCGGTGGTACGCCGAGGAACGGCATCAGCTGCGCCTGCACCACCACCGTCGCCGCGTCGGGTGGGGCGCCGACCCCCGGCTCGTCCCGCCGGTACGCGTCGAGCAGGGCACCGATCCGGCCGTGCAGCTCGGTCGCCTCGGCGGGGGTCAGCCGGAGCCGCCAGTCGCTCAGCGTCGGCGCGCCGGACCACTGGCTGGGCAGGGCGGGCAGCTCGCCGAGCCACCGGTCGATCCGGTCGGCGTACATCGCGGCGACGGCGCGCAGATAGGTCTCGGCCGCGGCCGGTGCGGCGTGCCCGACCACGCCGTCCAGCACGGTGTTCCGGTGTGCGGCGCGCCACCAGCGCTCCCGGCCCACCGCCCGCCCGGGCTCGTCGACCACGAACCCGTAGCGGGCGAGTTGACGCAGGTGGTAGCTGGTGGCCCCGGTGGACTGGCCGAGCCGGGTCGCGAGGCCGGTGGCGGTCGCCGGGCCGTGCTCGCGCAGCAGGTCGAGCAGGCGCACCCGCAGCGGGTGGGCGAGGCCGCGCAGGGCGGTCGGATCGGGGCGGATCTCGTCGGCGGGCACGCTTGCAAAGCTATCTGTGCAAAGAAACCTTTGCAAGACCGTCGACGGGACCAGAAACGCGGCGTCCCGATGAACTGATCGGGCGAGCAGTCCGTACCAGTGGGCGGACGGGCGGCCCGCGGGGTGGCCGCCCGGTCAACGTGTTCGGTCCGGACCGAGGAGGCACCGCAGACATGGCACCGCTCAGATCCGCCCGTCGCCGGTCGGGACATCGGGTTCACCGCGCGGCGGTGCTGCTCGTCGCGATCGTGGCCGGCCTCGGTGTGCTGCCCGGCGTGGCCGTCGCCGCGCCGGCCGGCGGGCAACAGCTCAACGCCGCCGACATGACGCTGCTCAACGGGGTGCGGTTGGCCGGGCTCTGGGAGATGCCCGCCGGCCAGATGGCCGCCGAGAAGGGCCAGTCCGCCAAGGTCCGGGAGATCGGGGCGGGCATCGCCGGCGAGCACCAGGAGCTGGACCAGCTCGTGGTCGACGCGGCCAACAAGCTGGGCGCGAGCATCCCCACCGAGCCGACCGCCGAGCAGAAGGGCTGGCTGTCGGAGATGCAGAACGCCTCCGGCGCCCGGTTCGACCAGATCTTCGTCACCCGGCTCCGGGTCGCCCACGGCAAGATCTTCCCGGTGATCGGCGCGGTCCGGGCCAGCACCCGGGACGCCACCGTGCGCAAGCTCTGCGACGACGCCAACCGGTTCGTGCTGCACCACATGCAGATGTTGGAGAGCACCGGCCTGGTCCGCTGGCCCGAGCTGCCGCCGGCGGCCCTCCCCGCGCCCGGCAAGGACGGGCTGCTCGCGGCCGCCTCCGCGAACACCGGCCCCGGAGTCGGGGTCAGCAGCACGGTGGTCTGGCTGGTCTTCCTCGCCGCCCTCGGCACCGGCGGCCTGGCCACCTACCGCCTCCTGCGCCGCACCTGACCCCACCCTGGCCCTTCTCCCCGCCCGGAATCCTCCGGTGATCAAGAGATCCGCGTCGGATCGAGCCCGTCATCTGACGCGGGTCTCTTGATCACCCCGAAGGGGTGGGGGTCGGGCCGTGCCAGGAGTGCCAGAGGGCGGCGTAGGAGCCGTCGGCCGCGACCAGCTCGTCGTGCGAGCCCAGCTCGGTGATCCGGCCGTCCTCGACCACCGCCACCCGGTCCGCGTCGTGAGCCGAGAAGAGCCGGTGCGCGATGGCGATCACCGTCCGCCCTTCGAGCACGGCCGCGAGGGACCGCTCCAGCGCCCGGGCGGCACGCGGGTCGATCAGCGAGGTGGCCTCGTCCAGCACCAGGGTGTGCGGGTCGGCCAGCACCAGCCGGGCCAGCGCGAGCTGCTGGGCCTGCGCCGGGCTGAGCGGGTGTCCGCCGGAGCCGACCATCGTGTCCAGCCCGTTCGGCAGCGCGTCCGCCCAGTCCAGGGCCGCCACCGCGGCCAGCGCCGCCCGGACGTCCGCCTCGGTCGCGGCGGGCCGGACCATGGCGACGTTCTCGCGGAGCGTACCGATGAAGACGTGGTGTTCCTGGGTGACCAGGGCGACGTGCGAACGCAGCTCGGCCAGGGGCAGCGTGTCGAGCCGGCGACCGGCCACGGTGACCGAGCCGCTGCCCGGCGCGTGCACCCCGGCGAGCAGCCGGCCGAGCGTCGACTTGCCGGCGCCCGACGGGCCGACCATGGCCAGCTTCTCCCCCGGCTCGGGCGCCAGGGTCACCCCGTGCAGCACGTCCCGACCCGCCCGGTAGGCGTAGCGGACGTCCCGGGCGACCAACTGCCGCTCCCGGTCGCCCGATCCGCCGCCAGCAACGACAACGGCACCGGCGGCAGCCAGCGGGTCGGGAGCGGCAGCCGGCGGGGCGGATGCGCGAGCCGGTGCGGCGGCGGTGCCGGGTTCGGCCACGCCGAGGAGGCGGGCCATCGAGGCGCCGCCGACCTGCAACTCGTCCAGCCAGGAGAGCAACCGGTCCACCGGGTCGACGAGCTGCTGCACGTAGAGCGTGGCGGCCGTGACCTGGCCGAGGCTCACCCAGCCCTTCAGATAGAACCAGCCACCGATGATCAGGGTCGCCACCACCGGCACCACGTAGCCGATCTCGGCCACCGGGAAGAAGATGGTCCGCAGATAGAGCGTGTAGCGCTCGGCCGCGTACGACCGGCGGATGTCGGCGTCGGTGCGGGCCCGGCGGCGCGCCTGCTGGCGCAGCGCCTCGGTGGTCCGCGACCCCTCGACGGCCTCGCTGATCCCGTCGGTGATGTCCGAGTAGGCCGCGTTCTCCCGCAGGTATCCGGCGGGCGCCCGGCGCAGGTACCAGCGGGTGCCGGCCCAGAGCACCGGCACCGCGATCAGGCAGGGCACCGCGAGCAGCGGGCCGACCAGTAGCAACGCGCCGATGATGAAGCCGGCGGTGACGATCGCGATCAGCGTCTCGGGCACCGCGAGGCGGACCGTCCGGGACAGGGCCGAGACGTCCCGGGAGGTGCGGGTGAGCAGGTCGCCGGTGCCGGCCCGCTCCACAGTGGCCAACGGCAGGGCGAGCACCCGGTCGACGAACTCCTCGCGCAGCTCGGCGAGCACCCGCTCACCGAGCCGCGCCGACGCCAGGTGGGCGAACCGCACCAGCACCGCCTGCACCAGCACGAAGCCGGCGATCAGCAGGGCGATCCGGTCCACCGTCACCCGGGACGTGCCCCGGGAGATGCCCTCGACCAGGTCGCCGAGCAGGCGCGGGGCGACCAGGCCGGCCGCCGCGCCCAACGCGTGCAGGCCGAGCGCGGCGGCGAGGGCGCGCGGATGGCGGCGGATCAGCGTACGCGCGTAGCGGCGCACCTGCGCCGCGTCGGCGACCGGCAGCGCGACGGCCATCAGTCCTCCCCTCGGCTGACCGTGCTCCGGTAGCGCGGCTCGGTGTCCTGCAGGTCGGCGTGGCTGCCCTCGGCGACCACCTTGCCGTCCTCCACGAAGATCACGTGGTCGGCGTGCCCGAGAAGCAGCGGGCTGGTGGTGCAGACCAGGGTGGTGCGGCCGTCCCGGGCGGAGCCGAGCCGCGCCGCGATCCGGGCCTCGGTGTGCGCGTCGACCGCGCTGGTGGGCTCGACGAGCAGCAGGGTCTCCGGGTCGGCGACCAGCGCCCGGGCCAGCCGCAGCCGCTGCTGCTGCCCGCCGGAGAACTCCCGGCCACGCTCGGCGACGAGGCTGTCCAGCCCGTCCGGCAGCGCGTCGACGATATCGGTGGCGCTGGCCGCCCGCAGCGCCGCGTCGAGCGCCGCGTCGTCGGCCGCCCCGTGCGGGTCCAGCTCCGTGCGGAGCTGCCCGGTGAAGAGCCGCGCGTCGTTGTCGGCCACCAGGATCCGCTCCCGCACCGTCGCCAGCGCCAGCTCCCGCAGCGGTACGCCGTGCAGCGACGCGTCCGAGTCGTTGTACCGGCCGAGCCGGTCGACGATCGCGACGGCGTCCTCGGGCGCGGTGGCGGCGAGCGCGGTGAACCGGCCCGGCGGCACCCGCACCCCGGACTCGACGTCAACCAGCTCGCCCGGGCCGCCCGGCACGGTCGCCGAGCGGGCCGGGTCGGCCAGCTCCGGGGTGAGCTGGAGCAGCCGGACCACCCGCCGTGCCGCCACGTGCCCCCGGGTCAGCTTGTCCACCGCCTCGGTGAGCTGCCGCAGCGGGCTGACCAGGAACGCCGTGTAGCCGTAGAAGGCGACGAGCTGCCCCGCGCTGATCTGGCCGGCCAGCGCGAACCGGGCACCGAGCCAGGTGACCAGCACCAGGAACGCGCCGGGCAGCAGCACCTGCGCCGCCTCCAGCAGCGCCTGGACCCGGGCCACCCGGACGCCGTGCGTACGTAGCGCCTGCGACTCGTCGCGATAGCGGGCCGACAGCACCGGTTCGCCGCCGACGCCCCGCAGCACCCGCAGCCCGGAGACGATGTCGCCGGCCCGCGTGGTCAGTGCCCCCTCCGCGTCGCGGTACGCGTGCTGCTGCCTGTGCAGCGGCCGGATCAGCAGCCCGACCACCGCCATCAGCACCGGTACGCCCAGGACCACGACCAGGCCGAGCGGCATCGAGGCGTCCAGCAGGATCACCGCGACGGTCGCGATGGCGACCAGCGCGCCGGTGCCCCGGGCGGTGATGTCGATCGCGTGGCCGATCTGTTCGATGTCCGACGTGCCGATGCTCACCACCTCGCCGGTGGCGACCCGGCGGGGCAGGGCCGCACCGAGCCGGTTCGCGGTCTCCACGGTGAGCTGCACCGTCCGATAGGCGGCGGCCAGCCAGTTCCGCACCGCGCACTGGTGGCGCAGGATCCCGGCGACGGCCTGGAGCACGCCCAGGCCGAGGAGCACCAGACCCCAGGTGACCAGCGCGTCGGAGTCCCGGCGGCTGAGCCCGTCCACGGCCCGCCCGACGGCGGCCGGCATCAGCGCCTGGGCCACCATCCAGGTGACACCGAGCAGCAGCCCGGCGCTGAAGAGCAGCTTGTGCCGGGCGGCCAGCCAGATCAGGTAGCGGGTCGCCGACCGGGAATCGGGTACGCCGGGTTCCCCGGCCGGTGAGAAGCGCATGGCCCTTCGACGTTAGGCGGCCGGCGGGCGGCGGCGCGAACCAATTACCGCCCTCTGATCAGCGGTCGACCTGCGTGAAGTCCCACGAGTGGGGCGGCCGGGCGACCAGCAGGGCGGGCGGGTCGGGCAGCGGCCGCGGGCTGTTGCGCCATTTCGAGATGACCACGACCCGGTGGTCGGTGGAGGAGTAGACCTCACTGGACACGTGCATCGGGTCGTGCTCGAAGTCGGGCAGCGCGGTGTCGCAGACCCAGGTGATCAGGTCAGCGACGGCGTACGACTCCGCGCGCACCTCCCACATCCTGACGATCATGTCGGCCGCCCCCGTCACACGCTGACCGTGGTGAGCGGCAGTGCCGAGTCCGCCGGCAGGTCCAGCCGGCTCGGTGCGACGCCGGCGGCGACCAGGTGCGAACCGAGCGCGGCCACCATCGCCCCGTTGTCGGTGCAGAGCTTGGGGCGGGGCACCCGGACCCGGATGCCGTGCTTCTCGGCGCGCTGCTCGGCCATCGCCCGCAGCCGCGAGTTCGCCGCCACTCCCCCGCCGATGACCAGCGTCTCGATCCCGTTGCTGCGGCAGGCGTCCAGCGCCTTCCTGACCAGCACGTCGCAGACCGCCTCCTGGAAGGACGCGGCCACGTCCGCGACCGGCACCGGTTCGCCGGCCCGTTGCCGGGCCTCCACCCAGCGGGCCACCGCGGTCTTCAGACCGGAGAACGAGAAGTCGTACCGGTGCGCGGCGAGGTCCTTGGCGGCGGTCAGCCCGCGCGGGAAGCCGATGGCCGCCGGGTCACCGGCCCGCGCCTCGCGGTCGATCGGCGGGCCGCCCGGGAACGGCAGCCCGAGCAGCCGGGCGACCTTGTCGAAGGCCTCACCGGCGGCGTCGTCGATGGTGGCGCCGAGCGGGGTGACGCCGCGGGCCAGGTCGTCGACGAGCAGCAGCGACGAGTGCCCGCCGGAGACGAGCAGCGCGATCGCCGGCTCGGGCAGCGGACCGTGCTCCAGGGTGTCCACCGCCACGTGCGCGGCCAGGTGGTTCACCCCGTAGACCGGCTTCTCGGCGGCGAGCGCGTACCCCTTGGCGGCGGCCACCCCGACCAGCAGCGCGCCGGCCAGACCGGGGCCGGAGGTGACCGCGATGGCGTCGATGTCGGCGAGGGTGACGCCGGCCTCGGCGAGCGCCCGGTCCATGGTCGGCACGATCGCCTCCAGGTGGGCCCGGCTGGCCACCTCGGGCACCACGCCGCCGAATCGGGCGTGCTCCTCGACGCTGGAGGCGAGCGCGTCGGCGAGCAGGGTGTGCCCGCGGACGATGCCGACACCGGTCTCGTCGCACGAGGTCTCGATGCCGAGGATGAGCGGTTCGTCGGCCATGGGATCAGTCCTCGTCCCGCTGCATGACCAGCGCGTCGGTGTTGCTCGGTTGGTAGTAGCCGCGCCGCACCCCGATCGGCTCGAACCCGTACGTGGCGTAGAGCCGCTGGGCGGCGGCGTTGTCCACGGCGACCTCAAGCAGAGTGCTGCGCGCGCCGCGCCGGGTGGCCTCGGCGAGCAGCTCTTCCAGCAGGACCCGGCCGACGCCACGCCGCTGGACGTCGCGGCGGACCGCGATGTTCTGCACCCACACCTCGTTCGGCGGGGCACCGGCGAGCCCGGCGTAGCCGAGCACCGCGCCGTCGGCGTCGACGGCGACCCGGTAGTGGTGCCCGTTGGCCAGCTCGTTCCAGAACATCGCCGGCGACCACTGCTCGGCGCCGAAGAGGTCCGCCTCGATCGGGAGCACGTCGTCGATGTGCCACCACCGGAACCGCTTCAGGCGGACCGCGCTCACGGCAGCACCGGCTTGCGCGCGATCGTCGCCACCGCGTCCGGACGCCGCAGGTAGAGCGGGGTGAGTCGCTCGCTGGGCGCGCCGGCCCGGATCCGCTCGCCGGCGAGCAGCGCCAGCACGGTGGCGTCCGGGTAGCGCGGCTCGACCCGGACCGGCAGGCCCAGCGCCTCGGCGTAGCGGTGCGCCCCGTCGCCGACCGCGACGGTCGCCGCCAGCTCGCGGGCGCGCGCGGCGGCCACCGCCGGCGTGGACACCTCGGGCCCGACGATCCGCTGGCCGGCGCCGTCGTAGACGGCCCAGTAGAGCTCCTTGCGGCGGGCGTCGCTGGCGGCCAGCACCGGCTCGCCGGCCGCCGCCGGGTGGCCGATGCCGTCCAGCGAGCAGACGCCGTACGTGGGGATGCCGAGCACCTGACCCATGGTGGCGGCGGTGACCAGGCCCACCCGCAGCCCGGTGAAGGGCCCCGGGCCGAGCCCGGCGACGATGGCGCCCAGGTCGCCCGGGCGGGCGTCGGCGTCGGCCAGGACCGCGTCGACCTGGGGCGCGAGCAGTTCGCCGTGCGCCCGGGCATCGACCGTGCACCGGTGCGCCCGGGACGTCACACCGTCCGCCGAAACCTCCACCAGCGCCGCGGTCACCGCAGGGGTCGAGCTGTCCACCACGAGTACGAGCACGGTAAGCCAGCCTAGCCGCCCCCGCCGTCACGCCCGGTGACGCCCCGCCCCCACCGACACCCGGGAAGCACCGAGCGTCGGCTCGACGACCGCGGCCGGCCCGCACCGAGCGCCAGCCCGACGACCGTTCCGGGCGGTGCCGACGGGCGGGCTGCTCCCCCCGCCTGTCCCGGCGAGCGTGATACCGCTGAGTCATCAATATGCCTCTGCGGTATCGCGCTCACCGCGACATGCCCGACCATGCCGGGATGCCAACCCGCCTCGTCCACCTCCTCGGCCGTACCGTCCGGCGGCAGCGCGAGTCGCGCGAGCTCAGCCAGCGTGAGCTGGCGAGCCTGGCCGGCGTCAGCCAGGCCACCGTGGCCCGGATCGAACGCGGCGACCGGGCGGCGGGCCTGCCGCTGCTGGAGCGGCTGCTCGCCGCGATGGACGTGCAGCTCACCGTGGCGGTCGAGCCGCTCGACGCGCACCTGGACGCCACGCTGGCCGAGCTGGCCGCGCGCCCACTGGCCGACCGGATCGACGAGCTGGGCCTGCACCGGCTGCTGGACAACCTCGGTGACCTGCCGTACGTGATCGCGGGCGGCACCGCCGCGCTGCTCCAGGGCGCCCCACTCCCGGTCGACGCGGTGGAGGTCGCGATCCGCTGGCGCGACTCGGCCCGCTTCACCCGGTGGCTCGAGGCCGCCTACGGGCAGCGCTGGAACGCCCGGTGGGGCGAGTTCGGCGGCGTGCACCTGGAGCCCGAGGAGCAGGGCGAGCACCGCTGGCAGACCCGCCACGGCGAGATCCGGGCGAGCATGTGCGACGAGCTGCCCGACGCCGTCGAGGTGCGGCACGGCGAGCGGAGCTATCCGGTGGTGCCGCTGGTCGCGCTGGAGGTGGCCAACCCGCGCGTGGCGGGGCTGCTGCGGGTCCACCGCGAACGTGCCGCCGCGGGCGGTGGGGCGGACCCGGCAGCCGCGGCGGGGTGAGCGGTCAGCCGGCTGACTTCTCCCAGTCGATGGTGGGCAGGCCGGCGTCGGCGAGAGCCTTGTTGGCCGCGCTGAACGGCCGGCTGCCGAGGAAGCCGCGCGGGTTCATCGGGCTCGGGTGACCCGCCTCCAGCACCACGTGCTGCGGGTTGGTCACCAGCGCCGCCTTCTTGCGGGCGTAGCCGCCCCAGAGCAGGAAGACCACCCGGCCCGGCGACGCGTCGAGCGCCCGGATGGTGGCGTCGGTGAACTCCTCCCAGCCGGAGTTGGCGTGCGAGCCGGGGGTGGCCTGGCGAACGGTCAGCACCGAGTTGAGCAGCAGCACACCCTGGGCCGCCCAGCCGTCGAGGTTGCCGCTGCGCGGCTTCGGCACCCCGAGGTCCTCGCCGAGCTCCTTGAAGACGTTGCGCAACGACGGCGGGACGCTCACCCCCTCGCGGACGCTGAAGCTGAGCCCGTGCGCCTGCCCGGCCCGGTGGTAGGGGTCCTGCCCGAGGATCAGCACCCGGCACGCCTGCGGCGAGCAGAGCCGGTAGGCGGAGAAGAGGTCCGCCAGGGGCGGGAAGACGGTCCCGGTGGCGTATTCCCGGGCGACGAACTCGGCCAAGGCCGCGGTGCGGGCCGGATCGAGGTGCGGGGTGAGGGCGGCCCGCCACTCCTCCGGCAGTAGCGCGAGCAGATCCAGGGCGGGTATGTCGGGCATCGGCAACCTTTCGCAGTCGGTCGGCCCTTCCTACCAGCCCGCTCCGACAGCGTGCCGGCGGCCCGGGCTCCGGTCAGCGCAGGGCGGCCAGGCGCTGGGCCCAGTCGCCGCCGACCGGGTCCAGCTCGACGATCCGGGTGTCGTCGTCGCGGCGGTCGATGCGGACCCGCAGATGGGCGTCGACCAACTGCTCGACCATGCCCTCGCCCCACTCGACCACGGTCACCGACTCGTCCACCGAGGCGTCCAGGTCCAGGTCGTCGATCTCGGCCCGCGGGTCGGCGGCCTCGCCCAGCCGGTACGCGTCGGCGTGCACCAGCGCCACCCGCCCGCCCCGGGCCCGGTCCGGCCGGTGCACCCGGGCGATCACGAAGGTCGGCGACGTGATGTCGCCGAGCACGCCGAGCCCCGCACCGATGCCCTGGGTCAGCGCGGTCTTGCCGGCACCCAGCGGCCCGGTCAGCAGGACCAGGTCGCCGGCGCGCAGCACGCCGGCGAGGCGATGGCCGAACTCGTGCGTGTCGGCCAGGGTCGGCAGCTTCACGACCTGACTCACAGCCCCTCCAGGAAACTCGCCAACGCGGCGTTGACCTCGACCGCGTGTTCCAGCATGACCACGTGCCCACTATCGGAGATCTTGACGAACTCGGCGTGCGGCAGCCGCCGGACGATCTCCTCGGAGTGGGTCACCGGGGTGATCATGTCCTTGTCGCCGACCACCACGAGCACCGGTGTGTCGGCGAGCGCGGCCAGCGCGGGATACCGGGAGTGCGTCGCCAGCGTCCGCAGGTAACGGGTGACCGTGTCCGCGGACGTGCGCGAGTTCATCGTCTCCACGTACGACACCAGGGCCGGGCTGGGCTTGCGGGTTCCGAAGCCGTACTTCCGGGTCAGCAGCCAGGCCACGTTCGACGTCGACTTGCGGGCCTTGTCGATGACCGTGCCGCCGTACCGGGTGGCGTTGCTCATCATGAACAGCACCGGCCCGCCGACCCGGCCGAGCAGCGCCGGCGCCACCAGCTTCGTCTCGGCGAGCAGCCCGCCCGAGGTGGCCATCAGCACGGTGCCGACCACCCGGTCGCCGAACATCTCCGGGAACAGTTCGGCGAAGGCCATGATGGTCATCCCACCCATCGAGTGGCCGACAAGCACCAGCGGTCCCTCGGGGGCGGTCCGGTCGATCACCCGGCGCAGGGTGTGGCCCAGCGCGGCGAGGTCGTACTCCCCGGTCTCCAGCCGACCGGAGCGGCCGTGCCCGGGCTGGTCGTAGGCGACCACCCGGTGCTCGCCCCGCTCGGTGAGCATCCGGCGCTGGAAGTGGAACGTCCCCATGTCCAGGCAGAAGCCGTGCACCAGCACGACCGTCGGGTTGCCGGGCACCGGGCGGGTCGGCTCGACCACCTCGACGTGGATGTCCGTGCCGTCCGGCAGCTCCAGCCGGAACGCCTCGTCGTACCGCAGCTGGTCGAAGGGCTCGAGCGCGCAGGGATCGGACGGGTCGGCCTTGAGCTTGCGGACCAGGGCCCGCTCGGTGGCGACGCCGGCGGCGAGCCCGGCGGCGGCCACGCCCACCGCGGCGCCGACCACCCCGGCGACCCGGCCGGTGGCCGTCCGCGGGCGGGGAATGCGGTACCGACTCACGGGGCTACCTTGGCTCGCGACTGCGGGGCTCGCAAAACCGGCTCACTCCTCGCGCTCACGGGGCTACCTTGGCTCGCGACTGCGGGGCTCGCAAAACCGGCTCACTCCTCGCGCTCACGGGCGCTCGCCGTCGTAGACCCGCGGCACCCGGGTGCCGCCGAACCGGGTGACGATCTCGTAGTTGATGGTGCCCACCGCGTCGGCCCAGTCGTCGGCCGTCGGCTCACCGTCCGCGCCGCTGCCGAAGAGCGTCGCCACGTCGCCGGCGGCCACCGGGTCGTCGCCGCAGTCCAGCACGAACTGGTCCATGCAGACCCGGCCGGAGATGACCCGCCGGGCGCCGCCGAGCTGCACCGGTCCGCTGTTGGAGGCGTGCCGGGGCACCCCGTCGGCGTAGCCGAGCGGCACCACCGCGAGGTTCGACTCGCGGTCGGTGGTGTAGGTGTGCCCGTACGAGACGCCGGTGCCGGCCGGTACCCGCTTGGTGAGCATCACCCGGGCCCGGGCGGTCATCGCGGGGCGCAGCCCGAAGGTCTCCCCGGCGATCGGCGAGAGCCCGTAGACGGCCAGCCCGGGCCGGACCAGGTCGAAGTGGGTGTCCGGCCGGGTCAGGGTGGCCGCCGAGTTGGCCAGGTGCCGGTAGCGCGGGCGCAGCCCGGCCTGCTCGACCATGGCCAGCCCCTCGTGGAAGACAGCCAGCTGCCGGTCGGTGGTCGGATGCCCGGGCATGTCGGCGTAGACGAAGTGGCTCCACACCCCGACCACCTCGATGAGGCCGTCGGCCTGCGCCTTCGCGGCCGCGTCGAGCAGGGCCGGCCAGTCCGCGACGGTGGCCCCGCCGCGGGAGAGGCCGGTGTCGATCTTGAGGTGCAGCCGGGCGGGGCGCTCGGCCCGACGGCTCGCGTCGAGCATCTCGTCCAGCTGGGGCAGGCTGGCGGCGGCCAGGTCGACCCCGGCGGTGACCCCCTCGTGCAGCGGCAGCCCGGGGGCGAGCAGCCAGGCCAGCACCGGGACGGTGATCCCGGCCCGGCGCAGCGTGAGCGCCTCGTCGAGGGTGCAGACGCCGAGCCAGTCCGCGCCGCCGTCGAGCGCGGCGCGGGCGGCCGGGATCATGCCGTGGCCGTACCCGTCCGCCTTCACCACCGCCATCAGCTCGGCGGTGGTGCCGGACCGGAGTCGGCTCACGTTCTCACGGATCGCGTCGAGATCAACGCGCACCTCGGCCTGCCACATGTCCCCAGCCTACTTTCCGCCGTGATCACCCCGCCGGTCGACGCACGGCGACCGCGCGGAACCGGTCGCCGGGGCCGTCGGCGGGACGGTCAGCCCAGCCGGGCGACGACCGGACGCAGCGCGGTCGCCACGTCGGGCGCGGTCACCGGTCCGCCCCGGGCCGCCTCCCGGCCGGCCAGCCCGTGCAGGTACGCCGCCGCGGCGGCCGCCTTCGCCGCCGGCACCCCGCCGGCGAGCAGTGCGCCGAGCAGCCCGGCCAGCACGTCCCCGGTGCCCCCGGTGGCCAGCGCCGAGGTGCCGGTCGGGTTGACGTACGCCTGGCCGTTCGGGGTGCCGATCACCGTGCGGTCACCCTTGAGCAGCACCACCGCGTTCATCCAGGCGGCGAGCCGCAACGCGGCGGAGACCCGGTCCGCACCCGGCTCCTCCCCGCTGAGCCGGGTGAACTCCCGGTCGTGCGGGGTGACCACGATCGGCGCGTCCCGACGGCGCAGCTGCTCGGCGAGCGAGCCGTCGACCAGCAGGGTGAGCGCGTCCGCGTCGAGCACCACCGGCACCGGCGCGGCGAGCACCGCACGCAGCTCGCTCGCCGCGTCGTCGCCGGTGCCCAGCCCCGAGCCGCAGACCCACGCCTGCACCCGGCCGGCGTCGGCGACCCGGCTGGTGGCGATCACCGACGGGTGCTGGTGCACCACCTCGGCCCGGGCGCCGCCGGCGTAGCGGACCATCCCGGTCGGCCCGGCCAGCGCACCGCCGACGGAGAGCACCGCCGCGCCCGGGTAGGTCGCCGAGCCGGTGGCCACCCCGACCACCCCCCGGCTGTACTTCTCCGAGGCCGGGCCCAGGGTCGGCCACCAGTCGACGACGTCGGACCACTCGGTGACCCGCAGCGCCGGACTGCCGCGCAGCCACGGCTCCAGCCCGATGTCGACCAGCTCGACCTGGCCGGCCAGCGGCGCGGCGGGGCCCACCACCAGCGCCGGCTTCAAGGCCCCGAAGGTCACCGTCACGTCGGCCCGGACCGCGCTCGGCCGGCCGGCGGCGGTCACCGGCACGTGGCCGGTGTCCACCGCGACCCCGCTCGGCACGTCAACCGCCACCACCGTGGCCCGTTCGCCGTCCCGACCGCGGTGCCGGACCAGGCTGGCCGCCAACTGCTCCGCGGTCTCCCGCAGCCCACCGGTGCCACCAATCCCGACGATCCCGTCCAGCAGGAGGTCGACTACGGCCGGCGGCCGGTCGACCACCCGTCCGCCGGCGGCCCGCAGCGCGGCCAGCCCTTCCGCGTGCGCCCGCCCCGGGGTGACCAGCAGGGCCGACACGGCCGCGCCCCGCCGGGCCAGTTGCGCGCCGGCGAAGAGGGCGTCGCCGCCGTTGTCGCCGGAGCCGACCAGCAGCAGCACCCGGGAGCCGTACACCCCGCCCCGGTCGGCGAGCAGCAGCGCGCAGCGGCGCGCCAGCCCGCCGGCCGCGCGTTGCATCAGCGTCCCGGGCGGGAGGGTGGCCATCAGGCCGGCCTCCGCCGCGCGTACGTCCGCCACCCGCCACACCGGTCTCATGCCGTCGGCCCCCGTCTCCACTCGCGGGCGTGCCCGTCGGCAGCCCGACCGATCTCAGCGTTCCGCGACCACCATCGCCGAGGCGATCCCGCCGTCGTGGGACAGCGAGAGGTGCCAGCGGCTCACCCCGCGCTCGATCGCCGCCGCGGCCACCGTGCCGGAGACGGTCAGCCAGGGTCGCCCGTCCGGATCCGGCACGATCTCGCAGTCGTGCCAGCTCAGCCCGGCCGGCGCGCCGAGCGCCTTGGCCACCGCCTCCTTGGCGGCGAAGCGGGCGGCGAGCGACTCGGGCGAGCGTGGGTTGCCGGAGCGGGTGTAGCGCTCGGCCTCGGTGAAGAGCCGGTCGGCGAGCAGCGGCGTCCGGGCGAGCGCCCGGGCGAACCGGTCGACCAGGACGACGTCGATGCCGACAGCGACGATCACCAGCTCACCCTACCGGCGCGGAAGCCGGCACATTAGCGGCCGGCATGGCCCCGGGCAACGCCTGTGGACGACCGAGGCGTGCGCCAACCGTCCGCTGTCCACAGGGTGCCCGGGGCGGCCCGCCGGACACCTAACGTCACCGGTGTCGATGTCGATCCACACGGGGGTGCGGGGATGACCGAGGAGCCGTTCACCGTCCAGCCGGAGGCGTTGCGAGACGTGGCCCGGGCGCTGGACGACGACGCCTACCGGCTGGCGCGCGGGCTGGCCGGGGCGGCGGGCCTGGTGGTGCCCGCCCCGCAGTGGCGGGCGGGCCCGGCGCTGGCCGGGCTGGAGTCGGCGGTGCACGGCTGGCTGGGCGGGCTGGGTGGCCGGGTGGCCGCGACCGGCGGTGCGGTGCGGGCGGCGGTGACGGCATATCAGGCCGTCGACGAGCGCGCGGCCCGTCGCCTCGCCACGCTGCCCCGGTGACCACCCAGCTCGGGACCGGCGATCCCGCCCTCCTGCGGACGGCCGGGACCGGAACCGCCAGGCCCGGGACGGTCGGGGTCGGGACGGCCGGGGTCGGGAGCGCCGGGCCCGGAACCGCCCGGTCCGGAACGGCCGGGCCGGCGGTCGGCTACGACCAGCTCTGGGCGGCCGACCCCGGCGCGTGGCGGGCCGCGGGCGCGGCCTGGGCGGGGCTGACCGGCCTCGTCGAGCGGCGCGCCGGCGAGCTGGCCGAGCGGGCGACGGCGCTGCGCGCCGGCTGGTCCGGCCCGGCGGCCACGGCGGCCGGCGGCCGACTCACCGCGCTGCGCGGCGAGCTGACCTCGATCGCTCCCGCGCTGATCGAGGCCGACCAGGTGCTCGCCGACTACGCGGCCCGGCTCGCCACCGCGAAGGGTCGGCTGGCCGCGGCGGTGGCACTGGCCGACGCGTCCGGGTTGCTGGTCGACCGGGACGGTCGGGTCGGCGCGGATCCGGCCCGGGCCCGGCCGAGCGAGCGGGACGGTCCGGCCGCCGCCCGGGTGACCGCGGCGCTGCGCGGGGCGCTGGGGCTGGCCGGGGCCGCCGACCGGGCGGTGACCGCGCGGCTCGACGAGCTGACCACCGCCGTCGGGGCGGGTTGGCCGGGCACCCCGTCGTCCGGCCGGCCGGCGACCGACGCCACCGCGGCACAGGTCCGGGCGTGGTGGGCGGGGCTGACGCCGGCCGAGCGGCGTTGGCTGGTGGCGCACGAGCCGGCCCTGGTCGGCCGGCTGGACGGCGTGCCGGTGGCAGCCCGGGACCAGGCCAACCGGCTGCTGCTCGGCGCCCGCCGCGCGGAGCTGCTCGCCGAGCGGGGCCGCCTGCTCACCCGGGTGCCACCCGGGCCGGTCGAGACGATCCGCCTGCACGCGCTCGACGGGCGGCTGGCCGGCCTGGACGCGCTCGCCGACCGGCTGACCGGGTCGGCGGGGCCGCGCGCCTACCTGCTCGGGCTGGATCCGGCCGGCGAGGGCCGGGTGGTGGTGGCGCTGGGCGACCCCGACCAGGCCGACCGGGTGCTGACCTACGTGCCGGGCATGACCGCCGGCCTCGACGACGCGCCCGGTGAGCTGGGCCGGGCGGCGCGGGTGCTGGAGCGGTGCGCCGCGCTCGACCCTGGCGAGCAGAGCGCCGCCGTGCTCTGGCTCGACTACGACGCACCGGACTTCCTGCACGAGGCGGTCACCGCCGGCCAGGCTCGGGACGCCGGGCCGGCGCTGCACCTCTTCCAGGAGGGGCTACGGGCCACCCATGACGGCCCGCCGGCCCGGCAGACGGTGCTCGGGCACAGCTACGGGTCGCTGGTGGTGGGCACGGCCGCCCGGGATCACGGGCTGGCGGCCGACGCGCTGGTCTTCGTCGGCTCGCCGGGGGTCGGCGTCGCTCACGCCGCCGAGCTGCGCCTGCCACCCGAGCAGGTCTGGGCGAGCAGCGCACCGGACGACGCGATCCGGCTGGCCCGGCCGCCGGGCGAGCTGCTCCGGCCGCCGCTGCTCGACGTGTCGCCGTTGGCCGCCGCGCTCGGCCTGCCGGGGCGTGGCGAGCACGAACTCTGGTTCGGCCGGGACCCGGCCGCCGCGAGCTTCGGTGGCCAGGTCTTCCCCAGTGGCCGACACGGGCACACGGGTTACTGGGAGCCGGGCAACCCGGCCCTGGACGGCATGGCGCGCATCGTGCTCGGCCGGTGAACCACGCGCGCTCCGGCCGCCGCGTGCGCGGCGGCGACATGACAGAGCCCCGACCGCCGGGATACGGCGGCCGGGGCCCGGTCGTACGTCGTCGGCTACTCGACGGTCACCGACTTGGCGAGGTTGCGCGGCTGGTCGACGTCGTGGCCACGGGCGGCGGCGATCTCGGCCGCCAGGATCTGCAACGGCACGGTGGTGACCAGCGGGGCGAGCAGTGTCGGCGTACGCGGCACGTAGATCAGGTGGTCGGCGTAGCGGACCACAGCCTCGTCGCCCTCCTCCGCGATCACGATGGTCCGGGCGCCGCGCGCCCGCACCTCCTGGATGTTGGAGACGACCTTGTCGTGCAGCATTCCCCGGCCGGCCGGGGAGGGCACCACGCAGACCACCGGGGTGCCCTTGTCGATCAGCGCGATCGGCCCGTGCTTCAGCTCACCGGCGGCGAAGCCCTCGGCGTGCATGTACGCCAGCTCCTTGAGCTTGAGCGCACCCTCCAGCGCCACCGGGTAGCCGACGTGCCGGCCGATGAAGAGCACGGTCGGCTCGGACTTCAGCTCGCGGGCCAGCTCACGTACCGGCTCGATCCGCTCCAGCAGGTCGCGGAGCTTGCCCGGCACGTCCTGGAGCTGGGCGACCACGGCGGCGACCTCGTCGGCGAACTTGATCCCGCGCACCTGGGCCAGGTGCAGGCCGATCAGGTAGCAGGCGACCAGCTGGGTGAGGAACGCCTTGGTGGAGGCGACCGCGATCTCCGGACCGCCGTGCGTGTAGAGCACCGCGTCGGACTCGCGCGGGATGGTGGAGCCGTTGGTGTTGCAGATGGCCAGCACCCGGGCCTTCTGCTCCTTGGCGTGCCGCAGCGCCATCAGGGTGTCCATCGTCTCGCCGGACTGCGAGATCACCACGATCAGCGTCGACCGGTCGAGCACCGGGTCGCGGTAGCGGAACTCGCTGGCCAGCTCCACCTCGCAGGGAATCCGGGTCCAGTGCTCGATCGCGTACTTGGCGACCAGGCCGGAGTGGTACGCGGTGCCGCAGGCGACGATGAAGATCTTGTCGACGTCACGCAGATCCTGGTCGCTGAGGCGGACCTCGTCGAGCATGATCTCGCCGGAGTCGGTGAGCCGGCCGAGCAGCGTGTCGGCGACGGCCTGCGGCTGCTCCTCGATCTCCTTGAGCATGAACCAGTCGTAGCCGCCCTTCTCGGCGGCGGACGAGTCCCAGTCGATGTGGAAGTCCTTGCCGCTGGCGGGCTGGCCGTCGAAGTCGGTGATCTCGATGGTGTCGCCGGTGATCAGCACGATCTGGTCCTGGCCCAGCTCGACGGCTTCCCGGGTGTGCTCGATGAACGCGGCCACGTCGGAGGCGAGGTAGTTTTCTCCGTCGCCCCGGCCCACCACCAGCGGCGAGTTGCGGCGGGCGCCGACCACCGCGCCGGGCACCGAGGCGTCGACGGCGAGCAGCGTGAAGGCGCCCTCCAGCCGCTGGCAGACCACCCGCATGCCGGCGGCGAGCAGCTGCGGGCCGTCCGGGTGGCCGGCCGCGCGCAGGTCGGCGAGCGCGGCGGAGAGCAGGTGCGCGGCGCACTCGGTGTCGGTGTCGCTGGTGAACTGGACGCCGTCGGCCTCCAACTCGGTGCGGAGCCGCGCGAAGTTCTCGATGATGCCGTTGTGGATCACCGCGACCCGGCCGTCGGGGGCGACGTGCGGGTGGGCGTTGCGGTCGGTGGGACCGCCGTGGGTGGCCCAGCGGGTGTGACCGATGCCGGTGGTGCCGTCACCGATGCCGATCGGGCTGGCCGCGCAGGACGTGGGGTCGTCGGCGGCCCGTTCGGAGAGCACCTTCTCCAGGTTGGCCAGCTTGCCGGCCTTCTTCTCGGTCAGCAGCACGTCGTCACAGACGATCGCGACGCCCGCCGAGTCGTAGCCGCGGTACTCCAGCCGCCGCAGCCCGTCCAGCACGATGCCGAGCGCCGGCCGCGCGCCGGCGTAACCCACGATTCCACACATGGTCCGCAGCCTAACCCAGTTTCGCTCATCGCGCGTGCGCGAAAGTCCGGTAATCGAACACTGATTTTGAGCGAACGCCCGAGCCGGGCCGCCGAACGGCCCGGATCTCCGGCCCGAGGTGCGACAACGCGGGCGCTCATCGCTCCCCGCCTACCCGTACATTGAGGGCCGCAACCCGGCGGGCCGGCGACAACCTCGCCGGCCGGCATCCCCTCCGCCGCCACCGCGGCCGCGTTTCATCCCCGGAGCAACGCAGATGTCCGAGGTGTCACCCTCCGACGACCCGACCCCGCCGACCGGGCCGGCCCCGGGCCCGTGGGCGCCCCCCGACCCCGGCGTCGGGTCGGGCAACCCCGGTTACGGTCCGCCGCCGGCCGTCCCGACGCCGCCCGCGGGCGCCGTCCCGCCGGCCGGCTGGGCCGCGCCGGGCGCCGTCGCACCCGGCCGTCAACCGCCGTACGGGAATCCGTGGCCGTACGCGCAACCGTGGCCGTACGCGCAGCCGACCGCTCCCCCGGCCCGCTCCGGCAGCCGGCCGGGGGCGGTGGGCGCGATCATCGGTGCGGCGGTCGTCCTGGTCCTGGTCGTCTGCGGCGCGCTCGGCGTCGTGGCCCTGCGGCGTTACACGTACGTGCCGGGCCCGTCCGGGCCGATCGCCGACGAGCCCTACTCCGACCCGTACTACGACGAGGGGGACGAGGAGGAGGACGCGCCGTGGGCGAGCGAGCCCGCGCTGGCACCGTCCGGCGGGCCGGGCACGATCCAGGTGCGCTACGAGGTGACCGGCGATGGCCCGGTGGACCTGGAGTACTACGACGCCAACGGCGACTTCGTCCAGGATGCGAGCGTGGAGCTGCCCTGGCGGCTGACCCTTCGGGTGAACGACGCCGGCCGGGTCATGGTGCTCGCCCACAACTCCGCCGACGAGGGGCCGGTGGCCTGCCGGATCACCGTCGACGGGAAGACCGTCGACGAGGTGTCGGCGCCCAAATGGGGAGCGAGCTGCTTCGGCTGAGCGACCCGGCGGGCCCAGGCCCACCCCTCCGCGCCACCCGTCGTCTGACAGTCACCCCACAGGCACCCGTCAAGCAGGAGTGAAGCAAGCATGCCCGAGGAGCCCTCCCCCGCCGAGCCACCCTCGTCCGATCCGTCAACGCACGGGTCCTGGGCCCCGCTCGATCCGCGTGCGGCAGCCGCCGATCCGTGGGTCCCGGCCGCGCCGACGTACTCGCTGACCGCCGACGCCGAGCCACCCGTCGTCGGTCCGACCACCGGCCCGGCCCACCCTCCGGCCGGTGAGCGACGGACCCGGCGGCTGGCGACCGGCCTCGTCCTCGTGGTGGCGCTGCTGCTCTGCGGCGGCGTCGGGCTCGGCGGGTACGCACTGCTCCGGCCGGGCGACCAGCCCCAGGCCGCACCACCCGCCGACGACCCCTGGCACGAGGGCGACGACGCCGCGGGGGCCAGCACCGCCGCGCCGGAGCCTCCGACGCCCTCGACCCGGCCCGCGACTACTCCGTCCACCGGTCCTGGTCGGAGCAGCGTGGTCTACGAGGTGACCGGGCAGGGGCGGGCCGACATCCTCTACTACGACGCGAACGGGGAGCGGGTCTGGCTGGAGGCGGCGCGGCTTCCGTGGCGGGCGAGCATCCGCACCGACCGCCAGGACCGGGTGATGGTGCAGGCGAGCAGGACCAAGGACTCCGGTGAGCGGCCGATCGCCTGCTCGGTCACCGTGGACGGCGGCGAGCCGCTGACGGAGGAGACCACCAGCACCGGATGGCGGGCCAGCTGCTTCCGCTGAGCGGGCCGGTCAAGCCCGGGACGTGGGGCCGTAGGCTGGCGGACGTGACGACGAGCACCGATGTCGACCCGCTGGTGGCCCGGATGCGGCCGTTCGGCACGACCATCTTCGCCGAGATGTCCGCGCTGGCCGTTCGCACCGGCGCGGTCAACCTGGGGCAGGGCTTCCCGGACACCGACGGCCCGCCGGAGATGCTCGCCGCGGCGGCCGACGCGCTGCGCTCGGGGCAGAACCAGTATCCGCCCGGGCCCGGCATCCCGGCGCTGCGCGCGGCGGTGGCAGCGCACCAGCGCCGCTTCTGGGGGCTCGATTACGACCCGGACGGCGAGATCGTGGTGACGGCGGGAGCCACCGAGGCGGTCGCCGCCGCGATCCTCGCCCTCTGCGAGCCGGGCGACGAGGTGATCTGCTTCGAGCCGTACTACGACTCGTACGCCGCTTCGATCGCCCTGGCCGGCGCGGTCCGCCGGCCGGTCACGCTGCGCCCCGCCGACGACGGCCGGTACGCCTTCGACCCGGCCGCGCTGCGCGCGGCGTTCGGGCCGCGGACCCGGCTGGTGCTGCTGAACTCCCCGCACAACCCGACCGGGAAGGTCTTCACCCCGGCCGAGCTGACGCTGATCGCCGAGCTGTGCCAGGAGCACGACGTGTACGCGGTGACCGACGAGGTGTACGAGCACCTGGTCTTCACCGACGCCGCCAGCTCGCACGTGCCGCTGGCCACCCTGCCCGGCATGCGGGAGCGCACCCTGCGGATCTCCTCGGCCGGCAAGACGTTCTCCTGCACCGGTTGGAAGGTCGGCTGGGCGAGCGGACCCGCCGCGTTGGTCGCCGCGGTGCTGCGGGTGAAGCAGTTCCTCACCTTCGTCAACGCCGCGCCGTTGCAGCCCGCGGTCGCGGTGGCGCTGGCCCTGCCGGACGACTACTTCGACGGGTTCCGAGCGGGCCTGCAGGCCCGCCGGGACCAACTGGTCGGTGGCCTCGCCGACGCCGGCTTCGACGTGCTCGCGCCGGAGGGGACGTACTTCGTCACCGCCGACGTCAGCGCCCTTGGCGGGCGCGACGGGGTGGAGTTCTGCCGCTCGCTGCCGGAGCGGTGCGGCGTGGTGGCGGTGCCGACCCAGGTCTTCTACGACGACGCCGAGGCGGGCCGGCGGCTGGTCCGGTTCGCCTTCTGCAAACGCCCCGAGGTGCTCGCCGAGGCGGTCACCCGGCTGCGTGGGCTGCACGAACGCCACTGACCGGCGGGCCCGGCGGCCCGACCGGTGGGTCAGCCGGCCGCCCGGGCAGGTCCGGTGCCGTCCGCCCGCGAGGGCGGCGACGTGTCGGCGGCGGGTCGGGTTCGTCTTCCAGCGCTATCACCTGCTGCCGGCGCTGACCGTGCTGGACAACGTGATCGCTCCGGTGCTGCCGCGGCGCGGCCGGGCCGACCACGCGACCCGGGCCCGTGAGCTGCTCGACGCCGTCGGCCTGGCCGGACGGGAGCGGGCGATGCCGTCCCAGTTCTCCGGTGGCGAGCAGCAGCGGGTCGCCGTCGCCCGGGCGTTGATGGGCGCGCCCGGGCTGCTGCTGGCCGACGAGCCCACCGGCAACCTCGACTCCACCACCAGCGCCCAGATCCTCGACCTGCTGCTCGACCTGCGGGAGCGGCACGGCATGACGATCCTGCTGGCCACCCACGAGCGGTCGATCGCGGCCCGCTGCGACCGGTTGGTCCGGCTCGGCGACGGCAGCGTGGTCGAGGACCGCGACCTCACCGAGGGCGAGGACCCGGCCGACACGTACGACCGGGCCGCCCGCCTCCGCCTCTGACCGGCGGGCTCAGGGTGGCACCGGCCGCGACGCGGGCGGTCAGGCGTTCGCGGGGCTGGCGGCGCGGACCTGGTCGGCGATCCGCTCGGCGACCGACCGGGCGGTCGCCTCGGTTGCCGCCTCGACCATCACCCGGACCAGCGGCTCGGTGCCCGACGGACGCAGCAGCACCCGGCCGGTCCCGCCCAGCTCGGCCTCGGCCCGCTCGACCTCGGCCCGGACGGCCGGCGCGGCGGCGCCGACGGTCCGGTCGCCGACCGGGACGTTGATCAGCACCTGCGGGAGCTTGGTCACCACGGCGGCCAGCTCGGCCAGGGACTTGCCGGTCGCCGCCATCCGGGACATCAGGTGCAGCCCGGTCAGCACGCCGTCGCCGGTGGTGGCGTACGCCGGCATCACGATGTGCCCACTCTGCTCGCCGCCGAGCGCCAGCCCGGAGGCGCGCAGCTCCTCCAGCACGTACCGGTCGCCGACCTTCGTCTCGATCAGCCGGATGCCCTCGGCGGACATCGCCAGCCGCAGCCCGAGGTTGCTCATCACCGTGGCGACCAGGGTGTCGTCGGTGAGTGTGCCGGCTTCCCGCATGGCCAGCGCGAGGACCGCCATGACCTGGTCGCCGTCGACCTCGTCACCGTCGGCGGTCACCGCCACGCACCGGTCGGCGTCGCCGTCGTGCGCGATGCCCAGGTGCGCGCCGTGCTCGACGACCGCGGCGCGCAGCGCGTCGATGTGGTTCGAGCCGCATTCGTCGTTGATGTTGAGCCCGTCCGGCTCGGCGTGGATGGCGATCACCTCGGCGCCGGCCTCCCGGTACGCCACCGGAGCCACCTCGGCCGCCGCGCCGTTCGCGCAGTCGACCACGACCTTGATCCCGTCGAGCCGGTGCGGCACGGTGCCGACCAGGTGCTGGACGTAGTGGTCGGCGCCGTCGAGCAGGTCGTGCACCCGGCCGACGCCCGCGCCGACCGGCCGGTCCCAGGCGGTGGTGGCGTTCGCCTCGACCGCTGCCTCGATCTTCATCTCGAGCTCGTCGGGGAGCTTGTGCCCGCCGGCGGCGAAGAGCTTGATCCCGTTGTCCGGCATCGGGTTGTGCGACGCGGAGAGCATCACACCGAGGTCGGCCTTGGCCTCCGCGGTGAGGTAGGCCACCGCCGGGGTGGGCAGCACGCCGACCCGGATCACCGTGGCGCCGGCGCTCGTCAGCCCGGCCACGACCGCGGCCTCCAGCATCTCGCCGCTGGCCCGGGTGTCCCTGCCGACCACCGCGAGCGGCGGATGGCTCCGGTCCGTCTCGGCGAGCGTGTGCGCGGCAGCGACCGCCACCGCGAGCGCCAACTCGGGCGTGAGATCCACGTTCGCCCGCCCGCGGACGCCGTCCGTGCCGAACAACCGACCCATACCCGCCAACCTCCGATGACCCTGCCGATAAGAGGAGAAAGCGAAACGGCCGGCCCACCTCCCGACGAGGGGAGGCGGACCGGCCGTCCGTCAGACGTACAAGGCGCTGTTGAAGATCAGCGCTTCGAGTACTGGGGAGCCTTGCGGGCCTTCTTGAGGCCGTACTTCTTGCTCTCCTTGACCCGGGCGTCCCGGGTCAGGAAGCCGGCCTTCTTGAGGGCCGGGCGGTCGTCGGGCTCGTTGACGATCAGGGCCCGCGCGATGGCCAGGCGGAGCGCGCCGGCCTGACCGGTGATGCCGCCACCGCGCAGGTTGGCGATGACGTCGAACGACTCCGGCTTCTCGGCGGTGACCAGCGGGTCCTTGATCAGCTGCTGGTGCACCTTGCTCGGGAAGTAGGCCTCGAGGTCCCGGCCGTTGCAGGTGATCTTGCCGCTGCCCGGCACGATGCGGACCCGGACGATGGCTTCCTTGCGGCGACCCACGGTCTGGATCGGCCGGTCACCACGAGGCGCGCGGGCGACGGGCGCCGGCGCCTCGGTGGCCTCGGGGGCAACCTCGGTGGCGGTGATGTCGGTCATGCTGCTTCCTTCGCCCGCGCTCACTGCGCGATCTGCTTGATCTCGAACGGCACCGGCTGCTGAGCGCCGTGCGGGTGCTCGGCACCGGCGTAGACCTTCAGCTTCTTGATGAGCTGACGGCCGAGCTTGTTGTGCGGGAGCATCCCCTTCACGGCCAGCTCGATGGCCCGCTCGGGACGCTTGGTGAGCAGCTCCTCGTAGCCGACCTGCTTCAGACCACCCGGGTAGCCGGAGTGCCGGTAAGCAATCTTGGTCTGGCGCTTGTTGCCGGTCAGCGCAACCTTGCCCGCGTTCACGATGACGACGAAGTCGCCCGTGTCGACGTGCGGCGCGAAAGTCGGCTTGTGCTTACCACGCAGCAACGTGGCGGCGTGGGTGGCCAGGCGGCCCAGCACGACATCAGAGGCGTCGATGACGTGCCACTGACGCTCGATCTCACCCGGCTTCGGGCTGTACGTACGCACAGGTCTACCTTGTCTCGTCGTCGGTCTGGGGTCGCGCGCCGAGGTCACCAGGCGCGCACGAACGACCAAGCGTACCTGATGTGGCACGCCTCTGGATGTCGTACAACAGCAGGCAACGATACCCGGCGCCCGGTCGGCTGGTCAAAACGGGGTCCCGGCCCGCGCGGCGCACGCGGACCGCACCGGTGACCGGCCGGCGCCGTGGAGCTGGCTCAGAGCTGTTGCAGTATACGCAGCGCCCGGCCGACCCGGACCATGGTCTCGGTGTCGGCCACGTCCACGCACTCGGTGAACCACTTCTTCATCGGCGAGGAGACCCGGTCGGGCATCACCACGTACCCGCCCATCGGCACGGCGAGCGGCGAGTCGCGCAGCAGCGCCTGCTCGACCACCTCGGCGACGATCACGATGGGCACGTCGGTGGAGTTGTAGACGTCCGAGCTGATCACCAACCCGAGCCGCTCCCGGGCCCCCTCGATCCGCCAGACCTCACCTCTACGCAGCACTCGGGCGTCCGCCGAAGAGCAGGTCGTCGACCATGCCCACCTCGCGGGCGTCGGCGAGCGCGGCGGACTCCAGATCCAGGCCGGCGCGGCCGACGGCGGCGGCGTGCGCGGTGAAGACCTCGCGCAGCGCCTTCTCCCGGGCCGCCTGGTCCATCCACGCCGAGAGCGACAGCCCCTCGCGCTTGGCGAACCGCCGGGCCTCCTCGATCGTGTCGTCGGAGAACGAAAGTGTCACCTTGGCTGTCATGCCCGGAACGCTACCCCCGGTATGACCAGCGGTCATCCCGCGCGTCATCCGCCCCCGCTCGGGGTTCGCCAGAACGCCCATCCGGGCGGATTCCCCACCAACCGCCGTGCCGCTCACGCCACCCGGCCACCGAGCAAGACTCACGCCACCCGGCCACCGAACACGGCGAACCGCCACTCCTTGAAGAAGCAGTCCACGTCGACCAGGCCCGCCTCGGTCAGCCACCCGCACTGGGCGGCGACCGGCGCCGGCCGGTCGTACGCCATCCGGGCACCCGCGGCCGCGATCTCCTCGGCGTCCGAACCGAGCGCGGTGATCCGTTCCAGCCAGACCTCGTGGTAGCGCCGGTCCAGGTCGGGGGTCGGGCCGGCCACCTGCTCGGCGTTGACGAAGACGCCACCGGGCAGCAGGGCGGCCGGCAGCCGCCGGTAGAGCGCCCGCTTGCCGGCGTCGTCGAGGTGGTGGATGGCCAGCGCGCTGACCACCGCGTCGTACCGGCCCGCCGGCAACGGGTCGGCCAGGTCGGCGGGGACCGTGCGGTGCGCCACACCTCGCGCGCGCAACTGGTCGGCGGCGACCGCCAGCATCGCCGGCGCGGCATCGACCAGGGTCAGCCGCACTCCCGGCACGGCCGCGGCGAGCAACAGCGACAGCAGCCCGGTGCCGGCGCCGAGGTCCAGCACCTCAGGGGTACGCCCGGCCGCCAGCGCGGCCCGCAGCGGGGGCATGGCCACCTCGACCGCGGTGCCGTAGAAGGCGTCGAAGCAGGGCACCAGCCGGCGCCGCGCCTCGTCGTAGCTGCCGGCGACGGCGTCGAAGGCGTCCGCGACCGTCATCGCACCCTCCCAGAATGCAGGAATGTCATCCCACATCCTAAACCAGACTGAGTGGCCCGGCGGCATCGAGCGGTGTGAGGTCCTCTTGACAGGACGGAAACGGCGCAGACCCGGGCCGGAAACCGCCCGGCGGCACGCTTTGCCGACATGACAGACGGTGCACGGTCGACGACTCGACCGGGGTGCTCGGCTCGGACGGCAGGGCCGCACCGCCCGTCCCGTGCCGGCCGGCACGGCCCGCTGCCGCTCGGACGCGCCGGCTGCACCACCGCGCTCCCCCGGCCGCTGCGCACCCGGCACGGCGGGCTCCGCCGGCGGCGGACGGCGCCGCGCGTCACCGCGTCGCGATCCGAGCAGGCGTACGCCCCGTGCTCCGCCCGCCGGCTCGACCTGCCCGGGCTCGCCGCGCCCCGGCACGAGTCGCGCTGCCGGGACCGGCAGACCCAGGCACGGCAGCGACAGGAGGGGTGATGCGGGAGGAACTGGCCGGCTTCACCATCGGCGTGACCGCCGACCGTCGGCGCGACGAGCTGGCCGGGCTGCTCCAGAGCCGGGGCGCCCGGGTGGTGCTCGCCCCGGCGTTACGGATCGTGCCGCTGGCCGACGACACCCAACTACGCGAGGCCACCCGCGCCTGCCTGGACCGCCCGCCGGACATCCTCATGGCGAACACCGGCATCGGCATGCGCGGCTGGCTGGAGGCGGCCGAGGGGTGGGGCCTGGCCGACCCGCTGCGCTCGGTGCTGGCCGAGGCGTACGTGGTGGCTCGCGGGCCGAAGGCGCGCGGCGCGATCCGGGCCGCCGGCCTGCTGGACCAGTGGTCCCCCGACTCGGAGAGCTACCACGAGGTGGTCGACCACCTACGCCGGCGCGGGGTGGCCGGGCAGGTGGTCGCGGTGCAGCTGCACGGCGAGCGGCAGCCGGAGTGCACGCTCGCCCTGGAGGCGGCCGGCGCCACGGTGATCGAGGTCCCGGTCTACCGGTGGGCCCCGCCGACCGACCCGGCGCCGCTGCACCGGCTCATCGACCTGATCGCCGGCCGGCTGGTGGACGCGGTCACCTTCACCTCGGCGCCCGCGGTGGAGGCGCTCATACGGGCCGCCGGAGACCGCATCGACGCGGTGCTCGACGCGTTCCGCACCCACGTGCTGGCCACCTCGGTCGGGCCGGTCACCGCGGATCCGCTGCTGCGCCGCGGTGTGCCGGTCAGCGCGCCGGACCGGGCCCGGCTGGGCTCGCTGGTCCGCACCATCGTCGAGGAACTGCCCCGGCGGACGATCACCTGCAAGGCGGCCGGGCACCTGCTCACCCTGCGCGGGCACGCCGCGGTGATCGACGGCGAGCTGCGCCCGCTCGCACCGGCCCCGATGGCGGTGCTGCGGGCGCTGGCCCAGTCGCCCGGGCGGGTGCTGTCCCGGACCGCGTTGCTGCGGACGCTGCCACGCGGCGCCGACGAGCACGCGGTGGAGATGGCGGTGGCCCGGCTCCGCGCCGGCCTGCGGGCTCCCCGCGTGGTGCAGACCGTCGTCAAGCGCGGCTACCGGCTGCGCGTCGACTGAGCGCCGGCACCCCGACCTCGGCGGCTCAGCCGACCGGCGCCGGGGCGACGGTTCAGCCCACCTGGTTCCGGGTGACGGTTCAGCCGACCGGCGCGGGGTAGCCCCGGCCGTGCTCGGCCTGCAGCCGCGCCATGGCGTGCTCGACGACGGTGACCAGCACCTGCTTGACCGGATCACGCCGCCGGGCGTCGGTCATGACAAGCGGCACCTGGGGCGAGATGGCCAGCGCCTCGCGGATCTCCTCCACCTCGTACTGCGGGGCGTCGTCGAACCGGTTCAGCGCGACCACGTACGGCAGGTTGCGGTTCTCGAAGTAGTCCAGGGGCGCGAAGGCGTCGGTGATCCGGCGGGTGTCCACCAGCACCGCGGCGCCCACCGCGCCCCGGATGATCTCGTCCCACATGAACCAGAAGCGGGTCTGGCCCGGCGTGCCGAAGAGATAGAGGATCAGATCGTCGGCCATGGTGATCCGGCCGAAGTCCATCGCGACGGTGGTTGTCTCCTTGCCGGGCACCTTGGACGGATCGTCGATCCCGACGCCGGCAGCGGTCATCACCGCCTCGGTGGTCAGCGGAGTGATCTCGGAGATCGAGCCGACCAGGGTCGTCTTGCCGACGCCGAATCCACCCGCGATCACGATCTTCGCGGATACGATGCCGCGGCTCTGGCGCCCCCCGGCGGGGTCATAGCCTGCGAAGTCCACTTAGCACCCTTCCAAGCAGTTCCATCCGCTCCTCGAACCCTTCGGCGGGAGCAGCAGTGTGTAGCGTCAGCAGGCCCTCGGTCACCAGGTCGGCGACCAGCACCCGGGCGACGCCGAGCGGCATCCGGGTGTACGCGGCGATCTCCGCCAACGACTGCGCCCGGCCCTCGCAGACGGTGGCGATGCGGTACTTGTCATGCCCGGCGAAGCGGGACTCGGCGACCTGGGTGGGGGTGGCCATCAGGACCGCCTCCAGGGCGATGTCCTGCCGTGGTTCGGTACGGCCGCGGGTGACCGCGTACGGACGTACCAGCGCACCACGTGGGTCACGCCGCTGGTCCATCCGCGATCACCTCCTCTCCGCCCCGGAGCCCCCCGGCCCCGGTCTCCCCGTCCCTGGTCGATGCGCGGCCGACGCGCTCCGCGGCGCTACGAGCGCACCGCGTCCCGGGGCAGCGGCACCAGTGCGGCGCCGACCCGTTCGACCAGCAGCGCCATCTCGTAACCCACCTGCCCCACGTCGCAGCTGCGGGCGGCGAGCACCGCCATCGACGAGCCGTCGCTGATCGACATCAGGAAGAGGTACCCGCTGTCCATCTCGATGACGGTCTGCAGCACACCACCGGCGCTGAACATCCGGGCGGCACCCTCGGTCAGGCTCACCACGCCCGAGGTGATCGCGGCGAGCTGGTCCGCCCGGTCCCCGGGCAGATCCCGGGAGGAGGCGAGCAGCAGCCCGTCCGCGGACACCGCCACCACGTGGGCGATGCCCGCCACGCTGTCGGCGAAGTTGGTGAGCAGCCAACCCATGTCCTGCATGGCCGCTGGCCTGTTCATCGGTTCTCCTTGGTCGAGGTGCGGGTCTGGTCCGTTCCGGCCGTCCGGCCGCGCTGAACGCCGCGGTGGTAGGCCGACAACAGACCACGTACTTCATCCGGGGTGCGCCGGCTGCGCTCCCGGCCGCCGCGCGGCTCGATGCCGCCCGGCACGAGCTGCGCCTGCGGAACCCGCTTCGGCAGCCCGGAGCGGGTGGTGCCGGCGGCGGCGGGCTCGGCCGCCCGGCTGGCGCGTGACCAGCCCTCGTCGGCCGCGGTCCGCCAGGCGTCCGGATCGGTGCCGGACGCGGACGCCGGCGCCGCGGTGGGCGTGCTCGCCGGCGGAGTGTACGACGGTGGCGGCTCGTTCGCCGGTGCGGTGCCGCTGCCGGCCGGCGTCCGGGTGGGCAGCGGAGTGCTGGCCTTGGCCGCGGCCCGGCCGGCGCTCGGAGCGGCCGGCGAGGGGGTGGCCGGTGCGGGGGTGGCCGGTGCGGGGGTGGCCGGTGCGGGGGTGGCGGGTGCCTCGCTGCCCGACGCGCCGCCACCGGGCTCGTCGAACCGGGGCCGGGCGAAGATGGCGGTGGCGTCGTCGCCGTGCGACCGGAACCAGACCGCCTCCATCTCCCGGAAGATCGGGGCCTCGCCCACCGGTTCGGGGCGGGCCTTGATTGGCGCCGCCGCGGCCGGCGGGGCCGGCGGCATGACGGACGAGGCCGGCGACATCGCGGGCGGGGCCGGCGGCATGACGGGCGGGGCCGGCGGCATCACCGGCGAGGCCGGCGACATCGCGGGCGGGGCCGGCGACATCGCGGGCGGAGCGGGCGGAGCCGGCGGCATGGACGACGTGGCGACGGGCGTGAGCGGCGGCGCGGCGGGCGGCTCGGCTGCCGACCCGCGCCGCGGCAACGGAGGCCGGGAGGGGGTCGGCGGTTCGTTGAAGCCGATGCCCGCCCCGAATCCCGGGCGGGCCGACGGCACGGCCGGCGGGACCGCGGGCGCCGGCACGGTCGGGTAGGCGTCGGTGAGGCCGCCGGCCGACACCGGCGAGGCGCTCTCCCGGGCGTCGACCGGGGCCTGCCACGGCGCCGGCGCCGGCGCGCTGGTACGCCACTGGTCGGTCAGCGTCGCAGCCGACGTCAGGCCGGTACGCGGTTCGGCGACGGCGACCGGGGCGTGCGGTGCCTGCTCGACCGCCATCGGCTGGCGGGGCCGGGTGAGCACCTGCTCGCGACCCCGCTGCGACGGCAGCACCACGGTCGCGGCGGGCAGCGTCACCTGCGCGACGGTGCCACCCTCGACGTTGCGGCGCAGCTCGACCCGGATGCCGTAGCGGGACGCGAGCCGGCTGACCACCGCGAGACCCATCAGCCGGAACGCCGCGACATCCACGCTCGGCGGGGCGGCCAACCGGCGGTTCAGCGAGTCCATCTGCTCGTCGCTGAGGCCGAGCCCACGGTCCTCGATCTGGATCAGCACGTAGTCGCGGATCCGGCGGCCGTCGGCCACCACGGTGGTGTTCGGCGGCGAGAAGCGGGTGGCGTTGTCGAGCAGCTCCGCGACGAGCCGGACCACGTCGTTGACCGCGTTCGCGGCGACGGAGATGTCGGTGTCCACGGTGCCGAACTCGATGCGGTTGTAGAGCTCCACCTCGGACTGCGCGGCCCGCAGCACGTCGACCAGCAGCGCGTCGTCACGGCGCGGCACGGCCGAGTCGGCCCCGGCCAGGACCAGCAGGTTCTCGTCGTTGCGACGCATCCGGGTGGCCAGGTGGTCGAGCTCGAAGAGCTGGGCCAGCCGCTTCGGGTCCTCCTCGCTGCGCTCGATCGCGTCCAGCTCGCCGATCATGCGGTCGACCAGGGTCTGACTGCGCCGGGCCAGGTTGAGGAACATCGCCGAGACGCTGGTCCGCAGGGCGGCCTGCTCGGCGGCGACCCGGACGGCCTCCCGGTGTACGACGTTGAAGGCCAGCGCGACCTGGCCGACCTCGTCCCGGCTCTGCAGGTTGATCGGGTCGCGGACCTGCCGGACGATCTCGTCCACCCCGCCCTCGCCGACGCTGCCCATGTTCTGCAGCCGCTGCACCGCGTCCGGCAGGTCGTGGTTGGCCACCGACAGGGCGCCCTCGCGCAGCCGGCGCAGCGAGTGGTTGAGCGACCGCGCCAGCACCACCGCGAGCGACACCGCGATGAGCAGGGTCAGCAGCACCAGCACCGACTCGACGACGGCCTGCCGGATGACGTCCGACCGGGTCTGGTCGGTCTGGGCGAAGAGCTGGTCCTGCAGCTGGATCTCGGCCCAGCGCATCAGGTCGTTGACGGCGCCGATGGCGGCGGTGGCGTCCCGCGCGGTGACCAGCGGACGCTGCCCGACCGAGCGGGTGATGTCCGACGCCACCCGGTCGGCGAGACCGACCGCGTCGCCGGAGACGGTGCTGTTGACCAGGGCGCGCTGCGCCGGGCCGGCCGCCAACGAGAAGGCGAGCAGCGCCTCCTGCTGGCTGGTCTGGGTGGCGACGAACGAGGAGAACTGCTCCTCGTCGAGCTGACCGGCGCTGAGCGCGGTGAAGGCGACCGCCTCCTCCTCGGCCACCGCGGACTTCGCCCGGGCGAACGCGGCGACCGCTCGCCGGCTGTCCGCCAGGCTCTCGCCGCCGGGCAGCTGGGCGAGGCCGTCGCCGTAGGAGACCAGGTCGGCGAGGATGACGCCGTAGCGCAGAACCGCCTCGGCGACGGCCATCTGCCGGCGGTCGAGCACCTCCTGCCGGGTGCCGGTCAGCGTCTCCAGGTGGTCGTCGATGGCGGTCAACCGCTCCCCGACCGCGGCCGGCACGTCGCTGATCCGGTCCCGCTCCTCGCGGTACGCGGCGATCCGCTGGTCGCTCTGGCGCACCCGCAGGTTGTACGCGTCCGCGGGTTGCTGCGGCACGGCCAGGTAGGCCGCGGCGGCCATCCGCTCGGCGTGCAGATCCTGGGTGAGCGCGGAGACGTCGATGGAGAGCGCGGTCAGCGACCGGGCCTGACTCGCTTCGTAGGCGCCCTCGCCGACCGAGATGAGTCGGACGGTGGCCAGCGCGATCACCGCGGCGACCGGCACCACCAGGATCAGCGCCAGCTTCGAACGGATCCGGGCGTCCCGCAGCCGAGGCATCCGACGACGGGTCGGCCGGTTGTCCGCACGTTTCGCGGGCAGGGTCGTCGGTCCGGTGCTCACGACATCGCCTCCGTCGTTTCTTCCACGCCTGACCCGTCGAAAAGTGCCGGGCCCGGTGGGCGGCGGCACGCGCGGCACGGCCGCGATTTCATCAGAGAAGGATCTGTTTGGGAAGCCGCAGCGGGGCAGGAAACGGTCGGACGGCACGCAACCCGTGTTCCGGTCAACTGATACCTTCATTTCCGCAAGCCCGTGAACAGGGCATGTGACTCCAGAGTGGTCACCCGTGTATGGACAGTGACCGTTTGCAAACATCGTGTGACCCCACCATGTGGGATGCCCGTCCCGAAACGGCCCACCGAGCCCGCGCTTGACCGCAGCGCCCGCCGTTGGCAAGGTTTTGCAGGCTTCGCGCACACCGTACGGCAGACTCTTCCCGTCGCTCTACTGAGGACGGACTAGCGGCGGTGACCGGGCAGCGCCCGCGCCCGCACCTGGAGGACGACTTGACCCCCATCCGCTCCGCGACCATCGCGGCGCTCGCATCCGTCGTGCTGGCCGGCACCCTCACCGGCTGCCAGTTCGGCGCGGAGGACGAGGCGGCGAGTCCGATCGTGATCGCCGCGGACCTCGAACTCTCCGGCGCCGCGGCCCCGGTCGGGAAGGCTTACCAGCGCGCCCTGGAACTGAAGGTCGAACAACTGAACTCCTCCGGCGCTTTGAACGGCCGGCGGATCGACCTGAAGGTGAAGGACAACCGTTCCGACGCCAGCGAATCACTACGCAACATCGGTGACTTCAGCAACGATTCCCGGGTCAGCGCCATCATCATGGGCGGCTGCAACGAATGCGCGATCGGCGCGGTGCGGACCATCAACGAGAAGAAGATCCCGACCATCGCGCTCGCCGGGTCCGGTGCGATATCCAACCCGGTGGCTGATCGGCGGTACGTGTTCAAGTTGGGCCCGAACGCGGCCGACAGCGCCGCCGCCCTCACCACCGAACTGCGCCGCAAGGGTGTCCGGAACGTCGGGCTGCTGCACAGCGACGACGACTACGGTCGCGAGGGACTGACCGCGCTCGACCGGGAGCTGGACAAGGTCGGCATCAAGCTGCGCCCGGCGGCCGTGCGGATCACCGACACCGAGATCAGCCAGCCGGTCCGGACCCTCACCGCCCGCAAGCCCGACGCCCTGGTCGTCTGGACCCCGCCGGAGCAGGCCGCCCTGGCCGCCACCGGCGCGCAGCAGGCCGGCTTCAGCGGCTCGCTCTACTTCGACGCCGGGGCCGCCGGTGACCTCTTCCTCGGCTCGGCGGCCCGGGCCACCGAGCGGGCGACGCTGGTCTTCACCCAGACCATGGTAATCGACGACGTCATCGCCACCACGCCCGCCAAGGCGGCCCGCCGGCAGTGGTTCCAGGACTACACGGCCCGCTTCGGCGGCTACAACGGCGCCTCGTCGTTCGCCGCCGACGCGGTGCAGCTGATCGCCGACGCCGAGCTGCGCACCGGCAGCCCGGCCGAGCGGGTCGACCGGGACGGCATCCGCGACGTGCTCGAGACCTCGCAGCTGGACGGCCTCTCCGGGCCGATCCGGATGACCCCGGACAACCACTCCGGCCTGATGCCGCAGGCGCTCACCACCCTGGTGGCGCGCAACGGGCGCTGGCGGCTGGCGGGCTGAACGCGAAGGGCCGGCCTCCCGGATCGGGGGCCGGCCCGCGTCGCCGCGGCTGGGCTACCGGCTGCTGGTGGTCTCGCGGACCCACGGCAGCGCGAAGCGCTCGACCACCACGAGGGCGGTGTAGAGCAGGATGCTGACCAGCGCGACCAGCATGATCGCCGCCCAGGCGGTGGCGGTGTCGCCGATTCCCGCGTACTGCTGGATGACGTAGCCGAGGCCGCCCTCGCCGGCCTGGAACTCGCCGATCACCGCGCCGATCGCGGCCAGTGGCATGGCCACCTTGAGCCCGACGAAGATCTGCGGCAGCGCGGCCGGGAAGCGCACCTTGCGGAACGCCTGCCAGCGCGACGCGTTCCAGGAGCGGACCAGCTCGGCGAGGTCGGCCGGGGTGGTGGTCAGCCCGGTCGCGGTGGAGAGCACGATCGGGAAGAAGCAGAGCAGGAAGACCATGGTGAGGATCGGCCGCTGGCCCCAGCCGAGCGCCACCACGAGCAGCGGGCCCAGCGTGATCTTCGGTACCGCGTTCACCGCGACGAGCAGCGGGGTGAACATCCGCTCCACCATCCGGGACGAGGCCAGGGTCAGCCCGATCAGGACACCGGCCGCCGCCGAGAGCGCGAAGCCGATCAGGATCTCCAGCGTGGTGTCGCCGGTGTGCTCCAGCATCAGGGCCGGCTTGTCGACGAACGCGGTCAGCACGTCCGCCGGTGGCGGCAGCGCCGCCGGGTGCACCAGCTCCAGCCGGGCGACCAGCCACCACACCGCGAGGGCGACCAGCAGACCGACCGTGGGCAGGGCGGCGCCCGCGCCGGCACGTACCCCGGCACCCCGGCGCGCGCCCGCCGCGGGCCCGGCGGTTGCCGGGGTGGCTTCGGCCGCCGGCTCCGCCGACCGGACCTCGGTCATGGTGTCCTCCTTCGGTTCCGCCGGCCCACGGGCCGGCACGGAGCCGGGGCACGCCCCGCCGGAGCCCGGCGGGACGCGCCCCGGATGACCTCGACGATCAGGCCTTCGGCGCGAGGCTGAAGTCGATGATCTGGTCGGGGGTGATGTTCTGCTTCAGGGCGCCGGCGCCCTGCAGGATCGCGATGCTCTTGGCCACCCGGCCGCTGTCCAGGGTGCCCAGGACGGTGCCGGAGTTGCTCGACCGGACGTAGCCGGCCATCAGCTGCAGCTCGGCGGCGGCCGCGGTGGTGTTGGTCGCGTCCACGTTCTTCTTCAGGATCTCCGCCGCCTCCTGCGGGTTGGCCAGGCTGTACTCCAGGCCCTTCATCAGCGCGGCGGTGAACTTCTTGACCATCTCCGGCTTCTCCTTGGCGTTCTTCGCCGAGGTGATCAGCACGTTGCCGTAGAGGTCCTGCATCACGTTGCTGTACGGCAGCATGACGGCCTTCTTGCCCTTGGCCACCGACTCGATGGTCGGCTGGCCGACGACGAACTGCCCGATGCCGTCCACCTGGCCGGTGGCGAGCGTGCCGATCAGCGTCTGCGCCTCACCGTTGACCCAGGTCACCTTGCTCGCGTCCACGCCGGCCATCCGGGCGTACGTCGGGAAGAGGTTGCGGACCACGGAGCCGGGGGTGTCCGCGAGCTTCTTGCCCTCCAGGTCCTTCGGGGAGGCGATGCCCTTGCCGTCGAGGGTGGCGATGCCGGCCATGGTGCGCTGCTGGATCGCGGCCACCGCGATGAAGTCCTTGGCCTGGCCGTTGCCGAGCTGGAGCAGTCCACCGGTCAGGTCGATCGGGCCGAAGTCGGCCTGGCCCCCGACGACGGTCTGGATCACGCCGCCGGTGCCCTGACCGGCCTTGATCTCGACGTCGAAGCCCGCGTCCTTGAAGAAGCCCTTGTCCTTCGCCACCCAGGCGTAGGAGTCACGGCCGAACTGGCCGAAGGAGGTGAGGTAGGTCACCTTCTCCAGCGCTCCACCGTTCCCACCGGCAGCGTCGTCGGACGAGTCCGAGTCGCCGCTGCAGCCGGCGGCGAACGCGAGGGCGGTGGCCAGCGCGGCGGCGGCGACCGTACGGGTCAGCCTTCTCATCAGTGCACCATGTCCTTTCCGACCGGGGCCGACAGGCCGCCGGAGGGGTTGTCGCGGGGCGCCGGCGGAAGGGGGGCAGGCCGGCACGACCGTCGTGAGGGGACTCTTCGCGGGCACAGCGTACGAGAATCCCACCTTTGCGACGCCAGGCATGCCGGGTTGCGGAACGGAAACAAACTGACGTCCACCCCGGACGGTGCGATGGAGACACGAGCCGGATAGCCTTTCCCGGATTCCTGACCGACCAATCAGGGGAGGCCGCCGGAGATGATCCGACTGTCCGGTGTGTCCCGTACCTTCGAAGGCCGGTCCGGCCGGGTCGAGGCACTGCGGGGCATCGACCTCGACGTCGCCGAGAGCGAGTTCGTGGCCGTTCTCGGCCGCTCCGGCTGCGGCAAGTCCACCCTGCTCCGGCTCGTCGCGGGACTGCTACCGGTGACCGCCGGCGAGATCACCGTCGCCGGTGCCCCGGTCGCCAAGCCCCGCCGGGACATCGCGATGCTGTTCCAGCGGCCGGCCCTGCTGCCGTGGCGCACCGTGCTCGACAACGTGCTGTTGCCGGTCGAGATCTTCGGCTGGAGCCGGGCGAAGCACAAAGAGCGCGCCCGGCAACTGCTCGACCTGGCCGGGCTGGCCGGCTTCGAGAAACGCCTGCCGCACGAGCTCTCCGGCGGCATGCAGCAGCGGGTCGCGCTGTGCCGGTCGCTGATCGGCGAGCCGCGCGTGATGCTGATGGACGAGCCGTTCTCCGCGCTGGACGCGCTCACCCGCGAGGAGCTCGCCGGTGAACTCCAGCGGGTGCACATGGAGAACGGCGCGACCGTCGTCTTCGTCACCCACTCGATCGACGAGGCGGTGCTGCTCGCCGACCGCGTCGTCGTGCTCAGTCCCCGACCCGGCCGGATCCGCAAGGTCGTCGAGGTGGACATCCCCCGGCCGCGCACCCTCGGCCGCAACGCGCACCTCGCCGATGTCGCCCGGGTCAGCGCAGACCTGCACGAGCTGCTGATGGAACGCGACCAGCCGGCGAGCACCGGCGCGGAGGGACGATGAACATGCGGGTGTCGGTCTTCACCGAGCCGCACCGGGGCGCCAGCTACGACGACCAGCTCCGCTTCGCCCGGCTGGTCGAGGCGGCCGGCTTCGAAGGTTTCCTCCGCGCCGACCACTACCAGTCGATGGGTGCCGACCCGGGGCTGCCCGGGCCGACCGACGCCTGGCTGACCCTGGCCGCGCTGGCCCGGGAGACCACCCGGATCCGGCTCGGCACGCTGGTCACCTCGGCCACCTTCCGGCTGCCCGGCCCACTCGCGGTGATGGTCGCCCAGGTCGACCAGATGAGCGGTGGCCGGATCGAGCTGGGCATCGGCGCCGGCTGGTTCGAGCGCGAACACCGCTCCTACGGCATCCCGTTCCCCGCGGTCGGCGAACGCTTCGACCGGCTGGCCGAGCAGCTCGAAGTCATCACCGGGCTGTGGCGGACCCCGGTCGGTGGCTCCTACACCTTCACCGGTGACCACTACCGCCTGGTGGACGCCCCGGCGCTACCCAAGCCGGTGCAGGTGCCCGGCCCACCGATCATCGTGGGTGGCCGCGGCCCGAAGCGGACCCCGGACCTGGCGGCCCGCTACGCCGACGAGTTCAACATGCCGTTCAAGTCCGTGGACGAGACCGCCGAGGCGTACGAGCGGGTGCGGGAGGCCTGCGACCGGGTGGGCCGGGCCGAATCCGGGCGGGCCCCGCTGGTGCTCTCCGCCGGGATCGTGGTGGCGATCGGCCGAACCGACGCCGAGGCCGAGCGACGAGCCGCGCCACTGCACGTCGCCAGCGCGCTCCCGCCGGAGTCCCCGGTGATCGGCTCGCCCGCCGAGCTGGTCGAGCGGATCGGCGAGTTCGCCGCGATCGGCGCCACCCGGGTGCACCTGCGACTGATCGACCTCGCCGACCTGGACCACCTGGAACTGATCGGCAGCGAGGTGCTTCCGCAGTTGGACGGAGACCAATGACCGACGTGACGAACGTGACCGACGCAGTCGAGCTCGGGCCGGTGGGCCAGGAGATCGTGTACGAGAACGACCGGGTCCGGGTCTGGCACATCCGGCTGGAGCCGGGCGAGCGCCAGCCCCTGCACCGGCACGACCACCCCTACCTGGTGGTGGCGATCGAGGGCGCCAGGAACGTGGTGCAGACGGTCGACGGCACCCGGATCGACGCGGACGAGCCGACCGGCGGAGTGGTCTACCGCGATCCGGGCGCGGTGCACATGCTCACCAATGTCGGGGATACGACGTACCTGGCCCGGCTGGTCGAACTCAAGTAGACCGACCGGTCAGGCGGGCGGTCGCGCGCGGCGCGCCGGTGGCGGTCCGGTGTACCGGGTGCGTAACGTGCCCGATATGGCCTATCGGACCTGGGGCAGACTGCTGCTCACCGCGCTCGGAGTGAGCGTGCTGGCCGGGGCCGGCCAGCTGGGCATCGCGTACGGCTTCGGCATCGTGCGGCTCACCGGCGGGTTCACCGGCGCGACCGTCAACCAGTGGCCGGCCCAGCTCGTCTGGGTGGGCTGGTTCGCGGCGAACGCGGCCGTGGCCGGCGCGGTGCTCACCGAGCGCCTGGCCCGCCGGGACGCGCTACCCGTCAGCACCGGCCGGCAACTGGCCGTCGGCGCGGCCGCCGCGCTCGGCGCCACCGTCATCGCCCCACTCTGCATGCAGCCCGCGCGGGCCGCGGAGCTGGTCTCCGTCGACCCGGTCTTCGCGGTCGGCATCTGCGCCGTCCTCGGCGCGGTCGTCGGCGCCGGCGCGGCGATCGCAGTCCTGCTCAACCCGCCGTTGGGCTGGAACGCGGCGGCGGTCGCCGGCGCGATCTGGCTGTTCGCGCTGGTCTCCGCGCTGCCGTCGCTCGGCGTCGACGGGCCGCTGCGTGCCGTCCGGCTCGGCGTGCTCGAGCCGACCTGGCTGGCCACGGACGCGGCCCAGCGCCTGTCGCTGATCCTGCTGCCCCTCGTGGCGCTGCTCGCCGGCGCGGCGACGGCCGGGCTGGCCCGCTGGCGGGGCCAGGTACCGCTGATCAGCGCCGCGACCGGGGTGGCCGGTCCGGTGCTGGTGGCGTTCGCCTACCTGACCGCCGGTCCCGGCGACCCGGTGAACCGGTACCAGACCACGCCCTACTACGGCGCGCTGATCGCGGTGGCCGCCGGGGCGCTCGGCGCGACCGCGGCCGCCGTGCTGCGCTGGCCGACACGCGCCCGGGCCACCGGTGCGCACGCCATCGAGCCGAGCGACATCCTCCGCCCGCTGCCCGCCGGGCCGGCGCTGCCGACCGCCGAGTCGACCGTCACCGACCACTCGGCCGGCGAGCAGGCGGAGCCGGCCGGCGCGGACCTGGCCGGCCGGTCCGGCGGTACGGTCCCCGCCACCGGCGGCACCCCGGGCGACGGGGACGCCTCGCCCCGGAGCACCCCCGCCCACTGGGACTGGCCGGCGGCCGCCCGGCCCGCGCCGACCTGGTCGGGCGCGGACCCCGAGAACGCTCGGCCCGGCGCTGACCTGCCCACGTCACGGCTGACGGTCGAGTCGACGCTGGGTCGGCCGGTCGCGCCGCCGGCGCAGCCCGCCGCCAGTCCCCACTCCACCAGCCACTCCATGAAGCCCACCGCGGCAGGGGCCGGCCGGACCGCCGAGCGCACCGTGGCCGAGGCCACCCGGACCGCCGAGCCCACCGTGGCCGAGGCCACCCGGACCGCCAAGCCCACCGTGGCCGAGGCCAGCCCGACCGCCGAACCCACCGCGGCCGAGGCGGCCCCGACCGCCCGTCCCATCGGACCGGCCGGGCCCGACGGCGCCACCCGGACCACCGCGGTCGAGACCGACCGGACCGGTAAGGAGGCCGTCGACGCCGCCGGGTCCATCGCCGGCGAATCCCACCGCGCCGCCGGGGCCGGCCAGCCGGTCGAGGGCGGCGTCGCGTCGGGGCACGGGGCGAGCGCGGCTCCGGCACCCGGCCCGGCCACCTCGGCCGAGGCACCGAAACCGCCGAGGGCGCGGCGCGGCCCGGCACGTCCCACCGGTGACCCGGTCACCACGTCACCGACCGCCACGGGGACGGACCAGCGCACCGGTGACGACCCGGCCGCGCCGGACCGGACGGTCGGCGACCCGACCGGCGCCGGCCGACCGGCCACCGGCGACCCGGCGGCCACCGTGGACCCGGCAGCCGCCGCCACCGGCACGACGGCGGCACCGGCGCCCAAGCCCCGGCGGACCCGCAAGCCCCGCTCCACCTCGACCGGCAAGTCCGGCGCGGTGGCGAAGCCGGTCAGCGGGAGCACCCCGCCGGACGCCGCCGTCCCACCGGCCGACGCGCCGGACGCCGCCGGGACGTCTGCCGTGGACGAGCCGACCGGCGCCCCGGCGTTCCCGGCCCAGCCGACCACAGCGCCGGCCCCGCGTGACGAATTGAGCGGCGGCCCCGCCCCGCACGACGAGCCGAGCCCCACCCCGACGTTCCGGACGGAGCCCACCGGCGCTCCGGCGTTCCCGGCGGAGCCGGCGTCGAGCGCACCGGCCGGCCTGCCGGCGAGCGGCGATCCTGCCGGCACGTCCGAGACCGAGCGGCCGAGCCCGCTCCCGCCGGCGTGGCAGGTCGCACCGGCCTGGCCGGTCCCGCCGCGATCCGCGCCGCCGAGCGCCGACCCCGCGGCACCGCCGGCTCGGGAGGAGCCCACCGCGCCGGCCGCCCGAGCCCGGCACCGGGCCCCGCTGCCGGACCTCAACCGGGCCGCGGACTGGGAGGCCCTCGCCACCGCGCGCCGCGCCGGCCCGCAGTCGACCGGCCCGCAGTCGACCGGCGCTCCGGACACCGCGCCGAGCGGACCGTCGACCGGCCCCGAAACGGCCGAGGCCGAGCTGTCGGGTGAGCCGGCCGAGGGCGCGACCACCGAGCCGATTGCGGCGGACCAGGCCGCCGGCCGGGGCCGGGGCCGGCTCGGGCTGTTCCGGCGCGGCCGCTCCCGCACCGACGCCGAGACCGTCACCGAGCCGGAACCGCTGCCGGAGCAGGACGAGGAATTCGTCGACTGGGTCGCCGGGCTGAGCAAGCCGGTGCCGGACAACGAGCCCGAGCAGGAGAGCGGGCGACGGTCGCTGCGCTCCAGCGGCCGGCACCACCGGGACTGAACCCGACCGCCCGGGTGTCGCCGCGGCGACACCCGGGCGGGGATGCCCTGGCAGAACGGGCAGGCGCCGGTGCGCGCAGCGCCCTGCTGGCTCAGGCCTGCGGCAGGTACACCCGACCGCCGCCGGAGACGAACTCCGCCGACTTGTCCCGCATGCCGCGCGCCGCGTACTCCTTGAGCTCCTGGGTGATCTTCATGGAGCAGAATTTCGGGCCGCACATCGAGCAGAAATGCGCGGTCTTGGCCGGCTCGGCGGGCAGCGTCGCGTCGTGGTACGCCCGTGCGGTCTCCGGATCCAGCGCGAGGTTGAACTGGTCCTCCCAGCGGAACTCGAACCGGGCCTTGGAGAGCGCGTCGTCCCAGGCCTGCGCGCCCGGGTGGCCCTTGGCCAGGTCTGCCGCGTGCGCCGCGATCTTGTACGCGATCACGCCGGCCTTCACGTCGTCCCGGTCGGGCAGCCCGAGGTGCTCCTTCGGCGTGACGTAGCAGAGCATCGCGGTGCCGAACATCCCGATCATCGCCGCGCCGATCGCCGAGGTGATGTGGTCGTACGCGGGCGCGATGTCGGTGGTCAGCGGGCCGAGCGTGTAGAAGGGCGCCTCGTGGCACCACTCCTGCTGCAGGTCCACGTTCTCCTTGATCTTGTGCATCGGCACGTGCCCGGGGCCCTCGATCATCACCTGCACGTCGTGCTCCCAGGCGACCTTGGTCAGCTCGCCGAGGGTACGCAGCTCGGCGAACTGCGCCTCGTCGTTGGCGTCCGCGATGGACCCCGGACGCAGCCCGTCGCCGAGGGAGAAGGTCACGTCGTACCTGGCGAGCAGCGCACACAACTCGGCGAAGTTGGTGTAGAGGAAGTTCTCCTCGTGGTGCGCCAGGCACCAGGCCGCCATGATCGATCCACCTCGGGAGACGATCCCGGTCACCCGGTCGACGGCCATCGGCACGTACGGCAGCAGCACCCCGGCGTGCACGGTCATGTAGTCGACGCCCTGCTCGGCCTGCTCGACGACGGTCTCGGCGAACACCTCCCAGCTCAGCTTCACCGGGTCGCCGCCGACCTTCTCCAGCGCCTGGTAGATCGGCACCGTGCCGATCGGCACCGGCGAGTTCCGGACGATCGCCTCGCGGGTCTCGTGGATCCGCTTGCCGGTGGAGAGGTCCATCACCGTGTCCGCGCCCCACCGGGTCGCCCAGGTCAGCTTCTCCACCTCCTCGGCGACGGACGAGCTGACCGCCGAGGTGCCGATGTTGGCGTTCACCTTCACCAGGAACGCCTTGCCGATGATCGCCGGCTCACACTCCGGGTGGTTGACGTTGAGCGGCAGCACCGCCCGGCCGGCCGCGATCTCGTCCCGGACGAACTCCGGTGCGACGCCCTCCCGGATCGCCACGAACTCCATCTCCGGCGTGACGATCCCGGCCCGGGCGTAGCCGAGCTGCGTCGGACGCCGCCCGTCGACCCCGGCCAGCGGGGTGCCCGCACCGCGTACCGGAGCGACATCGCCGCGGGCCGCGATCCAGGGCCCGCGCAGCGGTGGCAGCCCCACCTCCGGGTCGGAGCCCGGCCCCGAGGTGTCGTAGAGCCGCAGCGGCGGGTTGTCCCCGGTCAGCGCCACCTCGGCGAACGGCACCCGGAGATCCGGTCGGGACCCCTCCACGTACACCTTGCGTCGTGCCTGCATGACAGCCTCCCTGGTGATCAAGCGGTCCAGCCGAAGTGGTCCAACGGACCCCGCCCGGCGCCCAGCTCCCAGCCCCGCGCGCCGGTCAGCGCGCGGTGCACGTACTCCTTGGCGGCACCGACCGCCGCCGGCACCGGATCCCCCAGCGCCAGCCGGACGGCGATCGCCGCCGAGAACGAGCAGCCGGTGCCGTGGGTGTGCCGGGTGTCCACCCGGGGCGCCCGCAGCAGCGTGGTGATCCCGCCGCCGTGCAGCACGTCCACCGCCTCGCCGCCGGAGAGGTCGCCGCCGGTGACCACCACGTGCTCCGGGCCCCCGGCGGCCAGCGCCTCCGCCGCGGCGACCATCCCGGCCAGGTCGTCGACCGGTCGTCCGGTGATCGCCGCGGCCTCCGCGCAGTTCGGCGTCGCCACCCGGGCGTACGGGAGCAGCCGCTCGACCGCGGCGACCACGCCGAGCCGGTGCCCGCTCGTGGCGACCAGCACCGGGTCGACGACGAGGTGCGGCAACCGACCGTCGCGGGCCGCGTCGGCCACCACGGCGGCGACGGCCGGGCTGCCGAGCATGCCGGTCTTCGCCGCCCGCACGCCGAAATCGGCCAGCACGCTGTCGAGCTGCTCGGCGACGGTGCGCGGCGGCAGCGGCAGCACCGCGTCGACGCCCCTGGTGTTCTGCGCGGTGACCGCGGTGAGCACGCTCGTCCCGTACGCGCCGAGGGCGGCGAAGACCTTCAGGTCGGCCTGGATGCCGGCGCCTCCGCCGGAGTCGGAGCCGGCGATGGTGAGCACGGCCGGTGGGGTCATCGTCGCCCTCCCGTGGTCGGTGTCGAGGGCTGCGGCCCGCTTCGCGGCACCGGGGTGACCGCCTCGTCGAAGGCTCCCGTCAACGTGGCGGCTGCCTTCGCGGGTTCGTCGACTCGCATGATCGCGCCGAGGACCGCTACTCCGGCGGCACCTGCCTTGACGCTCGCGTGCACCTGGTTGGGGGTCTCAAAGCCGCCGAGAGCGAGGACGGGTACCGGGCTTCGCCGGATCAGCGCGGCCAGCCCGTCCGGGAGCAGAGGTGGGCCGTAGCCGGGCTTGGTCCTGCTGGGATGCACGGGCGAGAGGGTGACGTAGTCCTCGGTGGAGAGACGAGCCAGCTCCGCACTGTCGTGGCAGGAGCGGCCCACCAGGCCGACGCTCGGCGGCGGGTACGGGCCGGCGGCGGGCAGGTGGACGGCGTCGCCGTCGAGCGGATCGGGACCGGCGACGATGAGTGTGCCGCCGACCTCGGCCAGGATCGCCCGCAGCTCGACGGCGAGGGCCGCTCGCTCGGCGCGGGGCAGGTCCTTCTCCCGCAGAACGACCCAGCGCACTCCCCCGCCCACCGCCGCCGCGACCACGCTGACCAACGGCCGCCGCGCCACCCGCCGATCGGTCAGCAGCACGACGCCGGTCGGCACCGCGCCGACCGGGATCTTGGCAGCTCCCGACCCCGCCAGGGGTCCGCTTCTGCCGAGATCCAGAGGGGTAGCGGTGTCGGGCTGCGCGTTCACAGGTCCGGCCGCCCGTCGTCCGGGGTGGACGCGAGGGCGTGGAAGCGGCGGGGGATGCGGCCCGCACCGGCGGCGAGCCGGCCGGCCTCGACGGCGTGCCGCATCGCGGTGGCCATCGCCACCGGGTCGGCGGCCCGGGTGACCGCGCTGGCCAGCAGCACCGCGTCGCAGCCGAGTTCCATTGCCAGCGCCGCGTCGGAGGCGGTCCCGATGCCGGCGTCGAGGATCACCGGCACGCCGACGCCCTGGCGGATCAGCCGGATGTGGTGCGGGTTGCCGATGCCGAGCCCGGAGCCGATCGGCGCGCCGGCCGGCATCACGGCCGCGCAGCCCACGTCGGCCAGTCGCCGGGCCAGCACCGGGTCGTCCGAGGTGTACGGCAGGACGGTGAACCCGTCGGCCACCAGTTCCTCGGCCGCGCGCAGCAGCTCCACCCCGTCCGGGAGGAGCGTCCGCTCGTCGCCGATCACCTCCAGCTTGATCCAGTCGGTGTCGAACGCGTCCCGGGCCAGTCGGGCGACCTTGACCGCCTCGCCGGCCGTGTAGCAGCCGGCGGTGTTCGGCAGCAGCCGTACGCCGCACCGGTCCAGCAGCTCCAGCAGGCCACCGGCGCTGCCGGGCGCGGTGTCCACCCGGCGTAACGCCACGGTGACCAGCTCGGTGCCGGAGGCCCGGATGGCCTGCTCCAGCACGTGCAGGTTCGCCGCGCCGCCGGTGCCCAGGATGAGCCGCGAGGTGAAGGGCACGCCGCCGATCTCGAACGTCACCCCGCTCACCCGCCCTGGGCCGCGCTGAGCACCTCGACCCGGTCGCCGTCGCGCAGCACGGTCGCCGGCCAGCCGGTCCGCGGGACCACCTCGCCGTTCACCGCGACCGCGAGCCCGCGCTGCTGCGGGGTGACCTCGCGGACCAGGTCGGCCACCGTCGCGCCGCCGGGCAGTGTGCGCCCGGCCCCGTTCACCGTCAGTTCCACCGGTCCCCCTTCATCGTCGAATCAGTTGCACCGACGGCGGTCGGGCCCGCGATGGCGAACCGGTCCGGTCGGAAGGGCGCGAGCAGCGGGTCGGGCGCGCCGGTGCTGACCAGGTCGGCGATCAGGTCGGCGGTGACCGGGGTGAGCACGATCCCGTGCCGGTGGTGCCCGGTGGCCGCCAGCACGTCCGGCCGGCCGGGCAACGGGCCGAGGATGGGCGCGTTGTCCGGCGTGGCGGGCCGCAGCCCGGCGACCGTCTCGACCAGGTCGTACTCGGCCAGCTCGGGGAGCAGCTCGACCGCGGCGCGGAGCAGGCGGAGCACCGCACCGGCGGAGACGTCGGTGTCCCGGCGTTCCTCGACCGTCGCCCCGACGACCACCTCGCCGCTGTCCCGGGGCACCAGGTAGACCTGCTCGCCGTCGGCGTACCCCCGGATGACGTGCCGGAAGCCCGGCGCAGCGCCACCCGGCGCGCGGAGCCGGAGCACCTGTCCCTTCACCGGCCGGACCGGCAGCCCGGCCAGCGCGGCGGCGCCGCAGCCGGCCGCCACCACCGTGACGGGCGCGCCCAGCTCGGCCAGCCGGCGCACCGGCGCGGGCACCAGCACCGCACCCGCCCGCTCGGCGGCGGTACGCAGCGCGGGCACCAGCAGCCGCGGGTCGATCTGGTGGTCGGTGGGCGCGAGCGCCCCGCCGCGTACCCGGGTGGCCAGCGCCGGTTCGCGGTCGCGCAGCTCGCTGGGGCGCAGCGGGGTCACCGGCAGGCCGAGCCCCTGCTGGTACGCCCAGAGCCGGCGCGCCTCGGCCAGGTCGTCCCCGGTCAGCCCGACCATCAGGGTTCCCTCGGTCCGGTAGCCGAGCTCGGCGCCGGTCGCCTCGGTCAGCTCGGCGGCGAACGCCGGCCAGCGGGCGGCGGACTCCACCAGCAACCCGGTCAGCTCCCGCTCACCGAAGTACGCCTCGGCGACCGGGGAGAGCATGCCGGCGGCGACCGCCGACGCTCCCGAGCCGGGGGCCGGGTCGTGCACGACCACCCGCAGCCCGCGGGCGGCGCACCGCCAGGCGACCGCCAGCCCGATCGGTCCCGCCCCCACCACCGCCACGTCCGGCCGGACCCGGTCGTCGGATCGCGTCGACGCCGACCGGCCGGTCAGCACGTCAGGGCCCCGAGCAGCTCGGTGGTCGCGCGGGCCGGGTCGGCGGCGGCGGAGACCGCGCCGACCACCGCCACCCCGTACGCTCCGGCGGCCCGCAGCGCCGGCACGCCGGCGGCGGTCACCCCACCGATGGCGATCACCGGCACGTCGACCGCCGCGGCCACCGCCCGCACCCCGGCCGCCCCGATCGGCGGCGGCAGGCCCTCCTTGGTGGCGGTGGGATGGCAGGGGCCGACCCCCAGGTAGCTGGCGCCGGCGGTGACCGCCTCGGCGGCCGTGCCGGGTTCCCGGGCGGTGGCGCCGAGCACGGCGGCCGGGCCGAGCACCCGGCGGGCCGCCCCGACGGGCAGGTCGTCGGCGCCGACGTGCCCGCCGGCGGCGCCCACCGCCAGCGCCACGTGCAGCCGGTCGTTGACCAGGCAGCTCGCCCCGTACGGCGCGCAGAGCGCCAGCACCCGGCGGGCCAGGTCGTACGCCTCGCGGTCGGTGGCGGAGTCCTCGACCCGGACCTGCACCACGAGTTCGGCGCGGGCCGCCGACAGGGCGGCCCGGACCACGGTGAGTGGGTCCCGCCCGGGTCGGGTGTCGGTGATCAGATGCAGTCGCCCAAGGGACAGCACGGCAACACTCCTCCCTGCGCCGGCATTACCCGGATCAGGTTCGACGGTCGGGGGCTGTCAGCCCCCCTCTCAGCCCGGTACACCGGGCTCCCGTGGGTTACTTGCGTGTCACGGTACGACAGAACCGTCGGGCTGCCAAGGCGGGGGTCGGTGGCGGATCCGGCTGGGCGCTTCATGCGGTCCTGTTCGGAATGTCGCCCGCCGTTGCAGAACCGTTACCCGCTGGCATCTTGCCCGACATGCATCCAGCGGAATTAATTTGTTCAGCGATTCGACAAAATGCTGGCGTGGACACCCTGACACGGTGTCCGCACCGGCTCCATCTGGGACGGTCTTCGGCGAGCCGGCCCCCGCGATCCCTGTCCACCGCGACATAGGAGGCGGCGTGTCCCGATCTCGTCGTGCCCGTATACCCCTCACCGCAACCCTGCTCTCGTTCGCTCTGGCCACATCGACCCTGTTCGGCGCGCCCGCGCAGGCGGCACCGGCCGCCGCGCAGATCCCCCCGCGGGACGCGCAGGCCGCGGCCCCCGTCACCCAGGTGCTGCCCAAGGCCGCGCAGGTGGCCGACGACCCCTTCTCCGTCCTGGTCTTCTCCAAGACCGCCGGTTTCCGGCACGACTCGATCCCGACCGGCATCGCCGCCATCCAGCAGCTCGGCGCGGCCAACGGATTCACCGTCGACAGCAGCGAGGACGGCGCCGCGTTCAGCGACGCCAACCTGGCGAAGTACCAGGCGGTGATCTGGCTCTCCACCACCGGCGACGTGCTCGACCCCGAGCAGCAGGCGGCGTTCGAGCGCTACATCCGTGCCGGCGGCGGCTACGTCGGCATCCACGCCGCCTCGGACACCGAGTACAGCTGGTCCTGGTACGGCGACCTGGTCGGCGCCTACTTCGCCAACCACCCGGCGAACCAGCAGGCCACGGTGAAGGTGGAGGACCACGCCCACCCGTCCACGGCCGAGCTGCCGGACCGCTGGTCGCGGTTCGACGAGTGGTACAACTACCAGACCAACCCGCGGCCGGACGTGCACGTGCTGGCCAGCCTGGACGAGAAGAGCTACACCCCGGGCGCCGGCGCGATGGGCGCCGACCACCCGATCGCCTGGTGCCAGGACTTCGACGGCGGCCGGTCCTGGTACACCGGGGGCGGCCACACCCGGGAGTCGTACGCCGAGCCAGAGTTCCTGGGCCACCTGCTCGGCGGCATCCGTACCGCCGCGGGCGCGGCGGACGCCGACTGCGGCGCCTCGAAGACCGCCAGCTTCGAGAAGGTCGCCCTGGACAGCAACACCAGCAACCCGATGGAGCTGGACATCGCGCCCGACGGGCGGGTCTTCTACATCGAGCGCGACGGCCGGGTGCAGATCGTCAAGCCGGACACCGGCAGCACCGTCACCGCCGTCGACCTGGACGTCTTCACCGGCAACGAGGACGGCCTGATCGGCATCCGGCTCGACCCGGACTTCGCCACCAACCACTGGGTCTACCTCTACTACGCCCCGAACGACGGTGTCGCGCGCAACCTGCTGTCCCGGTTCACGGTGACCGGCGACACCATCGACCCGGCCAGCGAGAAGCAGGTGCTGCGGGTCGACACCCAGCGCAACACCTGCTGCCACGCCGGCGGCAGCATGGCCTTCGACGGGGCCGGCAACCTCTACCTGGCCACCGGTGACAACACCAACCCGTTCGAGTCGAACGCGTACACGCCGATCGACGAGCGGCCGGGCCGCCAGGACTACGACGCCCAGCGCACCTCGGGCAACACGAACGACCTGCGCGGCAAGGTGATCCGGATCCACCCGGAGGACGACGGGACGTACACCGTCCCGGCCGGAAACCTCTTCGCGCCGGGGACCGACAAGACCCGCCCCGAGATCTTCGCGATGGGCTTCCGTAACCCGTTCCGGATCGGCACCGACCCGAAGACCAACACGCTCTACGTCGCGGACTACGGGCCGGACGCCAACGCGGACAACCCGACCCGGGGCCCCCGCGGCCTGGTCGAGTGGAACGTCGTCACGCCCGGCAACTACGGCTGGCCGTACTGCACCGGGACGAACGAGGCGTACAACGACTACACCTTCCCCTCCGGCCCGAGCGGGGCGAAGTTCGACTGCGCCGCGCCGGTGAACAACTCGCCCAACAACACCGGCCTGACCAACCTTCCGCCGGTCGTCCCGGCCACCGTCGACTACGGCTACGCCGGTGACGCCCGGTACCCGGAGATCGGCGGCGGTGGCGCCCCGATGGGCGGCCCGGTCTACCGCTACGACGCCGACCTGAACTCCGAGCGCAAGTGGCCGGCGTACTACGACGGCAAGGCGCTGCTCGGTGAGTGGAACCAGTCGAAGATGTACACCATGCAGGTGACCGCCGACGGCAAGTCGCTGGTGGACATCAACCAGCTGCTCACCGGCATGAGCATGATCCGGCCGATGGACTTCGAGTTCGGCCCGGACGGCGCGCTCTACCTGATCGAGTGGGGCAGCGGCTTCGGCGGCAACAACGACAACTCCGGCGTCTACCGGATCGACTACATCGCCGGGGACCGGGCGCCGATCGCGGTGGCGGCCGCCACGCCGACCTCCGGGCCGGCGCCGCTGACCGTGAGCTTCTCCAGCGCCGGCTCCCGGGACCCGGACGGTGGCACGCTCACCTACGCCTGGGCCTTCGGCGACGGGCAGACCTCCACCGAGGCGAGCCCGACGCACACCTACGCGACGGCGGGCAGCTTCACCGCCCAGCTCACGGTGACCAACCCGAAGGGCCGCACCGCGGTGGCCAACGTGCCGGTCACCGTGGGCAACACCGCGCCGACGGTGACCATCGAGTTCCCGCCGGACGGCGGCTTCTTCGACTGGGGTGACCAGGTCCGCTACACGGTCAAGGTGACCGACCCGGAGGACGGGGAGATCGACTGCGACCGGGTCCAGCTCCAGGTGCTGCTCGGCCACGACGAACACGCCCACCCGCTGGAGCAGCACACCGGCTGCACCGGCACCGTCCAGACGTCGCTCGCCTCCGGGCACGGCGCCGAGGCGAACGTCTTCGCCGTCTTCGAGGCCACCTACACCGACGAGGGCGGCGCCGGCGGGGCCGGGCCGCTCACCGGCCGGGCGATCGAGCAGTTGCAGCCCAAGCGCAAGCAGGCCGAGTACTTCACCGCGACCGGCCGGGCGCCGGTGAGCACCGGCGGCGGCGACGCCGGCGTGCAGCGGGAGACCACCGGCGACACCGCCGGTGGCGGCCAGAACATCGGGTTCATCGAGGACGGCGACTGGTGGTCGCTCGCCCCGGCGGACCTGACCAACATCACCGACATCCGGTTCCGGGCCGCCTCGGCCGTCGCCGGTGGTCGGATCGAGGTCCGGGTCGGCGCGGCCGACGGACCGCTGGTCGCCTCGGCCACCGTGCCGGGCACCGGCGGATGGCAGACGTACACGGACGTGACCGCGCCGGTGACCGGTGCCGCGAGCGGCACGCTGTACTTCGTGGCCCGGGACCCGAACGGCGGCGCGGGGTCGCTGCTCAACGTCAACTGGATGGACTTCCTCGGCCGCGGCGTCACGGAGAATGGGCCACCGGTGGTCAGCGCCACCGCCACCCCGACCGCCGGCACCGCGCCGGTCACCGTCGCCTTCGACGGCACGGCCACCGACGCCGAGGGCGACACCCCGCTGACGTACGCCTGGGACTTCGGTGACGGCGGCACGGCGTCCACGCTGGACGCCAGCCACACCTACACCAGCCCGGGCACCTTCACGGCGACGCTCACGGTGACCGACAGCAAGGGCGCCAAGTCGTACGCCACGGTGCCGGTGCGGGTGGATGCGCCGAACACGTCCTGCTTCGGGGCGCGCTCGGACGACTTCAGCGGCGCCAGCCTCGACAAGACCCGCTGGAGCGTGGTCCGGGAGAACCAGCTCTACTCGGTCTCGGAGGGCGCGCTGCGTCTGCCGACCGGGGTGGGTGACCTCTACGGGGCCCGCAACGACGCCACCAACCTGGTGCTCCAGCCGGCGCCGACCGGGGCCTGGCAGGCGACCACCCGGATCACCCTCCCGGTGACGACCAACTACCAGCAGGCCGGCCTGCTGGTCTACGGCGACGACGACAACTACGCCAAGCTGGACCTGCTCTTCTCGGGCAGCCGGCGGGTGGAGTTCATCCGGGAGACCGCCGGCACGCCGCGCAACGAGGCCGCCGACAGCGCCGCCGCTCCGGCGGGCGACACGCTGCACCTGCGGCTGAGCAGCGACGGGACGAACCTGACCGCCGCCGTCTCGGCCGACGGGCAGACCTTCACCCCGGTCGGCCGGTCGGCCGCGCTCGCCGGCATCACCAACCCGCGGATCGGCCTCTTCGCGCTCAACGGCGGCACCGACGCGCCGGTGGTCGAGGCGGCGTTCGACTGGTTCCAGGTCTCGCCCGACGAGCCGGCCGGACCGGTCGACCCGTCGGACGAGTTCAGCGGCGACACGCTGGACAAGTGCCGGTGGGACGCGATCCTGCGGGAGGACCCGACGGGTTACCGGGTGACCGGTGGCGCGCTGCGGGTCGACGTGCCGAACGGTGACATCTACGGCACCGACAACACCGGGCCGGAGAACTTCATCCTGCAGACCGCGCCGGCCGGCGACTGGACCCTGGAGACGAAGGTCGACGGCAGCCTGCTGAACGAGCAGTACCAGCAGGCCGGTCTGATCGTGCACGCCGACGACGACAACTACCTGAAGTTCGACTACATCGCGGACAACCAGGCCGGCCAGCCGGTGACGCGGCGGATCGAGTTCCGCAGCGAGATCGGCGGGGCGGTGCAGAACCCGCAGCCGGAGGCGGCGAACCTGACCGGTTCGGTGTGGTATCTGCGACTGGCCCGCAGCGGTGACACCTTCACCGCGTCGTACTCGGCCGACGGGACGACCTGGACGGCGTTGACCACGCTCACCAACAGCGCGGTCGGTGCCACCCCCAAGGTCGGGCTCTTCACCCTCGGCGCCAACCAGACCGCCTCGAAGACCGCCGGGTTCGACTACTTCCGGCTCAGCACCGAGACGGCCGACGAGACGGCTCCGGTGACCACCGCGGCGGTCTCCGGAACCCCGACCGAGGGTTGGCACACCGGGCCGGTGACGGTCACCCTGACCGCCGCCGACGAGGCCGGTGGCAGCGGCCTGGCCGGCACGCAGTACCAGCTGGACGGGGCGACCGCCTGGACGGACTACACCGCGCCGGTGGCGGTCACCGGGGACGGCGAGCACGAGCTGCGGTTCCGCTCGACGGACCAGGCGGGCAACGTGGAGTCGACGAAGACCGTCAGCTTCAAGATCGACACCACCGCGCCGGTCACCTCGGCGTCCTTCGCTCCCGCGAACGACGCCGGCTGGCACGACGGGACCATCCCGGTCGTGTTGACCTCGACCGATGCCGGCTCCGGCGTCAAGTCGGTGGAGTGGTCGCTGGACGGTGGCGCGTGGACGCCGTACTCGGCGCCGGTCGAGGTGACCGGTGACGGGGAGCACGAGCTGCTCTTCCGGGCCGTCGACAAGGCCGGCAACGCCGAGACGCTCAAGTCGGCGGTGCTTCGGATCGACGGCACCAAGCCGACGCTGCTGGTGTCCGGGATCGCCGACGGCCAGCTCTACGGGGACAGCCAGGACGTCCGGGTGTCCTGGCAGGCGGTCGACCCGACCTCGGGCATCGCGACCGTGGTCGGCGAGCTGGACGGCCGGCCGTACGCCAGCGGCACCCTGCAGGCCATGTACGAGCTGCCGCTCGGCCTGCACGAGCTGACCGTCACCGCGACCGACAAGGCGGGCAACCAGACCACCTCGGAGGTCCGGTTCTTCGTCACCACCTCGTTCCGGGACATGCAGAACCTGCTGGACCGGTTCAAGGCGACGGGGCGCCTCTCGGCCAATGCCCACAAGCAGCTGACCGCGAAGCTCGACGCCGCCCGTAAGGCCGAGGCTGCCGGCAACGACAAGAAGGCGGTCAAGCAGCTGACCGAGTTCCGGACCCTCGCCGCCAGCGCCAACCTGGTGCCGGAGGCCGAGATCCGGGACGTGCTGGTCCGGGACGCCGATGCCATGATCGTCCGGCTCGGCGGCGCGGCCAGCAAGGCCGGGGTGAAGGCGAACGACGGCGAGTCCGTCGACGGTGCCGGGCGACTGGGTGGCGATGCCACCCGGCTCGCCCCGGGCCGCCGACTCTGATCCGACGAGGCCCCTCCTCGACGCTCCGGCGTCGGGGAGGGGCCTCTTCCATCCGCAGTGAGGAGACGTCCGTGACGCGTACCCGCAAGGCGTTCGCCGCCCTGCTCGTCGGACTGGTCCTGGCCCTGGTCTCGTCGGCCCCGGCCGCGGCACACACCGGGAAACTCAAGCTGACCGTCGCCGGCGACGGGGCGGGCGGGGTGACCGTGCAGGCCGTCCACGCCGACGGGCACCGGCTGGAGAAGCCGGTGCTGTTGACGCTCACCGGCACCGGCCCGGACGGACAACGGATCGGCCCGGTGCAGCTGGAGCCGGCCCCCGAGGGGCAGGGCTTCTACAGCAGCGGTCCGCTGCTCTCTCCGGGCACCTGGAAGGTGACGGTGAGCGCGCCGCCGCCGAACAAGAGCACGGCGAGCGCCCAGGTGCAGGCCCGGCCCGCCCAGTCACCCGCGCCGGCTGCGGCGCCGGTCGCAGCGACCGCGCCGGCGGCCGACGCCGGTGCCACCGCGGGTGCGGGGGGCGCCTGGTGGTGGCCGGTCGGGCTGGCCGTCCTGGTGCTCGCCGCCCTGGCGGTGGCGGTGCCGATGCTGCTCACCCGCCGCCGCTCCGACGCAGGCTGAATCACACGGCGCGAGGTCGCAGGCCGGCTTCGACGCTGACCGCCGCCGGGCCGTTGGCCCTGGCGGCGGTCGTGTCGGACGGTCAGAGGATGGCGCGCAGCGCCGCCAGGTCCTCGTCGGTGGGCTGCCAGCTGCCCGCGCTGGCGTTGGCGAGCACCTGCTCGGGGGTGGTGGCACCGGCGATGACCGAGGTCACCGCCGGCTGGGCGGCCAGCCCGCCGATGGCCACCTGGAGCATGGTGAGCCCACGCTCGTCCGCGTACCGGCCGATCGCCTCGATGGTGTCCCAGTCCGCCGCGGCGAACCGCTCGGCGTACCGGCCGCCGCCGGAGAGACGGCTGCCCGCGGGCGGCTGCTCGTCACGCTTGTACTTGCCGGTGAGCAGCCCGTTGGCCAGCGGGAAGAACGGCAGCAGCCCGAGGCCGAACCGCTCGCAGGCCGGCACGACCTCGGTCTCCACCGACCGCTCCAGAAAGCTGTAGTGGTTCTGCGCGCTGATGAAGCGGGACCGCCCGTTCGACGAGGCCACCCAGTCGGCATCCGCGATCTGCCAGCCGGCGAAGTTGGAGTTGCCCAGGTAGCGGACCTTGCCGGCGCGGACCAGGTCGTCCAGCGCGGCGAGGGTCTCGTCGATCGGGGTGTCCGGGTCCGGCTCGTGCATCTGGTAGAGGTCGATGTGATCGGTGCCGAGCCGGCGCAGCGACGCCTCGACGGCCCGGGCGATGTAGCGCCGGGCCCCCCGGGCACCGAAGTCCGGCCCGTTCAGGCCGTGCATGTCCATGCCGAACTTGGTGGCCACCACCACGTCGTCCCGGCGGCCCTTGAGCGCCGCGGCGAGCAGCTCCTCCGAGCTGCCCTGCGGCTCCCCGTAGATGTCAGCGGTGTCGAAGAAGTTGATGCCGGCGTCGAGCGCGGCGTCCACCACCGCCCGGGTGCCGTCGAAGTCGAGCTTGCGGCCGAAGTTGTTGCAGCCGATACCGACCACGGACACCACGAGCCCCGAGTCGCCCAGCCGGCGGTACGTCATCTCAGTCACGAGATCAACCCTATGCCCGTCCGGCTGGGCGCTGCCCGTGGACCACCTCACCCCACGTCCCACACCGGCTCGTCGGTCTCCACCACCTCGCCGTCCGAGCGGAACAGCACGAAGCGGTCGAAGGTGCGGGTGAACCAGCGGTCGTGGGTCACCGCGATCACCGTCCCCTCGAACGCGGTCAGGCCGGCCTCCAGGGCCTCGGCGCTGGCCAGGTCGAGGTTGTCGGTGGGCTCGTCGAGCAGCAGCAGGGTGGCTCCGGAGAGTTCCAGCAGCAGCACCAGGAACCGCGCCTGCTGGCCGCCGGAGAGGGTGCCGAACCGCTGGTCACCCTGCCCGGCCAGCTCGTACCGGCTGAGCGCCGCCATGGCCCCGTGCCGGTCCATGCCGGCCCGGTGGTCGTCGCCCCGCCAGAGCACCTCGACCAGGGTCTTCGCCATCAGCTCGGGGCGGTCGTGGGTCTGCGAGAAGTGCCCGGGGCGCACCCGGGCGCCGAGCCGGACCATCCCGTCGTGGGCCACCGGCGCCAGCACCGGCCCGCTGTCGACCGGGCCGTTCGCGGGATCCGGGTCGGTGCCACCGCGGGCCAACAGCCGCAGGAAGTGCGACTTGCCGGTGCCGTTCGCGCCGAGCACGGCGACGCGGTCGCCGTACCAGATCTCCAGGTCGAAGGGGTAGGTCAGGCCGTCGAGTTCCAGCTTCTCGCAGACGACCGCGCGCTTGCCGGTCCGCCCGCCGGTCAGCCGCATCCGGATGTCCTGGTCCTTCGGCGGTACGGGCGGCGGCCCGGCCTCCTCGAACTTGCGCAGCCGGGTCTGCGCCGCCTGGTAGCGCGACGCCAGCCCGTCGTTGTACGCGGCCTTCTGCTTGTACATCAGCATCAGCTCGCGCAGCTTCTGGTGCTCCTCGTCCCAGCGTCGGCGCAGCTCGTCCAGGCGGGCGTGCCGGGCCACCCGCGCCTCGTGCCAGCTGGCGAAGCCGCCCGGGTGCACCCACGCGCTGCCCCCCTCGACGGCGACCACCCGGTCGGCGGTACGGGCCAGCAGCTCCCGGTCGTGTGAGACGTAGAGCACCGACTTCGCCGACTCCGCCAGCCGCCCCTCCAGCCACCGCTTGCCGGGGACGTCGAGGAAGTTGTCCGGCTCGTCGAGGAGCAGCACCTCGTCGGGGCCGCGAAGCAGCAGCTCGAGCGCGAAGCGCTTCTGCTGCCCACCGGAGAGGGTCCGCACCGGGCGCTCCCGGGCGGTCTCCCAGGGCAGGTCGAGCACGATGGTGGTGACGGTGTCGAAGAGCACCTCGGCGTCGTAGCCGCCGGCCTCGCCCCAGGCGGCGAGCGCGTCCGCGTACGCCAGCTGCGCCTTGCCGGCGGCGGTGCCGTACTTGCCGTACGCCTCGGCCGCCCGCATGGCCGCCTCGGTGTCGGCGAGCCGGCGGCCGGCCTCGCGCAGCACCGGCGGGGCGAGGGAGAGCGCCAGGTCGGCGAGCGTGGACTCGTCCCCGATCATGCCGATGAACTGCCGCATGACGCCGAGCCCACCGGCCCGGGCGACGGCGCCGGCCTTCACCGGCAGGTCGCCGGAGACCATCCGGAGCAGGGTTGTCTTGCCCGCGCCGTTCGGCCCGACCAGCGCCACCTTCGCGCCCTCGCCGACCCGGAACGACACGTCAGCGAAGAGCTCCCGGCCGTCGGGGAGGATGTGCCCTACCGCTGCCACGTCCACGTATCCCACGCGGGGATCCTGCCTCAGCCCGGTGGGGGCGGTACATCCAATTACCGGGTGACCCGTAGCACCCGGTAGCCCTTCTGGCTGGCCTGCCGCTCCACCTGCCAGCCCTGCTCGACCAGCCAGCGGTGCAGCGAGTCGCCGCCGAGGTGGCGGGCGACCACCAGCCAGGCGACCCCGTCGTCGGCGAGCCGGGGCAGCCAGCGCAGCAGCAGCTCGTGCAGCTCGTCCTTGCCGATCCGGATCGGCGGGTTCGACCAGAGCTGGGCGAACCGGAGCTCCGCCGGCACCTCGTCGGGGGCGCGCACCCGGACCCGGTCCGCGGCGCCGATCCGCTCCGCGTTGGCGGCGGTCAGTTCGCGGGCCCGCTCGTTGACGTCGACCGCCCAGACGGTGGCCGCGGGCGCGGTGGTGGCGAGCACGCAGCTGATCGGCCCGAAGCCGCAGCCGAGGTCGAGCAGGTCGCCGGCGGTGTCGGGGCTGGGCAGCTCGGCCTTGCGCAGCAGCACGGCGGTGCCCGGGTCGAGCCGGACCGCGGAGAAGACCCCGCTGGCCGAGGCGAGCGTGTAGTCGCGGTCGGCGACGGTGAACTCGACCTCGCGGGTGCGGGCGGCGGTCGTGGGTTCAGCGGTGAAGTAGTGGTCGCCGGTCACGCGGCAATTCTCGCACCGGCCGGGTGGTCGACCCGCAATGGCCCGGCCCGCCGGCGGCGCGACCGCGGTGAGCATGCTTCACCACGATCCGAGACACAATTTCCCATTATTACCACCTAAAGGGACAATCAATCCTACTCTGGGCGACATGGTGTATCGGTACGAGTCCGATGAGGACGATTTCGTGGAGTACCCGGAGCCCGGGTCCGACCTGTCCCCGCTCGGCGCCGGTCCGCCTCCGCCGGCCGGGCCCTCCCCGTCCCGCTTCCCCACCCCGTCGCTGCCCCGGGCTAACCGGCTCGCGCTGCCCGCGTCCGAACCGGCGCCGGTCCGCCACGAGCCGCCGGTGGCACCGCCCCGCCCGGAGGTCTACACCGCACCTCCGCCGGTCGAGCCGCCGGCCCCCGAGCGGGCCCGCAGCGGCGGGGGCGGCGGCCGACTCTGGCAGGTCCTGATCGGCGGCGCAGCCGTTCTCGTGCTGCTCGCGCTCTGCGGGCTCGGCGCCGCCGCCCTGCTCGTCGACCGCTCCCCGGAGCCGCAGAACACCCCGAGCCAGCAGGCCGGGGCCAACCCCTCGCCGGAGCCCGCGCAGCACCACCTCGACTCCCGGGACACCGACCAGGCGCCGCTGACCGCCAAGGAGGTCTTCGCCGGCAAGGAGCTGGTGGTCACCGACGGCGAGCCGGCCTACCCGGTGCTCAAGACGCACTCCAGCGGTAGCTGCGCGGTCGCGGCCACCGACGAGGTGGCCGACCTGCTGGTCCGGCTCGGCTGCAGCCAGGTCGTCCGGGCCACGCTCCGCTCGCCCGGCGGCGAGTACCTGGTGACCACCGGGCTGTTCAACCTGACCGACCGGGCCAGCGCGGAGCGGGCGCGGGACCGGATCCGGGAGCTGCTCGACGAGCGACAGGGCCGCTTCCGTGGCATGGCGGTCGACGACGACACCAAGGCCCTCACCACCGCCCCGGCCCGGGTCGGCTGGCAGGTCCGCGGTCACTACCTGGCGTACGCCCTGGTGGCCCGCGCCGACGGCGAGACGATCCGGTCCGGCGACACCGCCGTCCGCGAGATCCTCTTCGACATGATCGAGCTGCACCTCAACCGGGGCGTGTTGGAGCGTCGCGCCGACGGCGGCACCGCGAGCCAACCCACCGCAGGCCCCTCCGGCAGCACCGGCGGTCCCTCCGGCAGCACGGGCGGTCCCTCCGGCAGCACGGGCGGCCCCTCGGACAGCACCGGCGGCCAGGAGGGCACGGACGAGCTGCCCGGCGACTGAGCCGGCGGGCGAGAAGGCGGGTGAGACGTCAGCGGGTGCGCCGGCCCTCGGGTCCCGCACCCGCTGCTCGTCCTGCCGGGCGGGTTGTCAGGACTCGGCCGAGACCCGCAGCCGGCGGGTGAGGTCGGCCCGGCGGGCGTACTCGGCGGGGTCGTCCGGGTAGCCGACCGCCACCAGGGTCAGCCCGTGCGCCGGCGCGACGGTCACCTCGCTGGACCGCTCCCGCCGGTCGAGCAGGCCGGCCGGCCAGTCGACCGGTCGGCGGCCGTCCCCGGCGACCAGCATGGCGCCGACCAGGCTGCGCACCATCGCCTGGCAGAACGCGTCCGCCTGCACGGTGGCGACCAGCACGCCGTCCGGCCCGCGCCGCCAGTCGAGCCGGGTCACCTCGCGCAGCGTGGTCGCGTTCTCCTTGCGCCGGCAGTAAGCGGCGAAGTCGTGCTCCCCCACCAGGCCGGCCGCCGCGGCGTTCAGCGCGTCGACGTCGAGTCGTTTCGGCCAGGCCAGGATCTCGTGCCGGCGCAACGGCTCGGCGCCGTACGGGGCATCGGTCACCCGGTACTCGTAGCGGCGGAAGGTGGCCGAGAACCGGGCGTCGAACTCGGCGGGCACCTCGGTCATCGCCCGGACCCGCATGTCGGTGGGGAGCAGCCGGGCCAGCCGGCGCAGCAGCGTCCCCTCCCGCTCCCGCCAGACCGCGCCGGGCAGGTCGAGGTGGCACACCTGCCCGGTCGCGTGCACCCCGGCGTCGGTGCGGCCGGCCACGGTCAGGCCGGTCGCCGTGCCGGCGCCGAGCACGAGGTCGAGCGTCTCGACGAGCACGCCGGCGACCGTACGCCGGGTCGGCTGCGCGGCCCAGCCGGAGAATGCCGTCCCGTCGTACGCCACGTCCAGTCGCAACCGGATCCGCTCGTCCACGTCGTGTCTCCCGTTCACGGCGTCGGGCCCGGCACCCCAGGAAGGGATGCCGGGCCCGACGATGCTGCCTGCGATCAGGCCTTGTTCTCGGTGCCCTCGGCGGCCTCGTCGCTGTCCTCGCGGGCGGCGGCGGTGTCACCGGACGCCGAGACCGGCGCCTCGGAGTCCTGGTCGGCCGGGGCCGACGACGGGGTCTCCTCGGCCGGGGCGAGCGCCTCGACCTTGTCCTGCTGGGCGGCCTTGCGGGCGGCGGTCTTCTTGTTCGCCTTCGGCTCGGCGACCTGAAGCTCTTCCACCAGCTCGATGACGGCCATCGGCGCGTTGTCACCCTTGCGCGGACCGGTCTTCACGATCCGGGTGTAACCACCGTTGCGGGTGGCGTACCGGGGCGCGATCTGGTCGAACAGGGCGTAGACCACGTCCTTGTCCTTGACGACGCCCAGCACCCGCCGACGGGACGCGAGGTCGCCGCGCTTGGCCTTGGTGATGAGCTGCTCGGCCAGCGGACGCAGCCGCCGGGCCTTCGTCTCGGTGGTCTTGATCTTGCCGTGCTGGAACAGCGCAGTGGCCAGGTTGGCCAGCATGAGCCGCTCGTGCGCGGGGCTGCCGCCGAGGCGGGGGCCCTTGGTGGGCGTGGGCATGCTTGGTGCTCCTCAGATGTGGCGGCAGCGCGGACTAGAGCTGCTCGGTCTCGCGGTAGTCGTCGGTGTCGTAGTCCGCCTCGCCGAAGGCGTCCACGACGTGCGCCGGGTCGAAGTTCGGAGCCGAGTCCTTCAGCCCGAGACCCATCCCGGCGAGCTTCATCTTGACCTCGTCGATCGACTTCTGGCCGAAGTTCCGAATGTCGAGAAGGTCGGCCTCCGTACGCCCGATGAGCTCACCAACGGTGTTGATGCCCTCGCGCTTGAGGCAGTTGTAGGAGCGGACGGTGAGGTCCAGCTCCTCGATCGGCAGGGCCAGATCCGCCGCCAGCTGGGCGTCCTGCGGGGACGGCCCGATGTCGATGCCCTCGGCGGTCTCGTCCAGCTCCCGGGCGAGCCCGAACAGCTCCACGAGCGTCGAGCCGGCGGAGGCCAGCGCGGTACGCGGGCCCATCGACGGCTTGGTCTCGACGTCGATGATCAGCCGGTCGAAGTCGGTGCGCTGCTCGACCCGGGTCGCCTCGACCCGGTAGGTCACCTTCAGCACCGGCGAGTAGATCGAGTCGACCGGGATCCGGCCGATCTCGGCGCCGGCCTGCTTGTTCTGCGCCGCCGTCACGTAGCCGCGACCCCGCTCGACGGTCAGCTCCATGTCGAGCCGGCCCTTGCCGTTCAGGGTGGCGAGCTTCAGGTCCGGGTTGTGCACCGAGACGCCGGCCGGCGGCTGGATGTCACCGGCGGTCACGTCGCCCGGGCCCTGCTTGCGCAGGTACATGCTGACCGGCTCGTCGTGCTCGGAGCTGACGCAGAGCTCCTTGATGTTCATGACGAGCTCGACCACGTCCTCCTTGACACCGGGGATCGTGGTGAACTCGTGCAGCACACCGTCGATCTTGATCGAGGTGACCGCGGCACCCGGGATCGACGACAGCAGCGTACGCCGCAGCGAGTTGCCCAGGGTGTAGCCGAAGCCGGGCTCCAGCGGCTCGATGGTGAACCGGGAGCGGGTCTCGTTGATCGACTCTTCGGAGAGAGACGGTCGCTGGCTGATGAGCATTTCTTCTCTTCTCTTCCGGGACGCCCGCTATTTGACGCCCACGACACAAACTGTTCCGGTGGCCCGCCCGGCGAGGGGCGGGCCACCGCAACGAGCTCTTACTTGGAGTAGAGCTCGACGATCAGCTGCTCCTGGACCTGCGTGTCGATGACCTGCCGGGCCGGGAGCGAGTGCACCAGGATCTTCATCTGGCTGGGGATGGCCTCGAGCCAGGCCGGGACCGCCCGCGAGCCCGCCTGGGCCTGCGCGACGATGAACGGGGTCAGCTCCTTGCTCTTCCCCCGCACCTCGATGATGTCGTGCTCCTTGACGCGGTACGACGGGATGTCGACCTTCTTGCCGTTCACCGTGAAGTGGCCGTGCTTGACCAGCTGGCGGGCCATGTCGCGCGAGTGCGCGTAGCCGGCCCGGTAAACGACGTTGTCGAGCCGCGACTCGAGGATCTGCAGGAGGACCTCACCGGTCTTCGCCTGCTTGCCCACGGCCTCCTCGTAGTAACCGCGGAACTGCTTCTCCAGCACGCCGTAGACACGACGGGCCTTCTGCTTCTCGCGGAGCTGGAGCAGGTACTCCGTCTCCTTGGTGCGGCCGCGGCCGTGCTGCCCGGGCGGGAACGGCCGGGACTCGAACGGGCACTTCGGGCCATCGCACTTGCTGCCCTTGAGGAACAGCTTCATCTTCTCCCGCCGGCAACGGCGGCAGTCAGCACCGGTGTAACGAGCCATCTCTCTCTACCTCTCAGACCCGACGACGCTTCGGCGGACGGCATCCGTTGTGCGGCTGCGGGGTGACGTCGGCGATCTGGCCGACCTCCAGCCCGACGGCCTGCAGCGAACGGATCGCGGTCTCCCGGCCGGAGCCGGGGCCCTTGACGAACACGTCGACCTTGCGCATGCCGTGCTCCATGGCCCGACGCGCGGCGGCCTCGGCGGCCAGCTGCGCGGCGAACGGAGTCGACTTGCGGGAGCCCTTGAAGCCCACCTGGCCGGCGGAGGCCCAGGAGATGACCGCACCGGTCGGGTCCGTGATGGACACGATGGTGTTGTTGAAGGTGCTCTTGATGTGCGCCTGCCCGTGGGCGACGTTCTTGCGTTCCTTGCGCCGGACCTTCTTGACGGCGGCTCCGGCACGAGCCTTCGGTGGCATAAGTCTGTGCGCTCCTAGTTACTTCTTGCCGGGCTTCTTCTTGCCGGCGACGGTCCGCTTCGGGCCCTTGCGGGTCCGCGCGTTGGTCTTGGTCCGCTGGCCACGAACGGGCAGGCCCCGGCGGTGCCGGATACCCGCGTAGCAGCCGATCTCGACCTTGCGGCGGATGTCAGCGGCGACCTCGCGGCGCAGGTCGCCTTCAACCTTGTAGTTGCCCTCGATGTGATTGCGGAGCTGGACCAGCTCTTCGTCAGTGAGGTCCCGGGCGCGCTTGTCCGGCGAGATGCCGGTGGCAGCGAGCGTCTCCAGGGCGCGGGTACGACCGACGCCGAAGATGTAGGTGAGCGCGATCTCCATCCGCTTTTCGCGGGGGAGGTCGACGCCGACTAGACGTGCCATGTGCGGGCGTGCTCCTCGTGATGTTGTGGCGGAGGTCTGCACCCGTCCCACCCCGCTCACGGCCTCCTCCTGCCTCCGGCGCGGTGCGCGCCGGCGACCGGGAGTCGGTCGCTGCCCGAGCGGGCCCCGGCCTCCGACCGGGGGTCAGCCACGAAGGAGTACGCGTGGTGCGTACCGCTCGCGGCTGGGACGAGCATGTGTTGTGTGTTCCGGATCTGCCGCCCGGGCCGTCCTCACCGATCGACGTGCCGACCGGCCGAGGGGCTCAGCCCTGGCGCTGCTTGTGGCGCGGGTCGCTGCAGATGACCATGACCCGGCCGTGCCGGCGGATCACCCGGCACTTGTTGCAGATCCTCTTGACGCTCGGCTTGACCTTCACGGTTGCCTTACTTCCCATCAGGCCCGGTGACGCGCCACGCGCGATCTCGGACGTCGAAGACGGACACGGGACGCCCCGGCCGTCGTCAGGACTACTTGTAGCGGTAGACGATGCGCCCGCGGGTCAGGTCGTACGGCGAGAGTTCGACGACGACCCGGTCCTCCGGCAGGATGCGGATGTAGTGCTGCCGCATCTTGCCGCTGATGTGAGCCAGCACCTTGTGGCCGTTCGCGAGCTCCACCCGGAACATGGCGTTCGGCAGGGGCTCGATGACCCGACCCTCGATCTCAATGGCTCCGTCTTTTTTCGGCATGTCCTCCGCTGTCCTGACGTCGGTTGCTCCGGACGGCTCACAACGTCTTACACGGGTCACCGACCGTCAAGATCAGGTAGCCCGCGCCAGCCGCGGCTCCAGCCCCATCGAAGCGCAGGATGGGCATGCCGGAGTGGACGCTGTGCGCCGATCTGAAAGTGTACGCCCGACGCCGCGCCGCCGCCAAACCGGCCACCGGCGGATTCGTCAAATCGGGCAAAAGTCGGCAATCACCCGACCGGGTCGGGCTCCCCCGGGTTCCTGTCCTGCTCCGGGCGCGCCCGGCTCGTGTGCTGCCACCCGTCGGGGCCGGCCGCGTCGATCTCCCGCCGCCGCGTCCGCTTCGCCCGCTTCCGCCGGCGCCGGCGCTCCCGCTCGGACGCCCACCGCTGCGGCTCTCCCCCGGCGAGCCCGGTGAAGGTACGCACCAGCAACACGGCGCCCCACGGCCCGGCCACCCAGCCCGGCCAGAAGTAGAGCAGTTCCCGGGCGAACAGGGAGGAGACCGCCCAGACAGCCACCACGATCGGGACCACCTGGAGGTACGGCATCCAGACCTCGGCCAGCCAACGGGCGGTGGGTGGCCGGACGGTGGGCGGCTCGACCGGCGCCGCCGCGGCGGGCGGTGACTGCACCAGCTGGGACGCCTCCGGCGGCGCGACCGACGGCAGATCCGTCAGCAGCGCGTCCAGCTCCGCGTACGTGCGGGCGGCGTAGGCCTGCCGCAACCGCTCGTCGTACTCGTGCAGATCCAACCGGCCCTCGTTGAGCGCGACCCGCAGCCGCTCGGCCACCGCCTCGCGGTCGGCGTCGCCCGCCCGCATCTCCCCGCGCCCCTCCATGGGGGCAAGCATGCCACCACCCCACCACCCACCGCCGTCCCCGCCGCCCCCCACCCAGCGCCGACCCCCACCCGGCGCCCGGCCCGCGCCCGGCGCCGGTGATCAAGAGATCCGCGTCACGATCCAGCCTCCGGACGACGCACAGCTCTTGATCACGGCGTCGAACGAGCCGGACCGACCCCGGTGCGGGGTGCGGGATGGGGGTGGGGGTTGGGTCAGGAGGCTGGGGAGTCGGCGGTCTGGCGGGCCGTCACCAGGTCGCCCAGGCGGGCCCGGCCGCCGTCGGCGGCGGTCAGCACCCAGACGCCGTCCGGGAGCAGCGCCATGGTGTGTTCGACGTGCACGGCCATCGACCCGTCCCGGGTCACCACCGTCCAGCCGTCGGACAGCTCAACCGTGCGGGGCGAGCCCATCGTGATCATCGGCTCGATCGCCAGGGCCAGGCCCGGTACCAGGCGGGGGCCCTTGCCCGGCCGCCCGTGGTTGAGCACGTGCGGATCCTGGTGCATCTCGGTGCCGATGCCGTGCCCGCCGTAGCCGTCGACGATGCCGTAACGGCCGCCACGGCGGACCGCGTCCTCGACCGCGTGCGAGATGTCGGTGAGCCGGCCCCGCCCACTGGCCGCCCCGCGGGCGGCGGCGGCGATCCCCGCCCACATCGCGTCCTCGGCCACCGCGGCCATCTTCAACAGCCCCGGGTCGACCTCACCGACCGCGACCGTGATCGCCGCGTCGCCGTGCCAACCGTCGAGCACCGCGCCGCAGTCGATCGAGATCATGTCGCCGTCCCGGAGCACCTGCTCGGCGGCGGGGATCGCGTGCACCACCTGCGCGTTGACCGACGAGCAGATCGACGCCGGATAGCCGTGGTAGCCCTTGAACGAGGGGACGGCGCCCGCTTCGCGGATGGTCGACTCGGCGATGGCGTCCAGGTCGGCCGTGCTGACCCCCGGGGCCACCGCCTCGCGCATCCGACGCAGCGCGTCGGCGACCACCAGACCGGCGGCACGCATCTTCTCGATCTGGTCGGGGGTCTTCAGCTGGATGTCCAGCTGGGGACGACGCATGGAGCGGTTACCTTTCGTTGCCGAACAGCGGGGCACGTCGCGCGTACCCCGCTGTTCGCACTCTATCCGCCGGTGAGCCGGCGGGACCTCAGCCGCCGTACGAGTGCAGGGCGTCGATGGCCCGGACGGTGACGTCCTCCACCGGGCCGGTGGCGTCGATCCCGACCAGCTTGTTCTGGGCGCCGTAGTAGTCGACCAACGGCGCGGTCTTCTCGGCGTACTCGCGGAGCCGGGTGGCGATCGTCTCCGGCTTGTCGTCGTCGCGCTGGAACAGCTCCGCCCCGCACCGGTCGCAGATGCCCTCCCGGCTGGTGGCGTCGAACTCGACGTGCCAGATCTTGCCGCAGCCCCGGCAGGTACGCCGACCGGAGAGCCGCCGGATCACCTCGTCGTCGTCGACCACCAGCTCGAGCACGACGTCCAGCGCGGTGCCCAGGTCGGCGAGGAGCTTGTCCAGCGCGGCGGCCTGCGGCGTGGTCCGCGGGAAGCCGTCGAGCAGGAAGCCCTCGCTGGCGTCCGGCTCGGCGAGCCGGTCCCGGACCATGTTGATGGTGACCTCGTCCGGTACCAGCTCGCCTGCGTCCATGTAGCGCTTGGCCTCGACGCCGAGCGGGGTGCCCTGGGAGACGTTCGACCGGAAGATGTCACCGGTCGAGATCTTCGGGACCGCCAGGTGCGCCGCGATGAACTCGGCCTGCGTGCCCTTGCCCGCGCCCGGCGGGCCAACCAGAACGAGTCTCATCTACCGCAGGAACCCTTCGTAGTTCCGCTGCATCAACTGGCTCTCGATCTGCTTGACGGTCTCCAGACCGACGCCGACCATGATCAGCACAGCGGTGCCGCCGAACGGGAAGTTCTGGTACTGCTGGTTGTCCAGCCAGATGAAGAAGAAGTTCGGCAGGATCGAGACGATGCCCAGGTAGAGCGCGCCCGGCAGGGTGATGCGGCTGAGGATGAAGTCCAGGTAGTCGGCCGTCGGCTTGCCGGGGCGGATGCCCGGCACGAACCCGCCGTACTTCTTCATGTTGTCCGCGACCTCGGTCGGGTTGAACGTGATCGAGACGTAGAAGTACGTGAAGAAGATGATCAGCAGGAAGTAGACCGAGATGTAGATCGGGCTGTCCGGCGCGACCAGGTTGTTCTGGATCCAGGCCTGGGTCTTGCCCGGGTTGGTCTGGTCGAAGAACTGCAGCGCCAGCTGGGGCAGGTAGAGCAGCGACGAGCCGAAGATGACCGGGATGACGCCGGCCTGGTTGACCTTCAGCGGGATGTAGGTCGAGGTACCGCCGTACATCCGCCGGCCGATCATCCGCTTGGCGTACTGGACCGGGATCCGGCGCTGCGCCTGCTCGATGAAGGTGACCGCGGTGATGACCACCAGAACCAGGGCGATGACCAGGAAGAACTTCCACCAGCCCTGGGTGTTCTTGATCTGCCAGCCCTCGCCGGGCAGCCGGGCCGCGATCGAGGTGAAGATCAGCACCGACATGCCGTTGCCGACGCCCCGGTCGGTGATCAGCTCGCCGAGCCACATGACCACACCGGTACCGGCGGTCATCGTCATGACCAGGATGGTCAGCGTCAGCCAGTCCGGGATGCCGGTGCCCTCAGGGATGATCGGGAACTGGTCGCAGCGGTTCTGGAAGAGCTGCCCGGAGCGGGCCAGCGCCACGAACGCCGAGGCCTGGAGGACACCGAGGCCGAGGGTCAGGTAGCGGGTGTACTGGGTGATCTTCGCCTGGCCGGACTGGCCCTCCTTGCGGAGCTGCTCGAGCCGCGGGATCACCACGGTCAGCAGCTGCAGGATGATCGACGCGGTGATGTAGGGCATGATGCCCAGCGCGAAGACCGAGAGCTGGAGCAGAGCCCCGCCGGAGAACAGGTTGAGCAGGTTCAGCACACCGGTGGTGTCGCCCTGGAGCGTGTCGAGGCACTTCTGCACGTTGCCGTACGAAACACCCGGGCTGGGAAGCGTCGCGCCCAGTCGGTAGACCGCGATGATGCCGACTGTGAACAGCAGCTTCTTGCGCAGGTCAGGCGTACGGAACGCACTGAGAAAGGCGGACAGCAACTTCTTCCTCCTGCGCGAGGCGGGCCGCCGGTTGTCCCTGGCGGATCGGGGTGGGTGCCGGGCGAGTGCCCGATATCCATGGCTGGGAAGGGACTCTAACAGTCCGATCCCCGTCCGGGCAGATGTGCCCGGCTACATAAACCGCTTCCGATGTTACCGGGCGCATACGTCCCAGGTAGACCATGGCGCCCGCCAGTTGAGACCAACTGGACGGGCGCCATGGGTCGTTCGCCTTACAGCTCGGTGACGGAACCACCGGCGGCGGTGATCTTCTCCTTGGCCGACGCGCTGAACGCGTGCGCCGACACCTGGAGCGTCACTCCACCGAGGTCCCCGGTGCCGAGAACCTTCACCGGCTGGCCCTTGCGGACCGCGCCGGACTCGACCAGCTCCAGCGGGCCAACCTGGCCGCCGTTCGGGAAGAGCTCGGCGAGCCGGTCCAGGTTGACAACCTGGAACGTCACCTTGAACTTGTTCTTGAAGCCCTTCAGCTTCGGCAGCCGCATGTGGATGGGCATCTGCCCACCCTCGAACGCCGCCGAGATGTTCTTCCGGGCCTTGGAACCCTTGGTACCGCGACCGGCGGTCTTGCCCTTGGAGCCCTCACCGCGACCCACGCGGGTCTTCGCGGTCTTGGACCCCGGCGCCGGGCGCAGGTGGTGGACCTTGATCGTCATTACTCGACCTCCTCGACCTTCACGAGGTGGTTCACAGTGAAGATCATGCCGCGGATCTCGGGCCGGTCCTCCTTGACCACCACGTCGTTGATCCGCTTGAGACCGAGCGAACGCAGCGAGTCACGCTGGTTCTGCTTGGTCCCGATCTCGGACCGGAGCTGGGTGACCTTCAGGCGAGCCATCAGGAAGCCACCCCCGCCCGCGACGCCAGCATGGCGGCCGGCGCGACGTCCTCCACCGGCAGGCCACGGCGCGCGGCGACGGCCTCGGGGGACTCGAGCCCCTTCAGCGCCGCCACGGTGGCGTGCACGATGTTGATCGGGTTCGACGATCCAAGGCTCTTGGAGAGCACGTCGTGGATGCCCGCGCACTCCAGCACGGCACGCACCGGCCCACCGGCGATGACGCCCGTACCGGCCGAAGCCGGCTTGAGCAGCACGACGCCGGCGGCGTCCTCGCCCTGCACCGGGTGCGGGATCGACTGGCCGATCCGCGGCACCTTGAAGAAGTGCTTCTTGGCCTCCTCGACGCCCTTGGCGATCGCCGCGGGCACCTCCTTGGCCTTTCCGTAGCCCACGCCGACCGTGCCGTCGCCGTCGCCCACGATCACCAGGGCGGTGAAGCTGAAGCGACGACCACCCTTCACGACCTTGGCGACGCGGTTGATCGCGACGACCCGCTCGAGGTGCGGGGTCTTCTCGACGGGCGCGTTTCCGCGGCCGCCCTCACGGCGGTTGTCGCGGCGACCACCCTCGTTGCCACCGGACCCGCCGCCACGGCGCTGTTGACCTGGCATCAGCAGCCTTCCTTCTCTCTCGTGACGGGGTTGTTAGAACTCGAGCCCGGCTTCGCGGGCGGCATCGGCAAGCGCGGCGACCCGCCCCGCGTACCGGTTGCCACCGCGGTCGAAGACGACCTTGGAGACACCGGCGGCCTTGGCCCGCTCGGCGAGCAGGGCGCCCACCTTGCCGGCAAGGGCGCTCTTGTCGCCCTCGGCGCCGCGCAGCGACGCGTCCAGGGTCGACGCCGACGCCAGGGTGTGACCCTTGGTGTCGTCGACGATCTGGGCGACCATGTGCCGCAGCGAACGGGTGACGACCAGGCGCGGACGCTCGGCCGTACCACTGACGTTCTTGCGGACCCGGAAGTGCCGACGCGCCCGCCCGACGGCGCGCTTGGCGGCGACGCCGCGGCGGCGCTTGAGCAGCGTGGCGGTCACTTCTTACCTGCCTTTCCAGCCTTGCGGCGGATGACCTCGCCCTGGTACTTCACGCCCTTGCCCTTGTAGGGCTCCGGCGGGCGGATCTTCCGGATGTTGGCGGCGACCTCACCGACCTGCTGCTTGTCGATGCCAGCAACGTGGAACAGGGTCGGCCGCTCCACCGTGAAGGTGATGCCGTCCGGCGCGGGCACCAGCACCGGGTGCGAGAAGCCGAGCGCGAACTCGAGGTCCTTGCCCTTGGCGGTGACCCGGTAACCAGTACCGGCGATCTCCAGGCTCTTGCGGTAGCCCTCGGTGACGCCGACGATCATGTTGGCGACCAGGGTACGGCTGAGACCGTGCAGTTCCTTGGCCTTGCGCTCGTCGTTCGGGCGGTTGACGGTCAGCTGACCGTCCTCGCTCCGCTCGACGGTGATCGGCTCGGCCACGGTGTGCGAGAGCTCGCCCTTCGGGCCCTTGACCTTGACGGTCTGCCCGTCGATCGTGATGTCGACGCCGGCTGGTACCGGGATCGACTTACGTCCAATACGCGACATTTCTACCTGTCTCCCGTTACCAGACGAAGGCGAGGACTTCCCCGCCAACGCTCCGCTTGCGGGCCTGCCGGTCGGTGAGCAGCCCCTGGGACGTCGAAATGATCGCCACGCCCAGCCCACCGAGCACCCGGGGGAGCCCGTCCGACTTGGCGTACACCCGGAGACCGGGCTTGGACACGCGCTTGATGCCGGCCAGGCTCCGCTCGCGGTTCTGGCCGTACTTCAGCTCGACGACCAGTCGCTTGCCGACGGCACCCTCTTCGGGCTCCTCGACCAACCAGGTGGCGATGTAGCCCTCGGCCTTCAGGACCTCGGCGATGTTCGCCTTGATCTTGGAGTAGGGCATCGTCACCCGGTCGTGATACGCCTGGTTGGCGTTACGCAGACGCGTGAGCATGTCTGCGATCGGGTCGGTCATCGTCATGGATTTCGTCAACCTTTCTCGCCGGGGTTCCCGCGTTCGCCCGCAGGCCTACGGCGAAGAGACAGTGCAGCTGACGCGCGGAGCGCGCCGGGCTATTACCAGGAAGCCTTGGACACGCCGGGCAGCTCACCGCGGTGGGCCATCTCCCGGATGCACACCCGGCAGAGACCGAACTTGCGGTAGACCGCCTTCGGACGCCCGCACCGCTGGCAGCGGGTGTACGCGCGAACCGAGAACTTCGGCTTCGCGGCCGCCTTGATGATCAGCGCCTTCTTGGCCATCTCAGTTCTCCTTGAACGGGAAGCCCAGGAGCTTGAGCAGCGCCCGGCCCTCGTCGTCGGTCGTGGCGGTGGTGACCACCGTGATGTCCATGCCCCGCTGGCGATCGATCTTGTCCTGGTCGATCTCGTGGAACACCGACTGCTCGGTCAGACCGAACGTGTAGTTGCCGTGCCCGTCGAGCTTGCGCCCGTCCAGACCGCGGAAGTCACGGATACGCGGCAGCGCGATGGAGAGCAGCCGGTCCAGGAACTCCCACATCCGGTCGCCGCGGAGGGTGACCTTCGCGCCGATCGGCATGCCCTCGCGGAGCTTGAACTGCGCGATGGACTTGGTCGCCCGCCGCACCTGCGGCTTCTGGCCGGTGATCGTGGCCAGGTCGCGGACGGCGCCGTCGATCAGCTTGGCGTCACGGGCGGCCTCGCCGACACCCATGTTGACGACGATCTTCACCAGCCGCGGCACCTGCATCGGGTTGGCGTAGTCGTGCTGCTCGCGCAGCTTGGCCACGATCTCGTTGCGGTACCGCTCCTTGAGGCGCGGCATGGTCGTGGTTTCGGTAGCCGTGGTCATCACAGGTCCTTACCGGTGCTACGCGCGACACGAACCTTCTGGCCGTTCTCGTCGATCCGGTACCCGACGCGGGTCGGGTTGCCGTCGGAGTCCACGACCTGCACGTTCGAGACGTGGATCGGAGCCTCCTGGGTGACGATGCCACCGGTCTTGGCGCCACGCTGAGTGGTGCTGATGCGGGTGTGCTTCTTGACCCGGTTCACGCCCTCGACCAGGACCTTGTCCTGCCGCGGGTAGGCCGCGATGACCTTGCCCTTGGCACCCTTGTCCTTGCCGGCGATGACGACGACCGTGTCGCCCTTCTTGACCTTCACGGTCACAACACCTCCGGCGCGAGGGAAATGATCTTCATGAACCGCTTGTCCCGCAGCTCCCGCCCGACCGGGCCGAAGATACGAGTACCACGCGGGTCCCCGCCGTCCTTGATGATGACGGCGGCGTTCTCGTCGAAGCGGATGTACGAGCCGTCCGGCCGCCGCTTCTCCTTGGCGGTGCGAACGACGACGGCCTTGACGACGTCGCCCTTCTTCACACCGGCACCGGGGATCGCGTCCTTGACGGTGGCCACGATGACGTCGCCGATGCTCGCGTAGCGCCGACCGGAGCCACCGAGAACCCGGATGCACAGGATCTCCCGGGCACCCGTGTTGTCGGCGACGCGCAGTCGCGACTCCTGCTGAATCACGTCTATCTCCTATGTCTGCCGGTTCTCCGGCCGCCGTAGCGGCCGGAGCCTGGCGGAACCCGCGCCCGACGCGACGCCGGGCGAGCTCGAGCCTTCGCTACTTGGCCTTTTCCAGGATCTCCACGACCCGCCAACGCTTGGTGGCGGAGAGCGGCCGGGTCTCCATGATCAGGACCCGGTCGCCGGTGCCGGCGCTGTTCTGCTCGTCGTGCACCTTGAGCTTGCTGGTCCGGCGCATGATCTTGCCGTACAGCGCGTGCTTGACCCGGTCCTCGACCTCGACGACGACGGTCTTGTCCATCTTGTCGCTGACCACCAGGCCCTCACGGACCTTGCGGCGCGAACGCGCGGCGGCGGTGGTGTTCTCGGTCATGATGCAGTCACCTCAGTCGGCGCGGCAGAGAGCCCCAGCTCGCGCTCACGCATGATCGTGTAGATCCGGGCGATCTCCCGACGGATGACCTGCAGCCGCCGGTTGTTGTCCAGCTGCCCGGTTGCGGCCTGCACGCGGAGGTTGAACAGCTCCGCCTTGGCCTCCCGCAGCTTCGTGACCAGCTCCTCCTCGGAGAGCTCACGCAGCTCGGTCGCCTTAACGCCCGCTGCCATCAGGATTCACCCACTTCGCGCGTAACAATGCGGCACTTCATCGGGAGCTTGTGGATCGCGCGACGCATCGCCTCTCGCGCGATCTGCTCGTTCGGGAAGGACATCTCGAAGAGAACCCGCCCCGGCTTCACGTTCGCGACCCACCACTCGGGCGAGCCCTTACCGGAACCCATCCGGGTCTCGGCGGGCTTCTTGGTGAGGGCCTGGTCCGGGAAGATCGTGATCCAGACCTTGCCGCCACGCTTGATGTGACGGGTCATCGCGATACGCGCCGACTCGATCTGGCGGTTGGTCACGTACGCCGGCTCGAGAGCCTGGATCCCGAACTCGCCGAACACCACCCGGTTACCACCCTTGGACGCGCCGTGGCGGTCCGGGTGGTGCGGCTTGCGGAAGCCCTTCGGGGGCTTGCGCGGCATCAGCATCTGTCAGCCCTCCTGCTGCGTTTCTGCCGGAGCGGAAGCCGTGGCGGCGACAGCAGCGCTGTCGACCGGCTCGCCGCTCGGCGTCTCGGCCTGCTGCGCGATGGTGGTCGCGGCAGCCCGGCCGGCCTCGGTGCCACCAGCCGTCGTGCCGGACGAACCCGACCGGCCACGGCGCGGACGCTCGGGACGGTCGCCACGCTCACCACGACGCGGGCGCGACGGACCGGCCTCGGCCGGAGCCTCCCGGCCCGGAACCGCATCGCCCTTGTAGATCCAGACCTTCACGCCGATCCGGCCGAAGGTGGTACGGGCCTCGAAGAAGCCGTACTCGATGTTGGCCCGCAGCGTGTGCAGCGGAACCCGGCCCTCGCGGTAGAACTCGGTCCGGCTCATCTCGGCGCCGCCGAGGCGACCCGAGACCTGAACCCGGATGCCCTTGCAGGCCGGGTTCTTCATCGCCGACTGCATCGCCTTGCGCATCGCCCGACGGAAGCTGACCCGGCTGGACAGCTGCTCGGCCACGCCCTGGGCGACCAGCTGCGCGTCCGACTCGGGGTTCTTCACCTCGATGATGTTCAGCTGCACCTGCTTGCCGGTGAGCTTCTCCAGCTCGCCGCGGATCCGGTCGGCCTCCGCACCCTTACGGCCGATGACGATGCCCGGCCGGGCGGTGTGGATGTCGACCCGGACCCGGTCGCGGGTGCGCTCGATGTCGACCTTGGAAATGCCGGCGCGCTCGAGGCCCTTGGACATCATCCGGCGGATCTTGACATCCTCGCCGATGTAGTCCTTGTAGAGCTTGTCCGCGAACCAGCGGGACTTCCAGTCGGTCGAGATGCCGAGCCGGAACCCAGTGGGGTGAACCTTCTGACCCATTACTCGGCGTCCTCCGTCTTGCTCTCCGTCTCGGCCGGTGCGGCCTGCGTCGCCGGGGCGGCCTTCTTCGCCGCGGCCTTCCTCGGCGCTGCCGGCGCGACCGCCTCGACCGCCACGGTGATGTGGCAGGTGCGCTTGCGGATCCGGTAGGCCCGGCCCTGCGCCCGCGGCTGGAACCGCTTCATGGTCGGGCCCTCGTCCACGAACGCCTCGCTGACGAGCAGCGCGTCGGGGTCCAGCCGCTCGTTGTTCTCCGCGTTGGCGATCGCGCTCGCGAGCACCTTGTACACCTGCTCGCTCGCAGCCTGCGGCGCGAACTGCAGCACCGTGAGCGCCTCCTTCGCGGGCAGGCCGCGGACGAGGTTGACCACCCGGCGCGCCTTCATCGGCGAGATGCGCACGTGCCGCGCAACCGCCCGCGCGCCCGGAAGCACCGGAGCGTCGCCCTTTCCTGGCATCGCTGTAACCCCTTGATCCTCTATCCGTATGCCCGCGGCGTCAGCGCCGACGGCTCTTCCGGTCGTCCTTTTCGTGACCCTTGAACGTCCGGGTCAGCGCGAACTCGCCGAGCTTGTGCCCGACCATGGCCTCGGTCACGAACACCGGGACGTGCTTGCGCCCGTCGTGCACGGCGATCGTGTGCCCGAGCATCTCAGGGATGATCGTCGAGCGCCGCGACCAGGTCTTGATGACGTTCTTGGTGCCCTTGTCGTTCTGCGTCTCCACCTTCTTGATCAGGTGGTCGTCGACGAACGGGCCCTTCTTCAGGCTGCGAGGCATGTCTTATCTCCCTCAGCCGCGCTTACGCGTGGCGTAGCGGCGGCGGACGATCAGCCGGTCACTCGGCTGGCCCTTACGACGGGTGCGGCCCTCGGGCTTACCCTGCGGGTTGACCGGGTGGCGACCGCCGGAGGTCTTACCCTCACCACCACCGTGCGGGTGGTCGACCGGGTTCATGGCGACACCACGGACGGTCGGGCGCTTGCCCTTCCACCGCATCCGGCCGGCCTTACCCCAGTTGATGTTCGACTGGTCGGCGTTGCCGATCTCGCCGATGCTGGCCCGGCAGCGCACGTCGACCCGCCGGATCTCACCGGACGGCATACGCAGGGTCGCGTACGCGCCCTCGCGGCCGAGCAGCTGGATGCCGACGCCGGCCGAGCGGGCCAGCTTGGCGCCGCCGCCCGGACGCAGCTCCACGTTGTGGATGGTGGTACCGACCGGGATGTTGCGCAGCGGCAGGTTGTTACCCGGCTTGATGTCCGCGCTCGGGCCCGACTCGACGGCGTCGCCCTGCTTCAGGTCCTTCGGCGCGATGATGTACCGCTTCTCGCCGTCGGCGTAGTGCAGCAGCGCGATCCGCGCGGTGCGGTTCGGGTCGTACTCGATGTGCGCGACCTTCGCCGGCACGCCGTCCTTGTCGACCCGCTTGAAGTCGATCAGACGGTACTGCCGCTTGTGGCCGCCACCGTGGTGGCGCGTGGTGATCCGGCCGTGGGCGTTGCGTCCGCCCTTCTTCGGCAGCGGAGCCAGCAGCGACTTCTCGGGCGTCGACCGGGTGATCTCGGCGAAGTCGGCAACGCTCGAGCCACGCCGGCCCGGCGTCGTCGGCTTGTACTTACGGATAGCCATTGTCTACACCCCTCAGCTGACCGGGCCGCCGAAGGCCTCGATACGGTCACCGTCAGCCAGCTTCACGATCGCCCGCTTGGTCGCCTTGCGCTGACCGAAGCCGGTCTTGGTGCGCTTGCGCTTACCCTGGCGGTTGAGCGTGTTGACCGTCAGGACGCGGACGTTGAAGATCTGCTGGATAGCGATCTTGATCTCGGTCTTGTTCGCGTCCGGGTGCACCAGGAAGGTGTACCAGTTCCGGTTCAGCTCGCTGTAGCTCTTCTCCGAGACGACCGGCGCCACGATGATGTCGCGCGGGTCGGCGATCGTGCTCACTTGCCACCCTCCTCGGTGGTCTCGGCGGGCACGCCCAGGAACTCGTCCAGGGCGTCCTTGGTGAAGACCACGTCGTCGGCCACCAGCACGTCGTACGTGTTGAGCTGGCCGGACTCGATCAGGTGCACCCGCGGCTCGTTGCGCAGCGACACCCAGTTCAGCTCGTCGGTGCTGCTCAGCACGACCAGGACCCGACGGGCCTCGGTGAGCTTGGCCAGCGTGGCCAGGGCCGCCTTGGTCGACGGCTTCTCGCCCGAGACGAACGCCTCGACGACGTGCACCTGCCCGGCGCGGGCCCGGTCGGAGAGGGCGCCACGCAGCGCGGCAGCCTTCATCTTCTTCGGGGTCCGCTGGCTGTAGTCGCGCGGCACGGGACCGTGCACCACGCCACCGCCGGCGAACTGCGGCGCGCGGATCGAGCCCTGCCGGGCGCGACCGGTGCCCTTCTGCTTGTACGGCTTCTTGCCGCCGCCGGCGACCTCGCCGCGGGTCTTGGTCTTGTGCGTGCCCTGTCGGGCCGCCGCGAGCTGGGCCACCACGACCTGGTGCATCAGCGCAACGTTGGCCTGCGCGTCGAAGATGTCGCCCGGCAGCTCGACGGAGCCGCTCTTGGTGCCTTCGACGGTGAGGACGTCAACGGTGGTCACTTGGCCACACCGCCCTTCTTCGCCTTGGTCTTGGCCGCCGTGCGGACCAGAACCACCGCGCCCTTGGGGCCGGGGATGGCGCCACGGACGAGCAGGAGGTTGTTCTCGGTGTCGACCGCCTGGACGGTCAGGTTCTGGACGGTGTAGCGCACGCCACCCATCCGGCCCGCCATCCGGGTGCCCTTGAAGACGCGACCCGGGGTGGCGCAGGCGCCGATCGAGCCGGGCGAGCGGTGCTTGCGCTCGACACCGTGGCTGGCGCGCAGACCGTGGAAGCCGTGCCGCTTCATCGGGCCGGCGTAACCCTTGCCCTTGGTGCGACCGGTCACGTCGATCGAGACGCCCGCCGGGAACTCCTCGACCGTGACCTCCTGGCCGAGCGAGTAGTCGGCGGCGTCGCTGGTGCGCAGCTCCACGATGTGCCGGCGCGGCGCGACGTCCGCCTTGGCGTAGTGCCCGCTGATCGGCTTCTTCACCTTGCGCGGGTCGATCGTGCCGTACGCCAGCTGGACCGCGGAGTAACCGTCCTTGTTGGCGTCACGAATCTGGCTGATGACGCACGGGCCGGCCTCCACCACGGTCACGGGCACAACGCGGTTGTTGTCCCAGACCTGGGTCATGCCGAGCTTTGCGCCCAGGATCCCCTTAACTTGCCTGTCCATTTGTCCGGTCCCTACAGCTTGATCTCGATGTCGACGCCAGCCGGCAGGTCGAGGCGCATGAGCGAGTCGACCGTCTTGGGGGTCGGGTCGATGATGTCGATCAGCCGCTTGTGCGTACGCATCTCGAAGTGCTCGCGCGAGTCCTTGTACTTGTGCGGCGAGCGGATGACGCAGAAACGGTTGATCTCCGTGGGCAGCGGCACCGGGCCAGCGACCTGCGCCCCGGTACGCGTCACCGTCTCGACGATCTTCCGAGCCGAGGAGTCGACGACCTCGTGGTCATAGGCCTTGAGCCGGATGCGGATCTTCTGTCCCGCCATGGTGGCTTCTGTTCCTTCTCTCGATGCCGCTGTGTTGCGGGCGCCTGTGCCGGCTGGCACAGGCCCACTTCGCCGACCCCCGCGGTCGGGCGTGTCGCGCCCTCGGGCCAGGCTCCGCCCCGAGCTCCGGAGCGGTCCGACCACGCGGTGGGTCAAGGCGTCGATCGCGCTACCGCGACCTGAACGCCGTGCGAGGGTGGTTGGCAGCGAGGCTGCCAACCACCCCACGCTCGACTGTCCTGCCGCCCGGAGGTTCGACGTAGCCGAACACGGGCAACGAACTGCCGTTACGCAACCTGACTAGTATGCCGCACGACCGGCGGCGGGTCTAATCGGGGTTACCTAGCTCACTTGATGATCTTGGTGACGAACCCGGCGCCGACGGTGCGGCCACCCTCGCGGATCGCGAACTTGAGGTTCTCCTCCATGGCGATGGGCTGGATCAGCTTCACCGTCATGGTGGTGTTGTCACCCGGCATGACCATCTCGGTGCCCTCGGGGAGCGTGACGACACCGGTGACGTCCGTGGTCCGGAAGTAGAACTGCGGACGGTAGTTCTGGAAGAACGGGGTGTGCCGGCCGCCCTCCTCCTTGGAGAGGATGTAGACGGTCGCCTCGAACTCCGTGTGCGGGGTCGTGGTGCCCGGCTTGACGACCACCATGCCGCGCTCGACGTCCTCGCGCTTGATGCCACGCAGCAGCAGACCGACGTTCTCGCCCGCGCGGGCCTCGTCGAGCAGCTTGCGGAACATCTCGATGCCGGTGCAGACCGTCTTCTGCGACTTCTCGCGGATACCGACGATCTCCACCTCCTCGTTCGGCTTGAGGATGCCGCGCTCCGCGCGACCGGTGACGACCGTGCCACGACCGGTGATCGTGAAGACGTCCTCGATCGGCATCAGGAACGGCTTCTCGGTCTCGCGCTCCGGCTGCGGGATCGCGGTGTCGACCGCGGTCATCAGGTCCATGAGCTTGCCGGTCCACTCGGGGTCACCCTCGAGGGCCTTCAGCGCCGAGACCCGGACGACCGGCAGGTCGTCACCCGGGTACTCCTGCGAGGAGAGCAGCTCGCGGACCTCGAGCTCGACGAGCTCCAGGAGCTCCTCGTCGTCGACCATGTCGCTCTTGTTGAGCGCCACGACGATGTACGGCACACCGACCTGACGGGCCAGCAGCACGTGCTCGCGGGTCTGCGGCATCGGGCCGTCGGTCGCCGCCACCACCAGGATCGCGCCGTCCATCTGCGCGGCACCGGTGATCATGTTCTTGATGTAGTCAGCGTGACCGGGGCAGTCAACGTGCGCGTAGTGCCGCGCCTCGGTCTGGTACTCGACGTGCGCGATCGAGATCGTGATGCCGCGGGCCTTCTCCTCCGGCGCCTTGTCGATCTCGTCGAACGGCGTGTACGGGTTCAGGTCCGGGAACTGGTCGTGCAGGACCTTGGTGATGGCCGCCGTCAGCGTCGTCTTACCGTGGTCGATGTGACCAATGGTGCCGATGTTGACGTGCGGCTTAGTCCGCTCGAACTTCGCCTTCGCCACTGGTGTCCTCCTGTGGACTTCTTGGTTCGTACGCCCGGCGCGCCGGTCGGCGCTTAGGACTCTGTCGACAGCCTTTCCGGCCTGGCGGCCGGAGAGCTTTGTGGGTTCTGCGGCGGTGAAGCCTACAGGCCCGGTCTCACGCAACCCGACCGTGGTGGTCGCGGGCGGGAAGATCCTCCCGCGACCGTCCACGGACCATCAGCTCAGGTGATTACTCACCCGTCGCCTTGGCGATGATCTCCTTCGCCACGCTCTGCGGAACCTCGGCGTAGGAGTCGAACTGCATGCTGTAGCTAGCCCGGCCCTGGGTCTTCGACCGCAGGTCGCCGACGTAGCCGAACATCTCCGACAACGGCACCAGGGCCCGGACGATGCGGGCGCCGCTGCGCTCCTCCATCGCCTGGATGATGCCGCGGCGGGAGTTGAGGTCGCCGATGACGTCACCCATGTTCTCCTCAGGAGTGGTGACCTCAACAGCCATCATCGGCTCGAGCAGCGCGGGGTCGGCCTTGCGAGCCGCCTCCTTCATCACCATCGAGCCGGCGATCTTGAATGCCATTTCCGACGAGTCGACCTCGTGGTACTGACCGTCCAGCAGCGTCAGCTTGACACCCACCAGCGGGAAGCCGGCGAGAATGCCGTACTGCATCGCGTCCTGGGCGCCCGCGTCCACCGACGGGATGAACTCCCGGGGGATGCGACCACCGGTGACGGCGTTGGCGAACTCGTAGGTCGGCGAGTCGTTGTCCAGCGGCAGCGGCTCGACGCTCACGATCACGCGGGCGTACTGGCCGGAACCACCGGTCTGCTTCTTGTGGGTGTACTCGATCTTCTCCACCTTGCGGCGGATCGTCTCGCGGTACGCCACCTGCGGCTTACCGATGTTCGCCTCGACGTTGAACTCGCGGCGCATCCGGTCGACCAGGATGTCCAGGTGCAGCTCACCCATGCCGGAGATGACCGTCTGACCGGTCTCCTCGTCCAGCTTGACGCGGAAGGTCGGGTCCTCCTCGGCCAGCCGCTGGATGGCGGTGCTGAGCTTCTCCTGGTCGGCCTTGGTCTTCGGCTCGATGGCGACCTCGATGACCGGCTCCGGGAAGGTCATCGACTCCAGGATGACCGGGTTCGCCGGGTCGCACAGCGTGTCACCGGTGGTGGTCTGCTTGAGACCCTGCACCGCGATGATGTCGCCAGCCTGGGCCGAGCCGCGCTCTTCCCGCTTGTTGGCGTGCATCTGGTAGATCTTGCCGATGCGCTCCTTGCGGTCCTTGGTGGAGTTGACCACCTGGGTGCCGGTCTCGACCACGCCGGAGTAGACCCGGACGTAGGTGAGCTTGCCAAGGTGCTTGTCGGTCTGGATCTTGAAGGCCAGGCCGGAGAAGGGCTCCGACTTGGACGGCTTCCGCTGCATCGGGGTCTCGCCGTCGGTGGCCGTACCCTCGATCGCCGGAACGTCCAGCGGCGAGGGCAGGAAGTCGACGACGGCGTCGAGCATGGGCTGCACGCCCTTGTTCTTGAACGCCGAGCCGCAGAGCACCGGGTTGGCCTTGCTGGCGATGGTGGCGCGCCGGATGGCGGCCTTGATCTCCTCGACGGAGATCTCCTCGCCCTCCAGGTACTTCTCCATCACCGCGTCATCGACGTCGGCCAGGGTCTCCATCAGCTTCTCGCGCCACTCCGCCGCGGAGTCGGCCAGCTCGGCCGGGATCTCCTCGATGGCGTAGTCCTCACCCTTCTGGGTCTCCCCGCGCCAGGTGAGGGCGCGCATGCCGATCAGGTCGACGACACCGATGTGGTCGCCCTCGAGGCCGATCGGGATCTGGAGCACCAGCGGGGTGGCGTTGAGCCGGTCGATCATCATCTGCACGCAGCGGAAGAAGTCGGCACCGGTCCGGTCGAGCTTGTTGACGAAGCACATCCGGGGGACGTGGTACTTGTCGGCCTGCCGCCAGACGTTCTCCGTCTGCGGCTCCACGCCGGCGACGCCGTCGTAGACCGCGACCGCACCGTCCAGCACCCGCAGCGACCGCTCGACCTCGACCGTGAAGTCGACGTGACCGGGCGTGTCGATGATCTGGATCGTGTGGCCCTTCCACTCACACTTGGTGGCAGCGGAGGTGATGGTGATGCCACGCTCCTGCTCCTGCTCCATCCAGTCCATGACGGCAGCGCCCTCGTGGACCTCACCGATCTTGTACGTGATACCGGTGTAGAACAGGATCCGCTCGGTGGTCGTGGTCTTACCGGCATCGATGTGCGCCATGATGCCGATGTTGCGTACGTTGGCGAGCGCGTCTGCGGCGGCCACTTCAATCCCTACTTATCGTCGTCTCGACTCAACTGGTGGCGGTTCCGGCGCCGGTCCGGCGCCGGAACCAGGGTGTTACCAGCGGTAGTGCGCGAAGGCCTTGTTGGACTCGGCCATCTTGTGCGTGTCCTCGCGCCGCTTGACGGCGGCACCCAGACCGTTGCTCGCGTCCAGCAGCTCGTTCATCAGCCGCTCGATCATGGTCTTCTCGCGACGGGCCTTGGAGTACGTCACCAGCCAGCGCAGGCCGAGGGTGGTCGCGCGGGCCGGACGGACCTCGACCGGCACCTGGTAGGTCGCGCCACCGACACGGCGGCTGCGCACCTCGAGGGTCGGCTTGACGTTGTCCATCGCCCGCTTCAGGGTGACGACCGGGTCGGTGCCGGACTTCTCGCGGCAGCCCTCCAGGGCGGCGTACACGATGCGCTCGGCGAGCTGACGCTTGCCGCGCATCAGGATCTTGTTCACCAGCTGGGTGACCAACGGCGAGTTGTACACCGGGTCAGCGACCAGCGGCTTCCGCGGAGCGGGTCCCTTACGCGGCATGTCAGCTCTTCTCCTTCTTCGCGCCGTAACGGCTGCGCGCCTGCTTGCGGTTACGGACACCCTGGGTGTCCAGCGAACCGCGAACGATCTTGTAACGCACGCCGGGGAGGTCCTTCACACGACCACCGCGGACGAGCACGATCGAGTGCTCCTGCAGGTTGTGCCCCACGCCCGGGATGTAGGCGGTCACCTCGATCTGGCTGCTGAGCTTGACACGAGCGACCTTGCGCAGCGCCGAGTTCGGCTTCTTGGGGGTGGTGGTGTACACGCGGGTGCACACGCCGCGCCGCTGAGGGGAACCCTTCAGCGCCGGGGTCTTGGTCTTGCTCGTCTTAGCCTGGCGGCCCTTTCGGACCAGCTGCTGGATCGTGGGCACCGGGTTTCTCCGCTCCCTTCGGCCGCGATGTCGCGGCCGCGCCGTCTGCCGAAGCCGACCTGATGATCGGCTCTCCTACATTCCGACCAGGGCCCCGCAGGGAGGTCCCGGCACCCGCGGTCGGGCGTGTCGCCCAGCTCACGGTCCCGGTGTCGACGCTCGCGCGCGTACCGGGGTCTGTCACCGGCACGCGGGTCGCCCCGAGCCGGGTCTTTGGCTTGTGTCGTGCTGTCGCTCGATCTCCGGATCACCGGCTCCAGCGCACGCACGAGTTGCCCGGGCAGGCCCGGGCACAAGGGGAAAGGTTACCTACCACAGCCGCCCAGGTCAAAACGGAGTGGTCCGCCGAACCACGCCGCCGCGGCCGTCGGGATCTGTCCCGCCTGCGCACCCCTGATGGGCACCTACGGATACAAGTGTACCGGCTTCGCCGGAGTGCGGCCCGTCGGCCCCGGGAGGTCAGTGCCACCCCACCGGCACCGGCAGCACCAATCCGGCCGCTCGACCCCCCACCACCGGCCTCCCTCGGCCCAGAACCCCGCGGCGTCGCCGCCGTCCCGGTCCGGCCGGCACGGCCGATCCGCCGCGAGTGAGACGAGTCACCCGCACGGGCCGCGTGATACCGGCGGGCCCGCCATCGGGCCGGCGGGGTCCGATCCGGCCTGGTCGACTCCATTCGCCGACCTGGGGCTGTCCCGGGGCCCAGGACACACCCAGGTCGGCGACCCGGGGTCGATCAAGCTGGGGCCCGCCGACCCGGGGCGGCGCTGTCAGGTCAGGGAGACGAGCAGGGCCAGGCCCAGGCCGAGCAGGCTGAGCAGCAGGCCGGTGCCGCCGCAGCTCACCCCGGCCACGGCGAGTCCCCGGCCGCTGAAGCGCACCGCCGGCGGCGGCGCGGGACGGCGGATCTGGCGCATGGCGAACAGGCCGGCAACGATCGCGCCGGCCCCGGTGAGCGCGCCGAGCAGGGTGAACGCGCCGGCGGCCCAGACGCCGGTCCAGCTGGACCCGGTCACGCCGAAGCAGATGACCAGCAACGAGACCAGGATCGAGACGATGCCCACCACCAACGCGCCCACCGCCAGCCCGGAGGTGACCGGCGGCACGTCGAGGTGCACCACGCCGTACGGGGTGCCGGGCACCACCTCCACCCGCTTCGGCGGAAGGCGCTGAGCGTCCGTGGGCGGCGGCGGCAGCTGCGATCCCGGCGACGAGGCGGGCGGCGCGCCCCAGCCGGCGGGGACGGGCCCGTGCGCCGCGCCGTGGCCGGCCGGCACCAGCGGTCCCCCGCCCGAAGGGCCCGACGCGGTACCCCAGCCGGGCGGTTGCTGCGCATTCCACGCCGTCGGCGCGCCCGGGCCGAACGGCACCGGCGAGGCCCCGCCGGACGGGTTCGGGGGCGTACCCCAGCCGGGCGGGTGCTGCGCACCCCACGCCGTCGGCGGGCCCCAGCCGGCGGGCACCGGCGGCGGACCCCAGTCGGCCGCTGTCGGCGGCGCACCCCAGCCCGGCGATCCCGGAGCACCCGGCGCCGGCCCGGGGGCACCCCAGCCGGCTGCCGGCATGGGCGAGGTGTCTCCGCCCGGCGGTGGCGGTTGCGGTGCGCCGCCCGACGGCGGCGGCGCGAAGCCGGCCGGCGGCTCGCCCGTCCGGTCCGGGGAGTCCGCGGGGCCGGACGCGCCCGGGTCCGGGAGGTCGGACGGACGCGTGGGGTCACCCGATGGGGGCCGCGCCGGTTCCGTCACGGGCTTCTCCTCCTCGACAGGGCCGCCACCGACGCGACGGACACCGGCCAGGCTACCGCCGGGGAACACGCCCGCAGCCGGTGCGGGCCGCTCCCCCGTCGGTCAGTCAACGTTCGCGGGATAGTCGTGCCCGAACGGCGCTTCGGCCAGCCGGACCACCGCGATCACCACCACGGCCACCAGGCTGACCGCGGCGAGCACCAGCCCGGCCCAGGCGAGCCGCTCCCCCCGTCGCAGCCAGGCCGCGCCGGTCAGGAAACCCCCCGAGGCGTACGCCTCGCGACGCGCCTGCCGGGCGAGCTGGAGCGCCACCGTGGCCGGTACCAGTCCGCCGATGAACAGGCCGGTCAGCGCGGCGATCAGGCCGAGCGCGAAGACGGCCCTGGCCTTCGTCGTGCGGACCGGGTCGGGGTCCAGCGGGTGGCGCGTCCCGTGCTCCGCGACGGGTGCCTGCCCGGGAGCGGTCGTCATACCCCCATCATGCCGAACCGGGCGGCGGCCGCGTACCGGTCCGGACGCGACGAGGCCCCCGGCAGGTGCCGGGGGCCTCGTCGTTCGTGCTGCTTAGCGGTACGACCCGAAGTCGAAGTCGTCCAGCGGAACCGCCTGCCCGCTGGCCGGCCCGAACCCGTAGTCGGTCTCCGGGTAGCCGGTCATCGAGTAGACCTTGGCCTTCGCCTCCTCGGTCGGCTCCACCCGGACGTTGCGGTACTTGCTGATGCCGGTACCGGCCGGGATGAGCTTACCGATGATCACGTTCTCCTTGAGGCCGACCAGCGAGTCGCTGCGCGAGTTGATCGCAGCGTCGGTCAGCACCCGGGTGGTCTCCTGGAAGGAGGCCGCCGAGAGCCAGGAGTCGGTGGCCAGCGAGGCCTTGGTGATACCCATCAGCACCGGACGACCGGCGGCGGGCTCGCCGCCCTCCGAGACGAGTCGGCGGTTCTCCGACTCGAACAGCGCCCGGTCGACCAGCACACCCGGCAGGAACTCGGTCGCGCCGGAGTCGATGACCGTCACCCGCTTGAGCATCTGGCGAATGATGATCTCGATGTGCTTGTCGTGGATGAGCACGCCCTGCGAGCGGTAGACCTCCTGGACCTCCTGGGTCAGGTGGACCTGGACCGCGCGCGGACCGAGGATGCGCAGCAGCTCGTGCGGGTCGATGGTGCCCTCGGTGAGCTTCTCGCCGACCTCGACGTGACCGCCGTCGTGGGTCCGCAGCCGGACCCGCTTGGAGATCTTGTCGTAGACGATCTCGTCGCTGCCGTCGTCCGGCACCACGATGATCTTCCGCGAGCGCTCGCCGTCCTCGATCCGGATCCGGCCGGGGGTGTCGGCGATGGGCGCCTTACCCTTCGGAACCCGGGCCTCGAAGATTTCCTGGACACGCGGCAGACCCTGGGTGATGTCCTCACCCGCGACACCACCGGTGTGGAAGGTACGCATCGTCAGCTGGGTACCCGGCTCACCGATCGACTGGGCGGCGATGATGCCGACCGCCTCGCCGACGTCCACGGTCTTGCCGGTCGGCAGCGAGCGGCCGTAGCACGCACCGCAGACGCCCAGCTTCGACTCGCAGGTGAGCACGCTGCGCACCCGGACCGTCTCCACCCCGGCGGCGACGATCTTGTCGACCCCGATGGAGTTGATGTCCTGACCCCGCTCGGCGACGACGGTGCCGTCCGGCCCCTTGATGTCGTCGGCCAGGGTACGGGCGTGCACGCTGGTCTCGGCGTGCTCGTGCACGACCAGCTTGCCGTCCACCCGCTCGCCGATCTGCATCGGGATCGCCCGGTCGGTGCCGCAGTCTTCCTCGCGGATGATGACGTCCTGCGACACGTCCACCAGACGACGGGTCAGGTAACCCGAGTCGGCGGTACGCAGCGCGGTGTCGGCGAGACCCTTACGGGCACCGTGCGTGGAGATGAAGTACTCCAGCACGGAGAGACCCTCCCGGTAGCTGGCCTTGATCGGCCGCGGGATGATCTCACCCTTCGGGTTGGCCACCAGACCACGGATCGCCGCGATCTGCCGGAGCTGGAGCAGGTTACCGCGAGCACCCGAGTTGATCATCTTCCACAGCGGGTTCTCCTGCGGCAGCGCGGTGTCCATCTCCTTGGCGACCTCGTTGGTCGCCCGGGTCCAGATCTGGATGAGCTCGCCGCGACGCTCCTCCGGGGTCATCAGACCACGCTGGTACTGCTTGTCGATCTGGTCGGCTTCCTTCTCGTACCGAGCCAGGATCTCCGCCTTGCGCGGCGGCGCGATGACGTCCTCCATGCCGATCGTCACGCCGGACCAGGTGGCCCAGTGGAAACCGGCCTCCTTGAGCCCGTCGAGGGTGGCGGCCAGCGCCACCTTCGGGAAGCGCTCGGCGAGGTCGTTGACGATCGCGGAGAGCTGACCCTTGCGGATCTCGTAGTTCACGAAGCGGTAGCCCGGGGGCAGCGTCTCGTTGAACAGGACCCGGCCGAGCGTGGTCTCCACGGTCAGCGTGTCGCCCTCGGTCCAGCCCTCCGGGGCGGTCCACGGCTCCGCGCCGGCGCCGTTGTCGACACCGACGACGTCCCGCAGCCGGATCTTCACCGGGGTCTGCAGGTGCAGCTCGCCGTTGTCGTACGCCATCCGCGCCTCGGCGTCCGAGCTGAACGCCCGGCCCTCGCCCTTCCCACCAGGGGTGAGGTGGGTGAGGTGGTAGAGGCCGATGACCATGTCCTGGGTGGGCATGGTGACCGGCTTGCCGTCGGCCGGCTTGAGGATGTTGTTCGACGACAGCATCAGGATCCGCGCCTCGGCCTGGGCCTCGGCGGAGAGCGGCACGTGCACCGCCATCTGGTCACCGTCGAAGTCGGCGTTGAACGCGGTGCAGACCAGCGGGTGGATCTGGATCGCCTTGCCCTCGACCAGCTGCGGCTCGAAGGCCTGGATGCCCAGGCGGTGCAGGGTCGGCGCCCGGTTGAGCAGCACCGGGTGCTCGCCGATGACCTCTTCCAGCACGTCCCAGACGACCGGACGCTGCCGCTCGACCATCCGCTTGGCGGACTTGATGTTCTGTGCGTGGTTGAGGTCGACCAGCCGCTTCATCACGAACGGCTTGAACAGCTCCAGCGCCATCTGCTTGGGCAGGCCGCACTGGTGCAGCTTGAGCTTCGGGCCGACCACGATGACCGAACGGCCGGAGTAGTCGACGCGCTTGCCCAGCAGGTTCTGCCGGAACCGGCCCTGCTTGCCCTTGAGCATGTCGGAGAGCGACTTCAGCGGACGGTTACCCGGACCGGTGACCGGCCGGCCGCGGCGGCCGTTGTCGAACAGCGCGTCGACGGCCTCCTGGAGCATCCGCTTCTCGTTGTTGACGATGATCTCGGGCGCGCCGAGGTCGATCAGCCGCTTGAGGCGGTTGTTCCGGTTGATCACCCGGCGGTACAGGTCGTTCAGGTCGGAGGTCGCGAAGCGGCCACCGTCCAGCTGCACCATCGGACGCAGGTCCGGCGGGATGACCGGCACGCAGTCGAGCACCATGCCGAGCGGCGAGTTGCGGGTGTTCAGGAACGCCGCCACGACCTTGAGCCGCTTGAGCGCCCGGATCTTCCGCTGCCCCTTGCCGGAGCGGATGGTCTCGCGAAGGTTCTCCGCCTCGGCGTCGAGGTCCATGTTCTGGACCAGCGCCTTGATCGCCTCGGCGCCCATGCTGCCGGTGAAGTACTCGCCGAACCGGTCCCGCAGCTCGCGGTAGAGCAGCTCGTCGGTGACCAGCTGCTTCGGCTCGAGCTTGCGGAAGGTGTCCAGCACCTCGTCCAGGCGGTCGATCTCGCGCTGGGCCCGGTCGCGGATCTGGCGCATCTCGCGCTCTCCGCCCTCCTTGACCTTGCGCCGGACGTCCGCCTTGGCACCCTCGGCCTCAAGCTCGGCCAGGTCGGCCTCGAGCTTGGCGGCCCGCTTCTCGATCTCCGAGTCGCGGCTGTTCTCGGCCTGCCGCTTCTCGGCCAGGATCTCGTTCTCGATCGTCGAGAGGTCACGGTGACGCGACTCGGCGTCCACGCTCGTCACGACGTACGAGGCGAAGTAGATGATCTTCTCGAGGTCCTTGGGGGCGAGGTCCAGCAGGTAGCCCAGCCGGCTCGGTACGCCCTTGAAGTACCAGATGTGGGTGACCGGAGCGGCCAGCTCGATGTGGCCCATCCGCTCGCGGCGGACCTTGGACCGGGTCACCTCGACGCCGCAGCGCTCGCAGATGATGCCCTTGAACCGGACCCGCTTGTACTTACCGCAGTAGCACTCCCAGTCCCGCTGCGGACCGAAGATCTTCTCGCAGAAGAGCCCGTCCTTCTCCGGCTTCAGGGTGCGGTAGTTGATGGTTTCCGGCTTCTTGACCTCGCCGTGCGACCACTGACGGATGTCGTCGGCGGTCGCCAGCCCAATTCGCAACTCGTCGAAAAAGTTGACGTCGAGCACGTTATATATCCCTCACACGTCGCTTGTGCGCCAGCAGCTCATCGGGGTCGGGGTTCCGGGGGCGGTGACCCGCCCCCGGAACCTCGACGTCACACTTCCTCGACCGAGCTCGGCTCGCGCCGGGACAGGTCGATGCCCAGCTCCTCGGCGGCCCGGAACACCTCGTCGTCGGTCTCGCGCATCTCCAGGGCCACGCCGTCGCTGGAGAGCACCTCGACATTGAGGCACAGCGACTGCAGCTCCTTGAGGAGCACCTTGAACGACTCCGGGATGCCCGGCTCCGGGATGTTCTCGCCCTTGACGATGGCCTCGTAGACCTTCACCCGGCCGAGAACGTCGTCGGACTTGATCGTCAGCAGCTCCTGCAGGGCGTACGCGGCGCCGTACGCCTGCATCGCCCAGCACTCCATCTCACCGAAGCGCTGGCCACCGAACTGCGCCTTACCACCCAGCGGCTGCTGCGTGATCATCGAGTACGGACCGGTCGACCGAGCGTGGATCTTGTCGTCGACCAGGTGGTTGAGCTTCAGGATGTAGATGTAGCCGACCGCGATCGGGTCCGGCAGCGGCTCGCCGGAGCGACCGTCGAACAGCTGCGCCTTGCCGCTGGAGCCGATCAGCTGGTTGCCGTCCCGGTTGGGCAGGGTCGACGCGAGCAGACCGGAGATCTCCGCCTCGCGGGCACCGTCGAAGACCGGAGTGGCCACGTTGGTGTCCGGCTCGGACTCGTTGGCGCCGATCGAGTGGAGCTGACGCTTCCAGTCGGTGTCCTCGCCGTCGACCTTCCAGCCGGTCTTGGCCACCCACCCGAGGTGGGTCTCCAGGACCTGACCGATGTTCATCCGGCTCGGCACGCCGAGCGGGTTGAGCACGATGTCGACCGGGGTGCCGTCCTCAAGGAACGGCATGTCCTCGATCGGGAGGATCTTGGAGATGACGCCCTTGTTGCCGTGCCGGCCGGCGAGCTTGTCGCCGTCCTGGATCTTCCGCTTCTGGGCGACGTAGACCCGTACCAGCTCGTTGACACCCGGCGGCAGCTCGTCGCCGTCCTCGCGGGAGAAGGTACGCACGCCGATGACCGTTCCGGTCTCACCGTGCGGCACCTTCAGCGAGGTGTCCCGGACCTCGCGCGCCTTCTCGCCGAAGATCGCGCGGAGCAGCCGCTCCTCCGGGGTCAGCTCGGTCTCACCCTTGGGCGTGACCTTGCCGACCAGGATGTCGCCGGGGACGACCTCGGCGCCGATCCGGATGATGCCGCGCTCGTCGAGGTCGGCGAGCATTTCCTCGCTGACGTTCGGGATGTCGCGGGTGATCTCCTCCGGACCGAGCTTGGTGTCCCGGGCGTCGACCTCGTGCTCCTCGATGTGGATCGAGGTGAGCACGTCCTGCTGCACGAGGCGCTGCGACAGGATGATCGCGTCCTCGTAGTTGTGCCCCTCCCAGGTCATGAAGGCCACGAGCAGGTTGCGCCCGAGTGCCATCTCGCCCTCGTCGGTGCACGGACCGTCGGCGATGACCTGACCGGCCTCGACGCGGTCGCCCTCGAAGACCACCGGCTTCTGGTTGACGCAGGAGCCGGCGTTGGAGCGGCGGAACTTGTGCAGCAGGTAGGTCCGGCGGTGGCCGTCGTCCTGGTGCACGGTGATGTAGTCGGCGCAGAGGTCCTCGATGACCCCGCCGACCTCGGCGACGACCACGTCACCGGCGTCGACGGCGGCCCGGTACTCCATGCCGGTACCGACCAGCGGCGACTCGGCCTTGACCAGCGGCACCGCCTGGCGCTGCATGTTCGCGCCCATCAGCGCCCGGTTGGCGTCGTCGTGCTCGAGGAACGGGATCATCGCGGTGGCGACCGAGGTCATCTGCCGCGGCGACACGTCCATGTAGTCCACGGCGCCCGGCGCGACGTCCTCGGTCTCGCCGCCCTTACGGCGGACCAGGACGCGATCCTCGGCGAACGTGCCGTCGGCCTTCAGCGGCGCGTTGGCCTGGGCCTTGACGAACCGGTCCTCCTCGTCCGCGGTCAGGTAGTCGATCTGGTCGGTGACCCGACCCTCGACGACCTTCCGGTACGGCGTCTCGATGAAGCCGAACGGGTTGACCCGGGCGAAGGTGGAGAGCGCGCCGATCAGGCCGATGTTCGGGCCTTCTGGCGTCTCGATCGGGCACATCCGGCCGTAGTGGGACGGGTGCACGTCGCGGACCTCGAAGCCGGCCCGCTCCCGGGACAGACCACCCGGGCCGAGCGCGCTCAGCCGGCGCCGGTGGGTCAGACCCGCCAGCGGGTTGGTCTGGTCCATGAACTGGGACAGCTGCGACGTACCGAAGAACTCCTTGATCGCCGCCACCACCGGGCGGATGTTGATCAGGGTCTGCGGCGTGATCGCCTCGACGTCCTGCGTGGTCATCCGCTCGCGGACGACCCGCTCCATCCGGGACAGGCCGACCCGGACCTGGTTCTGGATCAGCTCGCCCACGGTACGCAGGCGCCGGTTGCCGAAGTGGTCGATGTCGTCGGCCTCGTAGCCCTCCTCACCGGCGTGCAGCCGGCAGAGGTACTCCACGGTGGCGACGATGTCGTCCTCGGTCAGCGTGCCGGTGGTGATCGGCACTTCCAGCTCGAGCTTCTTGTTGAACTTGTAACGACCGACCTTGGCGACGTCGTACCGCTTCGGGTTGAAGAAGAGGTTGTCGAGCAGGGTCTGGGCGTTCTCGCGCGTCGGCGGCTCGCCAGGGCGCAGCTTGCGGTAGATGTCTAGCAGCGCCTCGTCGGCGCCGGCGATGTGGTCCTTCTCGAGCGTGGTCATCATCAGCTCGGACCAGCCGAACCGCTCGCGGATGCGCTCGGCCGACCATCCGATGGCCTTGAGCAGGACCGTGACGGCCTGCCGACGCTTGCGGTCGATGCGGACGCCGACCGTGTCGCGCTTGTCGATGTCGAACTCCAGCCAGGCACCCCGGCTGGGGATGACCTTGACGCTGGAGAGGTCGCGGTCGGAGGTCTTGTCCGGCTGCTTGTCGAAGTAGACGCCCGGGGACCGGACGAGCTGGCTGACCACCACGCGCTCGGTGCCGTTGATGATGAAGGTGCCCTTGGGCGTCATCATCGGGAAGTCACCCATGAACACCGTCTGGCTCTTGATCTCGCCAGTGGTGTTGTTGGTGAACTCCGCGGTCACGAACAGCGGGGCACAGTAGGTCAGGTCCTTCTCCTTGCACTCCTCGATCGAGGCCTTGACCTCGTCGAAGCGCGGAGCCGAGAAGGAGAGCGACATGGTGCCGGAGAAGTCCTCAATGGGACTGATCTCGTCGAGGATCTCCGCGAGACCCGAGCGTGCGTGCGGGTCGTCCGCCGACCGGCCCTGCCAAGCCTCGTTGCCGACGAGCCAGTCGAAGGACTCGTTCTGGATGGCGAGGAGGTTGGGGACCTCGAGGTGTTCGGTGATCCTGCCGAATGAAACTCGGCGGGGAGCGAAAGCGCTCGACGTACGACTGGTCTTCGCAGGGCGGGAAGCTGCCAAGATGCGTCCTTCCGAGGACCGGTGCTGCAGAACGGCTGGTACGCGTGCACTCCAATGACCCCACCAGAAATATCCGCAAACGGACATTTCCGCGCAGGGGTCAAGACGGAAGGCAGCGCAAACTAGCAGTGTAGCCGAGAGGCTAACCGCTGTCCAGCCCACCCCGCAGGTCATTGCGGAACGTGCCTCGGGACGCCGGAAAACCGGGTCAACCGGGCCGCTCGGAACGCAACGCCCTGCCGGGCCGCCTAGGTGCTGCGGCCGATGGTGCCGGTGCCGCATTACCCACGTGGTGGCCGTCGCAAGCGCGGAAGGTCTTGCTGGTGTCAGCGTGCCTGGCAGCCCGGGGCCGCGTCAAGGGCCGGCCACCGGGTCGCGACGTCTTTCCCGCCGGCCTGGCACCGCGGCCCGCCGCCGCCGTACCGGCCCCAGGTCACGGACGCCCTGCTCACGCGCGGTATCGCCGGGGTCACCAACACGGCGGGCGGCGATACCGCGCTGACCCGCCCGGCGGTCGAGGAGCGCCTGCGCCGGCTCGGCCAGCGGCTCGCCCGCGCCGGCACTGAGCCCGCGCCGATCCCCAC